>JBKPTA010000054.1:0-19682 GCA_046735295.1 Actinomycetota bacterium | reverse complement strand
CGCCCGGCGAAGGCGTCGGGGCCGGAGGCCTCGTCCGGCGGCGGCGGTCGGGCACGCCGCTCGGCCGGGCGTACGCCGTCGGGTGGCGAGGTCCACAGCGCAGCAGCCTTCAGCGCGTCCCGTCGTTGACCGCCGGCACGGCACACCTTTGCGGGCGTGCCGTGACCCACGGCGAGCCTGTTACGGTCGAGAACAGCGTCTCCTCTCGACCGTGTGACAGCTCTCAGTGGGTCGCGCTCCCGCCGGCCGTTCGGCCGACGGGCCCGCTCCAGGTCAGGAGGCCCTCGTGACCACCTCGTCCATCTCGCCCGTCCGGTCCACCCCGACGACCGCCTCGGGAGCTCCGATCAGGATCGCACTGGCAGCACCCAGCGGCCGCCTGGCCTACCGGCGACTGAAGGCCCGGCTCGAGACGTGCAAGGACCGTGTGCAGCTGGTGGGCCGCGGCGTGCCCAGCCGCGCCGAGCTCGTGCTGCTCGACCCCTGCGCCGGCGGCCGGCCGCTGGACCTGGCCGCCCTCGGCGAGACCGAGGCCGGTGGCAAGCAGGTCGTGGTCTACACGTCTGCTCCCGCGATCGACCCACTCGCGTTCGCGATGACCGGCAGCCTGATGGACGGCCGCCTGCGTGGCTGGCTGTCCGACGAGCTGGGTGCGGACGAGCTGGTGGCGGCCCTCGAGCGCATCGTCCGAGGCGAGATCGTCGTGTCCCCGGCCGCGTAGTCGCGCGGTCCCCGGGTCAGCGCCGCCCGGTCCGGGCCGGCAGGTGAGTCCGCCGGTGGTCGGTCCGAGACGGAAACTGGCTTACAGACGACGAATCTGAGGCACCGAGATTGTCGGGTGTATGCCAGTTAGTTGTCAGTCAGCCATCAGCCCCGGCCAGGAGCGCCTCGGTGAGGATCGCCATCAGCGTCTCCACCTGGACGTCGACCGACGAGGAGGCGTCCTGCTCCCCGGCGCCGTCGAGGGCGCGGGCGGCGAGGCCGGCCTTGGCGTCGATCAGCTCGGCGATCTTCGCGTCGATGGTCTGTGCGGCGATGATCCGCCACGCGGTCACGGGCATCGTCTGGCCGATGCGGTGGACCCGGTCGATCGCCTGGGTCTGCTCGGCGTTGGTCCAGGAGAGCTCGGCGAGCACGACGTTCGAAGAGACCTGGAGGTTGATGCCGACGCCGGCTGCGGTGAGCGAGCAGACGATGACATGCACGTCGGGGTCGTGGGTGAAGGCGTCGATCGCCGCGTCGCGGGCGGTGCGTGTCTGGTCGCCTCGGATCGACGTCGCGCCGACACCACGCCGTTCGAACAGGTCCTCGGCGGCGTCCATCACGTCGAGGTGCTTGGCGAAGAACACGACCTTGCCGGCGCTCCGGGCGAGCTGGACGGCGTAGTCGGCGGCCAGCTCGGCCTTCGCCTGGCCGATCTTGCGCACCATCGTGAACACGTTGTCGCCGGTCTCGGCCTCGCTGCCCTCGGCGACCTCGCGCTCGGCGACCCGGCGTACCAGCTCGTGGTCGATGCCGTCCTCGCCGAGGACCGAGGCGCCGGGACGCCGGTGTTCGAGCGCCGCCCGGTAGCGACCCACGAGGCGCTGCGCGAGCTGGCGCTCCGCCTCACGGATCGAGCGGCCCATCGCACCCTCGAGCTCGACCGGGAGGTCGGCGATACGGCGTGCCGGGATGTCGGCGGCCACGTCGACCTTGCGACGGCGGACGATGCCGAGGTCGACCACCGCCTGCCGCGCGGCGGGGTAGAAGGCGTGGTCGGCGGGCGTGAGGCCGGTCGCCTCGAGCTCGGCCAGCAGCACGTTGCCGGGCCTCTTCTCCTCGATCCAGCCGAGCATCTGCCAGATGGCGCGGAAGTCGTCGATGTCGTTGATCAACGGCGTACCGGTCAGCGCCATCATCAGCGGCCGGGCGACGCGCTGGCGGATGCGGTCGGAGACCTCCAGGACGTTCTGCGAGCGCTGGGACTTCTTGTTCTTGATGTAGTGGGCCTCGTCGACGACCAGCCCCCGGAAGCCGTGCTCGCCCATCCAGCCGACGTGCCGGTCCAGCACCTCGTAGTTGACGACCACGATGTCGGCGAACCCGTCGACGTCGAGCCCGTCGCCATGCACCACCGTGACCTTGCGGCTCGGCGTCCACATGTGGGCCTCACGCGCCCAGTTGGTCTTCACGACGTTGGGGACGATGCAGAGCAGCGGGTACGCCTCCGCCACCTGGGCGGCCAGCAGGGCCTGGGCCGTCTTCCCCAGCCCGGGCTCGTCGGCGAGGAGGAACGTGCGGTGGCCCTCGGCTGCCGACGCGAGCAGCTTCGCCTGGTGAGGCATCAGCTCGACGTCCGGCGGCAGCAGCATCGGCCGCGGCTCCGGGAGGCTCATGTTCGCCGGCGCTCCGGGCGCGGCCTGCTCGAAGGAGTTGAGCAGCGGTTCGATCAGCTCCCAGCCGGCCAGTCGTCCGTGCACGCGCGGCGCGGGCTGGCTGAAGTCGGGTACCAGGAAGGGGTTGGCCAGCTGCGCCTGGACGACGGACTGCGGCAGCGCCGTCCGCTCGCGAGCCCCTTGGCCGTACGTCGGGTCCGGCTCCGGCTCGGGCCCGGGTTCGAGCCCTGCCTGGAGCTGCATCTCGCGCTCGAACCGCCGGGTCGCGTCGGAGACCTCGGCGTCGTCCTGCAGGAGACTGAACAGGGACGGCTCGCGGGTGGCGATCTGGGCGAGGATCGTGGCGAGCCCCTCCAGCCGCTTGAGCTGCGCCTCCTTCTGCGCCGGCGTCAGGGCGTCGTCCCCTCGTACGTTGGCGCGCTCGGCCCGCGCGAGCAGGGCGGCCGCCTGGAAGCGGGCCCGCTGACCGGAGCTCAGCTGACGCTGGTTCACGGCGCGCTCGACCTCGCGCACCGCCATGGCGAGCACGGGGATGATCCCCTCGTTGTCCCGTCTGCGGGTCTGCCCTCGCCCCTGTCCACGGGAACGCTGAGCCGTCCGGCTACCGCCGGACTGGCGTCGACGCTGTGTGGCCAACCAGCCGCTCTCTTCCTCAAGCGCGAAGCTTCACCGCCGACGGACCGGTGTCCGCCTTCCGGCGTCCCGTCCTCGGTCGACGGGTCTTGATCTCCGCGGCCCGGTCCGCCCCTCGGACCGAACCTCGGCCGTGCCGCGCCCGACGGCGCTGACACCCGGCGCGGATGAGGACCAGAACGCTCCGACATCCGGCGGTTGCCGATGCCCCATTCTACGTCGTACTCGGCGATCGCGCTGCATCTGGTCAACCCTCGTGCTCCGTCGGGCGTCATACCAGGTGAGAGCCGACGAGCTCCGCACCCGGAGGTGTGACATGAGGATGGTCCGTTTCGCTGCTTCCCTGCTCGGTCTGGCGCTCCTGCCCGGCGCCGCGGCCGGCGGCCTGACCGGAGCCTCCGCCCTGGGGGCGGGCGCTCGCGCGGTCCCGTCCCAGCCCACGCTCGTGGACGTCCGGGCGTCACACCACCCGGGGTTCGACCGCGTCGTCTTCGAGTTCCGTGGCGGGTTGCCGGCCAGCCACCGTTCGCGCTACGTCGACCGGCTGGTCGAGGACGGATCGGGTGCGATCGTCCGGGTCGCGGGGCGCGCGGTCCTCCAGGTGCGGATGACGAACGCCAGGTCGCACACCGACGGCGGTGCCGCCACGGTCCCCGGCCGTACGGCGTACGCCCTGCCGAACGTGATGACCACCGTTCGCTCCGGGGACTTCGAGGGCATCGTCACCTTCGGTCTGGGTCTGGCCAAGCGGACGACGTTCCACGTCTTCACTCTTCGCCACCCCGCCCGCGTGGTCGTCGACGTGCGGGCCGCCTTCCGTACGGTCCGCCACCGCGTGTGGTTCTTCGATCGGCAGGCCTTCCTCGACAACGCCCCGCCGTTCTTCGTGCCGCGGTCCCGGCCCGTGATCCCACTGACGCCCGCGACCGGCCTGATGGACCGGCTGTTCGCCGGGGTGCTGCCCGCCGAGCGAGCCGACGGGCTGCGGTTGCTCCGATCCGGAGCATCCGGCTTCCGGATCCGCTCGATCAGGGACCGGATCGCGCGGGTCGAGCTCGTGGGCGGCTGCACCAGTGGTGGCTCGACGGTGACGATCGCCGGGGAGATCATGCCGACCCTCCGGCACCTGCCCACGGTGGACTGGGTCAAGATCTATGGCCCGGGTGGACACACCGAGCACCCACGGGGCCAGCGGGACTCGATCCCGGCCTGCCTGGAGCCGTGACCCGCTCCGAGTCATCGAACCTGTGTATTCCGGTCGACGTGGCAACCGTCTAGCGTGAGGTCGCCAGCGAACCCCATCTCGGGCCAGCACACGTCAGGAGCTCGAGATGACCCAGACCGCCGAGAGCCCGCTCACCAGGCTTCGTGACCTCGTCCGGGGCGAGGTGGTCGGCGCGGAGGACGCGGCGTACGACGAAAGCCGCCGCGTCTGGAACGCCAGCATCGACCGCGCCCCGCGAGTGGTGGTGCGATGCGTGGACGAGGCGGACGTCCAGGCCGCCGTCCGGTTCGCGACCGAGGAGGGGCTGGAGATCGCGGTCCGCGGTGGCGCCCACAGCATGTCGGGAGCATCCGTCGTCGACGACGGCATCGTGATCGACCTCAGCCGGATGAACCAGGTCACGGTCGATCCCGATGCGCGCCGGGCCGTGGTCGCTGGCGGCGCTCTGCTGGGAGACGTCGACGCCGCGACCCAGGCGCACGGGCTCGCGGTGCCGGCCGGACTCGTCAGCCACACGGGCGTCGGCGGGCTGACCCTCGGTGGCGGGATGGGCTGGCTGACCAGGCTCGGCGGACTGACCATCGACAACCTGCTGTCGGCCCGCGTCGTGACCGCCGACGGTGAGGCGCGGGTCGCGTCTCCCGTCGAGAACGACGATCTCTTCTGGGCGATCCGCGGTGGCGGCGGCAACTTCGGGGTGGTCACGGAGTTCGAGTTCGCGCTGCACGAGGTGGGTCCGATGGTGCACTTCGGCCTGACGTTCTGGTCGCTCGACCAGGGCGCGGCGGCACTCCGCCACGCCCGCGACGTCCTGGCCACCCTGCCGGACGACGTCAACGTCGCCGTGGGTGGGATCAACGCCCCGCCCGCACCGTTCGTCCCCGAGCAGCACCAGCACCAGCCGGGATATGCCGTCATCGTGGTCGGGCTCGGCTCCTCCGAGAGCCATCAGGCCGTGCTGGCGGCACTTGCGGAGGGCCCGGCGCCGCTCGTCTCGTTCGCGACGCCGATGCCGTACGTCGAGCTGCAGAAGATGCTCGACGAGGCCAATGCCTGGGGCATGTACTGCTACGACAAGAGCTGCTACGTCGAGGGCCTGACCGACGAGGTGATCGACGTGCTCACCGAGCACTTCCCGAAGAAGATCTCGCCGCTCTCCATCGTGCTCTTCTACCGGCTGGACGGCGCGTACTCCGCGGTCGCCGACGACGCGACCGCCTTCAGCGGTGGCCGGCCGCCGCGGCTGGGTGTGTTCATGATCGGGGTGTGTCCGGCGCCCGAGATGTTCGAGGCCGAACGCGCGTGGGTCCGCTCGCTGGCCGATGCCCTGGAACCGCTGGGCATGGACGATCGGACCTACGTGAACGGCGTCACGGACTTCGACCGCGAGTCGGTGCGGACGGCGTACGGCCCCGAGAAGTACGAGCGGCTCAGGGCGATCAAGGCGGTGTACGACCCGAAGAACCTCTTCCACCGCAACGCGAACATCCCGCCCGCCTGATCGCGGTCGGGAGGTCGTCCTAGCCTGGGGTGGTGCGGACCGACGACGTACGCCGGCTCGACCTCGGCACGTTCGTGCGTCCGGCCGAGGAGACCGGCACCGGGCAGCCGCGGGTCGAGGCGGTCTACGGGTACGTCGTGCGCACACCAGGCGGCGTGCTCCTGCTGGACACCGGGGTGGGCGAGGTCGATGCGGAGACCGAGGCGTGGTACCGGCCGCGTCGCGTTCCCCTCGACAGGGCGCTGCGTACAGCCGGGCTGACGCCGGAGGAAGTCTCCCTGGTGGTCAACTGTCACCTCCACTTCGACCACATCGGAGCCAACCCGAGATTCGCCGGGCGCCCGTTGTTCTGCCAGCGGCGGGAGCTGGAGACAGCACGGTCCGGCGACTACACCGTCCCCGCCCTCCTCGACTTCGTGGGCGCGACGTACGAGCTGCTGGACGGTGAGACCGAGATCGCGACCGGCGTGCACGTCATCCCCACGCCGGGACACGTCGACGGGCACCAGTCGGTGGTCGTCGTCTGCGAGGACGGTTCGGTGGTGCTCGCCGGGCAGGCACACGACACGGCGTCGCAGTGGTCCGCGGACGCGCTCGCGGATCAGGCCGCCGGGCTCGGCCACGAGGAACCGCTACCCGAGCCCAGCCCGTGGATGTCGCGGATCCTGGCCTTCGACCCGCGACGGGTCGTGTTCGCGCACGACGCCGCCGTGTGGACTCCCTGACTCACCGGGAGCGCGGCGTAGCCTGCCGACGTAGCCTGGCAGTGTGTCGCGTTCCGCCCTGCTGGCAGTGAGCGCCGTGCTGGTGGTCTTCGGCGCCGTCTGGTTCCTCCAGGGCATCGGCGTCCTCGGCGGCTCCGCGATGAGCGGCAGGACCCTGTGGGCGGTCGTAGGCCCAGTGGTTGCTCTGGTCGGGATCGGTCTCGGGGTCGCGGCCCTCCGTCGGCGCTCCTGACCAGGCGTCGTCCAAGGCGTCGTCCCAGGCGTCGTCCCACGCGTCGTGCGATGCGTCCCAGTCAGGCCATCGGGGTCACAGCTCCGAGCGCAGGATCGCGGCGGCGCCGGCCATGGCGCGCATCTTGCCCTCGGCGCTGGCGCGGGGGAGGTACTTCATGCCGCAGTCGGTGGCGATCGTGAGCTTGTCAGGGGATGTGTAGGGGAACGCCCGTCGGACGCGTTCGGCCACCAGGTCGGCGGACTCGACGTCAGGGTCGGACAGGTCGATCACTCCCAGGATGATCGTCTTGCCGGCGAGCTCCGCGAGGACGCCGAGGTCCAGACGGGACTGCGCGGTCTCGATCGAGATCTGGTCCGCGGAGCAGCCGGCGAGCTCCGGGAGGAACGAGTAGCCCTCGGGGCGGTCGTGGATGATCGCTGCGTACCCGAAGCAGATGTGCACCGCGGTCGTGCCGGTGACGCCGTCGAGAGCGGCCTGGAGCGCGGCGAGGCCGTACTCGCGGGCGGCATCGGGCCGGGCCTGCATGTAGGGCTCGTCGATCTGGACGATGTCGGCACCGGCGGCGTGGAGGTCCTTGAGCTCGGCGTTGACCGCTGCGGCGTACCCCATCGCGGCCGACTCGAGGTCCGGGTAGTGGTCGTTCTGCGCCTGCTGAGACATGGTGAACGGGCCCGGCACCGTCATCTTCACGGGGTGGTCGGTATGTGCTTTCAGGAACTCGACGTCGCGTACGCCGACGGCGCGTGGCCGCGAGACGGGCCCGGTGATGCGTGGCACCGGGTTCGGATGGCCGCTCCGGTCGAGCGCCGTGCCGGGGTGGTCGATGTCGACGCCGTCGAGCGCGGTGGCGAAGTGGTTGGAGTACGACTCGCGTCGCATCTCCCCGTCGGTGAGGATGTCGAGACCAGCCCGCTCCTGGGCGCGGATGGCCAGCTCGGTGGCGTCGTCCTGTGCCTGGTCGAGGTGCTCCGGGTCGACCCGCCAGAGCTCCCGCGCCCGTACCCGTGGCGGGAACCGGCCGGCGAGCTTGGTCCGGTCGATCAGCCAGTCCGGCTGGGCGTAGCTGCCCACGAGCGAGGTCGGAAGGATCGGAAGCTCGGACGACGTCGTGGTCACGCTCGCGACTCTAGGCCGTCGCGTGCGACCGGATCGGCGTCGCGCGGATGCGCGTCCGTCATCCTGGCACGGAGGCGATCCGCTCCAGCACGGCTTCGGCCAGCAGGTCGGGCGCCTGGGTCGGGATCCAGTGGCTGACGCCTGCCAGCACGCGGAGCTCGTACGGTGCGGCCACGAACTCGGCGGTCAGCTCGGCCCCGCGCCTCGTCAGCGCGACGTCCCGGTCGCTCCAGACGTGGGTCGTCGGCACCTGCACGCGCCCGAGGTCGTTGCGAGAGCGTCGCCCCGCGCCAGACGACGGGGCCGGCGCGGGTCGGAGGGCGCGGTACCACGCGAGCGCGCCCGGCAGCGCGCCGTCGTCGACGATCTCGCGCTGGAAACGGGCGACCTCCTCGTCCGAGAGACCGCTCCGGCGCAGCAGGGCCGCGACGGCGCCCGGTGCGACGCGAGCGACCAGCTCGACCAGACCGGGCGGCTGCACCGCGACGATGTACCACGAGCGCAGCGCCTGGCTGCTCGTCCGCAGGGAACGCGCGAACGCGGCCGGGTGCGGCACCGAGACCGTGGTGAGCGAGCGGACGAGGTCCGGTCGCGCGCCGGCGGTCACCCACGCCACCGCCGCCCCCCAGTCGTGACCGACGAGGTGGACCGGCCTACCGCAGCGCTCCATCAGTGCGACGACGTCTCCGACCAGCCGCGACATCCGATACTGCGCCCGCCCCCGGGGGCGGGCCCCTGGCGAGTACCCGCGCTGGTCGAGCGCCAGCGTGCGGATCCCGTGCTCGTGCAGGATCGCACTCACGGCCTCCCAGTGCGACGCCCGCTCGGGGAACCCGTGCAGCAGGACGGCGACCGGCCCGTCGAGAGGACCGGCGTCGACGACGTCGAAGGTCAGGCCGTCGTGGTCGAGCTGACGGATCCTCCTCCGCGCTGCGTCCGACCCCGTGCTCGACCCCGTGCTCGACCCCGTGCTCGACCCCGTGCTCGACCCCGTGCTCGACCCCGTGCTCGACCCCGTGCTCGACCCCGTGCTCGACCCCGTGCTCGACCCCGTGCTCGACACCGTGCTCCTGTTCGATCGGTTCGGGACAGCTCCGTCCAGGGACGTTACCCACCGGCACCTCCACCGAACCTTCACACGTCACCGCCGCGCCGTCCCGGGATCACTCGTAGCCTTCGGGCATGGCCACTCCGAGCCGCCGCATCCTCGTGGTCGAGGACGACCCGGTGATCAACCAGGCGGTCTCCGACCGCCTCGGGGCGGAGGGTTACGACGTGGTGCGGGCATACGACGGACCCGGCGCCGTTGCGGCGTACGCCGAGCACGCACCGCACCTGGTGGTGCTCGACGTGATGCTGCCCGGGTACGACGGGCACGAAGTGTGCCGGCGGATCCAGACCGACCGTCCGGTACCGGTGCTGATGCTCACCGCGCGCAGTGACGAGGTCGACGTGCTGACCGGCCTGGGGATCGGCGCCGACGACTACGTGACGAAGCCGTTCAGCATGCGTGAGCTGGTGGCGCGCATCGCGGCGCTGCTGCGGCGCGTGGACCGCGCCGCCGAGCTCGTCGGTCGTCGCGCCCTCGAGCTCGGTGACCTCACCGTCGACGCCGCCGCGCGGCGTGTGTGGCGAGACGACGAAGAGGTCAGGCTGACGCCTACCGAGTTCGACCTGCTGGTCTGCCTCGCCACCAAGCCGGGGACCGTGGTGACGCGTGAGCAGCTGATGACCGAGGTCTGGGACTGGCCAGGGGCGTCGGGCACGCGCACCGTCGACAGCCACGTGAAGGGCCTGCGCGCCAAGATCGGCGGTGACCTGATCCGCACCGTGCACGGCGTCGGCTACTCCTTCGAGCCCGGCGGCACGGCATGACCACCCCCGAGCCACTCGCCCGAGTAGCCTCACTGAAGGTCAAGCTCGGTCTGCTGGTCGCTGCCAGCGTCACGGTCACTGCCGTGGTCGCGAGCCTCGGCCGGGCCGGCGGCGTACCCGTCTGGCTGAGTGTTCCGGTCACCATTCTGCTCGCCCTGGCGGTCACCCAGCTCCTGGCGGTCGGCATGACCTCGCCCCTGCGGCAGATGACCGTGGCCGCCGGCCGGATGGCGACCGGCGACTATGCGGTCCGGGTGACGCAGACGTCGAGCGACGAGGTCGGCGACCTGGCCCGTGCCTTCAACACGATGGCCCGCGACCTGGCCACAGTCGATCGCCAGCGGCGCGAGCTCGTCGCCAACGTCAGCCACGAGCTCCGGACGCCGCTCGCCGGGCTGACCGCCGTACTCGAGAACCTCGTGGACGGCGTCGCACCGGGCGACCCGCAGTCGCTGACCGTCGCGCTCGACCAGGCGCAGCGGACGAGCCGGCTCGTCGAGGACCTCTTGGACCTCGCCCGCGTCGACGCGGGAAGGGCTCCGCTGACGCCCCAGCGCGTCTCCCTCGGTCCACTGCTCGAGGCGGCCGTCGCGGAGGCGGGGGTCCGCGGGCGCGACGTCCGCTACGCCGCCAGCGTCGAGCCCCCCGATCTCGTCGTCCAGGCCGACCCCGCGCGGCTGCGGCAGCTGGTGGCCAACCTGCTCGACAACGCGTCGCGCCACAGCCCGGCCGGCGGGACCGTCACAGTCCTCGTCAGGCGGTCGGGAGACAGCTGGCAGCTCGACGTCGCTGACCAGGGCCCAGGCGTCGACCCCGGCGACCGGGAGCGGGCGTTCGAGCCGTTCGGGACGCTCGCGGCCGGCGACGGGGGCGGCGGCACCGGACTCGGGCTGGCGATCGCCCGGTGGGTCACCGACCTGCACGGCGGCTCGATCCGCTTCGTGGACCCCGAGCCGGGGCGCGTAGGAGCCCGGGTACGGGTGACCCTGCCGTTCGAACCGTCCGGCCGGCCGCCGCTCACCCCGCAGGACGACGTGTCGACCGCGCCCGCGTCCCCGGCGTTCTCCTCGACGCCGCCCCGGCCGCCGGATCCCGTGCCCGTGAGTGCCCCTCCGCTGCTGGACGGGCTCTTCGGCCAGTTCTGGCCGGAGCGCGGCGTGCCGGCCAGGCTCGCACTTCTGCTCGGCTCCCTCGGCGCCGGCCTGCTCGGCGGTCTGGTGATGCCCTTCCGTGACCTCGGGCTCGGGACCTTCCTGGTGCTCGTGGGCGCGGGCGCCGTGGTGCTCACGGCGAGCCGGCGCCGCGATGCCTACACCCTGGTCTGCGCCGCGCTGTGCCTCCTGCTGGCCGCGACGACGCTCGTCCGCGACGCCGACTGGATCGACGTCCTCTGTCTGATGGCCGGCGCGGGACTCTGCGTATGCACGGTCACCGGCGCGCGCACGCCGCTCGGGTTCGTGGTCTCCGGCCTGGCCTGGCCCCTTGCGGGTCTTCGCGGGCTGCCGTGGCTCGGCCGCACCCTCGCCCGGCTGACCGGCCTCGGTCACGGAGCAGCCGTCGTCCGCACCGTGGTGTGGTCGTTGCTCGGTCTGCTCGTGTTCGGCGCGCTCTTCGCCTCGGCCGACGCGCTGGTGGCGACGTGGTGGTCCGACGTGCTGCCGGACCTCTCGCTGGGGGCGACCGTCCTGCGCGTGTTCGTGATGGTGGCGGTCGGCGGCTCAGTGCTGGCGGCGGCGTACGTCGCGCTCAACCCACCCCGCGTCGACCCCACGGGTCTGGAGGCACGGCCGGTCGCACACCGCTTCGAGTGGCTGGCGCCCGTGCTGGTCGTCAACGTGGTGTTCGCGGCGTTCCTGGTCGCCCAGGCAGCGGTGCTCTTCGGCGGCCACGGCTACGTGGAGCAGACGACGGGCCTCACCTACGCCGACTACGTGCACCAGGGCTTCGGTCAACTCACGATGGCGACCGCGCTGACCTTGCTGGTCATCTGGGCGGCCGCTCGCAAGGTGCCGCGCGAGGCGCGCAGCGACCGTGTCTGGATGCGGGTGTCGCTCGGGCTGCTCTGCCTGCAGGCGCTGGTGGTCGTGGGCTCCGCGCTGCACCGGATGAACCTCTACCAGGACGCCTACGGCTTCACCCAGCTCCGTCTGCTCGTCGACGTCTTCGAGGGCTGGCTCGGACTGCTCGTCGTCGCGGTGCTCGCGGCCGGCGTGATGCTGCGGGCGACGTGGCTGCCGCGCTTCGCCCTGATCAGTGGCGTGGTCGCGCTGCTCGGTCTTGCGGCCGTCAACCCGGATGCGTGGATCGCGAGGCAGAACCTTGACAGGTACGCCGACACCGGCCGCATCGACTGGACCTACCTGCGGAGTCTTTCGGACGACGCCGTCCCGGTGCTCACCGGCCTGTCGCCAGCGGAGCGCTTCTGCGCCCTGCAGGGTCGCCGTACGCCCGACGACGACTGGCTCGAATGGAACCTCGGCCGCGTCCGTGCGCGCGATGCTCTCGACTCCGCGACGCCGGTGCCGGCCGACCAGGCTGTCGCCTGTCACAGCTCCTGACGTCCTTCCTGGCCGATTCTGAGGTACGGCCTACGGCATCTGCCCGACGACAGCCCTGGCGACTTAGCGCGAGGTTCGAGACCACGACATTCGTCCGAACCCTCGAGGAATCATCATGCACGGCTTCATCAACAGCCCGGCCCTTGCCACGTTCGTCGCTCGGCAGACGGTCGAGGAGCAGGTCCGGGACGGCGGCCGGGCACGACGCAGCCCGTCCGTGCGCCCCCTGCTCCGCACCCCTCGCTGGTTGAGGCGGCGCGCCAGCCCCAGCCCGAAGCGTGCGGACGTCGCGGTGTCCGCCTGACGACGTCGTGCGGTCTGCCGGCTGGTCGAGGAGCCCGTTCTACGACCGGCTCGAGACCGCCGTCACAGGCTCGTCTCGCTGCAGCGCGGCCGCGTTGCATGGCTCCGGCTGCTCAGCCGACCCGGGTCGCCGGACAGTCCTTTGGGCCGCTTCTTGCGTGACCACCCATGTCTCTGGTTCTCGAAGGCGAGAGCTTCGTCCACCCGGTCGTAGGCCGCGCTCCCCCGAGCAGTGGGAGGAGCGTGGACGGCGTGCGTCATCCGCGCCGAGCCCCTCGTCGTGCTCCCGGATCCTCCGCTCGAGATCCACGGTGCTTCCGACGCAGCAGGAACCGTCCCGAGCACACGACGGCGTACCCCATGCCTTACGTCGATCCTCGGCGACGTGATCCTGACCTGGCCGGTCTGGGCGTCTCCTGCGGAGAACCGGTCGCCCTCGCGTCGATTTCGACCCTGCTCCTCCGTCATGGAGGCAGGAGGCCGGCCCCACCCGGGTGGCCGCAGAGAGGAAGAGGCCACCATGAGCCCGCACCCCGTCGTACACGCAGAGATCCGCTCCAGCGACCCAGACGCCACCAGGTCGTTCTTCGGTGACCTGTTCGGCTGGACGTACCCGACCGAGGGCGCCTACCCCGGCTACACGTTCGTCGACACCGGAGTTCCGGATGCGCTCTACACCGCGGTCAGCCCGCTGCAGGGCGACACCGACCTGGTCACGTTCTTCATCGGCGTCGACGACATGACCACGACCATCTCCGAAGCGACCCGACTCGGCGGCAAGATCGTGCAGGAGCCGGT
Source organism: Actinomycetota bacterium (assembly GCA_046735295.1). Taxonomy (GTDB): domain Bacteria; phylum Actinomycetota; class Actinomycetes; order Propionibacteriales; family Nocardioidaceae; genus Nocardioides. The sequence goes on along the minus strand of JBKPTA010000054.1, from coordinate 6,335 downwards.
GGAGGTGCCCGGCGTCCGGTTCGCCCTGATCGCCGACCCGCTGGGTCACGTGGTCGGACTCGCCCAGCAGCTCTGAGCCCGACCCCACCGACTTCGCATACCGTCCGCGGGCCTGCGCGACGCGACTTCCGGCGTGCCTACAGGCCGATCCTCGGACGCGACAGCCGGGCCTCGGCTCGGCTGTGCCGAGGCCCGGCAGGAAGTCCCTCGTCGGAGGAGCACCAACTCGGGCAAACCCCCGACGGAGCCGTCGCCGAGCCCGTACGCTCGCCGGAGGGGGCGAGCGATGTCGAGGGAAGTGAACCGGAACCCACGTCGGTGGGTGGACCAGTCGGGCCGCGTGCGCGTGGTCGAGGGCTGGCATCCCTCCGAGCCGGGTCGCACCGGGTACAACCTGATCGTGGACGGCGACTGGGTAGGGACGTTCGGGACACTCGATTCCGCTGCCACCGAGGCGGCCGCATGCATCGGCCTCGAGAACGGCGCGGTCGCGCTGCTGTCCTGCGTGCCCGCGCGGGGGCGTGCCGGCAAGGCCCGCCGGTCCGGCCTCCACCTGGTGCGAGACGCCTCCAGCGAGGACTGAACCGGCATCGAACGGCCGGGGCACGCCTTCCTCGACCACCGGCAGGACGGCCGGTCAGCCGGCCAGACGCATCTCGAGCTCTGCGTTGAGCTCGTCGAGCGCCAGAGCGCGTACGTCGCCCCCGACGCTGCGCAGTAGGCCGGCCACGGCCTCGTTGTCGCGCAGGACCACCGCGGTGAACCGTCGTACGGCGAGTGCGCGCGCACACTCCGCCAACGCCTCGGCGAGCAGCGAACCCACGCCGCGCCGCTGCCACACGTCGACCACGGCCACAGCCACGTCGGCCGTGGCCGGGTCGTGCTCGTCGCGGACGAAGCGGGCGATCCCGACCGGCCGGCCGTCGGGCAGCTCCGCCACCAAGGCCACTCGATCCCGACCGTCCACGTGGGCCAGGGCACACAGGTCCGTGGCGGTCAGCCGGAACTTGGGGGCAAGGAACCGCCGCTCACGCGACCTCGGGCCGAGCCCGTCGAAGACCGCGAGCACGGGTCCGGTCTCGGCGTCCGCCAGGGGCCGGATCCGCACCCGGATGTCGTTCACACCTCACCGTCGCCGTCGGGGGCGCTTCCGCGCGACTCCGCGGCCGTGCCGGTCGCGCTCGAGCTGCTCTCGCCTCAGATCACTGGACATGACGTACGCCAGGGCTGCAGGCCACATGATGACTCCTTCTGGTTGGGCTCTGCAGGTAGAAGGCCGACCGCATCCCCTCCACTCCCACTCTCGATACCTAGATCCGCGCTGAGGTACCTCATTTGTGCAGGCCCCGACGGCCATGGGATCAGTCGGTGATCACGCTTCACTCGCCGCAGCGAGCACCTCGTCGATCACCGCCACGACGTCGTCGTCCGTGGTGCGGTGGTTGGTGATGCAGGCACGCAGCACGAAGCTCCCGCGGACGGTGGCGTTCGACAGGTACACCCGCCCGCGCCGGTTCACCCGATCGAGGATCTCCGCATTCCGTCGGTCCAGCGTCACGGCCTCGCCGGCATGCCACCGGAAGCAGACCGCGCTCAACGGGACGTCGGCCATCCGCTCGAGGGAAGGCTCCCGGTCGATCAGCTCTCCGAGCAGCCTGGCCTGCCGCAGGTTCTCGGCGATAGCGGCTCGGAAGGCACCGACACCGTGGTAGCGCAGGGACAGCCAGAGCTTCAGAGCCCGCACGCGCCGGGACAGCTCGATGGTCTCCTCGAAGAACACGTCGCCCTCCACCGGGTCGTCGGTCAGCGCGGCTGCGTAGTCATCGGTGAAGGAGAACGCCGTGCGGGCCGCTGACGGGTCCCGGTAGAGGAGCACGCTGCAGTCGAGCGGCTGGTACAGCCACTTATGGGCGTCCATCGAGACCGAGTCGACGTCCGCGATCCCCAGGAACCGCTCGGGCTCCACCATCGCCGCGGGTACGCCGTAGGCACCGTCGACGTGGACCCACAGCCCCTCGTCCTTGGCGACCGCGACCAGCTCGGCGAGCGGGTCCACGGCCCCCGTGACGATCGTGCCGGCGCATCCGACGACGGCGATCGGCGTCCGACCGGCTGATCGGTCCGCCGAGACAGCTCGGCGCAGTGCGTCGCCGGTGAGCCGGAACTCGTCGTCGGCGGGAATCAGGTGGAGGTTGTCCCGCCCCAGACCCAACAGGGCAACGGCCTTGCCGATGGACATGTGCGCCTCCGACGACGCGTAGACCACCCCGGGAGCGGCACCCGGCTCGTTGGCCGGCGCGACGGCTTCGCGGGCCATCGCCAGCCCCATCAGGTTCGCCAGTGAGCCCCCGCTGGTGAGGGTGCCCCCGAAGCCGGTGCAGCCGACCGCCTCGGCCAGCCAGGCGACGACCGTGCGCTCGATGACGGCCGTTGCGGGGGCCGAGCGCCAAGCGGTGGCGTTCTGGTTGAGCACCGAGGCGAAGAGGTCTCCCAAAGCGCCGACCGGCTCGCCCGAGCCCATCACGTATCCGAAGAAGCGTCCGTTCCCGGCGCGGCTGTGCTCAGCCACGGCTCGTAGCCCTTCGAGCGCCGTGGCGCCGAGGCCCGTCTCGGGTGGCGGGCCGCCGAACAGCTCCAGCGTCTCCGCGCCGGTGGAAGCCGGCCGGATGGGCAGACGGTCGAGCCGGTCGAGGTAGAGCCGCGCCTCCTCGAGCACACGGCGCCCCAATCCGGTGAACTCGTCGGGGGACACCTCCAGCGGGCCAGGACTCATGGTCTGAGTCTGGACACGGGACGGGCCCAGGGCCAGGCCTCGTCCTGGGAGCGACCCCGGTGGTCGGCGGTCTACAGTCGGCATCGCCTGGCGCCCAGCGAAAGGGACGTGCATGACCGGAACGCCGCGCATCGTGGACCGCGACACCTGGCAGGACCAGATCGACGACCTCCGGACGAGGGAGAAGGCTCACACGCGTGAGGGTGACGCGATCGCCGCGGCCCGGCGTCGGCTGCCGATGGTCGAGGTCGACCCGACCACGCCGCTGGTCGGCCCCGCCGGCGAGGTTCGGCTGATCGACACCTTCGACGGACGTGAACAGCTGTTCGCGTCGTACATGATGTGGTACGACGGCGAGCCGGCGGCCCGACAGTGTGAGGGCTGTACGAAGGACAACGCCCAGGTGCGTGAGCTCTCCTTCCTGCACTCGCGCCATGTGACGTTCGCGGTCTTCTGCCAGGGCCCTTTCCCGGAGAGCGACCGATACCGGGAGTTCCTCGGTTGGGAGATGCCGTTCTACTCGGTGCCCGAGACCTCGCGAGATGCGCTCATCGCCGGTCGGCACTTCGGGATGAACGTCTGCTATCTCAACGTCGGCGACCGGGTGTTCGAGACCTACTGGACCACCGGCCGGGGCAACGAGACCATGGGCAGCTCCTACGCGATGCTCGACCAGACCGTCTATGGGCGGCAGGAGTCCTGGGAGGACTCGCCGGAGGGCTGGCCGCGACGGTACCCCGGCACGCAGAGCGAGCAGATGCGCACCGATGAGCAGGGCCGCTCGACCCGTCGGCCGGGCGGCCGGCCCATCGCCCATTGGCCGCGCCTGGACGCCGGCCACTCGGACGACCTCGGCTCCGCCCCGCGCAACGCGTGAGAACGACCGCCGGCATCGTCTCGCTGCGCGTCACTCCGCATGCATCACCGGCAGCTTCTCCCCGGCCTCGACCGCGAACGGCAGCGTGTTCTCGGGAGGAGGCAGCGGGCACGTGGCGAAGTCGGTGTAGGCACACGGCATGTTGATCGCCCGGTTGAAGTCGAGGCGGAGCGTCCCGTCGGGTGACGGCGGCCGCGTCAGCAGCTGGCGGTTGGCGGGGTACGTCGTGACCCCCGACGTGGCATCGCGGAACAGGATCCACAGGGAGCCGTCCTCCTCCCCCCAGGCGATCAGCCGATGCTCGGCACCGTCGCACTCGAACACGACCTCCCCGACCGGCTCCTCCTCGGTCACCTCCGGGAGAGCGTTCTCGCCTGCGGCGTAGGGCTCGAACGACGCCGGGATGGCCCAGCGCGCATCAGGCGGAAAGCAGGGCGTGCCTCGATAGGCGCGCAGGTTCGGGGAGTCCGGATGCCGAGGGCGCACGATGACCGTCCCACCGCGGTCCGCCACCTGGGCGTTGGCGTTGTCGAAGGTCACCGTCAGGCCGCTCTCGTCCAGTGGCCCGAGGTCGTGCAGGCCCTCGGTGAGGAGGCTGCCTTCCGCGGTCAGCGTCTCCCCGTGACCCAGGGTGACGGTCGCCAGCTGATCGCCGCCGCACCACGTTCCGGGAACGTCGTCGAACACCTGCGGAGCGGTGGTCAGCCAGTGGATCGCGGTGACCGCCAGCCATCCACGGGGATCTCGTAGCCCCTGCTCCCGGGCCGCGTGCCACGCTCGCCACTCGCCCGCGAAGTCGGTCACCGACGCATCGTCCCACCCGGCGCGATGCCGGACCACGACCATGCGTCGGTCGTGGGTACGCCTGGTTAGCCTGCGGGGATGGTGTCGGTCCGGTGGTCGCAGGCCCTTGCCTGGCGGATGAAGCGGCACCTGCTCGAGCCCGTCGGCAGCGAGTCGGTCGCAGACGTGGTGCGACGTCTCGGGGCGGTGCCGGCCATGGACGAGTCGCTGGCCGAGCTCGCCGTTCGGATCCGACGTACCAGGTCGCGATCGGGCGAGCTCGGCGAGGCCCTCGTGGACGGGCGGGTGATCAAGGTCTTCGCGTTCCGGGGGGCGATGCATTACCTCTCGCCCGAGGACGGCGGGGCGTATCTCGCCCTGCGATCGGCCGGCCGGCAGTGGGAGCTGCCGAGCTGGCAGGAGTACTACCGACTGACGCCGGGCGACTGGCCGGCGTTCCGGGGGGCCGTGCGCGAGGCGCTGGCCGACGGACCCCTCACCATCTCCGAGCTCGGCGCGGCCGTGGCACGAGATCGTCGGTTCCGCCATCTGCGCCCGGTCTTCGACGGGGGCGCCGGCACGCTGGTCAAGCCGCTGACCTGGCAGGGAGACATGAGCTTCGGAGCGCCGCGGGACGGGCGGCACACCTTCCAGCTCCTCGATGCCAACCCACGTTGGCTGGGCATCCCTGACCTCGACGACGCAGGACGCCATGCGGTCGAGGTCTACTTCCGGGCCTACGGACCGGCAACGCCCGACCACCTGCAGCACTGGCTCGGCGACGGCCTCAGTGCCGGCAGGAAGCGCATCGAGGGCTGGATCGCCGACCTCGGCGACCGGCTGGCGGAGGTCGACGTCGAAGGGGAGACCCGCCACGTGCTGAGCGACGACCTGGACGAGCTCAGGGCGACGCCCGCCACGAACGCCGTGCGGTTCCTGCCCGGACACGACCAGTGGGTCATGGGCCCGGGGACCAAGGACCACCACGTCACCCCCGCCTCCCGGCGCACCCCGGTGACACGCAAGGCCAACCCCGTGATCGCCGGCGGGGTCGTGTCTGGCACCTGGAGGACCACGGGCGACGAGCTCGCGGTCACCTGGTTCGAGGACGCCGGACGCCTCCCACGGTCCGCGCTCGCCGACGAGGCGGCCCGGGTCGGCACGATCCTCGAACGTGAGGTGCGGCTCGCCGTGCAGACCTCGTCCAGCAGCAGGTCGTGAGCGGCCCGTGCCGGGCCGGCGACCCACCCCTCGGGGTGGCCTGGCAGCCGGCGTCTGCAGGGAGCCTCGGGGCATGACCTGGTGCCATGCCGTCATCGACGCACCCGGTGACGATCATGCTGTGCTGGCCGACTTCTGGGGTCGCGCGCTGGGATGGCCGGCTGGTGATCCGTGGCCGGGGCATCCGGAGCTGCTCAGCTTCGAGCCGCCCGCCGGGACGGCCTACGTGCACCTGCAGCTCGTCGAGGGTTCGCACGGGGTCCACGTCGACCTCGAGTCCGAGGCACCGGACGTCACCGTGCAACACGCCGTCGCCCTCGGTGCGGAGATCGTGGCCGAGCGCGACCGATGGCGGACGCTCCGGTCGCCGGGTGGCCTCCCGTTCTGCGTGCTCTCGGCTCGCGAGCACGAGCCCCCGGCCCCGATGACACTGCCCGACGGCCATCGCGCGCGCCTGGTGCAGGTCTGTGTCGACTCGCCCGCGGTCGTCCACGACGCCGAGGTGGACTTCTGGCGCGCCCTGCTCGCGGGGCGATGGGCCGGGTCCGGGGCTCCGGAGTTCGCCGGCAAGTGGCATGACGACGAGGGCTCCCCGATCCAGCTGCTCTTCCAGAGGCTGGACGAGCCCGAGGGACGGGTGCGCGCCCATCTCGATCTCGGCTCTGACGACGTCCCGGCCGA
>JBKPTA010000053.1:0-17256 GCA_046735295.1 Actinomycetota bacterium | reverse complement strand
GCGGTCGCGTCGGGCAGAGGCTGAGGGGTCGGTCGGAGCTCGAGAAGAACGCGGTCGCGTCGCGGGATACTGAGGGGTGGCCGGGTGGAGCGTTGCGCCGCCGCGGAGCGGCGACGGAGCTCGAGAGGAACGCGGTCGCGTTCGGTGGACGGTGGGGGGTTGGTCGAGCGGAACGCGGTCGCGTCGGGGGAAGGCTGGGGGGTCAGCCGGCGGAGCGTTCCGGCTCCGCCTGGCGTCGGGAGCTCGACAAGGGATTCGTCGCTTCTCGCATTGACCAGCGCACTCGCCGACCCCGCACGCCGGGCTCCGCCGGCGCGCCCTGCTAGACAGGTCCGGTGCCGACCACGATCGACGTCCGCGCCGAGGCGGAACGACACCTCCGAGCGCTGGTGGGCAGCGACGACGCGGTGCTGTACGACGACCAGTGGGCCGCGATCAAGGCGCTCGTGGTCGACCGCCGGCGGTCGTTGGTGGTCCAGCGCACCGGCTGGGGCAAGTCGGCGGTGTACTTCGTGGCCACCCTCCTGCTGCGCGCGGAGGGTGCCGGGCCGACCGTGATCGTCTCGCCGTTGCTCGCCCTGATGCGCAACCAGATCGCCGCGGCCGAGCGTGCGGGCATCCGTGCTGTCACCATCAACTCGACGAACGCCGAGGAGTGGGACGAGATCCAGCGGACTGTCCGAGCGGGCGGCGTCGACGTCCTCCTGGTCAGCCCCGAGCGCCTCAACAACCCGGGCTTCCGCGACGAGGTGCTACCGCGGCTGGCGGCCACGTGCGGGCTGCTCGTCGTCGACGAGGCGCACTGCATCTCCGACTGGGGCCATGACTTCCGGCCCGACTACCGCCGCATCCGGACGCTGCTCGGCCGGCTGCCCGACGGCATCCCGGTACTGGCGACCACCGCCACCGCCAACGCCCGGGTCAGCGCCGACGTGGCCGAACAGCTCGGCGGCGAGACGCTCGTGCTCCGCGGCTCCCTCGACCGCGAGTCCCTTCGGCTGGGTGTCATCCGGCTGCCGACTCCGGAGCAGCGCTTGGCCTGGCTCGCCGATCACCTTGCCGAGCAGCCTGGTAGCGGCATCGTCTACTGCCTGACGGTGGCGGCCACGCAGCAGGTGGCCGACTACCTGCGGGCTCGCGGTCATGACGTCGCGGCGTACTCCGGGCAGACCGAGCCCACCGAGCGGCTCGAGCGCGAGGACGCCCTCGCGTCGGGCCGGATCAAGGCGCTGGTGGCGACCAGCGCCCTGGGGATGGGCTTCGACGCGACGCTCGGCTTCGTGGTGAACCTCGGCGCGCCGCAGTCTCCGGTGGCCTATTACCAGCAGGTCGGCCGCGCCGGGCGCGGCATCGACCACGCGTCCGTCGTCCTGCTGCCCCAGCAGGAGGACCGTGACATCTGGGCGTACTTCGCGTCCCTGGCCTTCCCGCGCGAGGACCAGGTGCGCCACACCCTCCGCGTGCTCGCCGCCGAGGGTGTCGCCAGCACAGCCACCCTCGAGACGCTGGTCGACCTGAGCCGGAGCCGGCTGGAGCAGATGCTGAAGGTGCTCGACGTCGACGGCGCCGTACGCCGGGTGCGGGGCGGCTGGGAGGCGACGGGGCAGGAGTGGACCTACGACGCCGACCGCTACCAGCGGGTCGCCGAAGCGCGCCGGCGGGAGCAGCAGGCGATGCTCGACTACCTCGAGACCGACCGGTGTCGCATGTGGTTCCTGCGCGACCAGCTGGACGATCCGGACGTGGCCGCGGCGACGCGCTGCGGCCGGTGCGACACCTGCGGCGGGCTCGAGCTCTCGGCGACGGCGTCGGACGCGGCGGTCGACGAGGCACGCGCCCGGCTGGCGCGGCCGGGGGTGGTCGTCGAGCCGCGCGTGTTGTGGCCGACCGCATTGGCCAACATGGGGCTCGACCTCCGTGGGCGCATCCGGGACAACGCCGAGCCCGGTCGCGCCGTGGCGCGCCTGACCGACCTCGGCCACGGCCAGACGTTGCGCGATCTGTTCGCGGAGCCGCCCGCCGACCAGCCAGTTCCAGAGCCGCTCGTCCACGCGGTCGTCGAGGTGCTCCGCGACTGGCGCCCACACGTCGAGGGCATCGTGGTGGTTGAGTCGGCGAGCCGGCCAACCCTGGTCGCCGACCTCGCCGACGGGCTCTCCCGCTTCCTGAAGAAGCCGGTCGTCGGTCGCTTCTCGATCGTCGACCGGACGATCGAGCGTGGACAGGGATCGATGAACTCGGCGCAGCGGGTGGGCGTCGTGACCCGGCGCTTCCGGCTCGACGCCGAGCTCCCCGCCGGGCCCGTGCTGCTGGTCGACGACCAGGTGGTGACCGGCTGGACACTGACCGTGGCGGCCCGCGCCCTTCGCCAGGCCGGAGCCACCGAGGTGCTCCCGCTCGTGCTGGGGATCCGCTCATAGCGGACTCGGTGCCGACCGGGCGGCTGTCTCCCGCGGTTCGGCCGGATGACGCAGCATCGGGGGGATCGGCGTCAGTTGGCCACGGTTTCGACGGTGATGTAGGAGTTGAAGACGCCGGTCACCGCCGCGGCATTGCCACAGAGCCGGAACGTGTGGCTGCCGGTGAGGGGTTGGAGCACGTTGAGCGTCGCCATGCTCGTCGTCGAGGTCGTGACGAAGACCACCCGATGGTCGAACCCGAAGCCGCTCAGGTCGGTGCACGGGCCGTCGACGGCGTACCACAGGCTCGTGTCGTTCACGATCCCGGAGACGAAGGAGCCGCCCGCGCTCACGTCCACCGCGTGCACTCCCGGGGGAATGTCCAGACTCATGGGCGGCCTCAGCTCGGTTCCGGTACCGACACCCGCTGGAATGCCAGTGCCTCCCCCGACCCCGCTTGTGTCGAAGGAGGAGACGGCTCGCTCGAGGTAGGTGGCCGATGCCTTCCCTCCCAGCGTCGTCGCGTTCTGCGCGTGCCCGGCCTCGGCGACCGACAGGTATGGCGCCTTGTGGTGCACGACCCTGGCGGCGATCCGCTTCACCTGGGTGACGGTGAGCCCGGCGGCCGTCGCGGTGCCGAGCGAGCCGAGCGCCAGTGCCACTGCGGCCACGAGCACGAGCAGCGGCCACGACCTCATGCGCTCCCGCATCATGTTCCTCCTCAGGGCAGCTGGGGCGACTCCTCGCTGACATCGTGCGGGAGGTCCGTTGAGGGCGCGTTGGGCCGCACGGTGACGCACCCTCCCCGTGCCGAGTGCCTAGGGTGTGCCCATGCACAGCGCGCTCTTCGACCAGTCCAACCTCGAGGTCACCGGCGAGCAGCGGTTCGCCCTCCAGAACCCCCAGATGCTGCGCGTCTCGCTCGGCCCCGACGTGCTCGCGACCAAAGGGGCGATGGTGGCCTTCCAGGGCTCGATCGAGTTCCACCACGAGAAGGCCGGCAGCATGGGCAAGCTGCTGAAGAAGATGGTCACCTCCGAGGACAACCCACTGATGCGAGTGACCGGACAGGGCGAGGTGTTCTTCGCCAGCCGGGCCGGCTACGTGAACCTCGTCGAGCTGACCGGCGACGCGATCAGCGTCAACGGCCGCAACCTGCTGGCCTTCGACGCGGCACTGGAGTGGGACATCCATCGCACCAAGGGCGCCGGCATGCTGGCCGGCGGGCTGTTCAACACCACGGTGAGCGGCGAGGGCATGGTCGCCCTGCACAGCATCGGCAACCCGGTGGTGCTCGACTGCTCGCAGCAGCCGACGTACGTCGACACCCAGGCGTGCGTGGCGTGGTCGGCCAACCTCCAACCCAGCATGGTCTCGAGCATGAAGTTCAAGTCCATGCTGCGGGGCGGCTCGGGTGAGGCGTTCCAGTTCGCCTTCCATGGCCCCGGCTTCGTCGTCGTCCAGGCCGACGAGTGGGAGCCGCCGCAGTCCTCCGGGTCTTCCGGTGGTCCGGGCGGGCTGATCGGCGACTTGCTCGGCTGAGCCTGCGGCCGATGACCCGGAGCGCCGGCCGTCGTCGAGGAAAACGGGCGCTCGGCGGCGGTGGATCCGCGACCTGGTCGGTTCATCCGCCGGCCGATGATCCGGAGCGCTGCCCAGGCGCGCCCGCCCCTGGGACAGAGATCGCAGCAGACGGCGTTCAGGGGGGCGCGGTGACCCCGTCGATTGGTCAAATACGGCAGGTTTTCTGTGCAATGTCTTGCCGTTTGGTGCCAAACGGCGGGGGGGACCACCGAGACGACCCGCCGTGGCCGAGGCCGCTCAGGCTGCAGTGACCTGCTCGCCCTGCAAGCGGCGGAACGTGTAGGCGAGCGCGATGAGCACGACGGGTGCAGCGACCAGCAGACCCACGCCGCACAGACAGGCACCGACCAGGATGCACACGGCGGCGAGCAGGTAGAAGAGGATCGCGTTGCCGAGGTTGTCGGTCACCAACTTGATGCTCGCCTTGATCGCGTCGACCGCCGGCATCTGCTTGTCGACGACGAACAACATCGTGAACATCGTGAGGAACCCGACGATGATTCCGGGGATGTAGCACAGGAACGACCCGATCGCGGTGGCGACGGCGATGATCACGGCAGCCAGCGCGACCTGCGTCTTGTCCCACCCGTCGAACATCTGGCCCATGCTGAAGGGCTTGCCGTCGGTCACATGCGTCGCGCCCTTGTACAGCCCGGCAGCGGCGAGGTTGAAGACCACGATGAGGATCGCCGAGATCAGCGCGGTGCCGAGCAGCTGGGTCACGAAGCTCGGACCGCACTGGGTGTCGACCCGGCTGCCCAGGATGGTCCTGGTGCAGTCGTGCGACTTCAGCAGCGTGCTGTAGACGAGTACGTCGAGCAGGATCGCGGCGACGACCAGAACGACCCAGACCACGATCATCGGGATGAGCAGCGTGCGGGGGCTGGAGGTGAACTTCTTCCAGCCGTAGCCGATCGCATCGGTGGGGCTGTAGCCCGCGGGCTGCGGCTGGCCGTAGGGAGGGGCCGGCGGCGGAGGTGCGCCGTAGCCACCGTCCCCGTAGTCGCCGGCGCCGCCGGCGGTCGCGCCGTACGGGCTGTCACCGGACGACGGAGGGGGAGGTGGCGGCGGCGTCTCGCCGCTGGGAGGAGGAGCGGGTACGTCGCCCGAGCCGGCGCCTGGATCGTCGCTGTGACCGTCGGACCCCGGAGGCTCGTGCGGATCGCTCATGGCGGGCAATCTAGGGGTGGTCGCCATGACCTGTCACTCGTCCGCGCGGGGCAGTCGGTGGAAAAGGACGCCGCCCCGCCCAGCGGTGGACCGGGTCCTGAGCCGCTCAGGAGTAGCTGGTCACTCATCGCCCCGGTTCGGTGTACCCGTGGCGAGGAAGCGTTCGTTGCCCAGCCGCGGGGCTTGGTCGACCTTCGGCCGTCCCGAGGCGGCGTTCGTCCGGCACGCCCCTCTACGCCCGGTGTCGACGCGCGCGTCGCGGCTGCGTTGCTCAGCCGCGGGGGCTCGGTCGACCTTCGGCCGTCCCGAGACGGCGTGCGTCCCTCACGCCCCCTCGACGCCTGCGATGAAGGCCTCGACGCGGGCGCGGCCCTCGTCGTCGGGGAGCTGCACCGGCGGGCTCTTCATCAGGTACGACGACGCGGAGATGATCGGGCCACCGATCCCGCGGTCCTGGGCGATCTTCGCGGCGCGGAGCGCATCGATGATGATGCCGGCGGAGTTGGGAGAGTCCCAGACCTCGAGCTTGTACTCCATGTTCAGCGGTACGTCGCCGAACGCGCGACCCTCGAGCCGGACGTAGGCCCACTTGCGGTCGTCGAGCCACTGGACGTAGTCGGACGGGCCGATGTGGACGTTGCGGTCCTGGATCTTGCCGCCGAGCGACCCGTGGAGGTTCGAGGTCACCGACTGGGTCTTGGAGACCTTCTTCGACTCCAGACGCTCACGCTCGAGCATGTTCTTGAAGTCCATGTTCCCACCGACGTTGAGCTGGTAGGTGCGGTCGAGCGCGACGCCGCGGTCCTCGAACAGCTTGGCGATCACCCGGTGGGTGATCGTCGCGCCCACCTGGCTCTTGATGTCGTCGCCGACGATCGGGACGCCGGCATCCTCGAACTTCTTCGCCCACACCGGATCGGAGGCGATGAACACCGGGAGCGCGTTGACGAAGGCCACGCGTGCGTCGATCGCACACTGGGCGTAGAACTTGTCGGCGTCCTCCGAGCCCACCGGCAGGTAGGAGACCAGCACGTCCGCCCGGGACTCCTTGAGCACCTGCACGACGTCGACGGGCTCGGCGTCGGACTCCTCGATGGTGGCTCGGTAGTACTTGCCGAGGCCGTCCAGCGTCGGACCACGCTGGACGACGACGCCGGTGGGAGGCACGTCGCAGATGCGGATCGTGTTGTTCTCCGACGCCTGCGTTGCTTCCGCCAGGTCGAAGCCGACCTTCTTGGCGTCGACGTCGAACGCGGCGACGAACTCGATGTCGGAGACGTGGTAGTCGCCGAACGACACGTGCATCAGACCGGGCACGTTGCCCGCGGGGTCGGCGTCCTTGTAGTACTCGACGCCCTGGATCAAGGACGTCGCGCAGTTGCCGACGCCCACGATTGCTACTCGTACCGAACCCATGAGGGCCTGTCCTTCCTAGCGGGTGCTTCCGGTGGTCGCGTCGGCCGCGGGGGCAACGCTGCTGGTGGTGTCGCTCGGGTCGCCGCCGGTGGTGGCGGGCTCGTCCGCGGAGACCACGGCGGCCGGCTGGCCGGGGCTCCGCTCGGCGTTGATGAGGTCGGTCAGCCAGGCGACCTCACGCTCGACGGACTCGATGGAGTGGCGGCGCAGCTCGGAGAGGTACCGGTCGTCGCCGCCCCTGCTGGAGTGACGGGCGCGGTCCAGGCGCTCCTGCAGCCGCGACCGGCGTCCCTCGAGGATCCGGAGCCGGACCTCGGCCTCGGTACGCGAGAAGAACGCGAACCGGGTGGCGAAGGTGTCGTCCTCCCAGGCGGCCGGGCCTGTGTCGGTGATCTGCTCACCGAAGAACTGGCGTCCGGCCGAGGTGATCTGGTAGGTGATCCGCTGTCGGCGTGACACACCGGGTGCCGCCGCCTCGACCTCGGTGATCCAGCCCGCCCGGAGCAGGCGCTTGAGCGCCGGGTAGAGCGAGCCGTAGGACAGGAGACGGCCCCAGCCGAGGAGGAGGTTGAGCCGTTTGCGCAGCTCGTAGCCGTGGAGCGGTGACTCGTGGAGCAGGCCGAGCACGGCCAACTCGAGTGATGCCGCCTTGCCCTTCACGGCTTTCCTTTCCTGGTCCGGTCTCGCCACGTGGTGCCCGACCCGCTAACCTGCGGGACGCCGGTTGATGCGTCGCGACGTTCTATCGAATGAACGTATCAGTTCGATATATCCGCAGGCAAGCGGGCGTCGATTTCGGCCCTCTTCGGTGCGGCCACGTACCCTCGTCCCCGACGGTGCGGGCCGTTGCCCCGGGAGCGCCCGCTCCGGGTCCGCAGACCGTCGCGTGCCCGTTCCCCCAGACGCACAGTGGAGTGACCCGTGACTGCCAAGCGCAGGGCCGAGGGCCCGGCCGTCAAGCGCAAGCCCAAGCCGCCTGCGGCTGGGCCGAGCACCGCCAAGCGGCGGGCGATGAAGATCCTGAAGTGGTGCCTGATCGCGGCGCTCGCCGGCACGCTGCTGCTGGTCGGAGTGTTCGTCTACCTCTACAAGACCACCGCGATCCCCAACCCGAACCAGGACTTCCAGACGCAGTCGTCCTTCGTCTACTACGCCGACGGCAAGACACAGGTCGGCCAGTACGCCACACAGAACCGGCAGATCATCTCGCTCGCGGAGATGCCGAAGCGCCTGCAGAACGCGGTCGTCGCCGCCGAGGACCGGACGTTCTGGACCAACCACGGCATCGACCCCAAGGGCATCATCCGCGCGGCGTTCAACGACGCCCGCGGCGGTGCCACTCAGGGCGCGTCCACCATCACCCAGCAGTACGTCAAGATCCTGTACCTGACCCAGGAGCGCTCACTGAGCCGCAAGGTCCACGAGGCGATCCTGTCGCTGAAGCTGCAGAAGCAGCTCAGCAAGCAGGAGATCCTGAAGGGCTACCTCAACACGATCTACTTCGGCCGCGGCGCCTACGGCGTACAGGCCGCGTCGCAGGCCTACTTCGGGGTCGACGCGAAGAACCTCTCGCTCCGGCAGAGCGCGGTGCTCGCCAGCGTGCTGAACAACCCGTCGGGGTATGACCCCGCGAACGGCAAGAAGCAGAAGGAGGCGCTGCTCCTCCGCTACCGCTACGTCCTCGAGGGCATGGCCTCGATGCACACGATCTCGGACACCCGGGCGGCCAAGGCCGAGAAGCACCTACCGACGTTCCCCGTGTTCAAGCAGTCAAGCCGGTACGCCGGCCAGAGGGGCCACATGCTGGCCCTGGTCCGCCAGGAGCTGCACGACCTGGACTTCACCGACGACCAGATCGACGGCGGGGGGCTACGGATCACCACGACGCTCACCCAGAAGGCGATGACGGCAGCCCGGCAGGGCGTGATGGAGGTGCGCCCGAAGATCAGCGACAGGTTCCTGCACGTCGGCGTGGCGACCGTCCAGCCCGGGACCGGCGCGCTGCTCGGGTTCTACGCCGGACAGGACTACCTGCACTCCCAGATCAACTGGGCGGAGGCTGGGGGCATGGTCGGCTCGACCTTCAAGCCGGCCTCCCTGGCGGCAGCCATCACCGACGGCTACTCCCTGAAGAGCACCTGGGACGGGAACTCGCCGTACACGTTCCCCGACGGCCTCGAAGTCCACAACGAGGGTGACAGCACCGGCACGAACTACGGCTCCGCCATCTCCTCGATCGTCGCCACGGAGCAGTCGGTCAACACTGCGTTCGTCGACATGTCGGCGAGCATGAAGAACGGGCCCCAGAAGATCCTGACGCAGGCCGAGAAGATGGGGATCCCGCCGAGCGAGGCCGACTCGCGCTACCCCGGCATCCCGAGGACGTCGCGCGACCTCGAGGCCGATGCGCTGATCACGCTGGGCAAGGCACGGGTCAGCGCGATCAACATGGCCAACACCTACGCGACGATCGCCAACGGCGGGCAGCGCGCCGACGTCCACGTGATCTCGAAGGTCACCGACAGCACCGGCAAGGTGCTCTACAGCTACAAGCCGCACACCACCGAGGCGATCAAGCCGGACGTCGACCGCGACGTCAGCTACGCCCTGCAGCAGGTGGTCCTGCACGGCACGGGCGCCAACGCCCAGGCCGTCGGCCGGCCCGTGGCGGGCAAGACCGGCACGGCCACCAACGACAACGGCGACGTGTCGTCGTCGTGGTTCGTCGGGTACACGCCGCAGCTGGCGACGGCGGTGATGTACGTCCGCGGGGACGGAGACAACGCCCTGAACGACTGGCTGCCGCCCTACAACGGCGCGGCCGGCTACTTCGGTGCCGGCTATCCCACCGCCACGTGGTCCGCGGTGATGAAGCGAGACCTCGTAGGGCTGCCGGTGCGGAGCTTCCCGCCACCGGCCTACGTGACGGGCGACCCGCCCGAGGCGGGCCATTCGCCGGCCCCGCCACCGGCGCCGCCCACGACACGACACACGCCGACGTCGTCGGCGCCGACCACGAGCGCCACCACCAGCGAGCCGACCACGTCGGCGCCGCCGTCGTCCTCGCCCACCAAGACGCACGGCCCGCCGTCGTGCCAGCCGTCCACCTGTCCCCCGAGCAGTCCCACGGAGAGCACGACGTCGACCGCGACGACCACCCCGCAGGCCTCGGCGCGACCTGGCGCGATGGCCTCACGAGAGCCCTGGTGGTGACCGGCGAGGGCCATGACCGCGCTCCGGCGGTCAGTCCCACTGTCGACGACCCCTTCGTCGCGGCGCTGAGCCACGGGGTCGGAGGTCCGGTCGGCGATCATGCCGGGCAGCACCGGTGGTGGACACCGGTCCGGGTCGTGCTCGCCCTCACTGCCCTCTGCTTCGCCCTTGCGATGGTGCAGAAGGCCCCGTGCTACCAGGCGAAGTGGACCAACGCGCAGAGCCGCTACTCCGAGATGTGCTACTCCGACCTGCCCTACCTCTACGTCGGGCGCGGGTTCGCTGAGCTCGACTGGCCCTACTCCCATGCGATCGACGTCCGAGACCGCTACGAGGTCATGGAATACCCGGTCGGCATCTCCTACTACGCCTACGGCGCGGCGGAGCTCACCCACGTGCTCTCGGGCTCCCCGAACCTGCTGCCACGCGGCGCCATGTCGCAGGGCGACCTCTATGCCGACCCCGCGGTACTGCGCGAGAGCCTGCTGTTCACCACGGTCAACGTCGCGGGGTTCGCCGTGTGCGCCCTGCTCGCCGCGTGGTTCCTGTCCGGCGTCCATCGCAGACGACCGTGGGACGCCGCGCTGTTCGCGGTCTCGCCGGTGCTGGTGTTCGAGGGCCTGATCAACTGGGACTTCCTCTCGGTCGCGTGCGTGGCCGCCGCGCTGTGGGCTCAGTCTCGAGACCGGCCGGCGCTGACCGGTCTCGCGATCGGGCTCGGCACGGCCCTGAAGCTCTACCCGTTGTTCCTGCTCGGCGGACTCGCCGTGGTCTGGGGGCGTGAGCGGCGCTGGCGCGACCTCGCCGTGGCGATCGGCACCGCAACGGTGACCTGGTTGGTCGCCAACGCTCCGGCCTACCTCACCGGTCCGCACGAGTGGAAGGTGTTCTGGACCTTCAACGCCCACCGCACCGCCGACCTCGGCTCGGTGTGGCTGGTCGCCCAGCAGATGGCGAACTTCACCGCGACCGCGCACACCATCAACGTCGTGTCCTGGGTCTTCTTCGGGCTGTGGTGCGCCGCCGTGGGCGCGCTGGGCCTCCTGGCCCCGCAGACCCCGCGGCTGGCGCAGCTCGGGTTCCTCGTCGTGGTCGGGTTCCTGCTCGTCAACAAGGTCTACTCGCCGCAGTACGCGCTGTGGCTGCTGCCGTTCGCGGTGCTCGCCCGGCCCCGTCTCCGCGACCAGCTGATCTGGCAGGCCGGTGAGATCTACTACTTCGCCTCGGTGTGGTGGTACCTCGGCACCTACCTCGACCCCGCCGGCGGAGGCGATCCCGGCTTCTACTGGCTCGCCGTGGGGGTCCGCGTCGCCGCGCAGCTCTACCTGACCGCGATCGTGGTGCGCGACGTCTGGATGCCGGAGTACGACGTGGTGCGGTCCGGACGGTCGGCCCTGGCGCGGCCGTCGTTCTGGCCCCCGAGCGAGCCGGGTCGCCTGACCCTGGGCCGAGCGGCTGGAGGCTAGGTACAACTGGAGCGTGGCTGTGGCACCCTGGGCCGCCGAGTTCTCGGCGTACTCCCCGTCGCACCTGGTCGTCCTCGCGATCTTCGTGGCCGGGACGGCCGGGCTGCTGCTCTTCGCGCCACGCCTCCGGGGTACGCCGGCCGAGCGACGGGTCGCCGTGACGTTCGCGGTCGCGAACCTGGCCTTCGGCTCGATCTCCCTGGTCCAGGGCATGGTGCCGTTCGACGTCCAGAGCTCGCTGCCGCTCCAGATCTGCGGCTTCGGGTGGCTGGTCATCGCTGCGGCGCTGCTCACCCTCCGGCCGACACTCATCGCCCTGACCTACTACTGGGGGCTGACCTTCGCCGTGCAGGCGCTGGTACAGCCGACCCTCACGCAGGCGTTCCCCGAGCCCGAGTTCTTCGTCTTCTGGGCCAAGCACGTGAGCATGGTGTGGGCGACGGTGTACCTGACGCTGGTGCTCAGGCGAGGCCCGGACTGGACGTCGTACCGGCGGGCAGTGGGCTGGACGCTGGTCTGGCTCGTGGTGGTGCTCCTCCTGAACGCCGTGCTGGGGTCCAACTACGGCTACGTCAACCGCAAGCCGACGGGCACGGTGCTCACCCATCTCGGGCCGTGGCCGGGGTACGTCGCGGTCGAGGCCGCGATCGTCCTGGTCGGATGGGCGCTGATCACCGTGCCGTGGGCGGGTCGGCCGCGACCACGGGTGCCCGTCAGGCGATGACGACCTCGTCGACGTCGGTGGCGGTGTGCCGCACCCGCACGTCGATCTCGTCGCCGACCGCGGGGACCCGCGGACCGTGCGGCAGGAACAGCATCGAGATCTGCATGTGCGGCGGCTCCGCGAAGAGCCGCCGCTTGCCGTCGACGGTGAACGGCGACCGTACGAACCCGACCGCGTCGAGACCACCGCGAGCGAGGGTGGCCGCGCGGGCCCGGATCGAGTGGTCACCGGTCGGGGCCTCGAGACCGATGCCGTGCGACGTCCCGCCCGAGACGACGAGGAGGTGCCCGCCCTTGGGTGCGGTCCGCCCCCGGTAGCCGAACACGTCACCGCGCTCGACCTGGTGCACGTCGAGCACCGTGGCGGTCACCCGGAGCGCGCCGCGGTCGCCGAGCCAGAGCTCGGTGCCGATGCGCGGGCGCATCTCGAAGTCGGCGTACGACGTGCGCAGCGACGCCAGCTCCGGCGCCGTCAGGTGGCTCACCCACAGCCTCCGGCTGCTCAACCCGGCGGCGACCAGGTCGTTGACGAGCCGCACCACCTCCGAGAGGTGTGCGCCGGCCGCCAGGGGCAGGTGCAGCGCGACCCCCTCGACGGTCGCGGGGCGGCGCTCGAGCAGCCGCGCGGCCGAGCGGAGCTCCTCGGCGGTCATGCCGTGGCGCCGCATGCTGGTCAGGAGCTCGAGCACGACCCGGGCGTCCGGGTCCTCGTCGAGCAGGGCGAGCAGGTCGGCAAGCCGGCTCACGGTGTGGAGCACGCGCCGGGACTTAAGGCCGTCGGGCACCGGGGATCCGGTCGGGCGCCAGGGGCTCAGCACCAGCAGGTCGCCGTCGAACCGCTGCATCACCTCGGGCAGCTCGTGGTAGGTGCCGACCGCCAGGACGTCGGCACCCAGCCACTGGGCCTTCCTGGCGAGCCGGCCGAGCCCGAAGCCGTAGCCGTTGCCCTTGGCCACCGGCACCAGGCCTGGCGTCCGATCGGCGACCGAGCGCAGGTGGCGGCGCCAGCGTTCGCCGTCGACGGTCAGCCGCAGCGTCATCGACGACGCCTCGGCAGCAGTGAGCGTCGGTGCAGGTAGAGCTCGAAGCCCCGGTAGAGGGCGCGGCTCAGCGGGAGGTCCCACTCACCGACGGTCTCGACCGCCTCACCGCCGGTGCCCGCCTTGAACTGGATCAGCCCGACATGGGGGTCGTCCTCGTCCAGTGTGTCGGTGATGCCCCGCAGGTCGTAGACGTCGGCTCCCTGCGCGATGGCGGCGCGGATCATCGCCCACTGGACCGCGTTGGAAGCACGGACCTCGCGCTTGCCGGTCGACGAGGCGCCGTAGGAGTACCACGTGTGCCGTCCGACGCGGACGCCGATCGTCGCCGCGACGAGGTCGCCGTCGTGATGGGCCAGCCACAACGCGATGTGCGCGGGTTCCTCCGCGCCCAGCGCGTCGTACATGGTCTGGAAGTAGCCGAGCGGCCGTGGAGTGAAGTGGTCGCGCTCGGCGGTGTGGACGTAGAGGTCGTGGAACGCCTTGAGGTCCTCGGCGGTGCCGGTGGAGACGACGACCCCGGACTTCTCGGCCTTCCTGATGTTGCGCCGCCACAGCTGGTTCATCCCCGACAGCACGTCGTCCTCCGTACGCCGGGAGCCGTCGTCGGCGACCAGCGGGATGACGAAGGTGTACTGCGGCTGACCGGCCGCGAAGCCGCCCTCGGCGCCCTGCCGTCGCCACCCCAGGGCCTCCAGCTGCTGCACGACACGGGCACCGATGGCAGACCGCGCGAGCGGGGCGATCTCGGTCACGCTCCGTATCTCGGGGTCGGCGATGCCGGCCTTGACCTGCTCGGCGCTCCATCGCCGGGTGACCACCGGCGGTCCGATGCGGACGCCGAACGCACCCTGACCTTTGACGTGCTCGGTCATCGGTGCCAGCCAGTCCCCGAGGTCGTCGCTGACCGACGGCCGGGCCCAGTCGAGCACCGGGCCCTCGGGCAGATAGGCGAGGTAGCGCGGGAGCTTCGGCAGCCGGCGGTAGAGCACCAGCCCCGCGCCGACGAGCCGCTCGCCGTCGTACCAGCCCAGCGACTCGCCCCGCCACTCCGACTTCACCCTCGCCCAGCCGGGCGTCTGCAGGAAGCTGGCCCACGGCTGCTCGCGCAGGAAGGCGGTGTGCTCCTCGGGCGAGATCGAGCGGACGGTGGGGACCACGGCGACGAGGCTACCGGTGGTGTATCAGCGGCGGTTCCCGGTGCTCCTGAGGGTGTACGGCAGCTCGACCCCATCACCATCCAAGCGCGAAAGCCCGGCCCCGCCGGGCCGCCCGACCAGCAAGGACAGCACGACGGTGACCCTCGACCGCCTGACCCGCCCGCCTCGGGCACGACAGCGGGCGGCGTTGTCGGCGACCGTCCGCTCGGGCATGCTCCTTGGTGCATCCCGAGCGCGCAGCGACGGTCCGGAGGAGGCACCCGATGAGTGATCCGCACCTCGAGGACGAGCCGCTCCTGGTCGCCGTACGCCGGGCCACCGACGCCGTCGACCCGGTGCCCGCCGGCATGGTCGAGCGGATGGTGGCGGTGACCCGCGACATCGCGCACGCCGACCCCGATCTCGAGCTCCAGCTGATGCTCGTGGTCGAGCGATTCGCCGAGCTCGTCGGCACCCGGGGCGGCGCCCGCTCCTATACGTTGCGCTTCGGTGGCGAGGGCGTCGACCTCCTGGTGCGGGTCGGCGTCTCCGAGGAGGAGGGCCGGGCCCGGCTCGACGGCTGGCTGGTGCCCGCGGAGAGCGCTCCGGTGCAGGTCCGCGAGGTCGGGGGCGAGGGCCGCACCTACGAGAGCCTCGCCGAGGCCAGCGGGCGGTTCGAGTTCCCGGACCTGCCCACCGGTTTCTACCGTGTCTCCCTCAAGCTCGCCGGCGACCAGACGTTCGGCACCCCTGCCTTCGAGATCTGAGACCGCCTCGACCCGCATCGGAGGACGACCCGTGCCCGAACCCCGCAACGTGCGCCTCGCTCGTGAGCCACGCATGCCCCACCAGGACACGCTCGATGCGGCAGGGGCGCGCATCCTGGACCCGAGTCGCGCGCCGGTGGTAGGTGACGAGCGGGCCCGGCCGACGGCGTACGTCGCCGACCGCCTGATGATCGCGAAGGGTGAGCACCTGCAGCAGCAGCTGCAGCTGCTGCGCTCGGCCGCAGAGACGCTTGACTGGGCGGTGCGCCTCAACCCGGAGCCGGCCAAGGCGCGCGAGCTGCCCCTCGGGGTGCGTACGGTCCACATCCGTGGCGCACAGGCAAGCGTCCTCCAGCCGCCGGACGCCTGGGCACTTCTACAGACGGCTCGCCACCTCCACGGTCGTGAGGCGCTGCGAGGGGTCGACCTCGACCACGTCGTCTCGACGCGGCCGATCGAGCCCGACCCGTGGGACATCCCGCACTCCCCGGACCCGTCCGCCTGGATCCAGCCGTACCCGTGGGACATCCCGCACCCGTGGGACATCCCGCACCCCTGGGACATCCCGCACCCCGACACCTCGTCGGAGGCGTCCGCCGGGCTGTTGAGCTACGGCAGTCCGGGCTCGGGCGGTCGGCAGCCCATCGCGTACGCCGGCCCGAGGCCGGCCCGGTTCCCCAACTCCGCGATCAGGGGCCGCCGGCCGGTGGTGGCGATCCTGGACACCGGCTGCTTCCCACACTTCTGGTTCGACGGGGGAGTGGTGAAGACGGCCGTGAAGCTGCGTGGGCACGCGATCGGGTACACCGATCCGGCCAGCGACCCGGAGCTGCACGGTGACCTCGGCGGACCGTTCGACGGTTCGCTCGACCGGATCGCGGGTCACGGCACCTTCATCGCCGGCCTGGTCCACCAGGCCTGCCCGGACGCGCAGATCCTGTCCTGGCGTGGCATCCCCGCCGACGAGCCTCTCGTGGAGTCGGAATGGCTGACCACGCTGAGCCAGGTGGCCGAGGTGGTGCGGCTCGACCGCGAGGGCAAGCGAGGGGGCCAGCCGATCGACGTGCTGAGCCTGTCCATGGGCTACTACCACGAGAACGCAGCCGACGACCTGCTCGACCCGATCCTCTGGCGAATCCTCGACGAGCTGGGAAGGTTGGGTGTCGTCGTCGTCTGCTCGGCGGGCAACGACGCCACGGAGCGTCCGAGCTACCCCGCCGCGTTCGCCCCGTGGAAGAACGGACGCGGGCCCGTCCACCGCAGACGCGACCGGGTGCCCGTGGTCTCGGTGGGCGCACTGAACCCGAACACCAGTGACGCACTGTTCACCAACGCCGGGCCATGGGTGCGGAGCTACGCACCCGGCGCCGCCCTGATGAGCACGATGCCCCCGTTCCGCGGTGGGCTGCAGCCGACGGCACGGACCTGGGTCGACGGGCGGGTGCGCGAGTCCATCGACCCCGACGACTTCAGCTCGGGCAGGCGGCCGGACGGCGTGCCGCGTGGCGGCTTCGGGCTGTGGAGCGGGACGTCGTTCGCGGCACCCCTGATGGCGGGAGCGCTCGCCGCGGCCCTGTCCAAGGAGCTGATGAACCGGGCCGACCCCTCACACGGTCCCGCCGCCGCGGTACGCCGTGGCTGGCGGGCGGTGGAGCGTCTCACGGACCTGCAGCGGCCAGAATAGGCGGGTGCGGAGCGCCCACGAGCTCCACCAAGCGGGTCTCGAGGCCCTGGTCGGCCGGCGACTCACCGTTGCCCGTCGGCTCCTCGAGCGTGCGCGATCGTCGGCCACGGACCCGGACCTGGTCGCCCGGATCGAGGCCAGTCGAGCCTTCCTGACGCTGGAAGGCGGCGACCTGAACGGCGCCCTTCAGCTGTGCGACGAGGCGTTGACGTTTCCCGGTGTCACGTCCGAGACCTGCGGAGTCCTGCACAGTCAGCGCGCCCTGATCCTGATGCGGCAGGGGCAGACGGCCAAGGCGCTGGACGCCTTCGGCATCGGGGTGGCCTTGCTGACCGACCCGGTCGAGCGCGGCAAGGCCCTGTCGAACCGTGGGAATGTCCACCTCGCGAGAGGAGCCGGTGCGCGTGCCGCACCGGACTTCGAGGAGGCGGTAGAGCTGTTCCGCGACTCGGGCAACCGGGTCGAGGCCGCCATGGCCGAGCACAACCTCGGGTATGCCGACATGCTGCGCGGTGACCTCGTGTCGGCGCTCCGGCACATGGACGCGGTGCGCCCGGTCCTGCTGCCGCTGAGTCCGGTCGGTGTCGCGATCACGAACCAGGACCGGGCCGAGGTCCTGATGGCGGCGGGGATGACGCGTAGCGCGCTGGGGGCG
>JBKPTA010000052.1:0-43490 GCA_046735295.1 Actinomycetota bacterium | reverse complement strand
TGATGCTCTGGCAGCGCCGACCCTCCGGCGTCTTCCTCGCCGGGGCCGGGCTGGTCTTCTGGACGATCGAGGCGATCGGCGTCGCGGTCGACCAGTGGTTCGGCCACCGCGCCGATCCCACCTCTGACGTAGCGACGCTGGGCGGCGTCGTGATGTTCGTCGTGCTGGCCGTCGCGACCCTCGTCCCGCTGGTCTTGTGGTGGCGCGCAGTCCCAGCACCGACACGTGAAGAAGAGCGACCCTGAACCGGAGCCCGGTGTGCGATGACGTTCACCGTTCCCATTCCTCTAATGGGTGCGCCGCTCGAGCGAGCGTCGAAGGAGGGACAGCGAGGAGGACCTCACTCGCATGTCCCCCGGGCATCTACGGACGGGCTCCAACGAACGGCGCTTCGCCGCTGGCCTGAGGCGTCGGATTACCCCCAGGGCGGGTTCACCGCTTCAGCCCCCTAAAGGGCGACCGAGTCGGATGCAAGGGTTGTGCCTTGCGCACCCAGGAGAAAATGCTTTCAGGCTCGGATCCCAAGTGAATCCGAGCCTGAAATTCGTAGCGGGGGCAGGATTTGAACCTGCGACCTCTGGGTTATGAGCCCAGCGAGCTACCGAACTGCTCCACCCCGCGTCGGCGACCACACTCTACGGGAGGCTACCGGCGCGTCCAAATTCCAGCCGAGGAGCTAGCGCAGCAGGTTGAGCGCCTGGGCGACCTCGGCCCGGGCCTGATGGTTCAGGCGCACCCAGCGGGCGGCCTTGCCGGCGGCCAGCGCGCGGTCTGCCGCGGCGAAGTCGTGCTGCGCCCGCTCGAGCAACGCCTGAGCCCGGGCGGTGCGGCCCTTGCCGGGATGCCCGGGGTGGCCGTTCCCGTTGTTCCCGTTTCCGTTCCCGTTGTCCGGTGGGGTGGCGCTGCCCATCATGTCGTCGATCGCGTCGACGAGCGTGTCGCCGATCCCGGTCCTCGACCCGAACGAGACCATCACGTAGCGCAGGGTCAGGTACGACGACGTCGACGAGCCCTCCCGCGTGGCATAGACCGGGACGACGTACATCGGGCCGCCGGGCAGCGGCATCGACACGACGTTGCCGTACTGCGGCGTCGCGTCGCCGAGCCGGAAGGACTGGGTCTTGCTCGAGATCCGCGGGTCGTTGATGAGCTGGCCGTAGGCCTGCGCGGGGCCGGGGAGGTTCTCACTGCGCGGCTGCTCGACGGTGATCGTCCCGTAGTCGGGAGAGGTCGGGTCGGAGTCTGCACTGACGAAGCCCGCGAGGTTGGTCCGGTTGTTCGGCACGTAGCTGGACGTCAAGGACCAGGTCAGGCCCCCGGTCTGCGGATCGGGGGTGAACATCCTGATCGGCGCCTGGTTCTCGTCCTTGATCACGGCGTCCGGCGAGACCTGCCACTGGTTGTTGGCACTGAAGAAGGCGTTGGCGTCCGTCACGTGGTAACGGGCGTACTGGAAGCGCTGCACCTTGAACATGTCCTCGGGATAGCGCAGGTGCGGAAGCAGGGAGCTCGGGATCTGGTCGCTGCCGAGGACGGTGCCCGGGAACGCACTCATCCAGGCCTTCAGGATCGGGTCGGTCTCGTCCCAGGCATAGAGCTTCACCTCGCCGGTGTAGGCGTCGACCGTCGCCTTGACCGCGTTGCGCATGTAGTTGATCTGATCGGTCGGCAGGGTGCGGACGCCGGGCCGGGGGCCGATGACGTCGCTGATCATGTCGGAGAACGACGCTCGCTCGGACTGCGGGTAGTGATCGGTCGTGGTGTAGCCGTCGACCACCCACAGGATGTGGCCATCGGAGACGACGGGGTACACGTCGCCGTCGAGGGTCAGCCAGGGTGCGACCTTCTCGACCCGCTCCGCCGGGTCGCGGTAGTAGAGCACCTTGCTGTCGGGGCCGACCCGGGAGGAGAGCAGGAAGTTCCCGTCGCCGAACTTGATCGCGTACATCAGCTTGTGGAAGAAGCCCCCGACGCCCACCCCGCCCCCGCCGGCGTACGTCGTCTGGCTCTGCGCACCGGTCGGCGTCAGGTCGATCTCGTTGTCGTCGGCGCCCGGCACCTTGCCGACGATCGAGTAGCTCGGGCTCCCGGTATCGGTCTCCCCGAAGTAGATCTGGTCCTGGTAGGGGCCGGTGGACCTCACCAGCGAGTCCTGGCCGGGATCCTGCCCCTGCGCCCACTGGATCTGCTGGCTCTCCGCGGAGTCGTCGGCAGGCCGCTGGTTCGCGAACGCGGCGATCACGCCACTGCCGTGCGTGTACCTGGTGTGGAGGTTGTTCCAGTTCTGGTCGCCGGCGTTGATCCCGGTCTGGTCCAGCTCGCGGGCGCCGATCACGACCGCTCGGTCCCGGTCGTCGATGACGTAGTGGTCGGTGTCGAGCACCGCCGGCACGCTGTAGTAGCCGTAGACGGCCTGGATCTGGGCGAACGCGCCGGAGATCTGGCTGGGGTCGAGGACGGGCACGGACGTGGTCTGGTCGATCAGGGACTGCACCGACTCCGGCGTCGCGGGCGCGGGCTCCTGCCTGGACAGCTTGATCGAGTCCAGGGCGTACGCCGCGCGCGTGGCCTGGATGTTCGCCTGGATGTACGGCCCCTCCTTGTCGGGCTTGTTCGGGTTGACCTGGAAGTTCTGCACGAACGCGGGCCAGATCAGGCCCAGCAGGATCGAGGTGACGACGAGGAGGGAGATGCCGACGCCCGGCAGCAGCCAGACGCGACGCCACGCGGTGACGAAGAACAGGATCGCGCAGATCAACGCGACCCCGATCAGGATGTTGCGCGCGGGCAGCACGCTGTGCTGGTCGGTGTAGCTCATCCCGGTCACCACGGGGCTCGACCCGGTCACGAGGTCGAAGCGGTCGAGGTAGTAGCCGACCGCCTTGGCGAGGAGCGCGAGCCCACCGAGGACAGACAGCTGGATGGTCGCCGTGTGAGACATCCGGTCGGTGGCTGCCTGCAGCCGGATGCCGCCGTACAGGTAGTGCACGACGATCGCGCAGAGCGCTGAGAGCACCAGGACGGCGATCACGTAGCCCACCACGAAATGGAGCCAGGGCAGCGAGAAGACGTAGAAGCCGACGTCCTTGCCGAAATAGGGGTCCGACCTGCCGAAAGGCTCGCGGTTGGCCCACAGAAGGAACGTGCGCCACTTGCCGTTGGCGGCCACGCCACCGAACAGCCCGATCACCGAGGCGACCGACACCAGCAGCAGCACCCGGATCGGCGCGACCGCGTCGCGGTAGCGGTCGAGCCCGGTCTGCTCCGGGGAGTCGAGTCGGTTGAAGGGCCGGGACCGGTAGGCGATCACCATGTTCGCGGAGACGGCCACCGCCATCAGGAGCCCGAACCCGAAGAACAGACCGACCCGGGTCCACAGCATCGTGTCGTAGACGCCGGAGTAGCCCACCGACGCATACCAGAGGCGGTCGGTGTAGATCGAGGCGAAGAGCGTCACCAGGAAGAACGCGACGATCACGCCGAGCACGCTGAGGAGCAGGATGCGCGCCCGACGCGAGCGGCGGGGCCGGAAGTCCTCGAACTCCTCGTCGATCGCGTCGCTCACGACGGCGTGCCCCCCATCGACGGGTCGACGCCCTGGGGATCGGTCAAGGTCGACCGGACCAGGTCCAGCAGCTGGGGCACCAGGTCCGGCCCGCTGAGCACCGCGTCGTCGGCGTCGTGAGCACGGATCCGCAACGCGCAGTACGACGCACCCGTGCGGGTCGCGGCCGCGACGATCCGCACCTCCTGCCGATCGGGGTGCTCGGCAGCGTACGACGCGGCACCCGCGGGCTCGACGGGAAGCTCCGCCTCCACCTCCGGCGGTAGAACGACCCGCTCCACCAGCGCCGCGCACCCGTGAACCGACTCCGGCCAGGTGATCCCGACGAGCTGGTCCTCGAGCGTCGACCCCGGGGCGAGCCCGTCCTGCTCGATCGGAGTCAGCGCCGTGTCTCCGAGGCGGTCGGCGAGCTGCGGCTCACGCGCCAGCAGGCCTGCGGTCTCGACCAGTGCGAACAGCCGCGAGGGCTGGTCCCAGCCGGCCTCGGCCGCGTGGCGCTCGATCTCCAGCACCGCGCCGGCAAGTCCCTCGTCGACGCCGCCCGGAACGGCGGAAGCCGCGCTCACGCGGTCCGCCCATCTGCGGCTGTGCACGGGGGAAGCCGGACGTCGTGGTCCTTGCCCCAGGCCTCGACCTCGGCGATGGCGTCCTTCAGGGTGGCCGCCTTCGCCAGACGCATGGAGCCGTGGTCGCTGGTGAGCGCGTCGGGGCAGTTGGCCGGCGGGACCAGGAACAGCTGCGCTCCGTCCTCCCGGGCGCCGACGATCTTCTGCTGGATTCCGCCGATCTCGCCCACGTGCCCGGCACCGTCGATGGTGCCCGTCCCGGCGACGGTGCCGCCCGAGGTGAGCGAGCCGGGGGTCAGGGTGTCGTAGATCGACAGCGCGAACATCAGCCCCGCGCTCGGGCCGCCGATCGTGTCGCTGATGTCGACCGAGACCTTGAACGGGAAGGTGTAGCCGATCCCGAGCGTGACACCGATCAGCTCGTGCCCGTCCTTCTTGGTCGGCGCGATCTGCTGGGTGAGGGACCGGCCCTTGCGTTCGACGGTGATCGGCACCGAGGTTCCGGCCGGCACGGCGCCGATGAGCTTCGCCAGCTCAGTCGCCGCGGTCACGCGCTGGCCGTTGAAGCGGCGTACGACGTCGCGCGGCTCCAGCGTGCCGTCCGCCGGCATCCCCGGGGTGACGGCGAGCACCTCGAGGGCCGGGTGCACCTGGTAGCCGAGCTGGCGCAGAGCGGCCGCGATCGCGGAGTCCTGGGAGCTGATCATCTCGACCTGCCCCTCCTGGGTGTCCTGTTGCTGGCTGCCGCTGGTGCCGTACTGGATGGCGTAGGGGTAGACCGCGTCGTCCCGCGAGAACCAGGCCTGCATCAGCGTGAGCAGATCGAGCCGCGCGTCCCGCTGGGTGATCGACACCGTGGTCATCCGCAGCTCGCCCCGGTCGCGGTAGGTCCGATGACCCTGCACCGAGATGATCGGCTTGTGGCCGTCGCCGCCCAGCACGTTGATCGTCGACCCCGGGGCGTAGGTCACGAAGGGCAACGGGCTGACAGACGTGTACAGCCCGAGCGCGACGAACAGCGGCACCGCCAGCAGAGCGGCCCAGGTGCGCTGCGTCATGCGGGCAAGCCTCTCACCCGGCGGAAGTCAGGAGGCGCGACGGGTGGAGTCGGTGCCGGACCGCGTGCCCGGGCCGGTGCTGTTCGGCCGGGAGGAGATCCGGACGGCGATGCCGGCGCTCCGCTCCCCCGGCCGGACGGGCCGGGCGGTGCGGGGCGGAACACGGCTCGGCCGGGACATCGCGCGACCGAGGCGGCGCGCGGCCACCTCCGGGTCGACCTGCCCACGGCCTGCGCGACCCAGCCAGGAGACCCAGAGCATCGCCAGCACCGTCGCCACGGCCGGCGGGGCGAGCCACCACAGGATCTCCACCCGCCCAGGGTAGGGACGCGTCACCCGGTTGCCGGTCAGGCGCGCCACATCGGCCGGCGCCGGACCACGTGGGTTCAGGGAGTCCCGACCCACTCCTCGGACCCGTCGGCGAACTGCTGATGCTTCCAGATGGGCACCTCGGCCTTGAGCGTGTCGATGAGGACACGGGAGGCCTCGAACGCCGTCCCGCGGTGCGCGGCTGTCGTCGCGACGATCACCGCGATCTCGCCGATGGCCAGCTCGCCCACCCGGTGGATCGCGGCGACGCCTTGTACGTCGTACCGCTCGGCGACGTCGGCGCACACGCGCCGGAGCGCCTCGAGGGCTGTGGGGTGCGCGGAGTACTCCAGCCCCTTCACGGCCCGGCCGTGGTCGTGGTCGCGCACCCGGCCCACGAACAGCGTCAAGCCTCCGGCCCCTTCGGCGTCGAGCACCTCCACGACCTCGGCGATGTCCAGCGAGGTGTCGCGGATGTCGACGAGCCGGACGACGCCTCGCGCGGTGCTGCTCGGATCGGGTGCCACGGGGCCGACCCTAGGCCACGACCGGGTCACCGACGACCGCGTACCGTGGTCGCATGACCGACCAACCGCCGCCGGACGACCAGAACCCGTTCCGGGGTACGCCGTTCGAGCACTTCTTCGCCGGCGGCGCGCCCGATCTCGGCCAGCTGTTCAGCCAGCTCCAGTCGATGATGCAGCCCTACGACGGGCCGCTGAACTGGGAGCTCGCTGTCGACACGGCCCGTAAGGGCGTGGCACGGTCGCCGGACCCGACGCCGTCGCAGCGCCAGCGGGACGAGATCGCGGACGCCGTACGCCTGGCCGACCACTGGCTGGACGAGACCACCGACTTTCCCTCCGGTGTCACCTCGACGGCGGCCTGGAGCCGGGCTGAGTGGGTGGTCGGCACCACCGACGTGTGGAAGGTGCTGGTCGAGCCGATCGCCGCATCGTCCGTAGGCGCGCTCAGCAACGCGCTGCCCGCCGAGGCGGCCAGCATGGGCGGCCCCATCCTGGCGATGCTCGGAAGGGCGGTCGGCGCGATGCTCGCCACCCAGGTGGGCTCCGGACTGGGCGCACTCGCGGGCGAGGTCGTCTCCGCCTCCGACATCGGCCTTCCGCTGGGGGCTGCCGGTATGGCCGCCCTGGTGCCCGCCAACGTCACAGGGTTCGCCGCAGGTCTGGACGTCCCGGAGAGCGACGTCCTGCTGTACCTCGCCCTGCGCGAGGCCGCCCACCAACGGCTGTTCGCCGGAGTGCCGTGGCTGCGCGACCACCTGATCGGCGCGGTCACCGACTATGCCGGCGGCATCGAGATCAACACCGAGCGCATCCAGGAGACGATGGAGGAGCGGCTACGGGGGGTCGACCCGGCCAACCCGGCTGCCATGCAGGAGCTGATGGAGGGCGGTCTCTTCGACCTCCCACAGTCACCTCAGCAGCAGGCGGCCCTGCAGCGGCTCGAGGTCGCGCTCGCTCTGGTGGAGGGGTGGGTCGACGAGGTCGTCGGACAGGCCACTGCCGACCGGATGCCGACCGCCGCCAAGCTCCAGGAGGCGGTACGCCGGCGCCGGGCCGCGGGAGGCCCCGCCGAGGAGGCGTTCGCCTCGCTGGTCGGGCTCGAGCTGCGTCCGCGCCGGCTGCGCGACGCCTCGACCCTATGGGGCTCGCTCCGCACCCGGCAGGGCACCGAGGCACGCGACGGCGTCTGGATGAGCCCGCACCTGCTCCCGACCGACTCCGACCTCGACGACCCGCTGGGCTTCCGCGAGGGGGCGGACGCTCCGGCGGACCTCAGCGCCGATGCCTTCGACGCGGAGCTGCGCGACCTGCTCGGAGGTGGTCCCGACAGCCCCGACGACAGCCCGCGCGAGGGCTGACGGCGAAGCGGCGAGCGACGCGAGACGGCGGCGCCGCGCCTACTCGCCGGCCGCCTCCAGCCGCGCCCCGCTGGAGTAGCCGTCGAGCCAGGCCTTCGCCCGCTCCGCGTCCGGGTAGCGCCCGACCCACCGCCAGAAGCGGTCGTTGTGACCGGGCTCGATCAGGTGCGCGAGCTCGTGGACGATCACGTAGTCGACCACCCAGTCCGGCATCTCCTGCAGCCGGCGCGAGAGCCGGATCGACCGGTCGACCGGCGTGCACGAGCCCCAGCGGCTGCGCTGGTTGTCGACCCAGCGGACCGTCGCCGGCAGCGCCCGACCACTCAGCCAGGTGCGGCTGAGGTCGAGGGCCCGGGCGAGCAGCTCGCCGTCGGTGGGACGACGGCGTGCCTCGGCTCTCTCGACCCGCGCCACCATGGTCTCGATCCATTCGGCCTCCTGCCGGCGGCTGAGGCTCGCGGGGATGAGGACGATGATCCGGTCGCCCTCGCGGTACGCCGAGACGGTCCGCCGGCGGCGCTTCGACCGGCGTACCTCCACGTCCGGCCGAGGCGTGGTGTCCATGCGGTCACGGTAGTCGGGCACGCCGACGCTTCCGGGTAGGCAGGCCGTCGTCCGTCGCGCCGGGCTCGTCGCACGTCGCGGCGGGCTAGGTCTTCGCGGCCCAGGCCAGAAGACGGTCGCGGGGCCAGGTGTTCACGATCCGCTCGGGCTCGATGCCGGCGGCCTCGGCGCGCTCACACCCGTAGTCGAGGAAGTCGAGCTGTCCGGGTGCGTGACTGTCTGAGTCGATGGAGAAGCGGCAGCCCAGGTCGCGGGCCAGCTCCAACAGCTTCGTCGGCGGGTCGCGTCGCTCCGGACGAGAGTTGATCTCGACGGCCACGTCGTGCTCGGCGCAGGCTCCGAACACCGCCTCCGCGTCGAACGTGCTCCCCGGGCGTGTACCGCGGTTGCCCGTCACCAGGCGCCCGGTGCAGTGGCCCAGGACGTTCATCCGGGGGTTGCGGATGGCCCCGATCATCCGCTGGGTCATCTGGGCCGGGTCCATCTTCAGCTTGGAGTGGACGCTGGCGACCCGGAGGTCGAGCCGGGCGAGCATCTCGTCGGTCTGGTCGAGCCCGCCGTCGTCGAGGATGTCGACCTCGATCCCCTTGAGCAGGGTGAAGCCGGACCCGGCGAGGTGCTCGTTGACGGCGTCCACGACGCCGAGCTGCTGGGTGAGCCTGCCCACGCTCAGCCCGTTCGCGACGGTCAGCCGCGGCGAGTGGTCGGTGAGCACGAGGTACTCGTGGCCGAGCTCGATCGCAGTGAATGCCATCTCCTCGATCGGCGAGCCTCCGTCGGACCAGTCGGAGTGGGAGTGGAGGTCGCCCCGGAGCGCGGCTCGCAGGGCACGACCGCCCTGGGCCAGCGGGCCGGCGTACGTCGCCTCGAGGGCGGCGAGCCGCTCCGGCCTCTCGCCGCGGACCGCGGCCTCGATCACCGCCGCGGTACTGGGCCCGATGCCCGGCAGCTCGGTCAGCGTGCCGTCCTCGACGCGGCCGCGAACCTCCTCCGTCGGCAACGGCAGGATCGTCGCCGCAGCCTTCCGGAACGCCTGCACGCGTCGTGTCTCCTCCCGGCCGCGCTCCATCAGGAAGGCGACCCGGCGTAGGGCGGCGACCGGACCGTCCCGGTAACCGGTGTCCTGACCCGCGCCCGGCGGGTCCTGCTGGCGGCTCATCCGGCTCCTCTCGACTCCTCGATGCTGGCGCATCGATCGGCATACCGGCGGTGGCACCCCTGGCCGGACCGCGGGAGCGCTTTCCCCAGGACCGGATTTTTCCGTCCACACCCCGTGCACGACATTCTGGCTGGTCAGGTGGCGGCCACCGCGCGGGCTCGGCTCCGGCTCCACAGCGCCTCCCCAAGCCGTGCCCGTGCAGTCCACCGGTTCTCCACAGGGTGGTCAGGGTTGTCCACACCTGTGTCCACAGGCGGTCAGGCGAACCCGGTCGAATGCGTTGACCGTCTCGTCGTAGCGCTCCTAGCGTGAAGCGCAGACGGGGTCCCGGGACACCGGATGACGTTCGCAAGGGGAAGGCAAGCGTCGTCCGGCCCCCGGGCCCCCGTCTTGCCACAGATGTCGGGACGCCGGATGGCGGGTGGCGACCCCACGTTCCCCCCGCAAGGAGGGTCTCAGCGCCCGGCGAACCTCGGTTCCTGCCGCCCCCATCATCGGCGTTGAGACCCTCCTTGACGTCCGAACCGGACCACGGTCCGCCTGAGCGTGGGATCCGTGT
The DNA here is from genome assembly GCA_046735295.1 of Actinomycetota bacterium. Classification (GTDB taxonomy): domain Bacteria; phylum Actinomycetota; class Actinomycetes; order Propionibacteriales; family Nocardioidaceae; genus Nocardioides. Next base: position 33,825 of record JBKPTA010000052.1, on the reverse strand, counting down.
CTTCCACGCTCAGCGGTGCGCCGTCCACACGGGCTCCCACGGGTGTCGTAGGGTCATTCACGACCCGGTGCCCTCCGTGGCCGGGTCCCGGCGGGCTTCCCCTCATCCCCCGTCGCGACGACCGAGAATGAAACCAGCAAGGAGGCCGTCATGGCGGAGACCTGGAGCGGCGAGTTCTACTGCGTGAAGTGCAAGGCCAAGCGCGAGGCGAGCGGTGAGGTCCGCGTCAACGACAAGGGCACCCGGATGGCCAAGGCCGTCTGCCCGGTGTGCGGCACGAACCTCAACCGGATCCTCGGCAAGGCCTGACCTGCCCGCACAGACCTCGGGGCGGCGCCACCGCAGGTGGCGCCGCCCTTCGTCTTCTTCCCGGGCTCCGGGCGAGGGCGAGCACCCTTGTGGAGAGCACGCCACGGCCCCGCTCCCGCTGTGGCACGGTCGACCGATGGCGACCACGTGGGCCGAGCTGGCGCGACCGGTGCTCCGCGACGGCCTTCGCGTCGTACGCCGTGACGACCGGCACCTGCAGGTCGGCCTCGACCCGCCGGACCGGTTCGTCCTGGCCGCCCTCCCCGGTCTCTACGACACCCTGACCCACCTCCATCGCCGGCCTCCGGCAGAGCACAAGGACGTGGTCGACGGCCTGGTCCGCGACGGCTGGGTCGTGGACGCCGTCGACCGGCCGACCGGTCCTTCCCGACCACCGGTATCGCTCGCCGCCGACGCGGCTGTCGCCGAGCACGTTGCGCGCGCGTGCGCCTCCGTCGGACTGAGCAGGGCCGATGACGCCCCGGTCAGCCTCATCGTCACGGTCGGCGAGCCACGGCGCGCCGTCTCCGACGCCCTCGTGCGCGACGACGTCGCACATCTGTGGGTCGCCGTCCTGCCGCGCTCGATCCGACTCGGGCCGTTCGTGGAGCCCGGCCGGACCGCCTGCCTGCGCTGCGTCGACGCGCACCTCGCAGACGTCGATCCGCGACGCCCCGTGGTCCTGCACCAGCTCGACGAGCTGCCGTTCGCGCCGGTCGCCGATCCCGACCCGTGCCTGGTCCAGCTCGCGGCGGCCTGGGCCGTACGCGACGTGGTCCGCCGGCTCGACGGCCGCCCCCCGTCCTTGCGGTCCGCCACGGTCACCGTCACCGATGACCTCGACGTCATCCGCCGTGACTGGCTCCGGCACCCCCACTGCGGCTGCGCCTGGGGCTGACGAGGGGCCTCCACCTCAACCACCCGCCAACGACGCCCGGCCAGGGTGCACGTGTCCGACATCCGCTACCGAAGGAGACGACATGTCGCGCCTGCACAGCCTCTTCCATCCGGCATCGATCCTGAGCGTGGTCACCCTCACCCTTGGCGTCGGCTCCACGGCATTCGCGGCCGGCATGATCACGGGCGCCGACATCAAGGACGGGACGGTGACCACGGCCGACATCCACGACGGGACCCTCCGGACCAAGGACCTCGCCGCCACCACGATCAGTCGACTCCGCGGCGCGACCGGTCCCGCGGGACCTCAGGGGCTGCAGGGCGTTCCTGGCGTCTCGGGATATGAGCTGGTCACGGATCAGAAAGCCATTCCAGCCCACACAGGAACCGTATTCCTCAAGAGCTGCCCCGTCGGCAAGAAGGTCTTGTCAGTCGACGCGTACTGGGGACATCACGCCGACCCTGTGGGGGTCTCCCTCGCCTCGGACGGCAGTGGTGCCCAAGCCTTCACCTCGGGCCTGGACGTGAACGACAACCTCTATCTCGAGCTCGTCTGCGCCACCGTCGGCTGACCCTGCTCCGCACTCTGTCGACGGTGCCTGCTGCACTCGGCGGGCGCACGACAGCGGCCACCGCTACCACCACTCCGAGTCGAGCTTGCCCTCGATCGCGCGTAGATGCTCCCGCGCGCAGGAGTCGCAGTAGGTCTTGCGGCGGCCGTTCTCGACCGAGGTCACCCAGGTCACGGCCTCGGCGTCCTCCGCCTGCCTCCCACAGAAGTCGCAGGTCCTCATCCGGACCAGGCTAGACGCCCGCCGTCCCGGCGGGGCTCGGCGGCGGCCGCGGTGGAAGCGTGCGCCAGGGAATGGGCGGCCGCTGCGGAGCACGGCCCGGAGTGCCCGCCGGCGACGTAGGCGGCTCGCCGCCGAGCGCGGCAGACCCCGCGGGCGCCATGCCCCCGAAATGCACGGAAGCCCGGTACGAACTGGTTCGTACCGGGCTTCCGGAAACACTCGCGATCAGGTCGAGGGCGGTGCTTCCTCAGATGGCGCGGGCGAGGGCCAGACGCGCCTGCCGCGCGGCCTGCTCGGCCTTGCGGCTCAAACGCCGGGCCGCCGCCTGCTGGCGGCCGCGACGCAGCTGCTGCGCCTCTCCCAGGCGCGCGGCCATCTGTGCGCGCGCGAGGTCTTCGTGCATGAGGTGATTCATCATGATCTTGTTTCCGTTCTGGTTGATGTCGTTCAAGGAAGTTGCTCTCCAGGTGATGGACAGTCAGACAGGGCCATACGAGGTCGGTCGCCTCTTCGATCAACGATCAGGCGGCCTGCTCGCTCTTGCGCGGACGTCCGCGCGGACGCTTGCGGGGGATCACCACTCCTTGCAGGAACAGCTCTCCGCCCCAGACGCCCCAGGGCTCACGCCGCTCCAGGGCTCCGGTGAGGCAGAGATCCCGCACCGGGCAGTCCTGGCACAGCGTCTTGGCGTACTCGACGTCGGCCGGTGACTCGGCGAACCACAGGTCCGAGTCGTTGACTCGGCAGGGCAGCAGCTCTTCGAGCACCGTCTCGGCCCGGTCGTGCAGCTCACCGAGCGTCGCAGGCAGCAGCGCATCGGCAGACCCGTCCCGGCGGTCGAGAACAGTGATGGTCATGTCTTTCACCTCCTTGTGACCTGATCGCTTGTGGATGGAGCTTCAAATCAGAAAGGCCGCGGATCCCGGTTCGGGTTCCGCGGCCTGGAGGCTGCCGATGACTGTTGAGGTCTCAACAGGTCGGTGGTCTCCAGGCAGAGGTCCCCGGGAAGTCGTCCTTGGTCGTTGCGAGAGCCATGTCGGCGATGTGGCGGACACGGGCACACGTCGACACCTGAACGCCGGCGACGGCCGAAATGGCCTGAGCCTCGAGGGAGGTCCGGCCATATGCGGACACGCCGAAGGACGGGCTCTGAGCCGTCATCGTGCGAGTCGTGTTGATCATCCGGGCCACCTCCTTCGAGTGTCGGGCGCCGACCCAGCCACGGGTCGTGATGCGCAGTCGGCTATGTCGTGGGCAGAACGCTACCGGGGGTGCGACGTAAGCGGCAAACCATTTCGTGGGCATTTCGCGAAAAAGTTCGAGGAACTTCATCGGACCGGCCTCCCGGCGCGGATTCCGCAAGCTGTACGACGCCTCCACCGTCTCTGCAGGACTCCTACCTCACGACGTCGAGCACACCCTGCCCGTACCGCTCGAGCTTGGCGGGACCGACTCCGCTGATGCGCAGGAGCGCAGTCGGGGAGGTCGGACGCTGCTCGGCGATCAGCTGCAGCGTGGCGTCGGTGAACACCACGAACGCCGGCACGCTCTCCTCGTCGGCACGCTCCTTGCGCCAGACGCGCAGCCGCTCGAACAGCTCCTCGTCGTACGACGCGGGACACTCGGCGCACCGGCCGCGCTTCTTCTCGGCGGCGCTCGACAGCGGCTTGCCGCACTCGCGGCAGTGGGCGGCGCGCCGCGGCGGGGGCTTGGCGCCCACCGCGCGGGCGGACTCCGGCAGCAGCCGGTCGAGGAACCGCGAGGGCCGGCGGGTGCCCCGGCCACCGGGGGTGCGGGCGGCCGACCACGACAGCACGAGATGCCGGCGGGCACGCGTCATGCCGACGTAGAGCAGCCGGCGCTCCTCCTCGATCTCCGCCTCGGAGGTGGCGTGCGTCAGGGGCATGACCCCGTCGTGCAGACCGGCGAGGAACACGGCGTCCCACTCGAGCCCCTTGGCCGCATGCAGCGTGGCCAGGGTGACGCCCCCGGCGGCGGGGGCGTGCTGCTCGGCGGCACGGCGGTCGAGCTCGGCCACGAAGTCAGCCGGGGAGACTGCGCCCGCCGCTGCCTCGTCCGCCTCCTCGGCCATCGTCATCAGCGCCTGCAGCGACTCCCACCGGTCACGGGTCTGCCCGCGGGTCGTCGGCGCGTCACCGGACCACCCCATGCCGGCCAGCGTGGCGCCGACCAGGTCGAGCAGCCGCGCGGAGCCGTCGTCGGTGCGTACCGCGGCCCGGAGCAGGGTCACCGCCTGACGCACCTCGGGGCGCTCGAAGAACCTCGCAGCGCCGCGTACGACGTAGGGCAGGCCGCGGGACGCCAACGCCTCCTCGAACGCCTCGGACTGGGCGTTGATCCGGAAGAGCACGGCGATCTCGGACGCCGGCACGCCGTCGCGCACCAGGGCCCCGACGGCGTCGGCCACCGCGTCGGCCTCTGCCACCTCGTCGGCCGCGGGCAGGTAGCGCACGGGCGGTCCGTGGCCCTGCTGGGCGCGCAGCGTGATAGCCGTCGTGCCGGAGCCGGCGAGAACGGCGTTCGCCGCCTCGACCACCTCGCTCGAGGAACGGTAGTTGCGCGAGAGCTCGACCGACGTGGTGCCCGGGAACTTGCGTGGGAACTCCCGGAGGTACGTCGCGTCGGCGCCGGCGAACGAGTAGATCGTCTGTGCGGGGTCACCGACCACGCAGAGCTCGTCGCGGCCCCCCAACCACAGGTCGAGAAGCGCGGACTGGATGGGAGAGACGTCCTGGAACTCGTCGACGACGAACCACTTGTACTGGGCGCGCACCGCAGCGGCAACCCGCTCCTCCTCGGCAAGCATGCCCGCGGTGAGCAGGAGCACATCCTCCATGTCCATGCGGGCCTGCGACCGCTTGACCTCCTCATAGCCCCCGAACAGCCGGCCGACCGTGTCGCCGTCGAGCCCCGAGACCACGCGACCGCGTCGCGCCGCCACGCGCGCGTAGTCGTCGGGCCCGACGTTGCTGACCTTGGCCCACTCGATCTCGGACGCGACGTCGCGTAGCAGGGCCTGGTCGGTCTGCACGCGAAGCCGGCGAGCCGCGCCGGCGACCAGTGGGAGCTTCGACTCGGTGAGGGTCGGCAGCTCACCGCCGTACGTCGTCGGCCAGAACCAGCGCAGCTGGCGCAGGGCCGCGCTGTGGAACGTACGCGCCTGGACGCCTGGCGCGCCGAGGCGGTGGAGGCGCCCCCGCATCTCGCCCGCCGCCCGGGTGGTGAAGGTGACCGCGAGCACCTCGGCCGGGACGTAGATCCCCTGCGCGACGCCGTGGGCGATGCGGTGGGTGATGGCGCGGGTCTTCCCGCTGCCCGCGCCTGCGAGCACCCGGACCGGCCCGCGCAGCGCCTCGGCCACCTCACGCTGCTCGGGGTCGAGCGCATCCAGGAGGTCCGAGACGTGTGCGGAACCGGTCACAGGGGAACAACTCCTGGAGAACGATGGTTGAAGATGCCATCACCACACTAGATGCGGGAAGGGACAGCCGGCGGATGAGCGGTTCGGTCACGATGTACAGCACCCCGTGGTGCGGGTACTGCCACCGCCTCAAGGGGCAGATGGACCGTGAGGGCATCCGCTACGAGGTGGTCGACATCGAGGAGCACCCCGACGCCGCCGCCTACGTCGAGAGCGTGAACGACGGCAACCAGACGGTGCCCACCCTCGTGTACCCCGACGGCACGGCGCAGACGAACCCATCGGTGTTCCAGGTCAAGGAGAAGCTGGCGGCGCTCGCCTCCTGAGCCGGCACCGACCGACCGGCGGAGCCGGTGGCCCGACTGCGGGGAACCGACGGTTCCCGGCATGTCTGACTCCTACCATGAGCCCGGCAGTGCGCCGCCGTACCAGTCCTCGACCAGCGACCTGCTGATCGAGACGCCGCCCGGCAGCACCAGTGACCCGGCAGCCGTCTCGCGGCGCATGTCCTCGCGGGTGAACCAGCGGGCGTCCTGCAGCTCGGTGCCGTCCACCCGGATGTCGCGCGAGAGAGCGTGCCCCCGGAAGCCCAGCATCAGGCTGGCCGGCAGCGGCCAGGGCTGGTTGCCGAAGTACGTCACCTCCCCCACCGCGACGCCGGTCTCCTCCCGGACCTCGCGGCGCACCGCGTCCTCCAGCGTCTCGCCCGGCTCCAGGAAGCCGGCCAGGGTCGAGTACCGCCCTGCCGGCCACCCGTCCTGCCGCCCGAGGAGCAGGGTCTCGTCGGGGCTGCCGGTCTCGCCGTGGGTGACCGCCATGATCACGGCGGGGTCGGTCCGCGGGAACTGACGCCGGTGGCACTGAGCACACTCCAGCTCGTGCCCGGCCAGGCGCGGTTCCAGCCGTCCGCCGCAGCGGGGGCAGAAGCGCGTGGCCACCAGCCACTCCGCGAGCCCGATCGCGTGGAAGACCAAGGGCGCCTGCTCGACCCCGTCCGCAGCGAGGTGCGGGAGCAGGTCGCGAATACCCACCCAGCCGTCCCCCTCGGCGTACGCCGCGTCCAGGACGAGCCCGAACCAGACGCGACCCTCTCGCTCGCCCAGTAGCACGCGCGTGCCGCCCTCGGGTGCGTCTGCGCTCGACACCCACGGGAGCGCGCCCGCTTCGGGGCGGACCCGGCTCCCGGCGACCACGAGCACACGGGTGCCGGGATCGCGCCACGCGGTCTCCAGCCAGGCGTCGTCCGCCCGGTGCTCGCCCACCCGGTCGTGCGGATCGGCGGCCAGCTCCAGGTGCGGGAACCTCACGCTGTGCAGGCTATCCACGGCACGTTCACACCGCGCGGAGAGTCTCCGAGCAGTATGTTCGCGGCGACCGTACCGACCGCTCGACGCCCGTGGAGTGACCGCCATGACGACCGCTCGCCGTCTCCTGGCCTACGTGCTTCCGGTGCATGACGAGGCCGGGAGCATCCTCGTCTTCCACGACGCGCTGGTGGCGGCGACCAGCCAGCGGCCGGACCTCGACTTCGAGTTCGTGTACGTCGACGACGGCAGTCGCGACGGCTCGCTCGACCTGCTGCTGGAGCTGCGCTCCGCCGACGACCGGGTCACCGTGATCTCGCTGGCCCGGAACTTCGGCCACCAGATCGCCGTCACCGCCGGGCTCGATGCGGCCGCCGGCCGGGACGCGGTGGTCATCATGGACACCGACCTCCAGGACCCGCCGGAGGTCAGTCTCCGTCTCATCGAGGCCTGGGAGTCCGGCGTGGACGTGGCGTACGCCCAGCGCCGGACACGCCGCGACTCCTCGTTCAAGCGAGCCACCGCCTACACCTTCTACTGGCTGCTGACCCGGCTCGCCTCGGTGGACATCCCACGCAACGTCGGCGACTTCCGGCTGATGGACCGCAAGGTGGTCGCCGAGGTGATCCGCTACCGCGAACACGACCGTTTTCTGCGCGGGATCGTCGCACACGTCGGGTTCCGCCAGGAGGCGGTCACCTTCGACCGCGACCCGCGCCACGCCGGGGCCTCGTCGTACCCCCTGCGGACGATGCTGAAGCTGGCCGCCGACGGCATCCTGGGATTCTCGACCTTCCCCTTGCGACTGATCTCGCGGCTCGGGCTGCTGATCTCGGTACTGAGCGGGCTCGGTGCGCTCTTCGTCATCTACGTCCGCGTGTTCCAGCCCGAGAGGGCCGTGCCCGGCTGGGCGTTCATCACCGTCGCCATGTTCCTGCTCGGTGGCATCCAGCTGCTGATGATGGGCGTGATCGGCAGCTACCTCGGCCGCGTGTACGTCGAGACCCAGGACCGCCCGCTGTACTCGTTGGCCCTGATGGCCCGCGGGCGTCGGTCCGAGACCGGAGACTGATCCCACCCGCATGAGCACCCACATCGGCGCAGCCGCCGCAGACGTCGCCCCCGTCGTCCTGCTTCCCGGTGACCCGCTACGGGCGCGGTGGATCGCGGAGACGTTCCTCGACGACGCCCGGTGCTACACCGAGGTCCGCGGCATGCTCGGCTACACCGGCACCTGGCACGGTCGGCCGGTCTCGGTCCAGGGGTCGGGCATGGGTCAGCCCTCCCTCGCCATCTATGTCTCCGAGCTCCTCTCCGAGTACGACGTGCACTCGATCATCCGCGTCGGCTCGTGCGGGGCGCTGACCGAGACCCTCACGCTCCGCGATGTCGTGATCGCCTCCGGGGCCTGCACCGACTCGGCCATGAACCGGGTCGCGTTCGAGGGGCTCGACTACGCTCCCGTCGCCGACTTCGGGCTGCTCCGAGCCGCGGTGGAGGCGGCCGAACGTCGCGGCACCGACGTCCACGTCGGGCTGATGTTCTCAGGTGACTCGTTCTACGCCGCCCGCCCGGAGCTGCTGCAGCGGATGGTCGGCTACGGCGTCCTCGCCATCGAGATGGAGGCGAGCGCGCTCTACACGCTGGCTGCCAAGCACGGCGCGAAGGCGTTGGCCATCTGCACGGTCTCGGACCACCTGGTGACGCAGGAGGCGGTGAGCGCGACGGAGCGCGAGCAGACCTTCGGCGAGATGGTGGAGCTCGCGCTCCGGGCTGCTCTCGGGTCCGCCCCGGGCGACTGAGCCGCGCCGGACCTCACTCCGTCCTTCACGCCGGATCGAGGTCGAGGAGGTGCTCGAGGTCCGCACGGCCGGGCAGGTCCGCGGGCTCGTCGAGGTGGCCCGAGCGCACGTAGTAGAACGCCGCGCGCACGCGCTCGACCGGTACGCCGGCGAGGTCGGCCCAGGCGAGGCGATAGATCGCGAGCTGGAGCGGATCGGCGTTCTCGACGCGGGCGGTCTTCCAGTCGACGACGAGCCATGAGCCGTCGTCCTCGCGGTAGACGGCATCGATCCGACCGCGGACCACCTGGCCCGCCAGCGCGATGGCGAAGGGCGCCTCGGTCCGGTGTGGGAGGCGGTGCCCGAACGGGCCCTCCTCGAACGCCACCATCAGCCGGCGCAGGTCGGCGTAGTCGTCGATCTGGGCATCGGCACGCCCCGGCAGCTCGTCCGGGTCGATCAGGTCCGGCTGGCCGAGACGCGACTCGACCCACTCGTGGAAGCGCGTGCCGAGCCGCGCCGACGGCGCCGGACGACGTGGCATGGGCCGCGCCAGCTCGGCCGCGAAGGCGCCGGGATCCTCCTGCAGGCGCGTGAGCGCCGTGGCCGACAGGCTGGCCGGGAGTGCGACGTCGACCACCGGCGACCGCTCGCGCCTCGCCTCGTCCAGCAGCCGGGCGAGCGCGTCGTCCCAGTCGGCCACCACTGCGGCGTGCACCAGGTCGGGGTCTGGCGGGTCGTCGGTGTCCGTCTCGAGGTGGGCCAGGACCCGCTCGGCTGCGTCGATCCGGCGTAGCGCCTCAGCCGTCTGCACGGTCACCGGCCACGGCGTCTCGCGAACGGTCGAAGCCAGGGGATTGGGTGTGCCCCTGGCGGGCTTGTCGTGCCACACCTCGGGAGCCTCGCCCCACTCGCCGAGCAGCTCGGCCACGACCGCCTGGTACGGCGATGGGCCGAGGGGCGTCTTCCGGTCCTCCTTCCACAGGAACGACGACATCACCAGCGCATGGCGCGCACGGGTGACTGCGACGTAGGCCAGCCGGAGCTCCTCGACGGCCTCGTGCTCCTTCGTACGCTCCCGGAAGGCCTTGAGGGCCTCGGCGTCGTGCCCCGGCAGGGCCGGGAGGTCGCGGGCGTCGCCGCGCAGCGGCGTCGGCAGGAGCTCCTGGCGGGTGGGCCAGATGCCGCGACTCGTCGTGTGGGGGAACCGGCCCTCGCAGGCGCCGACGATGAAGACCGAGTCCCACTCGAGGCCCTTGGCGCGATGGACGGTGAGCAGCTTGACCGAGTCGGCCGGCGAGGGAGTGGCGACGTCGAGGCCCTCGCCGTCCACCTCCGCCTCCAGCCAGGCCAGCAGGGCGGGCAGCGTCACCGCCCCGTCGACGGCCTGGAACTCCGCGACCGCCTTCACGAACAGGTCGAGGTTCTCCCGGCGGGCCCTGGCGGCGTCGCTCACCGACGACGCGAGCTCGACGTCGATCCCGCAGGTGTCGATGATCCGGCGCACCAGCTCGAGCAGCGACTCCGAGGAGTGGCCACGGAGCGCTCGCAGCTCGGCCGACAGCGCGGAGAAGCGGAGCCGCGCCGCTTCGGAGTAGGGCAGCCCCCCGGGATCGTCGAGCGCGTCGGTCAGGGAGACGACCTCCGTAGGGTCTGCACCGGCGACGGCACGCGCCAGCTCCCGCTCGACGGTGCCCCGCTCCCCGCGGGCCGGGTCGGCGTCTGCGAGCTCGCGCGCCCGCCGTCCGAGCAGGGCGAGGTCGCGCGGCCCGACCGCCCATCGGGGCCCGGTGAGGAGCGCGACCAGCTCGCTGTTCGCACTCAGGTCCTGGACGAGGGTCAACGTGGCCAGGACCTCGGCGACCTCGGGCAGGCGGAGCAGGCCCTTGAGGCCCACGATCTCGACCGGGATCTCAGCCGAGGCGAGCGCGTCGAACACGTCCGCGGCGTGGGCGTTGTCGCGGACCAGCACGCCGATCTCGCGCCACCCACCCTCCGGGTCTGCCTCCACCGTCTCGCGGACGCGGCGCACCAGCCACGCGAGCTCGTCGGCGTACGTCTCGTGGACGGCGACCTGGACCTGCCCGGGCTCCTCGCAGCCGGGGTCCAGCGGCCGCACCGCCCGGAAGCCGTCGAGCAGGGGCGCCCCGAGCCGGTTGGCGAGGTCCAGGATCCGGGTGTCGGACCGCCGGTTGACCGTCAACGGGTACGCGGGGACGTCGCGCCCGCGCACTCCCGGGAAGTCCTCGCCGAACCGCAGGATGTTGGACACCGAGGCGCCGCGCCAACCGTAGATGGCCTGGTTCGGGTCCCCGACGGCGGTGACGGCGTGGCCGAGGCCGTTCCCAGCGCCGACGCCGGAGAACAGGCGCGAGAGCAGGAGGGCCTGGGCGACCGAGGTGTCCTGGTACTCGTCGAGGAGGACGATCGGGTACTTCTCGCGCTCGAGCGCTCCGACGACCGGATGCTCCGCCGCGAGACGCGCGGCCAGCGCGATCTGGTCGGAGAAGTCCATCAGGCCGAGATCGGTCTTCTGCCTGCGGTAGTGCTCGACCAGGTCGAGCAGCTCCTCGCGTCTCACGAAGGCCTCGGCGACCTTCGCGGCGTCGGCGCCGGTGAGCTCGGCGGCGAAGCGGGCTGCCTCGCGGCGATCGAAGCCGCGGAGGTCCGCGACGTCGACGAGGTGCTCGGCCATCGCGGCATCGAGGGCGAGCAGCCACTGGATCACGTGGGGCGGGCTGTCCGACAGCGCCTCGACGGGGCGGGTGTGGCGGTCGATGACACGCCCGGCGAGCTGGTAGCGCGCGGCGTCGGCGACCACTCGGGTGTCGGGCTCGTGCCCGATCCGCAGACCGTGCTCGGTGAGCAGGGAGGCAGCGTAGGCGTTGTACGTCGAGACCAGCGGCTCGAGGGTCTCCTCCTCGCCGCTCTCACCGACCACGCCTCGCGCGAAGCCGGCCGCCTCGAGCGCGTCACGGATGCGGCTCCGCAGCTCGCCGGCGGCCTTGGTGGTGAACGTCAGGCCGAGGACCTGGTCGGGGGTGACCTGGCCGCTCACGACGAGGTGGACGACGCGCGCCGCCATCAACGAGGTCTTCCCCGAGCCGGCGCCGGCGATCACGACGGCCGGCTCCAAGGGCGCGCTGATCGCGGCCCACTGCTGCGGACTGACCTCGTAGTCGGTGCGCATGACCCGGCGCAGGTCGGCGGCGGTCCGGATCTCCGGGCTCACGAGAGCACCGTCCCGGCGGTGCGGGCCGGGCAGAACCGCTCGAAGGTACAGGTCGTGCAGTGGGCACCGGGGCGTGCCGGGAACTCCTCGGACCGCAGCCGGCGTGCGGCCTCCATCAGCTGTCGCTCGATCACGCGGACGCCGTCCGCATCGGGCCCCTGCACCTCCTGCGGTTGGACGCGCATCGCGCCGCCCACCTCCTGCCGGAGCTGCCACAGCTCGGCGCCGCCGGGTTCGACGTACCCCCCGGCGCCCTCGGCGTGCCCCTCGGCGGTGGCGGTGGCCAGGGCCCCGTGGGCGATCGCCAGCTGGTACAGCCCGAGCTGGGGGTGCTCGGCGATCTCGGCCTGGGTCGGCGTGCCCTTGCCGGTCTTGAGGTCGACCACGACGACACGGCCCTGCGCGTCGAGCTCGATCCTGTCGGCATACCCGTGCAGCAGCACCCGCTGCCCGTCGGGGAGGTCGACCTCCGCCCGGAGCGGGACCTCGGTGGCCAGCAGGGTCCGGGTCTGCGCTTCGTGCTTGCCCAGGAAGCGGTCGAGCGCGTGCCGCACCTCCTCGCGCTCACGCCCGCTGGACCACGGCGTCCGGAACGGGATCTGGCCCCACACCTGGTCGACGTGGTCCATCAGCGCGTCGACGACCTGCTCCCGGGTGCGACCGGCCAGCGCTTCGTCGCCCCGACCGATGCGGTCGGCCAGCGCGTGGACGACGTTCCCGAAGCCCTGTGCCTGCGTGGTGGCGCGCTCGGCGCAGGCCTCACGATTCAGGAACCACTGGGCCGGGCAGAGCGTGAGGCTGGTCAGTGCGCTCGCCGAGACGACGACCGGCTCGTCGGCTGGACGCAGCGGCTGCTCGCCCGCGGTCCAGGCGTGGGTGCCCCACCAGGTCACGGGGTCGGCACCCGGCACGCGCACCACGCCGGAGCGGTGCTCGCGGGTCAGTCGAGCCAGCCGGGCGGCAGCGGCGTCGCGCAGCGGCTCGGGGGTGCGGTCGTCGGCGGCGGTACGCCGCAGCTCGGCCACCAGCCCGGCCAGGGACAGCGGGCGTACGGGCCGGCCACCGACGTGCGTGACGCGATGGCCCTCGTCGTCGGGGTACAGCTCGGCCAGGAAGCGCGACGGCTGCTCCCCCTCGTCGTCCGAGGACGCCACGGCGGTGACGATCAGACGCCGTCGAGCGCGCGTGCAGGCGACGTAGAAGAGGCGTCGCTCGTCGGCGAGCAGCTCACGGGTCGTCGTGGGCGGCACGAGCCGGCCGCCGACCCCGATCCGGTCGGCCCGCAGCAGCGTCGTCCGACGGCGGAGGTCCGGCCAGGCCTCCTCCTGCACGTGGGCGACCACCACCAACGGCCACTCCAGCCCCTTGGCGCGGTGAGCGGTCAGCAGCCGGACCGCGTCGTCGCGTACCCCTTGCTCGGCCAGCGTGTCGGCCGGGATCTGCTGCGCGCGCAGCGTGTGCAGGAACGTCTCGACCGACGTGTGCTCCTGCTGGTCCTCCGCACGCGCCGCCGCGTCGAAGAGGGCGACGACGGCATCGAGGTCGCGGTGGGCCATCCGCGCCGCCACCCCACCCCGGCGCGTCGCGGCCAGCAGACGGCCCGGCCACGAGCTGCCGTCCCACAGGACCCACAACGCCTCCTCGACGGTGGCGCCCGCTGCGAGCTCGTCGCGCACGGTGCGGAGCAGGCGGGCGAGGGCCAGCGCGCGGCGTTCGGCGTCCCCTGGGCGGATCAGGTCGGCGAGGACGCCGGGATCGAGGAGCGCCTCGCGCAGCAGTTCCGGGGACGGGCGAGGGGTGCGCGCCTCGGCCGCCGCTGCGACCCGCTCACGCGCCCGCAGCCGGCGAGCGAGGACCCTCACGTCGGAGGCGTCCATGTCGGCGAGGGGCGATGCGAGGAGGTCCGCGGCTCGCGTGGGGTCGACATAGGCCGGGTGCGTGGGATCGGCGACGGCGGCGTCCACGGCGATCGAGAGCGCGTCGAGCAGGGGGGCCACGGCGGGCTCGCGGACGAGTGGGGTGTCGTCGGAGGCCACCTCGACCGGGACCCCGGCCGCCAGCAGGGCACGGCGGAGCGCGGGGATCGTGGCCCGGCCGGAACGGACCAGGACCGCCATGTCGGACCAGGCGAACCCGTCCTCGAGGTGCGCCCGCCGCAGCAGGTCGGCGAGGTGCTCGCCCTCGGCCCGGTCGGTGTCGTAGGTGAGCAGCTCGACCCGGCCCTCGTCGGCCGCGTCGGACCCCGGGTGCAGAAACCGCGCGAGCACGTCGCGGGGGACACCGGCGGGGAGCGGCAGCCGGGCGGCCACCCGCTGGGCCGGCCGCAGGATGTGCGGCCCGAAGCGCCGGGTCGTACCGAGGACGACGGTCTCCGCCGGGTCGCCGCCGGCCTGCCGGAACGTCCCGGGGAACTCGAGGATCCCCCGCACCTCCGCGCCCCGGAAGCCGTAGATCGACTGGTGGGGATCGCCGACGACGACCAGCTCGCGGACCGGGCTCCCGGGACCCCTCGCGTGGTCGCCCGCGATCGCGCGCAGCAGGGCCACCTGGGCCGGGTCGGTGTCCTGGTACTCGTCGACGAAGACGTGGGTGTAGCGCCGCCGCAGCTCGTCGCGGACGCGCTGGTCGGGGTCCTGCAACATCTGTACGGCTGTGGCGATCAGGCTGGCGTAGTCCAGGAAGTTCTGGCTACCCGAGACCACGTCGTACTGCTCCATGAACGCCGCCGCCGCGACGTACTCGGGGAGGCTCTCCCGGATGCCCAGCTCGCGCAGCGACTCCCAGCCGAGCCCCTTCTCCTGCGCCCGGGCGAGCACCTGCGCCACCTCGGCGGCGAACCCGCGGGTGCCGAGAGCGCCCATGATCGCCTGCGGCCAGACGATCGACTCGGCCTCGCGGGTCAGGATCTGCTGCAGCACGACGTCCTGCTCGGGAGCCGACAGCAGGCGCAGCGGCTCGTCGTACAGCTCGCGAGGGGTCCACTGCCGGATCAGGCCGTAGGCGAACGAGTGGAACGTCGAGCAGGTCGAGCCGGACATCGTGCGGCCGACCCGCGCGGCCACGCGGTCGCGCAGCTGCTCGGCCCCCTTGCGGGAGAACGTGAGCCCGAGGACGGCGTCCGGGTGGACCCCGCGGTGCTCGATCCGCTCGGCGATGGCCTCGACGAGGGTGGTGGTCTTGCCGGTGCCGGGACCCGCCAGCACGAGGAGGGGGCCCGACCCGTGGTCGACCACGCGGCGCTGGTCGGCGTCCAGGTCGACCGGTGAGGCATCGACGGTGACCGCGCGCACGAGGCGGTACGTCGTGTGCTCCGGCATGGCGCTAGCCAATCATCCGGCTCCGACGCCGTGCGGGGCCACGTGCGGGGCCACGTGCGGGTCGTGTCCGGGTCGTATGCGGGTCGCGCGCGGGGGTCGCGTGCCTGACACCGCGCGGGGCCGCGGCCTGGGCCACCCGACCCCCACTAGGTTGGCGGCCATGACCGAGGGACCGCTCTCCGACGTCCTGGTGGTCGACCTGACCCGGGCCCTGGCCGGCCCGCAGGCCTCGATGATGCTCGGCGACCTCGGGGCGCGGGTGATCAAGGTCGAGAGCACGACCGGGGACGACACCCGGGCCTGGGGGCCGCCCTGGGCCGGCGAGGCCGCAGGCCACCACGACGACTCGACGTACTTCATGTCGGCCAACCGCAACAAGGAGTCGATCGTCCTCGACCTCAAGGACTCCGGCGACAGCGAGGTGTTGGCGGCCCTCGTGCGCCGTGCCGACGTCCTGCTCGAGAACTTCCGCACCGGCACCCTCGACCGGCTCGGCTTCACCGTCGAGCGCCTGCACGAGCTCAACCCGGCCCTGGTGGTGGGCTCGATCACCGGCTTCGGCCACGACGGCCCCGAGGGGAACCGCGCGGGGTACGACCAGATCGCCCAGGGCGAGGGCGGTCTGATGTCGGTGACGGGGATCGACCGGCCGACCAAGGTGGGCGTGCCCATCGCGGACCTGCTGGCCGGGATGAACCTCGCCTACGGCGTCGTGGCGGCGCTGCACGAGCGGCACCGGACCGGCCGTGGCCGGGTCGTCCGGACCTCGCTGTTGGCGGGCGTCGTCGGCGTCCACGCCTTCCAGGGCACCGCATGGCTGCTCGGCGGCCGGGTGCCCGGCGTCTCAGGAGCTCATCACCCGGCGATCGCGCCGTACGGCATGTTCGCGACCGGGTCGGCGCCCGTGCAGGTGGCAGTGGGTTCGGAGGGCCTCTGGCGGGCGTTCGCCGACGCGGTGGGGCTCGACGCCGCCGACCCGCGCTTCGCGACCAACCGCGAGCGGGTGGCCCATCGTGAGGAGCTGATCGAGGCCGTCGAGAGCCTGTTCACGACCGAGCCGGCCGAGCACTGGCTCGACCTGTTGCTCGCTGCCGGGGTCCCGGCGGGGAAGGTCCGGTCGATGGACGAGGTCTACGCCTGGGAGCAGGTGCGCTCGCAGGGACTGGTGATCGAGGTCGACCACCCGGCGTACGGCGCACTCCGGCTGCCGGGCTCGCCGCTCCGGTTCGGCGACAACCACTACTCCGGCGGCCGGGCGACCCATGTGGCGCCGCCGACCCTGGGCCAGCACTCCGAGGCGGTCCGCGCCTGGCTCGCGGAGGAACTCGCGGTGGAGCCGGACGAGCCGCCGACCGGCTGATCGGGTGAGGTCCTCAGGCCCATTCCCCCACGAGGTCGACGAGGTCGGCGACCGAGTCGACGACCCTGGTCGGCCGGTAGGGGAAGCGAGGTACGTCGTCCGGGCGCGTCGAGCCGGTACCGACCAGGATCGTGCGCAAGCCGGCCTCGAGCCCGCTGACGATGTCGGTGTCCATCCGGTCACCGACCATCACCGTCGTCTCGGAGTGGGCCTGGATGCGGTTCAGGGCACTGCGCATCATCAGCGGGTTGGGCTTGCCCACGAAGTAGGGCTTCCGGCCGGTGGCGGTACTGATCAGGGCGGCGACGCTGCCGGTGGCCGGGAGCGTTCCGTGGTGGCTCGGCCCGCTCGGGTCGGGGTTGGTGGCGATGAACCTCGCGCCGTTCTCGATCAGCCGGATCGCCCGGGTGATCGACTCGAACGAGTAGGTGCGTGTCTCTCCCAGGACGACGTAGTCGGGGTTCCGGTCGGTCATCACGTAGCCGATGTCGTGCATGGCAGTGATCAGGCCGCTCTCCCCCACGACGTACGCCGAGCCGCCGGGGCGCTGCTCGTCGAGGAAGTCGGCGGTCGCCAGCGCCGAGGTGAAGATCCGGTCCTCCGGAACGTCGATCCCGCTCCCGAGCAGCCGGGCGCGGAGGTCGCGCTGGGTGAAGATCGAGTTGTTGGTGATCAGCAGGTACGACACCTCACTCGCCTTCAGCGCGTCGATGAACTCCGACGCCCCGTCGATCGGGTCCTCCTCGTGGACCAGCACGCCGTCCATGTCGGTCAGCCAGGTGTGCACCGGGCGTGGCTCGCTCATGCCCTCATCATTCCCGACCCCCACCATGTTGAGTTGGCCCTCCGGGCTCGTTCAGTTGGCTCTTGCGGCTGTGCTCGGAGCCCGGAGGGCCAACTCAACGCACCGGGAGGGCCAACTCAACGCGCCCGGAGGGCCAACTCAACGCGCCCGGAGGGCCAACTCAACGGTCAACCCAGGTCGACGATGGCGGCGACGGGACCTCCCCCGTCCGGGCCCTGGTGGGCAGCCGACACGGAGACGAAGACCGCGGGGTCGCCGGTGACGGCGGCGGTGACCCCGCCGACCGCCGCCTTGATCTGGCGGTGCCAGTGGACGTCCGAGTCGTCGAGCATGGCGTTGCGCCGTCCGCGGACGTGGCCGTCCTGCGAGGCCTCACACTTGAGGAACACGTTGACGAGTCGTCCGTCGAGGTCCTCGGTCCGGGGCCGCTCGGGCAGGTCGAGGCCGGCGGACCGGATGGCGTCCCAGATGCCGTCCTGGTCGAGGGCGTCCTCCATCACCGAGTGACCGATCCGGTACCGCCCGCCGACCCCTGACGCGTTCCCGACCACGACGACCTGGGCCCGGTCGAGCTCGACGCCCGAGGAGCAGGAGGCCACCGAGGAGTACAGCGTGCGGTCCCGCAGGACGTCGGAGTCCGCGGGCATGTCGATCTCGCCGAGCGCGACCGCGATGCCGAGAGCCGTGCCGCCGTTCGAGACGTCCATCGACGTGAGGGTGTCCTCGGTGAACACGTCGTGTCCCCGGCTCTTGGCGTCGCGGATGGTGTCGATCGTGAGCAGAGGCGTCTTGGTCTGGACGTAGTGCACGTCGGAGGCGTCGGTGATGCCGGCCCGCTCCATGGCGACCCTGACGGCGGCCGCGACCTTCTCGATCATGCCCCGCCGGCCGATCTCCTCAGGCAGGAGCGGCTCGCTCATCGCGAAGCCGACGGTCAGCCGCGGCTCGTCCGTCGCCTCGGCCTCTCCGTCCGGCACCGTCGCGAAGATCGTCGCGTGCGGACTGATCACGCCGTCGGTGCCCCCCGACCACACGATCGGGACCTCCGAGACCGCCGCGGGGTCGGCTCCCTTCGCCACCAGCGCCTCGCGGAACGCCCGGTCGGCGAGGATCCTCGTGTAGTCGTTGACGCCCCCGTTCCCCTCGGTCTTGCCGATGATCGCGATGACCCGATCGGCCTGGATCACGCCGTCGTCCACGAGCTTGGTCAGCTCCGAGGCGTCGGACACGGAGTGGATCGGGACCTTGCGAACCTCGATGGCAGACGGTGGTGTCGGCATGGCGCGATCCTTGCAGGTCGTCCCTCGGGCCGACCAGCGAGGCTCAGTCCGCCACCACGACGGTGCCGGTGGCGCCCACGTCGACGACCGCGTCGACGATCCGGTCCAGGCTGGTGATCACACCCGGCAGGTCGGTGCCCTGCACGAAGCGGCACACGGCATCCACCTTCGGGCCCATGGAACCGCTTGCGAAGTGTCCCTGCGCGGCGAACTCCTGCATCTGGGACAGCGTGACCCGTCCGACGGGCTCGGCCTCGGGCGTCCCGAAGCGCAGCACGGCTCGGGGAACGTCGGTCGCGACCACCAGCACGTCGGCGTCGACGAGGACGCCGAGCAGGGCCGCTCCGAGGTCCTTGTCGATCACGGCCTCGACCCCCGACAGCGACCCGTCCTCCCGGCGTACGACCGGGATCCCCCCGCCGCCGTTCGCGACCACCACGAAGCCGGCCCGGATCAGCTCCAGCACCGCCGGCGCGTCGATGATGTCCAGCGGCTCCGGTGACGCGACGACGCGCCGCCACCCCTTCTCACCCCGGTCCTCCCACACCTGGCCGTGCTCGACGAGCACCTGGACCTCGGAGGCGGGCAGGAAGCGGCCGATCGGCTTGGAGGGCCTGACGAAGCCTGGGTCGTTGGGGTCGACGAGGGTCCGGGTCACGACGGTCGCGCTGCGCTTGTCGAGGCCGCGCGCGGCGAGGGCGGCGTCCAGCGCATCCATCAGCACGAACCCGAGGGTCGCCTGCGTCTGCGCCCCGCACCAGTCCAGGGGCACGGGCGGTACGACGTTGGCCGCCAGCTCGTTCTTGACCAGCAGGTTGCCCACCTGCGGTCCGTTGCCGTGGGTGATCACCACCTCCACGTCGCGCTCGACGAGCTCCGCCACCGCCGCCATCGCCACCTCGGCGGCAGCGATCTGGTCCTCCGGTCGGGCCCGGCCCTCGGCGTTCGTCATGGCGTTGCCGCCCAGCGCCAGCATCACTCGCACACGCCGACGGTAGTGGTCGTCCGGTCCGAAACCCGGGAAGCCGGCGCACCGGCGTCTCCGGGGCCGGCCGGGCGGAGGTCGCCGTCCCAGGGACGTCGTCGGAGCCTGCTCAGGCCAGCAGATCCACCTCGGCGTACGACGTGCCACCGGCGAGACGGGCGTACCCGGGGCCGCGGTCGAAGAACGGGGCCTCGGGTCGGTCCAGCCGGGCGGTTCGGCGTGCGGCCCGCTCCGCGGCCGTTGCGTCCTCGTCGTGACCGAGGTCGTCGCCGTCGGCCGAGCCCGTGAGCACCACGCCGTAGTCGGCGAGGGCCGCCTCGGGCGACACCTTGCGCCACGCGACGTCGCGCACCACCAGCTCCGGCTCACGGTCGAGCGGGTCGCCCCAACCTCCGCCGCCGGTCGTGCGGATGCGGATCACCTCCCCTGCCGACACCGGCTCGGCGTCGGCGAGCGCGTCGACCTCTCGCTCGCGCGGCCCGCCCGGGTCGACGATGACCTGGAACGGCCGCCCCGCCCTCCCGCCGTTCACGCCCCAGCACGACAGGATCGAGCGGTCGGCGATGGACATGAAGTGGGCGTCCTCGAGCATCCGGATGTGCTTCTCGTAGCCGAGCCCGCCGCGGAACCGCCCGGCGCCGCCGCTGTCCACGGCCAGCGACAGCTCCTCCACGCGGAACGGGAAACGCGCCTCGGTGAACTCCGTCGGCAGGTTCCGCGAGTCCGGGACGACGTGGATGGTGTCCTCCCCATCGGCGTAGTAGCGACCACCGGAGCCGCCGCCGAGCACCTCGCGCATCAGGTACGGCCGGCCCTGGCGGTCCTCGCCGTACACGCCGGTGTAGCGGATCGTCTCCTGGTCGGCCGGCATCCGCCCGTCGACGGCCTTGGCGAGCACGCCGGCGAGCACGCCCAGCAGCCGCAGGATCACGAACGTGCGCGCGTTGGTCGGCGCCGGGAAGACCGGAGTGAGCAGCGTCCCGGGCTCGGGGAACCGCATCTCGATCAACGGGACGACACCCTCGTTGACGTCGAGCTCGGCCATCCGCTCGGGCGTGTCGGCGAGGTTGCGGAGGATCGGCGCCAGCCACTTCTTGAGGAACACCCCGTCGCTGTAGTCGCCGCAGTGGTTGATCGGTCCCTTCGCCTGCGGGCTCGTCCCGTCGAAGTCGAGCACCAGCCGCTCACCGTCCGGGTCGTCGGACGAGGTGTGCGTGAGGGTGATCCGCTGGGCGTGCAGCCGCGGCTCGTCGACTCCGTCGTGCTCCGCATAGTCCTCCCAGACCCACGAGCCGACCGGGATCTTGGCAAGGATCTCGCGGCGGTAGGTCTGCGTGGTCCGCTCCAGGATCGCGTCGAAGCACGACTCGACCTGGGAGACGCCGTACCGCGCGAAGAGCTCGGACAGCCGCCGGGCACCCATCAGGCACGCCGAGCACTCGGCATCGAGGTCGGCCGCGAGCGACTCCGGCATCCGGGAGTTGCGGGTCATGATCGACAGAGCCCCGCGGTTGGGGACGCCGGCGTCCCAGAGCCGGATCGGCGGCACCATCAAGCCCTCCTCGAAGACCGACGTCGCCGCACTGGGCATCGAGCCCGGGACCGCGCCCCCGATGTCGTCGTGGTGGCCGAACGCCTGGACGAACGCCACCACGCGGCCGACGGCGAACACGGGCACGGTGACGCACAGGTCGGGCAGGTGGCCGATGCCGCCCTCGGACCGGTAGACGTCGTTGTGGAAGAACACGTCACCCTCGTGCATCTCCTCGACCGGGAAGTCGCGTGCCACCGGGTGGACGAGCGCGGAGTAGGACCGTCCGGTCAGCTTGCGCAGGAGCCGGTCGTGGATGCCGGCCCGGAAGTCGTGGGCGTCGCGGATCATCGGGCTGCGGCTGGTCCGCGCGATCGCCGTCTCCACCTCGGCCTCGACGCTCGCCAGCGAGCCCTGGACGATCTCGACCAGCACCGGGTCGGCACCGGCTCCGGAGTCGGGCGTGAGGTGCCCGTACGGGAACTGCGTCGGGACACGGCGGCTCATCGCTCTGCTCCGTCGGTACGCCGGACCAGCAGGTTGCCGAAGTCGTCGACCGTGGCCGCGAACCCGGGATGCACCGGCACCGTCGAGCCGTACTCCTCGATCACGGCCGGCCCCTCGACAACGGTCCCGGGATCGAGGTCGCCACGCCAGCGCACCGGGGTGTCGACGTATCCCTGGTCCTGGTCGAAGCACACCGGTCGGCTCCGCGGGTCGTCCGCGGCAGGTGGGGTTGTCGCCCCACGTCCGGCGGCCGACCCGGTGAGACGCCGGATCTCGGGTCGGGCGATCGGGCCGATTCCGGAGACCCTCAGGTTGACCCACTCGACCTGTTGGCTCGGGTCGCCGGAGAAGTGGTAGCCGTACAGGACCCGGTGCTCGGCGTGGAACGCCGCGGCGACGCGGTCGAGCGCATCCCGGTCGAGGTCGCCGTCCGGTACGGGCACCCGTACCTCGAACGCCTGGCCGAAGTAGCGCAGGTCTGCGGTGCGCTGGTAGACGTGGTCCCTCTCGGCGAACCCCTCGCGCAGCAACGCGCCGCGCGCCTGTGCGGTCAACCGGTGGTACGCCGCGCGCAGGGTGTCGACGTCGAGGGTGGCGTCGAGAGCGACCTGGGTCTGCACGTAGTCGTTCTTGACATCGACGGTCAGCAGGCCGAACGCCGACACGTTGCCAGGATCGGGCGGCACGAGCACGACCGGGATGCCGAGGACGTCCATCAGTCGGCACAGCAACAGCGAGCCTGATCCGCCGAAGGTGGTGAGCGTGAAGTCGCGGACGTCGAGTCCGCGCTTGACGGTGACCTGCCGCAGCGCGTTCGCCTGGTTCCAGGCGGAGATCTCGAGGACGCCGACGGCCGCGGCCTCCACGGAGAGGCCGAGCTTCGCCGCGAGGTCCTCGAGCCCGAGCCGAGCGGCATCGACGTCCAACGGGATCTCGCCGCCCAGCAGACGTGGCGGGATGCGACCGAGAACGACGTGGGCATCGGTGATCGTCACCTCGCTGCCGCCGTGGCCGTAGCAGAGCGGCCCCGGGTCCGCCCCCGCCGACCGTGGGCCGACCTTGAGTGCTCCTTCGGGGGAGAGCCAGGCGACCGAGCCTCCGCCGGCACCGACGGTGACCACGTCGATCATCGGGATCTTGCTGGGGAACGCGCCGACCGAGCCCTCGGTGGTGAGCGTGGGCTCACCGTCCACGACGACGGAGACGTCCGTGGACGTCCCGCCGCCGTCGCAGGTGAGCACGCGGTCGAAGCCCGCGGTCTCCGCGATCAAGGCGGCCCCCAGGGCGCCGGCGGCCGGCCCGCTCAGCACCGTCGTGATCGGCTGGCGCACGACCTCGTCGGCGCTCAGCACCCCGCCATTGGACTTCATCACGTAGAACGGCACGCGCCGCTCGGCGGCGTCCCCACTCACGTAGTCGGCGAGCCGGGAGCCGATGGTCGAGATGTACGCCGACAGCCGCGGCTTCACCGCGGCGTCGACCAGGGTCGACATCGCCCGCTCGTACTCGCGGTACTCGCGCAGCACCTCGCTGCTGATGCTGACCACCGCTGCGGGGTGCTCCTCACCGAGGACCGCGCGCATCCGCTCCTCGTGCGCGGGGTTGGCGTAGGCGTGCAGGAAGCACACCCCGAGCGTGTCGACGCCGCGGTCGCGGAACCACCGAGCCACGGCGCGGGCTCCCTCCTCGTCGAACGGCCGGACCTCGGCACCGGTGAAGTCGAGCCGGCCTCCGACCGAGCGCACGAGGTCACGCGGGACGATCCGCGGCGGCTTGACCCAGAAGTAGGAGTTGCCGTAGCCGTCGGGCACCGACTGACGCGCGATCTCGAGCATCGCGTCGTACCCCTCGGTGGTGACGAACCCGAGCCGGTCGACCTTGCCCTCGAGCAGCTGGTTGGTGGCGACGGTCGTGCCGTGGCTGACGGCCGAGATGTCGTCACCGGTCGCGTCCACCAGGAGCCCGAGCACCTTCTCGATGCCGGCCAGGAAGCCGTCGGCGGGGTTGGCCGGGGTCGACGGCGTCTTGGTCGTGACCAGCCGGCCGGAGTCCTCGTCGAGGGCGACGACGTCGGTGAACGTGCCACCGGTGTCGATGCCCACTCTGATCCGACGCCGCCCGGCGGTTGCCATGGACCGCATTCAAGCAGGGCCGCAGCTGTGCCGTTCTCGGGCTCAGGCGTCAGGTGCCCGGTCGTTGTAGACCCCGGCCGCCTCCTGGCCGGTCAGCTTCTGGATCTCGGCCATCACCTCGTCGGTGATCTCCCTCCGCGCCCGGCCCGGCGGTACGCCGTCGTACCGGCCACGGACGTCGATCGGCTGGCCGAACCGCACCGTGACCCGGACCAGCCGCGGACGGTTCGAGCCGACCGGCTGGAGCCGGTCGGTGCCGACCAGTCCGACGGGGACGATGGGCGCGCCGGAGGTGAGGGCGAGCTGGGCCACGCCGGTGCGGCCGCGGTAGAGCCTGCCGTCCCGTGACCGCGTGCCCTCGGGATAGATGCCGAACGCCCCGCCCCCCGTGAGCACGCCGAGGGCGGTGTCGAGGCTCGCGATCGCTGCCCTCGAGTCGTTGCGGTCGACCGGCAGCGCGCCGAAGGTCACGAACCACTCCTTGACCAGCCGGCCCTTGACGCCGCGTCCATCGAAGTAGTCGGACTTCGCCAGGAAGTTCACCGGTCGCGGCGTGACCGCGGGGATGACGACGCTGTCGATGAAGCTCTGGTGGTTGCTGGCCAGGATCAGCGGACCCGTGCGGGGCACGTGCTCGAGCCCGATCACGCGCGGTCTCCAGATCGCCCTGAGCAGCGGCGGGATGATCCGGTGCAGGACGCCGTACAGCACCTGCTCATCTTGCCGCACCGCGCGAGCGTTCCCTGGCCGGTGTCAGCGGTGCCAGACGTACGGCGTCGTGGTGGTCACGGCGACCAGCCCGGACCGCTCGAGGATGGGCCGCGACATCGCCGTGCAGTCGCTGTGGATGTAGCGCACCCCTTCGTGGAGGGCGGCCCGGGCCCGCGCGGCGGTGAGGGAACGGTAGATGCCCTTCCCACGCCACTCCGGGTGCGTGGAGCCGCCCCAGATGCCGGCGAAGTCCGTGCCCGGGACGAGAGCGAGCCGTCCAGAACAGACCACGCGACTTCCGTCGTCGGTCGCCGCCTCAGCCACCCAGAACTGCTCGCGACCGTTCATCCGGTCGAGCCGCTCGAGCATCTCCGCCCCGGAGCCTCCGCCGCCGAAGATGGAGGCAGCGAGCTCGCAGGCCTCGACGATGACCGCTTCGCGATCGGGGAGCTGGTCGACGCGGCGTACGGTGAGGCCGTCCGGGAGCTCGACGTCGACGGCGAGGTAGGTCGCCTCCCCGACCATGACGGTCTCGGGCTCCTCGGGTTCGAGACCGTGCGCACGGAGCCGGGAGCCGAGGTCGGCCGGCTCGTCGTGGCCGCGCGTCTTCCACTCGAACTCCTTGACCTGCGGCATGGCGGCGAAGTGCCCGACCGTGTCGGCGATCAGGGCATCCAGGTCGTCGACGCCCACGAGCGTCTCGTAGGTGACGAGCGCCCCGTCGTGGAACAGGGCCCGCCACAGCGGCCCGGACCGGTCCCAGCTCGGGGCTCCCTGCACCTCGGCCTCCCCACGGAGCTGGGCGTCGTACGCCGCGAGCAGGGTGGCGCGTTCCACGACGGAGGCCTGGGAGCCGTCGGGCATGCGTTCTCCTCGCTGTTCACGGTGTGGCCACACGGGCGACGTCCAGCATGACCGCAGTCGTCGACGGGGTGCGAGCGAAATAGCGGTCGAACCGGTCCGGGACGGACGAAAGGCCCCTGTCGGTATGAGCGACAAGGGCCCTTCGGTTTGGTGATCCGCTGGGCCTCGGCCGAGGCCGGGGTCCGGCGGCTCACCGCTCGACCGGTACTGGTGACGCTCCCGGTCGATCCAGCCGGTTCCTACGACCCCCACGGCCTCGTCACCCGGCCGCGGCCACCTCCTCCAGCAAGCCGGTGGTGGTGGTACGGATCGTCGTCTCCGACCGATCCCGCTCTCCCCGGAGGGAGTGCGTGGGAGAAGTTCTACGGGCCGGCGGGCCGGGCGCGCAAGGGGTGTTCGGCCCGGACTTCGACGTACTCCGGGTTCCCCAGGATCCTCCACAGACTCTCCGGGCCTCGTCCACAAACGCCACGGCGATGTCCACAGGAAACGGTCCCGCCTGTTGACGAGTGGTCCAGACCAGTGGCCCCGTCGGCCGAGCCCGTCGCTCCAGGCCGGCGAGACCACGGACGCCCGGTCGGTCGAGCCCGTCGCGAGCACGGGACCCCTGTGGGCCGAGCCCGTCGAGACCACGGGACGTCGGTCGAGCCCGTCGAGACCACGGGACCCCGCCGGTCGAGCCCGTCGGTCGAACCCGTCGAGGCCACCGGACCGCGCGAGGACCCAGCCCGTCCCCGACCTCCTCGCTGACCGCCCCGACGTCGAGCGGAACGCGCGCTCGGAGAAGTGCGAAGGGCCCTCATCGGTATGAGCGACAAGGGCCCTTCACTCGACGATCACGGGACCGGAGTCCCGCCACGCCGCCGACCGGTACTGGTGACGCTCCCGGTCGATCCCGTCGGCTCCTCCGATCCCGATGACCTCGTCACCTGGCCATCGCAGCCCCTCGTCGGCAAGCCGTCGAGGCACTGTCCGGATCTTCGTTCCCGACCGATCCCGCTCCTCCCGGGGGAAGAACGTGAGGAGAGTTCTATTGCGCGTGCACCCGTCGCCACAAGGGCTACGACCACATTTCTTTCACATACTTCGGTTTCCGGCGATTCGTCCACAGCTGATGCGCGACTCGTCCACAGATCGCACCCGTGATCTCCACAGAACCACGGTTCAGCCTGTGGAGGACGGGTCAGATCCCAGACGCTCGAAGGCCGCCGAGACCTCGAGCAGACGCCGGTCCGCACCGAACGGCGCCACCAGCTGGACGCCGACCGGCAGACCCTGGTCGGTCTCGCCGCCCGGCACGGAAATCGCCGGACACCCGGTCACAGTGATCACGTATGCCGACCGCATCCAGTCCAGGTAGCTCGCCACCGGGCGGCCGTTGATGTCCGGTGGGTACTCCTGGTCGGCCGGGAACGGCGGAACCTGCGAGGTCGGCAGCACCAACAGGTCGTGGTCCTCGAAGAACCGGAGCATCCGCTCCGAGAGCGCCGTGCGCTGCCGGTAGGCGCGGGCGACGTCGGCACCCGACAGGTCCGCTCCGGCCCGGATGTTGTCGGCCAAGGACGACCTGAAGGAGTCCGGATGAGCCGCCAGCAGGTCTCCCAGGCTCGCCTGGAAGTGCCAGGCGCGCAGGGTCCGGAAGGTGTCGTCCGCCTCGGCGAGGTCCGGGTACGCCGACGTCACGACCGCGCCGGCGTCCGCCAGCGCCGTCCCGGCGTCCTCGACGACACGGCGAACAGCGTGGTCGACCTCGAGCAGGCCGCCCAGGTCGGGACTGAGCGCCACCCGGAGGCCGGTGAGGTCAGCGGGCCGCGGGTCCAGGAAGGCAGACCCCGGATCGCCCAACGCTGTCGGCACACGCGGGTCGGGCCCGGCGATGACCGACAGCAGCAGGGCCAGGTCGCCGACGTCGCGGGCGAGCGGTCCGCTGACCGAGGTCGTCTCCCAGAGGTTCTCGCTCGGCCACGACGGCACCCGGCCCAGCGACGGGCGGAGACCGACGACCCCACAGAACGACGCGGGGTTGCGCAGTGAGCCGCCCATGTCCGAGCCGTCTGCCAGCGGCACCATCCCGGCGCGGAGCGCGCACGCCGCGCCGCCGCTCGACCCACCGGCGGAACGAGTGGGATCGACCGGGTTGAGCGTGGTGCCGAAGACCTTGTTGAACGTGTGGGAGCCGGTCGCGAACTCCGGAACGTTGGTCCGGCCGACGGTGACCGCCCCGGCCGCCCGGATACGCTCGACGACCAGCTCGTCGACCTGCGGAACGTGCTCGGCGTAGAGCGTCGACCCGTACGTCGTCCGCCATCCGGCGACGTCGTGGGTGTCCTTGAAGGCGAACGGCAGACCGTGCAGCGGTCCCAGCCGGTCGCCCCTCGCCGTCGCCTGGTCGGCCGCGCCGGCGCCCAGCCGCGCGCGTTCCTCGTCCAGCGACACGATGGCGTTGAGCTGGGGGTTGCGCTCGGCGATCCGGTCCAGATGGAGCTCGAGGAGCTCCCGGGCCGAGATCGTGCGCCCGCGGACGGCCGCGGCCATCTCCCGGGCGGTCGACTCGACCGTCAGGTCGCTCATCGCCGTCGTCGGCCGAACAGGCCGCCCGCGACGACACCGAGCAGCACGAGTCCGGCCCCGACGGCGACACCCGTCAGGAAGTCCCGCTGGGACGACGCCGTACGCGGCGGCCCGGTGAAGACCTCGCCGACGCCTCCGCCGGCCGCAGCAGCCGGAGGCGCCGAGGCAGTCTCGGCGACCAGGTCCGGGCCGCCGCCGATCGCGTCCGCGACGTTCCCGAAGAACTCCGCCGCCATCCGCTTGGAGACCGAGCCGAGCATCCGCTGCCCGACGCCGCCCACCATGCCGCCGACGACGGCGTCCGCGTCGTACGACACACGCGTCGACCCGTCACCGTCGGAGGCGAAGGCGACGTTCACCGTCGCGTCGATCGTGCCGGGGGCACCCGAGCCCTGCAGCCGCATCACCAAGGACTCGTGCTCCTGCAGGTCCGACAGCGAGCACCTGCCGTCGTAGGTGCCGCGGACCGCCGCCACCCCGGCGGTCACCGTCATGGCGTAGGTGTTCTCACCTGTCCTCTCCAGCCGCTCGCACCCGGGGATCGTGCGCACCAGGACCGAGGGGTCGAGCAGCGCGTCCCAGACCGTGCCGACCGGGAGGGGGATCGTGTTCTCGCCGCTGATCTTCATGGGGTCTCCTCAGGGGCTCGCTCGCCACCCGCCGCCGGGTGTCCGGCGTGCTGCTGTCTCAGGTCGAAGAGCTCGGACGGCGAGATCGGCATGGCCGTGACCTGGAAGCCTTCGGCATCCTCGATCGCGGCCGCGAACACCGCCGCCGACGGGATCACGCCGGCCTCACCTGCGCCCTTGATCCCGAGCGGGTTCAGCGGCGAGGGCGTCTCGAGGTGGCCGATGTCGATGTGCTGGGGCACCTCGGTGACGTAGGGCATCAGGAAGTCCATGAACGACGCGTTCAGCAGCTGGCCGTTCTCGTCGTACGCCATCCGCTCGAGGAGGGCACCGCCGACGCCTTGGGCGACACCCCCGTGGATCTGCCCTTCGACGATCATCGGGTTGATCAGCCGTCCGCAGTCGTGCACGACGGCGTACTTGAGGATCCTGATCTCGGCCGTGTCCGGGTCCGTCTCGACGATCACGGCGTGCATGCCGGAGGCGAACGTCGATCGCTGCGGGCTGTAGAAGTCGCGCCCCTCGAGGCCGGGCTCGTCGTCGTCGGCCACGGGTGGCTTGCCCGGGTCGCCGACCGAGAACTGCGTCGCCGCCTTGGACGCCTCGTCGAAGGCGTAGCGCAGCGGGTTGGAGAGCACCGCGACCGTCCCGAGGTCGATGGAGGTCTCCGTCCCCCGCACGCTGACCACGCCGTCGGCGATCTCGAGGTCGTCCTCGGCGGCCTCGAGCGCCTCGGCCGCGATCCGCAGCACCTTCTCGCGGGCCCGCAGCGCCGCAAGGTGAACGGCGGACCCGCTCATCACGGCAGCACGTGACGCGAACGTGCCCACGGCGTACGGCATCCTGCGGGTGTCCCCGGTGACGACCTCGACCCGCTCGAACGGCACCCCGAGCGCATCGGCGACGATCTGGGCGAGCACGGTGGCGTGGCCCTGTCCCTGCGTGGTGAGCCCGGTCGCCACCTTGACCTTGCCCGACGTCTCCACGTGCACGTGCGCGCCCTCATAGGGCCCGACGCCGGTGCCCTCGACGTAGCACGCCAGGCCGATGCCGACCCGGCGGCCCTCGCGCGCCATCTCCTCCCGGAACGCCGGGAACTCGTCCCAGCCGACCAGGTCCTTGAGCTTCTGGAGGGACGCCGGGTAGTCGCCGGAGTCGTACTCGTACTCGCGGCCGTCCTGGAAGATCAGGCCGTGGTCGTAGGGGAACTCGTCGGGCTGGATGAAGTTCACGGCGCGGACCTCGGTGCGGTCCTTGCCGAGTGCCGCAGCGATCGCGTCCATGGTCCGCTCCATCACGAAACAGCCCTGCGGACGCCCGGCACCGCGGTACGGCGTGACCATCACGGTGTTCGTGTAGAGGCTCTCGAACTCGACCCGGTAGGCGCCCGGCTTGTAGGGCCCGAGCAGCTGGGTCGAGGTGATGATCGGCACGATGAGCCCGTACGGCGTGAAGGCACCGTTGTCGTGCCAGAACCGCACCTCGAGCCCGAGGACGCGCCCGTCGTCGTCGAAGCCCACCTCGACGTGGTGGACCTGCCCACGCTCGTGGGCGGCCGAGATGAAGTGCTCCCGGCGGTCCTCGGTGAACTTCACGACGCGGCCGAGCGTGCGCGCGGCGAGCGGCACCAGGAGCTCCTCGGGCCACGGATGGTTGATCTTCACGCCGAAGCCGCCGCCGACGTCGGGAGTGACCACGTCGACCTGAGCGAGATCCAGACCGAGCTTCGCGGCGACCGCGGCGCGGACACCCGTGGAGGTCTGCGTCGAGGTCCACACGGTCAGCCGGCCCGTGTCCGGGTCCCACCGGGCGACCGTGCCACGGCCCTCCATCGGCATCGACGCACTGCGCTCCACGGTCAGGTCGAGGGAGAGCACGTGGGGCGCGGCGTCGATCGCCGCGCGAGCGTCGCCGTTGGTCTGCATCTGTCGCGCAGCCACGTTGCCGGGCACGTCGGCGTGCACCAGGTGCTCGGCGGCTCGGGCGGCCTCGACGCCGACGACCGCCGGGAGGAGCTCGTACTCCACCCGGATCCGGCCGATCGCGTCCTCCGCGACGTACCGGTCGTCGGCCACGACGAAGGCGACAGCCTCCCCGAGGTAGTTCACCTCGTCGCTGGCCAGCGCGTACTGGGTGCGCCCGTGGGTGAGGTCCGGGTGGGGGATCAGGAGCGGCAGCGGCTCGGCCATGGCCCCGGTCAGGTCATCGTGGGTCCACACCAGGTGTACGCCGTCGACGTCGAGGACGTCGGAGACGTCGATGTCGACGATCCGCGCATGGGCGTGCGGCGAGCGCAGGACGGCGGCGTGCAGCACGTCCGGGCCGACCAGCACGTCGTCGACGTACCGGCCCTTCCCGCGCAGGAACCGCTGGTCCTCGACCCGCTGGACCGGCTCGCCGAACAGCTTCGTGCTCATCGTCGCTCCCGCGCAATCTCCGCCGCCCGTAGGACGGACCTCACGATGTTCACGTAGCCGGTGCAGCGGCACAGGTTGCCGGCGACCATCTCGCGAGCCTCAGCCTCGGTGGGGTCGGGATGCTCGCGGAGCCCGGCGGTGATCGTGGTCAGGAACCCCGGGGTGCAGAAGCCGCACTGCAGCCCGTGGCACTCCGCGAACGCCTGCTGGACCGGCCCGAGCCGTCCTTCGACGGTGCCGTCCGGCTCGGTGAGGCCTTCGACGGTGGTGATCTCGGCGTCCACGGCCGACACGGCGAAGATCAGGCACGAGCGCACGGGCCGGCCGTCCACGAGCACCGTGCACGCGCCGCAGACCCCGTGCTCGCAGCCGACATGGGTGCCGGTGAGCCTGAGATCGTGCCGCAGGGCGTCGGAGAGGAGCCGTCTCGCCGGCACTCGCAGCTCGCGGACCACACCGTTCACGGTGAGCCGGACGTCGAGGAGCTCCTCGCTCACGCCGCGGCTCCTGTCCGTGTCCGCGCGTCGTCGTACGCCGCCTGGAGCACGCGGGCCGTCAGCACCCGCACCAGGTGGGACCGGTACGCCGCGGTCGCGTGGACGTCGTCGGCCGGGTCGAGGTCCAGCCGTGCGAGCTCGGTCGCCGCCCGGGTCGAGCTCGCCGAGAGAACCCCGCCGAGAGCGTCCGTCACGTCGACGACGGTGGGGACGTCGCTCACCGAGAGATAGCCGACGCGGGCCGCCGTGATGCTGTCGTGCTCGACCCGGACGACGGCACCGACCCCGACCAGTGCGTAGTCGCCGTGCCGCCGGGCGAGCTCCTCGAACCCGACGCCCTCACCCGAGGCCAGCGCCGGGAACGTCGCGCCGATCGCGATCTCGTCGAGCCGGAGCGTCGCCTCCAGCGGGCCGGCATACAGCTCGGCCGCCGGGATCGTGCGCGAGCCCGACGCGGAGGCGACGTCGACCGAGCCGCCGAGCAGGGTGATCACCATCGGCATCTCCGCCGCGGCGTCGGCGTGCACGATCGAGCCGACCGTGGTGCCCCGGTTGCGGATCGTCGCATGCGCGACGTGCTCCAGTGCGAGCGAGACCAGCGGCTGGACCCGGCGTACCTCGGTCGAGGCGAGCACGTCCGCATGCCGGGCGAGGGCACCGAGACGGACCCCGCTCGCGTCCACCCGGACGTGGTCGAGGTCGGGCAGGGCGTTGATGTCCACCAGCGTGGTCGGCGACGCGAGTCGCATCGACAGCAAGGGCACCAGGCTCTGCCCGCCGGCCAGCACCTTCGCGCCCGGATCACCGGCCAGGGCCGCCACCGCGTCGGTGAGCGACCCTGGCCTGCAGTACGCGAATGGCGCCGGCTTCACGGTGCCGAGTATGCGCGTCCCGTCAATCCGATGACGTGTCGCGGTGGTGCGGCGCGGCGTGGTCCTCCTCGTGGGCCCCCGTGGCGCCCACCGCCATCATCGTGCCCTCGATGTCCGGCGGTGCGACCAGCCGCGCCAGGTGGTAGCCGGCGATGATCACGATCGTGCCCAGGGCGATCCCGCCGAGCTGGAAGTCGTTGGTGATCTTGAAGAAGCCGTCGGTGCCGAGGCCGATGGCCAGGATCAGCCCCGCAGCGATCGGGACCAGGTTGACCGGGTTGGCGAAGTTGACGCCGTTCTCGATCCAGATCTTCGCGCCGAGCAGGCCGATCATGCCGTACAGCACGAGCGTGATGCCGGCCAGCACTCCACCGGGCGTGGCCGCCACGATCGCACCGAACTTGGGGATGAAGCCCAGCAGGATCGCCACGATCGCCGCCACGAAGTAGGCAGCCGTGGAGTAGACGCGAGTCGCCGCCATGACGCCGATGTTCTCGGCGTACGTCGTGGTCGGCGAGCCGCCGACGGCGGAGGTCAGCACCGTGCCGACACCGTCCGCGGCGATCGCGCGACCCATCACCGGGTCGAGGTCGCGACCGGTCATGCCGGCGACGGCCTTGACGTGTCCCATGTTCTCCGCGACCAGGGCGATGACGGCCGGCAGGGCAAGCAGGGCGAACGTGATCGAGAAGCTCGGCGCGTGCCAGCCGACCAGGTCCAGGTGTCCCGCCTGGTTCTGGTTCCCGACCAGGCCGTCGGCCGTGTGGCGCGGGAAGCCCAGCCAGTCCGCCGACTTCACGCCGTCCCAGTTGACCCGGTCACCCTGGACACCGCCGACACCGATCGCGTCGAAGAGCCACGAGAGCAGGTAGCCGAAGATCAGGCCGAGGAAGATCGCGATCCGGCCGAGGAACCCGCGCAGGCCGACGGCCATCAGGACCACGGCCGTCATCGTGATGATCGCCATCCAGCGGTCCGCGGGCATGTAGATGCTCGTGGCGACGCCGGCCAGGTTGAAGCCGATCACCATGACCACACCGCCGGTGACGATCGGCGGCAGGACCGCGTTGACGACGTCGGCCCCGAGGTAGTGGACCACGACACCGATCAGCGCGAGCACGACGCCGGAGACGAGGATCGCCCCGGTCACGTCGGCCGGGCCACCGGGCCCGCCACTTCCGGAATAGGTGTAGATGGCCGTGGCGCCACCGACGAACGAGGCGGAGGTGCCGAGGTAGCTCGGAACGGCGCCCTTGACGATCAGCAGGAAGCAGATCGTCGCGATGCCGCTCATCATGATCGCGAGGTTGGGGTTGAGCCCCATGATGATCGGGAAGACGAAGGTCGCGCCGAACATCGCGACGACGTGCTGGGCACCGAGCCCGATCGTCTTGCCCCAAGGAAGGCGTTCGTCGGGTGCCACGGGCTCGCCCGGAGCCGGGGACACCTCCCGCCAGCTGAACATCGTCGACATCTGAGCTCCTCCTCGATGCGCGGGGGACCGAGCGCCCCGGGTGGTGAGCCACATCACACACCCACCCGTGCGGATTTCTGCGCAGGAACGCCGGTTCACGAGCCGGCGATCGTC
>JBKPTA010000051.1:0-26657 GCA_046735295.1 Actinomycetota bacterium | reverse complement strand
CGCGGCGGCGCAACGCTCCACCCGGCCACCCCTCAGTATCCCGCGACGCGACCGCGTTCTTCTCGAGCTCCGACCGACCCCTCAGCCTCTGCCCGACGCGACCGCGTTCCTCTCGAGCTCCGTCGCCGCTCCGCGGCGGCGGAGCTCTCGGACCGACCCCTCACCGTCCACCGAACGCGACCGCGTTCCTCTCGAGCTCCGTCGCCGCTCCGCGGCGCCGGAGCTCTCGGGCCTACGATGCCGGGCGTGGACGACCTGGCCGTCGCGCTCGCGCGTGAGCTCGACTCGCGGCTCGCCGCCGAGGACGCCGCGCTGGTCGATCGGTTCCCAGGAGAGCGTCCGGGCCGACAGCCGGTGCACACCGTCTACGTGCCCGCGGACCGGTACGACGCCGACCTCACCCTCAGCTGGGGCGCGCAGGCCCGGGAGGCCATGGCGGACCACGCCGAGGTACTGCGCGAGTGCGTCGGCGAGGCCGCGCAGGACCTGCTCCCGCTGGTCGACGAGAAGCTCGCGCGTGAGCCGATCGAGGACCTGCGCATCGACTTCGAGGACGGCTACGGCACGCGCCCCGACGACGTCGAGGACGCCGACGTGGCCCGGGCAGCCAGGGCGCTGGCGGCGTCCCGCCGGGCCGGGAGCAGAGCCCTGTCGTCCGGCATCAGGTGCAAGTCGTTCGAGCGTCCGACGCGGGCACGTGCACTCGCGACCCTCGTCGGCTTCGTCGAGCACCTGCTGGCATCCGGTGGTGACCTCGACGGCTTCGTGGTGACTCTGCCCAAGGTCACCTCGGTCGCCCAGGTCGAGGCGATGGCGATGGTCTGCGAGCGGATCGAGTCGGCCCAGGACCTGCCATCCGGCGCCCTGCGGTTCGAGATCCAGGTCGAGACGCCGCAGTCGATCCTGGGGCCGGACGGCACCGCGCTGGTCGCCCGGATGGTCCACGCCGCGCCGTCCCGCGTCACCGGCCTGCACTACGGCACCTACGACTACTCGGCTTTCTGCGGGATCGCCGCGCCCTACCAGTCGCTCGAGCATCCGGTGGCCGACCACGCCAAGGCGGTGATGCAGGCGGCGGCCGCCGGCACCGGCGTACGGCTGTCCGACGGGTCCACGAACATCCTTCCGGTCGGCGAGAGCGTGCAGGTACGCCGGGCCTGGACGCTCCACCACCGCCTGGTGCGTCGTTCGCTGGAACGCGGCTTCTACCAGGGTTGGGACCTGCACCCTGCCCAGCTGCCCACGCGGTACGCCGCGACGTACGCGTTCTACCGCGACGGCTTCACCGGCGCGGCCGGGCGCCTGCGCCGCTACACCGGCCGCGCCGAGGGCGGCGTGCTCGACGAGCCGGCCACCGCCCGGGCGCTGGCCGACTTCCTCGTGCGCGGCCTGGAGTGTGGCGCGCTGGACGAGGACGACACGGAGCGAGCCACCGGCATGACGAGCGGCGAGCTGACGGGGCTCGCCCGGCCCAGCAGGGGCGAACGCTCCGAGGGAGGAGACGACCATGGCGATCGTGCTCGGTGACAACCGGTACGGGAAGGCCGAGACCCGCGTGGTGCGCGTCATCCGCGACACCGACCGGCACGGGATCAAGGACCGGAGCGTCTCCACCGCCCTGCGCGGCGACTTCAGCGACGCGCACCAGACCGGCGACCAGGCCCACGTGCTGCCCACCGACACGCAGAAGAACACGGTGTTCGCCTACGCCCTGGAGCACGGCGCCAGCGCCGCCGAGGAGTACGCGACGGCCGTGGCCGACCGGCTGCTCGAGGCGAGTCCGTACGCGACGAGCGCCCAGGTGCGGGTGGAGGAGTACGCATGGGACCGGGTCCCCGTGGGAGACGGCGACCACCGGCACGGCCACGACCACTCGTTCGTGCGCCGCGGTGCCGAGACCCGCACCTGCATGGTCACCGTCGAGGGTCGCGACGCCGACCGGCGCCGGCACGTGATCTCCGGACTGACCGACCTGACGGTGCTCAAGTCGACCGGCTCGGAGTTCAAGGGCTTCCTCGAGGACCGCTTCACCACGCTGGCCGAGGCCGACGACCGGGTGCTGGCCACGTCCCTGACCGCGTGGTGGCGATGGGCACCCGACGGCCCGGCCGGCGCCACCAGGGACCGCGACTGGGATGCGGCGTACCAGGGCGTCAGGCGGACGCTGCTCGAGACGTTCGCGACGACGTTCAGCCGGGCCCTGCAGGAGACCCTGCACCTGATGGGCACGGCCGTGCTCGAGGCGCACCCGGAGCTGGCCGAGATCAGGTTCTCCGCACCGAACAAGCACCACTTCGTGGTCGACCTCTCGCGGTTCGGGATGGAGAATGCCGGCGAGGTGTTCCACGCCGACGACCGGCCGTACGGCCTGATCGAGGCACAGGTACGCCGTGACGACGCACCCGACGACGCGATCGCCTGGCGCGACGTGCCGGGGTTCTGCTGATGCGCTTCGACGACCTGACCGCGGACGACGCGCGTGCCCTGCTGCTGAGGTGCCTCTCGGCCCCCCGCTGGGCCGCGCAGGTCCTGTCGGAGCGGCCGTTCGGGACCAAGCAGAGACTGCTCGCGGCCGCGGACCGGGCGGCGCGCGACCTCTCCGCGGACGACGTCGCCGCGGCCCTGTCCGGTCATCCGCGGATCGGCGAGCGGGCCGCCGCCGGTCACAACGCGGCCGCCTCGGCCCGCGAGCAGAGCGGGGTGATCTCGGCGAGCTCGACCGACGAGGAACGACGGGAGATCGCCGAGCGGCTGGTGGCGGGCAACAACGCCTACGAGGACCGGTTCGGCCAGGTCTTCCTGATCAGGGCCGCCGGGCGTACCGCCCCCGAGATCCTCGCCGAGCTCGAGCGCCGGCTCGGCAACCCGCCGGAGGCCGAGCACGAGGAGATGCTGGACAACCTGCGGCAGATCGCGCTGCTGCGCCTGGAGAACGAAGTCTCGATGCCCACTCTCAGTACGCACGTGCTCGACACCGCCCACGGGCGGCCGGCCGCAGGCGTACCCGTCGTGCTGCTCGACCGCTCCGGCCGGCAAATGGCGGAGGCGGTCACCGACGACGACGGTCGCGTGGCCGCCATGGGCGAGGAGCTGGCTGCCGGTACCTACACCCTGAGGTTCCTCGTCACCGAGGTGCACCCCGACGGCTTCTACCCCGAGGTCGCCGTCACGTTCACCGTCACCGAGGACGAGAGCCACTACCACGTACCGCTGCTGCTGAGCCCCTACGGCTACTCCACCTACCGTGGCAGCTGACCTCGACCTCGTCGTCCGGGCTCGGCGGGCGGTCGTCGCTGGTGCGGAGCGACCGGTCTCGGTGTGCGTGGCCGGGGGACGCATCGCGGCTCTCACCGGGCACGACGAGCCGCCCGCGGCCGCGCACACGGTCGCCCTCGAGGACGACGAGGTACTGCTGCCGGGACTGGTCGACACCCATGTGCACGTCAACGAGCCGGGCCGCACGGACTGGGAGGGCTTCGGCTCGGCGACCCGGGCGGCCGCCGCCGGCGGAGTCACCACCATCGTCGACATGCCGCTGAACTCGGTGCCCCCGACGGTGACCGTCGACGCCTTGCGCACCAAGCAGGCCGCCGCTCGCGACCGGGTGCACGTCGACGTCGGCTTCTGGGGCGGTGCCGTCCCGACGCACCTCGGCGACCTGGCCGCGCTGCACCGGGCCGGCGTCTTCGGCTTCAAGGGCTTCCTGGTCGACTCCGGGGTGGAGGAGTTCCCGCACCTGTCCGCCGCCGAGCTGGAGGTCGCGATGACCGAGACCGCGCGGCTCGGCGCGCTCCTGCTCCTGCACGCCGAGGACGGCAGCCTCATCGGCGACGCTCGGGGTGGCGGCTCGTCGTACGCCGGGTTCCTGGCCTCGCGACCGCCGGCGTCCGAGGACTCCGCGATCAGGCTGGTGATCGAGACCGCCCGCCGGACCGGCGGCCGGGCTCACGTCGTCCATCTCTCGTCGGCGAGTGCGCTGGCCGACCTGCACGCAGCCCGCGCGGACGGCGTCGACATCTCGGTCGAGACGTGTCCGCACTACCTCACTCTGGCCGCGGAGGAGGTGCCCCGCGGGCACACCGAGTTCAAGTGCTGCCCGCCGATCCGTGACCACGCCAACCAGGACCTGCTCTGGACCGGGCTGGCCGCCGGTGACATCGACCTCGTCGTGACCGACCACTCGCCGAGCACCGCGGACCTCAAGGTGCCCGACTTCGGCCACGCCTGGGGCGGGATCTCCTCGCTGCAGGTCGGGCTCGCCGCCGTGTGGACCGCGGCACGGGCACGCGGCGTACCCCTGACGGACGTGGTGCGCTGGATGGCGGCGGCACCCGCCGCCCGGGTCGGGCTCGCCCGGAAGGGCCGGATCGCGGTCGGCGCCGACGCCGATCTCGCCGTGCTCGCGCCCGAGCAGTCGTTCGTGGTCGACGTGTCGCGGCTGCACCACAAGAATCAGGTCTCGGCGTACGCCGGTCGCACCCTGCAGGGCGTCGTCCGCCGTACCTTCCTGGCCGGGATCGAGGTCGGCCCTGATATGGGAGAGCCTCGTGGCCGGCTGCTGGTGAGAGGAGACCTGTGACCTACGCCGTACCTCCCGGCGGGCTGCCGCCGCAGACGCAGCTGACGACGGACCGGGCGCGCTTCACCGAGGCCTACGCCGTGATCCCACGCGGCTCGATGACCGACATCGTGGCGTCGTACCTGCCCCACTGGGAGCAGTCCCGGTGCTGGATCCTCGCCCGCCCGCTCTCCGGCTTCGCCGAGACCTTCAGCCACTACGTGATGGAGGTCGAGCGCGACGGCGGCTCCGACCGTCCCGAGCCCGACCCCGACGCCGAGGGCGTGCTGTTCGTGACGAGCGGACGGCTCCGGCTGACCCTGGACGGGGTGAACCACGACCTGCGACCCGGCGGCTACGTCTACCTCGCGCCCGGCGCCGCGTGGTCCATCCGCAACCGGCAGGCCAGGCGCGCGACCTTCCACTGGATCCGGAAGGCCTACGAGCGCGTCGACGGGCTCGACTCCCCGCCGGCGTTCGTCACCAACGAGCACGACGTCGAGCCGGTACCGATGCCGGACACCGACGGCGCCTGGACCACGACCCGGTTCGTCGACGTCGCCGACCTGCGCCACGACCTGCAGGTCAACATCGTGAGCTTCGAGCCCGGGGCTGCGATCCCCTTCCCCGAGACGCATGTGATGGAGCACGGGCTCTACGTGCTCGAGGGCAAGGGCGTGTACCTGCTCGACACCGACTGGATCGAGGTCGAGGCGGGTGACTACATGTGGCTGCGGGCCTTCTGCCCGCAGGCCTGCTACGCCGGTGGCCCCGGCCGGTTCCGCTACCTGCTCTACAAGGACGTCAACCGGCATCCGAGGCTCCGGCTCTGACGCGGGGTGGGCCACCGGGAAGAAGACGCGCGGAAGAGACCGCCGACACGCCAGGCCGACCAGCCCGTCCGCTCCGCGCCAACTGCCCGCAGCGCATCCCTCCGAGCACGTCCCGCCGGGGCGCATGGCGCGGATGGACGGGTACAGTGCGGGAACGGCCTGTTGTTCGCATGGACAACCAGCAGGCGCGCGGCACGACCTCCAACCATGCTTCGGGCGCCATGCGGCGACAAGCCGAGGAGGGAGGTGCGATGGCCGAGATCACGGTCAACGGAGAGCCGCTGCCACTGGACGGCGCGACGCCGCACGCCACGGCGCTGGACTTCCTGCGCGACCGCGGCCTCACCGGCGCCAAGGAGGGATGCGCCGAGGGCGAGTGCGGTGCGTGCTGCGTCCTCGTCGCCCGGCCACCCGCCGACGGCACGGCCGGCACCGAGTGGACCTCGGTCAACGCCTGCCTGGTCTCCGCGGCCTCCCTCGGCGGCCAGGAGGTCGTCACGT
Organism: Actinomycetota bacterium; assembly: GCA_046735295.1. Taxonomy (GTDB): domain Bacteria; phylum Actinomycetota; class Actinomycetes; order Propionibacteriales; family Nocardioidaceae; genus Nocardioides. The sequence continues at coordinate 20,765 of JBKPTA010000051.1, read as the reverse complement.
CCGAAGGTCTGGGTACGCCGCGTGACCTCCACCCCGTGCAACGCGAGATGGCCGAGCGCGGAGGCTCCCAGTGCGGCTACTGCACGCCCGGGTTCGTCTGCTCGATGGCCGCGGAGTACTACCGCCGCGACCGTGACGGCTCCCCGTCCACGAACGGCACCCACGGGGAGAACGGCTTCGACCTGCACGCGCTGAGCGGCAACCTCTGCCGCTGCACCGGCTACCGGCCGATCCGCGACGCGGCCTACGCGCTCGGCCAGCCCCCATCCACTGACCCGCTCGCCGTGCGCCGGAGTGCACCGGTGCATACGCCAGCCCCGATCCGGCTCGAGGCGGATGAGGCTGCGTTCGTGCGGCCGGCCGGCCTGGCCGAGGCCCTCCAGCTGATGGCCGAGCACCACGCGACCCCGGTCGCAGGAGCCACCGACCTCGGCGTGGAGATCAACCTGCGCGGCTCCCGCCCCCCCTGCCTGGTCGCCGTCGACCGGCTGGAGGAGCTGCGTGAGCTGCGGTGGTCCGACGACCAGCTGCGCATCGGCGCCGCCTTGACCCTGACCGAGATCGAGCGGCGGCTGGCCGGAAGGCTGCCCGTCCTCGACGAGCTCATCTGGCAGTTCGCGTCACGGCCGATCCGCAACGGCGCGACCCTCGGCGGGAACCTCGGCACCGGCTCGCCCATCGGCGACAGCCCGCCGCTGCTGCTCGCCCTCGACGCCGACGTCGTCCTGGTCTCGAGCTCCGGCGAGCGCAGCGTGCCGCTGGCCGACTACTTCACCGGCTACCGCGCCACCGTCCGGGAGCCCGGGGAGCTGGTCAAGGAGATCGTGGTCCCGCTGCCGGTGCCGCCGGTGACGGCGTTCCACAAGATCGCGAAGCGGCGGTACGACGACATCTCCAGCGTCGCGGTCGGGTTCGGCCTGGACGTCGTCGACGGAGTCGTCCGGACGGCCCGGATCGGCCTCGGCGGGGTGGCCGCCACGCCGATCCGGGCGCTCGAGGCGGAGGCGGCGCTGACCGGGCGGCCCTGGACGCGGGAGACCGTCGACGCGGCGGCGGCGGTGCTGGCCGACGCCGGCACGCCGATCGACGACCAGCGCTCGTCGGCGCGCTACCGGTCGGCGATGCTCGGCCAGTCGGCGCGTCGACTCTTCGCCGAGACCCCGGGGGTGGTGGTCGGATGAGCCCCGCCAGCGAGCTCTCCCGCCGGCCCGACGGCGCGGTCGTCGGCGAGACCGTCCCGCACGAGAGCGCGAGGCTCCATGTCACCGGCCGAGCGCTCTACACCGACGACCTCACCCCGCGGACCAAGGACGTCCTCCACGCCTGGCCCGTGCAGTCGCCGCATGCGCACGCCCGGGTCACGGGGTTGCGCGTCGAGGCGGCGTACGACGAGCCGGGGGTGGTCCGCGTGCTGACCGCGGACGACGTGCCCGGCACCAACGACTCGGGCACGAAGGCCGACGAGCCGCTCTTCCCGGCCGAGGTGATGCACCACGGCCAGGCCGTGTGCTGGGTGCTCGCCGAGACGCTCGAGGCGGCACGTCGGGGCGCGGAGCGGGTGGAGGTCGACTACGAGCCGTTGTCCGCGCTGCTGACGATCCGGGAGGCGATCGCGGCCGCGAGCTTCCAAGGGGCCCATCCCACAGCGGGTCGCGGCGACGTCGAGCAGGCCCTGGCGCAGGCCGCCCACGTCTTCGAGGGCGAGACGGAGATGGCCGGCCAGGAGCACTTCTACCTGGAGACCCACGCCTCGCTCGCCGAGGTCGACGACGGCGGCCAGGTGTTCGTGCAGTCGTCCACGCAGCACCCGAGCGAGACCCAGGAGATCGTCGCCCAGGTGCTCGGTCTCGACAGCCATGCCGTCACCGTGCAGTGCCTACGGATGGGCGGCGGCTTCGGGGGCAAGGAGACGCAGGCCAACGCCTTCGCCGCGGTTGCTGCCCTCGGTGCGGCGGCGACCGGACGGCCCGTGCGCGTGCGCCTCAACCGCGCGCAGGACTTCACGATGACCGGCAAGCGCCACGGGTTCCACGCCACCTGGCGCGTCGGCTTCGACGACGACGGACACCTGCTCGCCCTCGACACCATGCTGACCTCCGACGGCGGGTGGTGCCTCGACCTCTCCGAGCCGGTGCTGGCTCGCGCCATCTGCCACGTCGACAACGCCTACTGGATCCCCGACGTGCGCATCCGCGGCCGTGTCGCCAAGACCCACAAGACCTCGCAGACCGCGTTCCGCGGGTTCGGCGGGCCACAGGGCATGCTGGTGATCGAGGACATCCTCGGCCGCTGCGCACCGCTGCTCGGGATGGGCCCGCTCGAGCTGCGCCGGAGGAACTTCTACGTCGAGGGGCAGGAGACGCCGTACGGCCAGCCCGTTCGGCACGCCGGCCGGGCGGCGACCGCGTGGGAACAGGTGCTCACCAGCGCCGAGGTGGCGCGACGGTCACAGACCATCGCCGAGTTCAACGACGTGCACGAGCACACCAAGCGGGGGCTCGCGGTGACCCCGGTCAAGTTCGGCATCTCGTTCAACCTGACCGCCTTCAACCAGGCGGGCGCGCTCGTCCACGTCTACCGGGACGGCTCGGTGCTGATCAACCACGGCGGCACCGAGATGGGGCAGGGTCTGCACACCAAGATGCTCCAGGTCGCGGCGACCTCGCTCGGCGTACCCCTGGCCACGGTCCGGCTGGCCCCTACCCGCACGGACAAGGTGCCGAACACCTCGGCGACGGCGGCGTCGTCCGGCGCCGACCTCAACGGTGCGGCGGTCAAGGACGCCTGCGAGCAGATCCGCACCCGCCTCGCGGAGGTCGACCAGGGCCGCGGCCTGCCGTGGAAGGAGCTCGTGCACGAGGCGTACTTCGCGCGGGTGCCGCTGTTCGCCGCGGGCTACTACCGCACCGAGGGACTGCACTGGGACTCGGCGGCCTTCCGGGGCAGGCCGTTCAAGTACTTCGCCTACGGCGTGGCCGCCGCCGAGGTGGAGGTCGACGGGTTCACCGGCGCCTACCGCACCCGCCGCGTCGACATCGTGCACGACGTGGGCGACAGCCTGTCGCCGCTGGTCGATCTCGGCCAGATCGAGGGGGGCTTCGTGCAGGGCGCCGGGTGGCTGACCCTGGAGGACCTGCGCTGGGACCTGACCGGCGACGACCGCGGCCAGCACCGGGGCCGGCTGGCGACCCAGGCTGCGAGCACCTACAAGCTGCCCAGCCTCTCCGAGATGCCGGAGGACTTCCGGGTGACCCTGCTCGCGCAGGCGCACGAGGACGGCGCGGTCTACGGCTCGAAGGCCGTCGGCGAGCCCCCGCTGATGCTGGCGTTCTCGGTGCGCGAGGCGCTGCGGCAGGCCTGTGCGGCGTTCGGTCCGCCCGGGACCAGCGTCGAGCTGGCCAGCCCGGCGACCCCGGAGGCGGTGTACTGGGCCCTGGACGCCGCTCGGCGCTCCGTCCCCACCCCCGAGCCGGCGGGACGTGAGCGATGAGGTGGTTGCAGGCGGTCGAGCAGCTGCGGGCGGAGCGTCGGCCCGGGGTGCTGGTCACGCTGGTCTCCGTTCGGGGGCATGCCCCCCGGGAGGCGGGCGCCAAGATGGTGGTGGCGTCGGATGCGACATGGGACTCGATCGGCGGCGGCAACGTGGAGGCGACAGCGATCAGGCGGGCCCGGGGGCTGTTGACGTCGGGCGACGGCCGGCCGGAGACGTTCACCCTCGACCTCTCGGACAAGGCGCCGGGCGAGCACGGCGTCCAGTGCTGCGGCGGTGAGGTGACCGTGCTGCTCGAGCCGCTCGTCGTGCGCCCGGTCGTCGCGGTGTTCGGGATCGGGCACGTCGGGCTCGAGCTGGCGCGGATCCTCTGCCGCCACGACCTCGACCTGCACCTGGTCGACTCGCGGCCCGACCGGCTGCGGGACGACGTGCTGGCGCCGCTCGCCGACGCCGACGCGCGCGTGCACGTGCACCACGAGGCCGTCCTGCCCGAGCTGGTGCTCGCAGAGCTGCCGCCCGGCTCCCACGTGCTCGTGATGACCCACGACCACGCCGAGGACCTCGCGCTGCTCGACGCCGCTCTGCGCGCGACGCACCTCGGGCCGGTGGGGCTGATCGGCTCGTCCGCGAAATGGGCCCGCTTCCGCTCGACACTGCTCGCCGACGGGCACTCCCCGGATCTCGTCGGCCGGGTCGTCGTCCCGATCGGCCTGCCCTCGCTGACCGGCAAGGACCCCGCGACCATCGCGGTCTCGGTGGCCGCCGCGCTGCTGCAGTCGTTCGCCGAGGAGGGCTCCGCGGAGCACGTGCCACGCAGGTCGTCCACGTGAGGCTGTTCCTCGGCACGTTCCTCGACACCCCTGACGACCCGTTCCGCGGGGGCGTGCTGCGCGCCGAGGACGACGGTGGGCTGCTGGTCGACGACGAGGGGACCATCGCCGTTCGCGGGTCCGCCGCACGGCTCACGGCCGCGTACCCGGACGCCGAGGTCGTCGACCTGCGGGGCGGGCTGGTGCTGCCCGGCTTCGTGGACTCCCACGTCCACTACCCACAGCTGCGCTGCATCGGGGCGCTGGGAATGCCGCTGCTGGAGTGGCTCGAGCGGCGCGCCCTCCCGGAGGAGGCGCGGCTGGCCGAGCCGGCGTACGCCGCGGAGGTGGCGCCGGCGTTCGTCGAGGCGCTGGCCGGGGCGGGCACGACCACTGCCCTGGTGCTCGGGTCGCACTACGCCGACGCGACCGAGACGCTCTTCGCCGAGGCCGACCGGGTCGGGCTGCGGATCACCGCCGGCCTGGTCGTCAGCGACCGCGACCTGCGCCCTGACCTGCTGACCACGCCGTCCCGGGCCTACGACGAGGCGCTCCTGCTGGCGAAGCGCTGGCACGGCGCGCGCCGCCTGCGCTACGCCGTGATCCCACGGTTCGCGCTCTCGTGCACGCCGGACCTGCTCGACGTCTGCTCGACGCTGCTCGACGACCTACCGGGGTCGATGCTCACCACCCACGCGAACGAGAACGCCGCCGAGATCGAGCTGGTCCGCACCCGATTCCCCGACGCCACGTCGTACGTCGACGCCTACGCCCGCCACGGCTTGCTCCGGCCCGGGAGCGTCCTCGCCCACAACGTCCACCCGACGGTCGACGAGCTCGATGCCCTGGCGAACGCCGACACGGCGGTCGCCCACTGCCCCACCAGCAACCTGACCCTCGGAAGTGGGCTGTTCCCGCTGCGCGCGCACCTCCAGGCGGGCGTCCACGTGGCCCTGGGCTCCGACGTCGGGGCCGGCACCGGACTGTCACTGTTCAAGGAGGGTCTGCAGGCGTACTTCGTCCAGCAGGCCCTGGCCGACGGGGGCGTGGCGCTGACCTCCGCGCACCTGCTGCACCTGGCCACCGCCGCCGGTGCCTCCGCGCTCGGCCTCTCCTCCACCGTCGGCAGCTTCAGCGAGGGCCTGGCGTTCGACGCCATGTGGCTACGACCAGCCGCGGGCTCGCCGCTCGACATCCTGCTCACGTTCGCCTCGTCGGCCGAGGACGCGCTGGCCAAGGCCTTCGCGCACGCGACCTCCGCCGACGTTGCACAGGTCTGGGTCGCCGGCGAGCCGGTTGCCGTCGCCTCGGGTGCGTCGCGCTGAGCCCAGCGTCGGCTGCCGCCGGGACCGGTCTCGTGGTTGCCTGGTGCACGGCGCCGAAGCCGCTCGAGGAGGAGACCGCATGACCACCTTCACGCGCACCGACGACCTCAGGGGCGCACGCTTCGCCGACGCGGACCTGACTGGGGCACGGTTCGTCGGGTGCGACCTGTCCGGCGCGGTGCTGCGCGGGGTCCAGGTCGAGGGGGCGGAGATCGACGCGCCCTGGCTGCTCGAGGGCGACCGTGGTCTGGTCGTCAACGGTGTCGACGTGGGCCCGTTCGTCGACGCCGAGCTGAACCGCCGCTTCCCGGGCCGGGGCGACCGGCGCGCCGGCGACCCGGAGGGCCTGGGCGGTGCCTGGGCCGCCCTCGAGCGCACCTGGAGGGCCACGCTCCAGCGCGCGGCGGCGATGCCGGACGGCACGGTCGACGTCCAGGTGGACGGCGAGTGGTCCTTGGCGCAGACCCTGCGACACCTGGTCCTGGCCACCGACATGTGGCTCGGTCGGGCGATCCTGGAGCTGGACCAGCCTTTCCACCCGCTCGGGCTCGCCGACGCCAGCCTGGGTGAGGAGGGGTTCGACATGTCCGTGTTCACCACGCAGACCCCGTCGTACGCCGAGGTGCTCGAGGCCCGGGGCGCCCGCGTCGCGATGGTGCACGACTTCATCGCCGCGGCCACCCCGGACACGCTCGCCGAGGTGCACCGGAACCCCCACGCCCCGGAGTACCCGGAGAGCACCCTCAGCTGCCTGCACGTGATCCTCGAGGAGGAGTGGGAGCACCACCGGTACGCCGTGCGCGACCTCGACGCGATCGAGGAGCACGCCGGTTGACCGCCGGGAACCGACCTCCGTCAGCTGCCGGCCGGCGGGACGTCGCTCACGGCCGGCGGAACCGCGAGAAGAAGGGGTGCATGACGAGCTTGTTGGTGTCGGTGGCGTGCGCTTCCAGCCAGTACCCGAACGCCGAGCAGCCACCGCCACGTTGCGACGGTCGCGCGGTCACGTAGTCGCCGAACCGGTTCGTCGTCCGCGTCGACGCGTCGATGAACCACACGACGAAGTCGCCCATGAACCCCATGGCGCAGTTGGAGTGGTCGTGGGGACCACCCCAGCCGAGCGTGATGCCGACCGAGTCACCCGCCCGGGCCAGTGATGCGTAGGCGAAGGCATAGTCGTCGTTCCAGATCGGGATCTCCAGCTGGGTCGTGTGCGCTTGGGGGTCGATCTCGACGTAGCGGGTGTGCGCCTGCTGGAAGTCCTTGCCCTGTCCGTTCGCCTGGCCGCTGCTGGCCGCCCACGCGAGCGCCACGCGGCCGCTCGCCAGCTGCACGGCGCCGGTCACGGCGTTGCCGGGGAAATCGTCCAGCTTCTTCAGCCAGTCGGTCCCATCGGGTCCCGAGCAGGTGAGGGTGCCGTTCGGCCACGCGGCCACCTGCACCAGGTCCCACGAGTACGTCGTCGAACCGTCCGGCCACGTGAAGAACACCAGATGGGAGTTGTCGTCGTGACCCGCCCACATCGCGCGGTCACCCGTCTGCTGGACCAGGTGCCCACCCCAGCATCGCGCGCCGTCGTCGGGATCGGTCCACTCGAAGGTGACCGTGCCGCCCGCCTGGAGGTCCTTCAGGGGGATGCGCATGACCACCCGACCGTGGTCGTAGATGTCGGTCGAGGCGTACAGGTAGCCGTCTGAGTAGGCGAGGTCGGGATAGTCCATGTCCTTGTCCGCCGCGCCGAAGTCGCCGGCCACGAAGTCCCAGTAGGTCCATGCCGTCGGGTCGTTGTCGACCGAGCCCGACGTCGCCACGGCGATCCGGAACGCGCCCTGTCCCGTGGCGTCCGGGTGGTACTGCATGAACCACACGAACAGGTCGGCGTGCGGCACGTACATGATGACCTGGTCGCACCAGAAGCCGCCGGCAAAGGTGTTGGGGAAGATGGTCGTCGGGTCGAAGCGCTTCCAGCTGGCGCCTCCGTCACTGCTGACGTCGCAGGCGAAGTTGAACGACATCATCACGACGTTGCGCTCGGAGTCCGCTCCGCTCATGTCCGCGGGGCTGGTCAACGCTCGTGTCAGCGTGGCGCTCCCGGCGTAGTCGGGGAAGACGACCCCGTCGTCCGGTGCACCGCCGGATCGCCTGACCTCGGCGGCGGGCGGCACCTCCCGTAGCTCGCCGGGCTCCGCGGCGTCGCCGACGACGAGACGTGGCCGGTGCTTCCTCTGCCCGAACGCCCGACCCCTGGCGGCTTCGAAGGGCGCACCTTCCACGCGAGTGCTCTCGCGCGTGGCGTAGCGCGCGGATGCTTCAGTCATCGTCCTCTCCTCGTGGTTCGTCTCGGTCTCGGGGCCGCTCGCGCTGCGCCGGTGCCGACGGGACGCGCGGCGCACGGCGGTCAGGCCCCTCTCCTTGGGTGTGGGCAGGCGGGTAGGGGGCACCGGACGTGCGCTGGGCGGCGCGTCGACCCGACCGGCGCTCGGACTCGTCCTGGTCAGGCGTCACACCGCGTCGGCGTTCACTCGCCACCGACGGAAGTCCCGGCCCGCCGTCACGCCCAGTGCCACCGCACCGGCGGCGAGAGCCACGACCAGACCCCTCTCCAGGGCGCCCGAGCCCCCATCGGGATCCAGGCCCGTGACCCACTCGATCCACTCGGCGCTGATCGCAGTGGCCGCTGCCAGGACTGCGGTGGCGATGGCGAGGGCTCCCTCGGTCCAGACTCTCGCGCGCATGACGCCTCCTCGGACGACGCACTCGAGAAGCGGACGTCGTCGCTCCCACGAGTGTGCTCCACCCTTCTGGATACCAACAGGGCCTGGAGCCACGGAAGAGTTGACGAGGAGACCGGGCAGCTGGATTGCGGACGCGTTGCGCGATCTGGAAGGTGGTCGCGTGGAGGTCCTGCCCGACATCGTCGCCACTGATCCCGTGATCGTCTTCTGCGGCCTGGCCGGTGCGGAGAGCACGATGCTGCGGGACCACTACTACCAGACGCCGGGGAACAGCTTCTGGGAGCTGCTGCACCTCAGCGGTCTTTCGCCGCGGCGGCTGCGTCCCGAGGAGGACGCCGAGGTCGTCCACCTGGGCCTCGGACTCACCGATCTGGTCGGGCACTGGAACCCTCGCTGGGTGGAGATCGAGGAGCTGGTGGCCAAGCTCCACCGATGGCAGCCCGACTGGCTGGCGTTCACCAGCAAGAGCGTGGCGCACGAGGCGGCGCGCGCGCTCGGCGTGCGGCGCCCCGGCCTCGGTGCCACCAGCTGGTTCCTCGGACCGTCCCAGGTGTTCGTGCTTCCCGGCGTGAGCGGTGCCAACCGGCGCAAGGACTACGACGGTCGCCCGGACCGGCTCGCCTGGTGGCGTGACCTGGCGACCCTGGCGAGCCCTGACGGCGCGGGCGAGACGCCCGGGTCTCACCCGCCGGCCCGGAGCACCTCCTCGTAGGCGGGCAGGGTGAGGAACTCCGCGAACTCGTCGTCCAGCGCGGTGGCGACGAACAGGTCGCGGGCGGTCGAAAGCCGAGCGGCGTACGGGCCGCCGGCGGCGACCAGCGCGTCGTACTCCTCGGCGACGATGCGCTCCACCAGGGCCCGGTCGACCACCGTGCCGTCCTCGAGCGTGGCGGAGCTGTGCGCCCACTGCCAGATCTGCGAGCGGGAGATCTCCGCGGTGGCGGCGTCCTCCATCAGGTGGTGGATCGCAGCAGCGCCGTTCCCGCTCAGCCACGCGGCGAGGTAGGTGATGCCGACCTCGACGTTCGTGCGCAGCCCGGTGAGGGTGCGCGACCCGGGTGTCGAGGCGACGTCGAGGAGGTCGGCGGCCGTGACCTCGACGTCGCGCCGGCGGGCCACCTGGTTGGGCCCGGGCATCAGCTCGTCGAAGATCTCGGCACACAGCGGCACCAGGTCCGGGTGCGCGACCCAGGAGCCGTCGAAGCCCTGCTCCGCCTCGCGCGTCTTGTCCGCCCGCACCTTCGCGAACGCCGCGTCGTTCACGGCGGCGTCGCGCCGCGAGGGGATGAACGCCGCCATCCCACCCATCGCGAACGCCCCTCGGCGGTGGCAGGTCGAGACCAGGAGGTCGCAGTAGGCGCGCATCATGGGCGCGTCCATCGTCACCGCATTGCGGTCGGGCAGTGTGTGGTCACCGGGGGCGTCGCGGAGGTTCTTGATGATCGAGAACAGGTAGTCCCACCGGCCGGCGTTCAGTCCCGAGCAGTGGTCGCGCAGCTCATAGAGGATCTCCTCCATCTCGAACGCCGCCGGGATCGTCTCGATCAGCACCGTCGCCCGGATGGTTCCGTGCCCGATGCCGAGCGTCTCCTCGGCGTGGGTGAACACGTCGTTCCACAGCCGCGCCTCGAGGTGGGACTCCAGCTTCGGCAGGTAGAAGTACGGGCCACTCCCGCGCGCGAGCAGCTCCTGTGCGTTGTGGAAGAAGTACAGCCCGAAGTCGACGAGCGCCCCGACCGTCGGGTGACCGTCGATGGTCAGGTGCGCCTCGGGCAGGTGCCAGCCGCGCGGTCGCGGGAGGATCACCGGCAGGTGGTCGGGATCGCGGAGCCGGTAGTCCCTGCCCTCGGTCGTGGTCAGCTCGATCGTGCGGCGAACGGCGTCGTAGAGGTTGACCTGTCCCCCGACGACGTTGACCCAGTGCGGCGTGTTGGCGTCCTCGAAGTCCGCGAGCCACACCCTCGCCCCGGAGTTGAGGGCGTTGACCGCCATCTTCCGTTCGGTGGGGCCGGTGATCTCGACGCGTCGGTCCTGGAGGTCGGGCGGGGCCGGCGCGACCTGCCAGTCGCCGGCCCGGACGTCGGCCGTCTCCGGACGGAAGTCGAGCCGGCCCGTGCGTCCGATCTCGGCCCTCCGGATACGCCGAGCAGCCAGCAGCTCGTCGCGACGGTCGCCGAACCGGGCCTGCAGCTCCGCGACGAACCCAAGCGCCTCCGGAGTCAGGATCTCCTCTCCACGCTCGACGTCCGGTCCGGTCACGCTCGGCTGGGACATGGGTCGATCGTAGGTCTCGGGACGGCCACGTCGGTCCGGGCGAGGTCCCCCCTCGCGACCCCGGGCAGTCAGCCCTGCTCGGCCCACCAGGCGAGCAGCGCGTCCTTCGCGTCGTCGTAGGAGTGCGGCCCCTCGTCGAGCCGCAGCTCGAGCAGGAAGCGGTACGCCGCGCCCACCCGCGGGCCCGGCCCGATCCCGAGGATCTCCATGATCTGGGTGCCGTCGAGATCGGGGCGCATCGCGGCGAGCTCCTCCTCCTCGGACAGCCGGGCGATCCTGGCCTCCAGGTCGTCGTAGGACCTCCGCAGCCGCTCGGCCTTCTGGCTGTTGCGGGTGGTGCAGTCGGCCCGGGTCAGCACGTGGAGCCGCTCGAGCTGGTCGCCGGCGTCACGCACGTAGCGCCGCACCGCGCTGTCCGTCCACTGGCCGCCGCCGTACCCGTGGAAGCGCAGATGGAGCTCGACCAGCTTCGCCACGGCATCGGTCTCGTCGCCCCTGAACTTCAGAGCCTGCATCCGCTGACGGGTCAGCTTCGCGCCCACCACGTCGTGGTGGTGGAACGTGACGCTCCCGTCCGCCAGGAAGCGGCGCGTGCGCGGCTTGCCGACGTCGTGCATGAGGGCGGCGAAGCGGGACACGAAGTCGGGGCCGCCGAGCCGGCCCTCGAGGTCGATCGACTGCTCGAGCACCGTGAGGGTGTGCTCGTAGACGTCCTTGTGCCGGTGGTGCTCGTCTCGCTCCAGGGCCAGCGCCGGCAGTTCGGGCAGCACCAGCTCCGCGAGTCCGGTCTGCACCAGGAGGGTCAGCCCGACGCGGGGGTACGGCGCGAGGACCAGCTTCACGAGCTCGTCCCGCACCCGCTCGGCGGAGATGATGGCGATCCGGTCGGCCATGTCCGTCATCGCCGAGACCACGCCACCGTCGACCGCGAAACCGAGCTGGGCGGCGAAGCGGGCCGCTCGCATCATCCGGAGCGGGTCGTCGGAGAACGAGTCCTCGGGGCGGCCCGGCGTCCGCAGCTCGCCGTGGGCGAGGTCGACGACCCCGCCGAAGGGATCGACGAACTCGCGTGAGGGAAGCCGGACGGCCATCGCGTTGACGGTGAAGTCGCGGCGTCCGAGATCGCCCTCGAGGGAGTCGCCGAAGTCGACCGCCGGCTTGCGGGAGGACGGGTCGTACTCGTCGGCCCGGTACGTCGTGATCTCGACCAGGAACGGTCCCTTGCGGCTGCCGATCGTTCCGAACGCGCGCCCGATGTCCCACGTCGCGTCGGCCCAGCCGGCGAGCAGGCCCTCGATCTGGTCGGGGCGGGCCGACGTCGTCAGGTCGAGGTCGTTGTGCCGGCGTCCGAGCATGGCGTCGCGCACGGGGCCGCCGACCAGGGCCAGCTCGTGTCCCGCCTCGGTGAAGCGGCGACCGAGCTCGTCGATGACCGGCGCGATCCGGTCCAGCTCCGCAGCCACGTCACGCTGGGCGTCGGCCAGCCTGACCCGCCTCGGCGGTCGGCGGCCTGCTGCGTCGGACACGACCGCACACCCTATCGGCGGCGACTCCCGCGGGCCGTCGGGGATCGTCCGGGCGCGGGACCGCAGGCCCTAACATCGGGGGGTGCTCCGCCCGTCGTCGCTGCTGCATGCCCTGGCGGTGGTGGTGACGGTGGCGGTGGCGGTGCTCGTGGTGTCCGTGACCGGTGTGTCCGGGGCGCTCGCGGCGGTCGGCCCGCTCCACGCTACGGCTTCCGCCAGCGCCGCGACCGCCCGCCCGTTCGACCCCGAGCAGCCACTGGTCCCGCGGATCCGGTCGATCACGCCCGACTACGTGCCTGACAAGGGCCCGGTCGTGATCCGCGGAACGGTGACCAACTCCTCGGACCAGACCTGGACCGCGATCAACGTCCACGGGTTCATGGGCTCGACGCCGATCCTGACGTCCGCCGCGCTCAGCGAGGCTGCGCAGACACCCGTGGACGCCGACGTCGGCGGCCGGATCACCGAGCCCGGCTCCTTCGACAGCATCGCCAGGCTGCCCCCCGGCGAGACGACGTCCTTCGTGGTCCGCCTGCCGCACTCGACGCTCCCGGTGTCGTCGCCGGGCGTCTACTGGTTCGGCGTGCACGTGCTCGGGGACGACGGCCAGGGTGGTACACGGCTCGCGGTAGGACGCGACCGCACGTTCCTCCCCTACGTCCCCCGGTCCGCAGTCGCGCGCGGGCAGCACGAGGAGGCCGCCCTGGTCCTGCCCGTGCGCGCCGGCGTGACCCGCGCCGCCGACGGCTCGGTGCTCGACCCCGAGGAGTGGGGCCTCAGCCTGCACACAGGTGCCCTGCACGCGATCCTCGAGACGGCACGCGCGGCCCGGGACCATCCCCTGACCTGGTTGCTCGACCCCGCCGTGCCCGACGTCGTACGCCGGCTCGCGCACGGCAACCCGGCGCGCACCCTGACGACGCCGGCGCGGGCCGGCCCGGGAGGCAACCGCTCATCGTCGGCCTCCCCGAGCCCCTCCGCGGCGGCTGCCGACTCCAGCGCCGCGGCGCCGGTCGGACGTGTCCCGACCGCGGCGACCTCGCAGGTGGCGCGGCACTGGCTCCACCGCCTGCACTCGCAGCTCGTCGCCGACACCGACGAGCTGCTGGGGCTGCCGTACGGCGATCTGGCCGTCGACAGCGCCGCTCGGTACGGGCTGCCCCTCCTCCATGCCGCGTTCCGGCGCACGGGCCACCTGCTCCGGCCGTGGGGCCTGCCCCTCACCCCTGCCGTGGCGCCACCGGACGGTCGTACCGCGACCGACAGTCTGGACCGCCTGCCACGCGACGTCGAGGTCCTCCTCCCGGACTCAGGCGTCGCCGCCGACGGCGCGGTGGTCGACCGGGTGGATGGCCATCGCCTCCTCCTCACCTCCAGCACCGTGCTCCATGGAGGCCCCGGCCCGGCGCCGCCGCACAGCTCGCTCGCGCTTCGGCAGCGTGTGCTCGCCGAGGCCGCGATCCGCCTGCTGGACGGTCAGCAGCCGCTGGTCGTCCAGCTCCCCGCCGACCTCGGTCGTCCGCTGCGCCCGAGGTTCTTCGACGGTCTCGACGTGCCCTGGCTCCGCCTGACCACCCTCGACGGCGCCACCGCGGTCACGGCGAAGCCGCTGGAGGCATCCGCCCTGCGCGAGCCGCCCGCGGACGAGACCCACCTGGGCCCGCTGGTCTACCGTGCGGCCACCCAGGTGCTCGAGCAGGGTGCGACCTTGCAGTCGGTTCTCCCCGGCAACCACGTGCTCCGCCGGCGGCTCTTCGAGGAGGCCACCGGGAACGCGTCGTACGCCGCGTCCACCACGCCGTTCCTCGCCCTCGACCGCATGCGCGAGACGGCTCGCTGGGTGCGCGGCAACCTCGACGACATCGACCTGGCGGCTCCCGACTCGGTCACCCTGGCCAGCAACTCCGGTCGGTTCTCGGCCATCGTGAGCAACGCGCTCGACGTCCCGGTCCAGGTGAAGATCCGCGCGCTCTCCGACCGCGCACTCACCATCAGCGGCGGCGAGACCTTGCAGCTGCCAGCGCATGGCCGCATGACGGTGCTGCTGAACGCCTCCACCCACCAGCGCGGCGTCCACAACGTCACCCTCGAGCTCACCAACGCCGCCGGTCAGGAGCTCGGCGCGCAGGACCAGTTCCCGATCCGGGCCGAGCAGGTGAGCCGGCTGATCTGGGTGATCATCGGCGTCGGCGTCGCTCTGCTGTTCGCCGCGATCGCGATCCGGCTGATCCGCCGGATCCTCCGCTCGCGCGCAGGGCCGTCGACGGGATGAGCGACCTCGACGAGAGCCGCGGGATCCTCGCCTCCTCCGCGGTGATGGCCACGGGCACGGTGTTCTCCCGCGCGAGCGGCTACCTCCGCAACCTCCTGCTGGCGGTTGCCCTCGGCAACGAGCTCCACGCCGACCTGTTCAACATCGGCAACACCATCCCGAACATGCTGTACATCCTGCTGGCGGGCGGCGTCTTCAACGCCGTGCTCGTGCCCCAGCTCGTGCGGGCGCAGAAGAACGACCCGGACGGCGGAGAGGCGTACACCAACCGTGTCATCACGCTGGCGGCGATCTTCCTGGGCGTGGTCACCGTCCTGCTGGTCCTGGCGGCGCCGCTGCTGATGCGGCTCTACCTCAACGACGCGTACGACGACCCGGCGCTCGCCGCCCAGCGCGCCTCGGCGATCGCGTTCGCCCGGTACTGCCTGCCACAGGTCTTCTTCTACGGGATGTTCGTGCTGCTGGGGCAGGTGCTGAACGCGCGCGGACGCTTCGGCCCGATGATGTGGGCCCCGATCGCCAACAACGTCATCTCGATCGTCGTCCTCGTGCTCTACCTGTTCTGGTTCGGCGCGCTGCCGCAGGGCGACGGGTGCGCGCCGTACACCGGCACCCAGGAGCTCGTGCTCGGTGGCGGCGCTACCCTCGGCATCGCCGCCCAGGTGCTGATCCTGGTCCCCGTTCTCAGGGCCGCCGGAGTGAGCTTCCGGCCCCGGTACGACTTCCACGACAGCGGCCTCGGCCACACCTTCCGGCTCGGCGTGTGGACCGTGCTCTTCGTCGTGGTCAACCAGGTCGCCTACACCGTCGTCGTCCGGCTCGCCTCCGGAGGCACCGCCCGCTCCGCCTGCCAGCACCTCGCCCAGCACGCCCATCATGCGCACGCACATGTCGCCGCCGACGCCACCGGCTACACCGTGTACGCCGCCGCGTTCCTGTTCGTCATGGTCCCGCACGCGATCATCACCGTCTCGCTGGCGACCGCGATCCTCCCGCGGCTCTCGGCGAAGGCCGCCGACGGTGACCTGAGCGGCCTGGCGGCCACGCTCGCCGGCACGCTGCGGACGGCGCTGGCCGCAGTGATCCCGTTCGCCCTCGCGCTGCCTCTCCTCGCCTACGACGCCGCCAGGGTGCTGTTCGGCTACGGGGCAACCGCCGCGACGTTCGACCACTACGTGCCCTCGATGATCCTGTTCGGGCCCGGTGTCGTCTTCTTCACCGTGCACTATCTGATGCTGCGCGGCTTCTATGCCCTGGAGCTGAACCGCACCGTGTTCCTCATCCAGTGCGCGATCGGGGCGACCAACGTGGTGGTGGCGGTGCTGCTGGTCGACCAGGCGACCGCCGCCCAGACGTCTCCGGCGCTGGTGATCGCCTACGGCACGTCGTACGTCGTCGGATCGGCGGTCTCCTACCTGATGCTCCGCCGGCGGCTCGGGGGGCTCGAGACCACGGCGCTGGTGCGGTTCGCGGTTCGGGTCCTGGTGGCGGGCGGCGTCTCGACGGCCGTCGCCTGGGCCGTCGGCCGGGCACTTCCCGGTCACAGCGACGACGTCTCGCACCTCGTGGCGGCGATGCGGGTGGTCGTGCTCGGGGGCATCGACGCCGCTTTGTTCCTCGTCCTGGCCCGCGCGATGCGCATCGACGAGGTGACGAACGTGGTCTACACCATGATCCGCCGGATCAGGAGGGCTCGCGCCTCCTAACATGTGAGGGGCGAGCCACGGAGGGGGTGCGAGGTCTGGTGCCGGAGGACACCCGGCCCGGCGACGTTCTCGCCGACCGGTACCGACTGACCGACCTGCTCGCCGAGAGCAAGGGCGGCCGGTTCTGGCGCGCCTTCGACTCCGTGCTCCAGCGAGACGTCGCCGTCCACATCATCGACTGCGGCGACGAGCGGGCGCCGCTGCTGCGCGAGGCGGCGCGCCGGTCGGCGACCGTGATCGACCGCAGGATGCTCCGGGTGCTCGACATCGACGAGGCGTCCGAGCGCTGCTTCGTGGTGAACGAGTGGGGGTCGGGCACGAGCCTGGACATCATGCTCGCCGACGGCGGACCGCTCTCGCCCACGGTGGGCGCCTGGATCGTCGCGGAGGTCGCCGACACCCTCGCGCTCGCCCACGACGCCCACGTGGCCCACGGGCGGCTGGTGCCCGAGAACGTCCTCATCGACACCGACGGCTCCGTGCGGCTGATCGGCTTCGCCGTGGACGCCGCTCTCCACGGGCTCCCGCCGGGGCGGGTCGCCACGGACATCACCGACCTGGTCGGCCTGCTGTACGCCGCGGTGACGGGCAAGTGGGCGGGTGCCAGCCGCTCGGCGGTCCCCGCCGCGCCGTCTGCCCACGGCCACGTGCTCCGGCCCCGCCAGGTGCGGGCCGGCATCCCACGCACCCTCGACTCGCTGTGCGAGTACGTCCTCAACCACGGGGGCGCCACCGAGGTCGGCGCCGCGATGCTGGCGGACTCGCTGCGGGACTTCCTGGGTCCGTCCGCGAGCGCCGCCGAGGCCTGGCTCGCGAGGATCGAGCATCCCCGACGCGGCGGCGAGACGGTCGTGCTGCCGGCGCTGGCCGACCCGCCGGTCCGCGAGGCGATGCGTGACGCGAGCGTCGCTGCGGCAGACGAGGAGGAGCCGGGGCCGGACGCCGAGGGCACGGGGCCGGCCGGGGAGCCCGGACCATCGGCGAAGCGGCCGGGCGAGGAGGGACTCCCGACGCAGGCCGGCATGCCGATCTTCCACGAAGACACCGACGACGTGAGCTGGTTACGCCACCACACGGAGAAGCCACCACCGCCGCCGGCGTTCGAACCCCCGCCGGAGCGACCGCTGTTCGCGCCCGACCCCGAGGACGGCCAGCCGGTGCGCCGTCCGCGCGCCGCGCCGGCGAGCCAGAGCGCGGGGGGCGGGTTCTGGCCGTGGGACAACACCGGGGCCGGGACCGGCAGCGGCGTACTCCCGGCGTACGTCGAGGACGACGCGGAGGACGACCGGCGTCCGCCGGGGGCGAACATGCTCCGGCTGGCCGGCATCATCGCAGCCTGCCTGCTGGTCCTCGTCGCAGTGGTGATCGCGTTCAACCTCGGCCGCGGCAAGACCGCCCTCGGCACCACGAAGGAGGACGCCTCCCCGGGTCCGACGCAGTCGTCGTCCCCGTCCGCGTCGACCGGCGCATCGCCGATCACCGGGGTGACCGCTCGCGACTTCGACCCCCAGGGCACCGATGGCGGGGAGAACCCCGCAGAGGCCAGGTTCGCTGTCGACGGCAACCCGTCCACGGCGTGGCAGACGTCGCGCTACGACCAGCAGTTCGGGCCCGGTGGTCTCAAGACCGGTGTCGGCCTGGTGCTCGACCTGCACGCGAGCCACGACATCAGCGAGGTCGACCTGACCACCGTCGGCAGCCCGACCTCGGTCAGCGTCTTCGTCACCTCGTCCGTACCGACGCAGGTCAAGGGCCTTCCGCGCGCCGGCAAGGCCGACCTCACCGGTGGCAAGGGCGTGGTGACGCTCGACCAGCCGATGTCCGGCCGGTACGTCGTGATCTGGCTGACCCGCCTCCCGCCCGCACCGCGTGGCTTCCAGGGCGGGATCGCCGGAGCGGTGGTCAAGGGTGGCTGACGACCACACCCCGCCGGCCGGCGAGGCGGGTCCGTCCTCGGACGCCGAGCTGCTCGCGGCCCACGTGGCCGGCGACCCGGACGCGTTCGGACTGCTCTTCGCCCGTCACCGGGACCGGTTGTGGGCGGTCGCCCTGCGCACGATGGGCAACCCGCACGACGCCGCCGACGGCCTGCAGGACGGCCTGGTGGCGGCGTACCGCCGAGCGGGCACGTTCCGTGGTGACGCCGCGGTCACCACCTGGCTGCACCGGGTCGTGGTCAACGCCTGCCTGGACCGGATCCGGGCGGCGAAGGTGCGTCGGACCGAGGCGCTGCCGGACGACCTCGACGAGCAGCGTGACCGCGGCTCGACCGTGACCGCCACCGGCGCCTCGGACGACCCCGAGCAGGCGGCCATCCTGGACGAGCGGCGGCGAGCCCTGCTCGCGGCACTGGCCACCCTTCCCGCCGAGCAGCGGGCCGCGCTGGTGCTGGTGGACATGGAGGGTCATTCGGTGGCCGAGGCTGCGTCGATGCTGGAGTGCGCGGAAGGGACGGTGAAGTCCCGGTGCGCGCGAGGCCGCGACCGGCTCGCCACGCTCCTGCGAGCCCGGCTGGCCGATCCCGTCGCCCATGACGCACCACGCCCGGAACCGGACGCCCCAGCCACCCGTCCGATCCCTGTTCCCCCCGATACGAGCCCGGCCCGCGAAGGAGGTGCCCCGTGAGCGATCGTCCCGACCCCGAGTCGACCGACGACTCCCCCGAGATCGCGGAGGTACGCCGTCTGCTTGCCGACGCCCGACCCGCCGAGCCGATGCCCGCGGAGGTCGTGGCCCGGATGGACCGGGTGCTTGCTCGTCTCGGTGACGAGACTCCGGTGGCCCCCGTCGTGCGGCCCGGGCCCGCTGGGGGGGTCGTCTCGATCGCGGCCCATCGCCGGCGGAAGGCCGCCGGACTTCTGGTCGCCGCGGCCGCGATCGTGGTGGGCGGCGTCGCCGTCGCGCCGTACGTCCACCCCTCGTCGTCCCGCAGCACGGCAACCGCCGGCGGCGCGGAGGACCGGGCCCAGGTCGACAACGAGGGTGGCCAGAAGCCGCAGCCGATCGGTCCCGAGAGCTCCCCGGCGCCGGCCAAGGTCCCCGCGCCTCATGGCCGCGTGGTCGTCCGGCCCCGGCACTTCTCCACCGACGCGCTCAACGGCCGCGCCCTGCTCGGTGCGCTCCGCCCCACCGGCTCCGCCACGTTCGACTACGTCGGCTGTGCCGTGCACGCCCAGCCCTCGCGCGTCGTCCCGGCGGAGTACCGTCATGCGCCGGCGGCGCTGGTCTACCGGCGTCCCGAGGGCAGCTCGCAGGTGGTCGACCTCTACGTCTGCGGCTCGGCCCGGCCGATCCGCAGCGCGACCCTGCCGGCTCCCTGAGACGCGGCGAGCCGGGGACGCCGGCCCGGACCGTCGCTGCTCCTGACGGGGGAATCCCGCTCGCCTACGATGCGTTGTAGCCGACGCAGCACCTACGTGGTCGAGCGCCCCCGCCGGTGGCCCGACCGCACGTCGTCGACCGGCAGCTGGGAGCAGTACATGACGCAGTCGCAGGACGTCCGCAACGTCATCATCGTGGGGTCCGGCCCGGCCGGCTACACGGCGGCGGTGTACGCCGCCCGAGCCTCGCTCCATCCCTTGGTCTTCGAGGGCTCGGTGACGGCCGGTGGCGCGCTGATGACCACCACCGAGGTCGAGAACTTCCCCGGCTTCCGCGACGGCATCATGGGTCCCGCGCTGATGGACGAGATGCGCGCCCAGGCCGAGCGCTTCGGCGCCGAGCTGGTGCCCGACGACATCGTCTCGATGGACCTCGCCGGCGAGATCAAGACCGTCAGCACGGTCACCGACAGCTACCGAGCGCGGACCGTGATCCTGGCCATGGGGTCGGCGTACCGCAAGCTCGGCCTGCCGCGTGAGGATGAGCTGTCCGGGCGCGGCGTCTCCTGGTGTGCCACCTGCGACGGCTTCTTCTTCCGCGACCAGCACATCGCCGTGGTCGGCGGTGGTGACTCCGCGGTCGAGGAGGCGACGTTCCTGACCCGGTTCGGCAGCAAGGTCACGATGATCCACCGCCGCGACGAGCTGCGCGCCTCCAAGATCATGCAGGAGCGCGCCTTCGCCGACCCCAAGCTCGAGATCGTCTGGGACTCCGAGGTCGCGGCCATCCACGGCGACGACCGGCTCGAGTCGATCACGCTCCGGAGCACCCGGGACGGCACCGAGCGCGAGCTACCGGTGACCGGCCTCTTCATCGCCATCGGCCACGACCCGCGGTCGGAGCTGATCCAGGGTCAGGTCGACCTCGACGACGACGGGTACGTCGTGGTCGAGCACCCGGCGACGGAGACCAGCCTGCCCGGCGTGTTCGCCGCCGGCGACCTGGTCGACCACCACTACCGCCAGGCCATCACCGCCGCCGGCACCGGCTGCGCAGCGGCCCTCGATGCCGAGCGCTACCTCACCGACCTCGACCACGCCGCGACCGCGGCCGAGCCGCAGACCGCGTCGGTCTGAACCCGCCTGCTCGGCGTGTCCGGTGCTGCCCTCCGTGGTCGCGCCTGCGGCACGGGAACAACCGTCGGCGGCATGATGTTGACTCGGTGACACCCCCAGGGCGGGGGCGTCGACCCGAACTACTGGAAGGAACTCCCGTGGCGAACTTCGCTGCCGTCACCGACGCAG
>JBKPTA010000050.1:0-36803 GCA_046735295.1 Actinomycetota bacterium | reverse complement strand
CGTCCCCCAGGGCCGAACGACCGGCTTCGAGCCGGGCCACCGGCACCCGGAACGGCGAGCACGAGACATAGTCGAGTCCGGTCGCGTCGAAGAAGTGGATGGACGCGGGGTCGCCGCCGTGCTCGCCGCAGACACCCAGGTGGAGGTCGGGGTTGGCCTGGCGCCCGAGCCGAGCGGCGTGCCGGACCAGGCGCCCGACGCCGTCCACGTCCAGCGACTCGAACGGGCTCACCTGGAAGATGCCGTGCTCGAGGTAGCGGCTGAAGAACGACGACTCGACGTCGTCCCGCGAGAACCCCCAGGTCATCTGGGTGAGATCGTTGGTGCCGAACGAGAAGAACTCGGCAGACCTGGCGATCTCGTTGGCGGTGACGGCCGCACGTGGTAGCTCGATCATCGTGCCCACGCTGTGCGGGACCGACATGCCGCGCTCCCGCTCGACCGTGGTCGCGACCTCGGCGATCTGGCCCCTGACCAGGTCGAGCTCGGTGACCGACGCGACCAGGGGGATCATGATCTCCGGCCGCGGGTCGCCTCCCGCAGAGAGCCGTTCGGCAGCGGCCTCGAGGATCGCCCGCACCTGCATCCTGAACAGGCCCGGGATGACGATGCCGAGGCGTACCCCACGCAAGCCGAGCATCGGGTTCTGCTCGTGCAGGCGCTTGACGGCGTCGAGCAGCTTCTCGTCACGATCGTCGAGGCTCTCGTGGTCTTCCTCGAGGGCGACCTTGACCGACAGCTCGGTGTAGTCGGGGAGGAACTCGTGCAGCGGCGGGTCGATCAGCCGGATCGTCACCGGCAGTCCGTCCATCGCCTCCAAGATCCCGCGGAAGTCGTCCCGCTGGAGCGGCAGGAGCTCGGACAGCGCGGCCTCCTGCCCGCTCTCGTCCTCGGCGACGATGAGGTTCTCCACGAGCTGGCGACGCTCGCCGAGGAACATGTGCTCGGTACGGCACAGCCCGATGCCCTCAGCCCCGAAGCGACGCGCTCGGGCGGCGTCCTCGGGGGTGTCGGCGTTGGCACGTACCCGGAGCCGGCGTACGTCGTCGGCACGGGTCATGACCCGGTCGACGGCGGTGACCAGGTCGTCGTCGAGATGGTCGCCCTCGAGGTACCGCATGACGACCGAGTCGGTCACGGGCACGGCGCCGAGGAACACCTCGCCGGTGGTGCCGTCGATCGAGATCACGTCACCCTCGTTGATCGCCTCGCCGCCGCGCACCTTGGCCCGCCTCTTCTTGGCGCTCACGTCCAGGGCTTCGGCGCCGCACACGCAGGTACGGCCCATGCCACGCGCGACGACCGCCGCGTGCGAGGTCTTGCCACCGCGACTGGTCAGGATGCCGCGGGCCGCGACCATGCCGCGCAGGTCGTCCGGGTTGGTCTCCTTGCGCACCAGGATCACGTCCTCACCGCGCTCCGCCCACTCCACCGCGGTGTCGGAGTCGAAGACCGCCTTGCCGACGGCGGCGCCGGGGGAGGCGTTCATGCCCTTGGCGACCAGGGTGCGGTCCGCCTTCTCGTCGAAGCGCGGGAACATCAGCTGGGCGAGCTGTGCACCGGTCACCCGGCGCACCGACTCGTCGGTGTCGATCAGCCCCTCGTCGGACATGTGGCGACCGATGCGGAACGCCGCCTCCGGGGTGCGCTTGCCGACCCTGGTCTGCAGCATCCAGAGCTTGCCTCGCTCCACCGTGAACTCGATGTCACACATGTCGCGATAGTGCTTCTCGAGCTTCGCCATGATCTCGAGCAGCTCGTCGTGCGACTCCTTGTCGATGCGCGCCATGTCCGCCAGGGACACGGTGTTGCGGATGCCCGCGACGACGTCCTCACCCTGCGCGTTCTGCAGGTAGTCGCCGTACACGCCCTGGTTGCCTGACGCAGGGTCACGCGTGAAGGCGACTCCGGACCCGGAGTCGTCGCCCCTGTTCCCGAAGACCATCGCCTGGACGTTGACCGCGGTGCCCGTGCCCTCCTCGATGCGCTCCTGGCGGCGGTAGAGGACGGCGCGGTCGGTGTTCCACGAGTCGAACACGGCGCGCATGGCGAAGTCGAGCTGCTCGCGGGGGTCCTGCGGGAAGTCGCGTCCGGCGTGCTCCCGGATGACCTCCTTGAAGGTGTCGACGAGTCCGCGCAGGTCGTCGACCCCGAGGTCGGTGTCGGACTCCGTGCCGCGGTCCTTCTTCAGCTTGTCGAGCGTCTTGGAGAAGACCTCGGAGTCGATCCCGAGAACCGTTGCTCCGAACATCTGCAGCAGACGACGGTAGGAGTCCAGGGCGAACCGTTCGTCGCTGCTCTGCTCGGCAAGCCCACGCACCGACTCGTCGTTGAGGCCCACGTTGAGGACGGTCTCCATCATTCCCGGCATCGAGACCGCCGCCCCCGATCGGACGCTGACCAGCAGCGGGTCACCGGGATCCCCGAGCTGACGTCCCATCTCCTTCTCGAGAGCCGCGACATGCTCGTCGATCTCGTCGGCGAGACCATCGGGGAGGTCGCCCGCCTCCAGGTAGGCGCGGCAGGCCTCCGTCGAGATCGTGAAGCCCGGCGGCACCGGGAGCCCCAGGTTGGTCATCTCGGCGAGATTTGCGCCCTTGCCGCCGAGCAGGTCCCGCTGGTCCTTGTCACCCTCGGTGAAGTCGTAGACGTACGTCATGCGCCGATCCTTCCTTGTCGAGGTTGGCTTGGCCATCACCGGTTTGGAGGTCTCGACACGCTCGCCCGAAGGGTGGCTGCGGCACGTCCGGACCAGCGGGGCGGTCAGCCCCCGCCCTCGACGTACGCCGGACCTCCCCCCGCGAGGTTGGCCAGCGCAGACTCGATCCGGCGAGCAGTGAAGTCGGCACAGCGCTCGCGGACCTGCTCGACGGTGGCGAACTCAGCCGCACGGATCTCGCGAGGCTCCTTCTCGATCCTCTCGAGGATGCCGGCGTCGTGCTCACCGCCGTCGAAGACGAGGCACACCGCGTCGTCCCAACCGCCCCAGGGTGGCAGCCAGTCGGTGAGGAGCAGCGGCCCCGCGTCCAGCCCGAGCTTCAGCTCCTCCTGCACCTCGCGCCCTGCCGCGAGCTGCGGCGACTCACCCACCTCGACCACCCCGCCCGGGAGGTCCCAGTCGCGCTTGTAGGTGAGCTGACAGATCAGGACCCGTCCGGCGTGGTCGCGGACCAGGAGCTGGCTGATCGCGCGCTTGCGCGGGAGGAACGAGTTGAGCAGAGCCCGGAAGCCCTCGGGCTCGGTGATCGGGGGGTCGCTGACGAGACGCGCGTAGATCACCGTGCCGGGCGCGTCCGGGCGATCGGTCATCCCGGGCTCGAGGCGCTGGAGACCTTCACGGCGCAAGCCCGACCGCGTCGCAACCCGCTGCGAGGCCTGGTTGCGCGGGTCGACCTCCGCCTGCACCCGGCGTACGCCGAGGTTGTCGAAGGCGTGCTGGACGAGGAGCCGAATGGCGCGGGTCGCGTACCCGTGACCTCGTCGCCCGGCGTACACGGTCCAGGAGAGCGACGCTGTGTCGCCACTGGGACGGGCCTCGACCACGCCGACGGTCTCGCCCTCATGGATCACGGCGAACGTGAGGCGAGTACCTGCCTCACGCTCGCGGCGCCAGCGCTCGACCACCTCGGCCATGTGCTCGGGCGTCGACGGTCCCGGCGCGTCGAACCAGTACCGGATCTCGTCGTCGTCCCCGGCGACATGGGCGTCGATGTCACGCTCGTCGAACGGGCGAAGGGTGACGACACCGTCGGTCAGGGTCTCCTCGGCGTCGGTCACGCTCCGACACTACGAGGTGGGCCGTCCCGGGGTGTCGAGACGGTTGCAGAGCGACCTCCTCGACCACCGGACGCGTGCCCGGAGGTCAGTCCTGGCGCAGCCAGATCGTGGCCAGCGGAGGAAGTACGAGGGTCGCGTGCGCAGGCTGCCCGCTCGCAATCCCCTCGACGGCGGTCACCGAGCCGAGGTTGCCGACGCCGGAACCGGTGTAGCCCGCAGCGTCGGTGTTGACGATCTCCCGCCATTCGCCGGCGGCGGGCAGCCCGAGCCGGAAGTCGCTGTGGGGCACGGCCGCGAAGTTCGACACGCAGACCAGCGTGCTGCCTGCACCGGTCGAGCGGGCGCCGTCGGTCGAGCCTGTCGAGACCCCCCGCCGGATGAACGAGAACACGTTCCGACCGGCGTCGTTGGCGTCGATCCACTGGAACGAGTCGGGCTCGTTGTCGCGCGACCAGATGGCGGTTGAGTCGGTGTAGGCGCGGTTGAGGTCCTTCATCAGCCGATGGACGCCGAGGTGCTCGGGATGGTCGAGCAGCCACCAGTCCAGCTCGCGGGACTCCGCCCACTCCGACTCCTGGCCGATCTCGCCGCCCATGAACAACAGCTGCTTGCCCGGGTGAGCCCACATGAATGCCAGGTAGGCACGCAGATTGGCCAGCTGCTGCCAGCGGTCGCCTGGCATCTTGCGGAGGAGTGAGCCCTTGCCGTGCACCACCTCGTCGTGCGACAGCGGAAGCACGAAGTTCTCGCTGAAGGCGTAGGTGAGGCCGAACGTCAGCTCGTTGTGGTGCCACGACCGGTGAACGGGCTCGCGCTTGAGATAGTCCAGGGAGTCGTGCATCCACCCCATGTTCCACTTGAAGCCGAACCCGAGTCCGTCGCTGTCGGTCGTCCGGGTGACGCCCGGCCAGGACGTGGACTCCTCGGCGATCGTGGTCGCCCCAGGGACGCGCTTGTAGACGGTGGCGTTCATCTCCTGCAGGAACTGGACCGCCTCGAGGTTCTCGTTGCCGCCGTACTTGTTCGGGGTCCACTCGCCCTCCGGCCTGGCGTAGTCGAGATAGAGCATGGACGCGACGCCGTCCACGCGGAGCCCGTCGGCGTGGTACTCCTCGAGCCAGTAGAGCGCGTTGGCGTAGAGGAAGTTGCGCACCTCACGCCGGCCGAAGTTGAAGATGTGCGAGCCCCACTCCTTGTGCCAGCCCCGCTGCGGGTTCGGGTCCTCGTAGAGCGGTGTCCCGTCGAAGCGCGCCAGTGCCCAGGAGTCCGTGGCGAAATGGCCCGGCACCCAGTCCAGCAGCACGCCGATGCCGTGCTGGTGGAAGGCATCGACCAGCCTCCGGAACCCGTCGGGGTCGCCGAAGCGAGAGTCCGGCGCGAAGTACGACGTGACGTGGTAGCCCCACGAGCCGCCGAACGGGTGCTGCATGACCGGCATCAGCTCGATGTGGGTGAACCCGAGGTCCGAGACGTACGGCACCAGCTCGTCGATCAGCTGGTCCCAGGTCAGCACGTTGCCGTGCCGCTTCCGCCACGAGCCCAGATGTACCTCATAGATCGACATCGGCCGAGCGACGGGCTGCTTCTCGCCGCGTGAGCGCATCCAGTCGTGGTCGCGCCACTCGTGGGTGGACTCGTAGACGCGGCTCGCGGTCTCCGGCGGCATCTGGGCCCAGGTGGCCATCGGGTCGGCCTTCTCGCGCCACTCGCCGTCGGCGCCGAGGACGATGAACTTGTAACCGGCGCCGGTGCCGACACCGGGGACGAACAGCTCCCACACCCCGGAGCCCCCGAGCTGGCGCATCGGGTGCTCGCGTCCGTCCCAGCTGTTGAAGTCACCTTCCAGCCGCACGCCGCGGGCTCCCGGCGCCCAGACCGCGAACGACGTCCCGGACACGTCTCCGGTCGAGGCGGGGTAGTGGTGCACGCGCGCGCCGAGGACGGTCCACAACAGCTCGTGGCGCCCTTCGTTCACCAGGTGCAGATCCATCTCGCCGAGGGTCGGCAGGAAGCGGTAGGGATCATCGACGGTGATCGCGCCCTGTCCGTAGTCGACCTCGACCCGGTAGTCGGGCACGTCGTCGGCCACATCGGCTGAGCCGGCGCCGTCGGTCGGGTCCCCACCGCCGTCGGTCGAGCTCGTCGAGACGACGGCACGCAGCGCGCCCACCCACACGCCGTCGTGCTCGTGCTCGAGCGGCACGCGGACGCCCGCGGAGGTGACCACGGTCACGGTGCGTGCGAGCGGTTTGTAGACGCGGAACGTGACC
Source organism: Actinomycetota bacterium (assembly GCA_046735295.1). Classification (GTDB taxonomy): domain Bacteria; phylum Actinomycetota; class Actinomycetes; order Propionibacteriales; family Nocardioidaceae; genus Nocardioides. The sequence continues at coordinate 30,756 of JBKPTA010000050.1, read as the reverse complement.
TCCCGGCCGTCGGGGTGCGGGCCGAGGATCGCGTGCGGCTGCCCGTGCTCCCCGCGCACCACCTGCTCGATCTGCGAGATCGGAACCTGCTTGGTCACGGTGTCTCCTCCCCGCTCCCGGGCGTCTGGGGTCCGCGGCCGGAGAGGGCCGCGAGCGGGATCGGTAGCCAGGTCGGCCGGTTGCGGGTCTCGTACACGCACTCGTAGACAGCCTTGTCGGCGACGTACGCCTCGAGCAGCGTCTGCTCGCCAGGGGTCAGCGCGCGACCGGAGTACGACTCGAGGAACGCCGCCTGGTTGCGGGCCGACCACTCGGCGGCTCGGAACGCGCGTTGTTCGGCTCCCTCGTCGGCGGTCGCGGCGGCGGTGATTGCGGCGACGCGCGGTGCGTAGTCGAAGGAGCGCAGCATCCCGGCGACGTCGCGCCACGGTGAGTCGGGCACCACCCGCTCAGCGAGCGGCTTCGCCGGCTCTCCCTCGAAGTCCACGAGCTTCCAGCCCTTGGCGGTCCGCAGCGTCTGGCCGAGGTGGAGGTCGCCGTGCACACGCTGAACGACCCCGGACTCGATCGACCCGACAGCCGCGAACAGGTCTCGAAGGGGCGCGGCGTGCTCGGCGAGCTCCGGGACCACGTCGAGGGCCGCCTCGAGCCGCTCGGTCATCGCCTTGGCGAGCTCGGCGTGGTCGGCAGCCGTCCGCTCCGCGGTCGGGAAGTGTTCTGCCAGCAGCGCATGCACCGCACGCACCGCCTCCCCGAGGCGCTGCGCCTCGCCAGCGAAGTCACCGCCCACCTCGTCGGCATACAGATCGGCCTCCGCGAAGAGGTTGCGTACCGACGTCAGCGCCAGCTCCCACCCGTCGCTGGCGGTTCGCAGGAACTTCTGCAGCATCGCGAGGTGCAGGGTCTCCTCGCCGCCGGTCTCACCCCATTCGATCCACCCCAGCAGCGCGGCGACGTTCTCCGAGCCGGCCAGTGTGAGCTCCCGGTGGATCTCGATGTCCGGGTTGGTGCCGGGCGTCACCCGGCGGAAGAGCTTGAGCAGTGCCTGCTCGCCGAACGCCACCGACGAGTTCGACTGCTCTCCCGTGAACGGCGTGGACGGTGCCGTCGCGTCGAGCTCCTCACCCGGTAGCCGGTGGAAGGCCAGAGGCCCGTCGGGCGGGTAGGCGAACGCGCGAAGATAGGCGCCCATCGCCTCGCGGTCGTGGACGGCGTCGTAGGCGTGGACCCACCCGATCTCCTGATCCTCCCACCAGCCGACGAAGGCATGGTCGAGCCGATGTTCGGGGTCGGTGTACAGCGCGAGCGGGACCTGGTACAGCTCGGCACCGCCGTCGTCGTAGGTCACCTCGGCGAGGTCGACGACCACGCGGGGCGACTCGTCGGCGATGACGCCCAGTCGGCGTACGCCGGTCACCCGCAGCGTGCGGCCCTTGCCGCCGAACCACCGTGCTCCCTCGATGTACTCGGAGATCTGCCGCAGGCTGTCGTCGGTCGGGGCCGATGCCACGTCGGTCCTGGTGCGATCGGTCACGGGACGATGGCCTCCTCGGGTGGGGCGGTCAGCCGGAACCAGTAGAACCCGTACCCACCGAGCGTGAGGAGATACGGAAGCTCGCCGATGGCAGGGAACGGCACGCCCCCGATCAGCTCGACCGGGACATGCCCCTCCCACCGGCGCAGGTCCAGCTCGACCGGCTGGGCGAAACGGGACAGGTTGTTGACGCACACGATCTGGTCACTGCCACCGTCCGGAGTGGTCCATTCGCGCGCGTAGGACAGGACCGACGGGTTCGTCCCGCCGAGGTCGAGGAACGCGCCGAGACCGAACGCCGGGTGGCCACGGCGGGCGTGGATCATCCGACGCGTCCACTGCAGCAGCGACGAGGAGTCCTCGAGCTGTGCCTCGACGTTCACGCTCTGGTAGCCGTAGACCGGATCCTGGATCGCGGGCAGGTGCAGCTTGCCGGGTGTCGCCGACGAGAACCCGGCGTTCCGGTCCGGCGTCCACTGCATGGGGGTGCGTACGCCGTCCCGGTCACCGAGCCAGATGTTGTCACCCATCCCTATCTCGTCGCCGTAGTAGATGACGGGGCTGCCCGGGAGCGACAGCAGGAGCGCGGTGAACAGCTCCATCCGGTTGACGTCGTTGTCCAGGAGGGGAGCGAGGCGCCGGCGGATGCCGATGTTGGCCTTCATGCGGGGGTCCTTCGCGTACTCGTCCCACATGTAGTCCCGGTCCTCGTCGGTGACCATCTCCAGGGTCAGCTCGTCGTGGTTGCGCAGGAAGATGCCCCACTGGCAGTTCGCCGGGATCGGAGGGGTCTGCTCCATGATCTCCGAGATCGGGAAGCGCGACTCTCGACGGACGGCCATGAAGATGCGCGGCATCACCGGGAAGTGGAAGCACATGTGGCACTCGTCGCCGTCCCCGACGTACTCGCCGGTGTCCTCGTCACGCTTCCCGCCGAAGTAGTCCACGACGTCGGCGGGCCACTGGTTGGCCTCGGCGAGCAGCACGCGACCGGGGTAGCTCTCGTCGATGAACTGTCGCACCTTCCGCAGGAAGTCGTGCGTCTCCGGAAGGTTCTCGCCGTTCGTGCCGGGGCGCTCGTAGAGATAGGGGACGGCGTCGAGCCGGAAGCCGTCGAGACCCATGTCCAGCCAGAAGGACATCGCCTCGAGCATCGCCTCGTGGACCTTGGGGTTGTCGAAGTTCAGGTCCGGCTGGTGGGAGAAGAACCGGTGCCAGAAGTACTGCTGGCGCACCGGGTCCCAGGTCCAGTTCGAGGGCTCGGTGTCGACGAAGATGACGCGCGCGTCCTCGTACATCTCGTCGGTGTCCGACCAGACGTAGAACTCGCCGTAGGGCCCCTCGGGGTCGCTGCGTGAGGCCTGGAACCACGGGTGAGCATCGCTCGTGTGGTTCATGACGAAGTCGATGATCACCCGGATCCCGCGCTCGTGGGCAGCGGAGACGAAGTCACGGAAGTCGTCGACCGTGCCGCACTCGGGGAGGATCGAGGTGTAGTCGGCCACGTCGTACCCGCCGTCGCGCAAGGGGGAGGTGAAGAAGGGCGGCACCCACAGGCAGTCGACACCGAGCCACTTGAGGTAGTCGAGCTTCTCGATCAGTCCGCAGAAGTCGCCGGTCCCGTCGGCGTTGGAGTCGCGGAACGACCGCACCAGCACCTCGTAGAAGACCGCCGTCTTGTACCAGTCGGGCTGTTCCTGCTCCGTCGTCGACCCGACGATGCTGCTCTCGTGGACGTGCCGGCCGGTGGGGCTGTGCTCGTCGGCCGAGCTGTGCTCGTCGGTCGAGCTTGTCGAGACCACGTCCTCCCCGCCAGCACTCATGCCGTCCTCCGGACGGTGAGCACGTGCGCCGGCTCGGTGTAGGGGTCGAGCCGCACGTAGTTGTGCTCGCCCCAGTGCCAGTCCTGACCGGTCAGCTCGTCGTGCACGGCCAGGCTGTCGTGCCAGTCCAGGCCGAGGGCCGGCAGGTCGAGATGCACCATCGTCTCGCGGGCGGCGTGCGGGTCGAGGTTGATGACCACGATCACGAGGTCCCCGACGTCGGTGCCCTCGGTCGAGTGCGGGCCGTCGGTCGCGTCGCCCGCGTCGGTCGGGCGGCCCGCGTGGGTCGACCTGCCCGCGTGGGTCGAGCTGCCCGCGTGGGTCGAGCTGCCCGCGTCGGTCGAGCCTGTCGAGACCGCGCGGCGCGCCGCCTGCTTGCTGAAGCAGAGCACGTTCTCGTCCTCGGTGGAGTGGATGACGACGTTGCGCAGCAGCTGGAGTGCCGGGTGGGCGCGGCGTAGGGCGTTGAGCCGGGCGAGGTACGGCGCGAGAGTGCGGCCCTCGCGCTCCGCGGCGTCCCAGTCGCGGACGCGGATCTGGTACTTCTCGGAGTCGAGGTACTCCTCGCTGCCCGGGCGGACGGCGACGTGCTCGAACAGCTCGTAACCGGCGTACACGCCCCAGCTCGGCGAGCCGGTCGCGGCCAGCACGGCGCGGACCTTGAACGCCGCGGGGCCCCCGTACTGCAGGTAGGCGTGCAGGATGTCGGGGGTGTTCACGAAGAAGTTCGGCCGCATGAGGTGGCTGGTCTCGTGGGAGACCTCCCGGAGGTACTCCTCGATCTCCCACTTCGCCGTGCGCCAGGTGAAGTAGGTGTAGCTCTGCTGGAAGCCGACCGCGCCGAGGCCGCTCATCATGGCCGGGCGGGTGAACGCCTCGGCGAGGAAGATCACGTCGGGGTCGGTCCTCCGGATCTCCCGCAGCAGCCACTCCCAGAACGCGACCGGCTTGGTGTGCGGGTTGTCGACCCGGAAGATCCGGACTCCGTGCTCCATCCAGTGGCGGACGACCCGTAGCACCTCGGCGCAGATGCCGGTCGGGTCGTTGTCGAAGTTCAAAGGGTAGATGTCCTGGTACTTCTTCGGCGGGTTCTCGGCGTAGGCGATGGTGCCGTCGGCCTGCGTGGTGAACCACTCCGGATGTGCCGTGACCCACGGATGGTCGGGGGCGCACTGGAGGGCGAGGTCGAGGGCCACCTCGAGGCCGAGCCCGTTCGCCTTCTTCACGAAGGCGTCGAAGTCCTTCAGCGTGCCGAGGTCGGGGTGGACGGCGTCGTGGCCGCCGTCCTTGCTGCCGATCGCCCACGGTGAGCCGGGATCGTCGGGGCCGGGGTCGAGGGTGTTGTTGGGGCCCTTGCGGTTGACCAGGCCGATGGGGTGGATCGGCGGGAGGTACACCACGTCGAAGCCCATGGCCGCGACCGCGTCGAGGCGCCGAGCTGCGGTGGTGAAGGTGCCGCTCACGACCTTGCCACTCTTCTTGTCGACCCTCGCTCCCTCCGAGCGCGGGAAGAGCTCGTACCAGCTGCTGAACAGCGCGCGCCCGCGGTCGACGTACAACGGGTAAGGACCCTCGACGGTCATCAGCCGCCGGATCGGGTGGGCGGAGAGCACCTGGACGAGCTCGGGCGACTGCAGCACCGCCAGCCGAGCCTCCACGGGCCGGGTCGTGTCGTACGCCGCCGACGAGGCGCCCGCCACCACATCCTTCTCCTGTGGGTCGAGGTCGGGGTCGGTGAGCACCTCGTCGAGCAGCAGTCCCGCCTCGGTGAACATCAGCTCGACGTCGACGCCGGCCGGGATCTTGAGCCCCGCGTCGTGCTCCCAGGTGGCCAGGGGGTCGGACCAGGCGTGCACCTCGAACGTCCAGGCGCCCTCGCGGTCCGGGGTGACCCAGGCGCGGTAGCGATCGGGGACCTCGCCGTACGCCGCCATGCGTGCCGGCGAGTGCCGGGTGCCGTCGGGCGCGACCAGGACGACGTCGGCCCCGAGCTTGTCGTGACCCTCGCGGAAGATCGTCGCGGACACCGGCAGCGGCTCGTGCACCGTGGCCTTCGCCGGGAGCCGACCCAGGTCGACCAGAGGCATCACGTCCATGACGGGGATACGTCCGACCATGCTCGTCACCCTTCCGAATCGGCCACCGGCACGCAAGGCGAGCGTGTCGTGCTCCGCGCCGCCGTGACATGCGTCGCAACGCCGGGGCCGAGCACAGTTGGATCGTTCAAGTCAATCTCGGATACCGTCCTCGGGTGCGCGCCATCCGTCGGTTCACCGTTCGTCCGGTCCTGCCTCCGGCCCTCTCCGCGCTCGGAGATCTGGCCGGCAACCTGAGATGGTCATGGCACCCGCCGACCCAGGACGTGTTCGTGGAGGTGGACCCCGAGATCTGGGAGGCCACCAAGCACGACCCGGTGCGCCTCCTGGGAGCGGTGAGCCCCGAGCGGCTCGAGCACCTCGCGGCCGACCAGAGCTTCCTCGACCGGCTGGGGTCCGCCAAGGCCGACCTCGACGCCTACCTCGGCGGCGAACGGTGGTACGGCCGCCGGGCCGGGGGCGAGGCGCCGACGCGGATCGCCTACTTCAGCCCCGAGTTCGGCATCAGCGCCGTGCTCCCGCAGTACTCCGGTGGCCTCGGGATCCTGGCCGGCGACCATCTCAAGGCTGCCAGCGACCTCGGCGTACCCCTGGTGGGCGTCGGACTGCTGTACCACGCGGGCTACTTCAAGCAGTCCCTGTCGAGGGAGGGGTGGCAGCTCGAGCAGTACCCCGTCCTCGACCCGGACGAGCTCCCGATCCGCCTGCTGCGCGACGAGAAGGGCGCCCGCGCCCAGATCGCCATCGCCATGCCGGGCGGCCCCGACCTGCTGGCCAAGATATGGGTCGCCCAGGTCGGCCGCGTACCGCTGCTGCTGCTCGACTCCGACGTCGAGGGCAACCCCGACCACTATCGCGAGGTCACCGACCGACTGTACGGCGGCACGTCCGAGCACCGGTTGCGACAGGAGATCCTGCTCGGGATCGGTGGCGTGCGTGCCCTGCGCGTGCACGCCCGCATCACCGGTGCCTCCGAGCCCGAGGTCTTCCACACCAACGAGGGTCACGCCGGCTTCCTGGGCCTGGAGCGGATCCGCGAGCTGACCGCCGACGAAGGCGGTCCCAAGGTGGACTTCGCGACAGCGCTCGAGGTCTCGCGCGCTTCAACCGTGTTCACCACGCACACCCCGGTCCCGGCGGGGATCGACCGGTTCTCCCGCGAGCTGATCGAGCAGTACTTCGGGACGTCTGGACCCGTCGCCGGCGTACCCCTGGAGCAGGTGCTCGCGCTCGGCGCGGAGGACTACTCCGGCGGTGACCCCACGGTGTTCAACATGGCGGTGATGGGCTTTCGGCTCGCCCAGCGCGCCAACGGGGTCTCGCAGCTCCACGGGCACGTGAGCCGGGAGATGTTCCACGGACTCTGGCCCGCCTTCGACGAGGCAGAGGTGCCGATCACGTCGATCACGAACGGCGTGCATGCACCCACGTGGGTCGGTCGAGAGGTCTTCGACCTCGCCGAGCGGCACGGTGCCAACGGCGACGCCGACGAGGTCGACTCGTTCTGGGCAGCCGTCGACAACACGCCCTCCGCCGACATCTGGTCGGTGAAGCGCCAGCTGCGCGAGCGACTCGTGCTCGACGCCCGACGCCGTCTGCTGAAGTCGTGCCTCACGCGCGGGTTCCCGAGGGCCGAGTGCAGCTGGGTCGACGAGGCGCTCGATCCGGACGTCCTGACGATCGGCTTCGCACGTCGCGTCCCGTCGTACAAGCGGTTGACGCTGATGCTGCGCGACCCCGAGCGGCTGAAGCGGTTGCTGCTCCACCCGGAGCGGCCGGTGCAGCTCATCATCGCCGGCAAGGCGCATCCGGCCGACGACGGCGGGAAGAAGCTGATCCAGGAGATCGTCCGCTTCGCCGACGACCCCGAGGTCCGTCATCGCATCGTCTTCCTGCCGAACTACGACATCGCCATGGCCCGGCCGCTCTACCCCGGCTGCGACGTCTGGCTGAACAACCCCCTGCGTCCCTACGAGGCATGCGGCACCTCGGGCATGAAGGCCGCGCTGAACGGGGGGCTGAACCTCTCGATCCTCGACGGCTGGTGGGACGAGTGGTACGACGGCTCGAACGGCTGGGCGATCCCGTCGGCCGACGGGGTCGACGACCCAGAGCGACGCGACGACCTCGAGTCGGCCGCGCTCTACGACCTGATCGAGAAGGACGTGGCTCCTCGTTTCTACGACGTCGACCACGACGGCGTACCCGGGCGCTGGATCGAGATGGTGCGGCACACGCTCAAGTCGCTCGGTCCCCGGGTGCTGGCCACAAGGATGGTCCGTGACTACGTCCGGCAGCTGTACACGCCGGCAGCCGTCACCGGGCGCGCGCTGAACGCCGACTACAAGGGCGCGACGGAGCTCGCCGCGTGGAAGAAGCAGGTGCGCACGGCGTGGCGCGACGTCCGGGTCGAGCATGTCGAGAGCCACGGCGTCGGCGACAACCCCGAGGTGGGTTCGGTGCTGACCGTCCGAGCCTTCGTCGCGCTCGGGTCGCTGACCCCGGACGACGTCTCCGTCGAGGTCGTGCACGGCGTCATCGACGGCGAGGACGACCTCGTCCAGTCCGCCGTCACCCCGCTCGAGCTCGCGGACAGCTACGACGGTGGCCGCTACCGCTTCGACGGCGAGGTCCAGCTCAAACGCGGCGGGGCGTTCGGCTACACCGTCCGCATCGTCCCGCGCAACAGCGTGCTCGCGACCGCGTCCGAGATGGGCCTGGTCGCCCTCCCGTAGTCCCTCGCGGGACCGGTCAGTCGTCGATGCCCAGCGCCGTGATCACCCGGTCGGCACCCGCCAGCGTCGGGGGAACCACCGCACCGTCCCGCCTGACCTGCATCCCCATGGAGCACACGCTGGTCATGTAGCGCGCCGTGACCTCGCCGGTCGGGGTGTGGAACACGATGCGGTAGGTCGTGTAGCGCGTGATCGCGGGGCAGCTGTGGATGAACGTCGGGTACCCCTCCAGTGCGTCGAACGCCCGGGCCACCGCCAGCACCCTTCCGGGCGACGCCACGGTGAAGGACCGCCGGCTGTCGCGGGAGGGCGCGTTGAGGTTGGACGTGACGATCGAGACGTCGATGGAGGTCACGTCCTGCACGTATGACGCGAGGGGTCGCGCAGGCGGCCACACCGAGTCCACGACCGCGCGCACCTCGACGCCGTGGGCGGTGTCGAGCGTCTGCACCTCGACCGAGACGCCGCTCGGCGAGAGCGCGTGGCGCGTCCGGGGATAGAAGTCCACGGTGTTGACCCAGGTCGTCCCGTCGCCCTCGCCCCCGACGCCCTCGGAGCGGAAGCGCGCCGGAGCATGGGCGTCGTACCACCGAGCCACGACCTTCGCCTTCGTGCCGGTCACGGTCCACCAGCGTTGACGCGTCTCGGTGTAGGCCACGGGTCCGGATATCGTCGCAGTCCACCGGGTCAGCCCAGGGGCACCAGCCGCGTCCGTCTCGCGGGCACCGGGATAGACGGGCAGTGCGGCGGCCACGCGCTCGGCGGTCCGGAGGGCCTCCGCCCGGTTCCCCGCGTCGGTCTGGAGGGGAGGCAACGGTGGCTTGCCGGCCAGCGTGCTCGGACGCGACGTCCGCGGGCCGGCGTCCGGCATCCAGTCGTTCGGCCCCCCGGACACCAGGTACATCGCGCCTGCTGCCACCACCGCCACCGCGGCGGCAGCTCCCAGCACTGCGCGACCGAAACGGCGCTGCCCGCGGCCGGGTGCGGTGGCGATCGACACGGCGCGCCCGGGGTCGGCGAGGTGCTCGTGGTCGGTGAACGTGTCACCCAGCAGGTCGCCGAGCTGCTCGTCGGTCAGTCGGGTCATGGGCGGGCCTCCTCGTTGTCGGTCAGGCGGAGACGCAGCGAGGCCAACGCCCGAGACGCGTTGCTGCGGACGGTGGGCTCGCTGCACCCGAGGGCCGCTGCGATCTCGCGGTCGGGCAGGTCCTCGTAGTACCGGAGCACCAGCACCGCCCGTTGCCTCCTGGGGAGGGTCGCGAGCAGGCGCCACGTGGCGTCGCGCCGGTCGACCGGTGCCGCCTCGTCGCTGCCCGCCCGGTCGTGGCCCTCCAGCGAGCTCGTGGCCACCCGGCGGCGGAGTCGCCGAAGCCCCGAGATGTGCTCGTGCACCATGGCCCGCCGCAGGTACGCCGCCGGGGCGGCCATGGCGGCGATCCGGTCAGCGTGACGCTGGGTCCGCAGGAGGGTCGTCTGCAGCAGGTCCTCGGCCTCCAGCCGGTCCCCGGTGAGCATCACGGCGAGCCGGAGCAGCGCCGGGGCGCGCGCGGCGACCAGCTCGGCGTAGTCCTCGGTCTGCGACACGGTCACACCTCTTCAGACGTCCGGCGTGCGTCTCACGCTGCACCTCGGGTCAGATCTCCTCGACGACCACCACGGTCCGACCGTCCAGGGTGAGCGACTCGCCGGGGCCGACGGACGTGCCGGCCGGGTGGTCGGGGCAGGTCGACAGCACGACCTTCCCGTCGCGCTCCCACTCCGCCGACGGCATGGTCACCTTCACGGCGTCCAGCTCGGCGTTCAGCCAGATCAGGAACGAGCTGTCCCACTGCTGCTCACCGCGCGGGCCGGGCGAGCGCAGCGGTGAGCCGGTCACCAGCATCCCGACCACCGAGAGCGCGTTGTCCGCCCAGTCGTCGCCCGTCATCTCGCGTCCCTCCGGGTGGAGCCAGGTCAGGTCCTTGCGGCCGCCGTCGATGGTGGGTCGCCCCTCGAACCAGTGCCGCTGCCGCAGCGCGGGGTGCTCGCGCCGGAGGCGCAAGGCGGTCTTGGTGATCTCGTAGACGTCGAGCCACGCGTCGTCCGCCCGCCAGTCGATCCAGGAGATCTCGTTGTCGTGGACGTAGGGGTTGTTGTTGCCGCCCTGGGTCCGCCCGCGCTCGTCGCCGGCCGTGATCATCGGGACGCCGTTCGACAGGCACAGCGTCACCAGCAGGTTGGCCGCGGTACGCCGTCGCCGGGCGACCACGTCCGCGTCGTCCGTCTCGCCCTCGACCCCGAAGTTCTGCGAGCGGTTGGTGTACGAACCGTCCTGGTTGCCCTCGCCGTTGGCCTCGTTGTGCTTGGTCTCGTAGGAGACCAGGTCGCGCAGGGTGAACCCGTCGTGCGCGGTCACGAAGTTCACCGAGGCGTACGGTGATCGCCCGTCGTCGGCGTAGAGGTCCGAGGAACCAGCCAACCTGGTCGCCACCGTGCGGACGCCGCTCGCGTGCCCGCGCCAGAAGTCTCGGACGGTGTCGCGGTACTGGTCGTTCCACTCGACCCACGGCGGCGGGAACTCGCCGACACGGTAGCCGTCCGCCGAGACGTCCCAGGGCTCGGCGATCAGCTTCACGTGCCGCAGGGTCGGGTCCTGGCCGATCGCGATCATCAGCGGGGACGCCATGTCGACGTGGTGCCCGGACCGCGAGAGCGCCGAGGCCAGGTCGAAGCGGAAGCCGTCGACATGCATCTGCGAGGTCCAGTAGCGCAGCGAGTCGAGCACCAGTCGCAGCGCGAACGGGTCGGATGTGTTGACCGTGTTGCCGCAGCCGGTGATGTCCCAGTAGGTGTCGTCGAAGGGCTCACCCGGCTCCCGGTGGTCGACCCGGTGGTAGAAGCCGCGGTCGTCGATGCCGCGGAAGGACAGGGTCGGACCGGTCACGTCGCCCTCGGCCGTGTGGTTGTAGACGACGTCGAGGATCACCTCGATCCCCGTGGCGTGGAACGCCTTCACCATCTCCTTGAACTCGCGCACCTGGCCGCCGCGGTCGCCGCTCGCGGAGTACGCGCCGTGCGGCGCGAAGAACCCGATGGTGTTGTAGCCCCAGTAGTTCGCCATGCCCCGCCGCAGCACGTGCGGCTCGCTCGTGAACTGCTGCACCGGGAGCAGCTCCACCGCGGTCACCCCGAGGTCGCGCAGGTACTCGAGGACGGCCGGCGTGGCCAGGCCCGCATAGGTGCCGCGCAGCTGCTCGGGCACCCGGTCGTGGAGGGCGGTCATCCCCTTGACGTGGAGCTCGTAGATGACGGTGTCGCGCCAACGGGTGTAGGGCCGCCGGTCCTGGCCCCAGTCGAAGGGCGGGTCGTGGAGGACCACCCCCTTCGGGACGTACGGTGCGGAGTCGCGGCGGTTGCGCCGTGAGGGTGACCGGACGTCGTACCCGAAGATCGCCGGGTCGTGCGTCAGGTGCCCGCTGATCGCCCGGGCGTACGGGTCGAGCAGGAGCTTGTCCGCGTTGAACCGCAGACCCATCTCGGGATCCCAGGGGCCGTCGACGCGGTAGCCGTACCGGGTGCCGGCCGCGACGCCGGGGATCGAGCCGTGCCAGATTCCCAGCGACACCTCGGTGAGCGCATAGCGGCTCTCGCGGTCCTCGTCGTCGAACAGCGACACCGTGACGCCGGTCGCCTCCGGTGCGCGGACGGCGAAGTTCGTCGCCTCCTCGCCCCAGTCGGCCCCGAGGGGCCACGTGCGTCCCGGCCAGACCGGCGCGGTCTCGCCGGGACGGCGCCAGGTTCCGGGGCTCACCCGCGACATTGTGTCCGACGGTCGCTACCTTCGGTGGTCTCGACAGGCTCGACCGACGAAGTCTCGACAGGCTCGACCGACGAAGAGTCGACAGGCTCGACCGGCGCAGAGTCCACAGGCTCGACCCGAAAGGACACCCATGGCGGAGTTCGTGCGACTCGAGGTCGCCGACGCGGTCGGCACCATCCGGCTCGACCGGCCCACGATGAACGCGCTCAACGTGCAGGTCCAGGAGGAGATCCGCGCGGCGGCGACAGAGGCCGGAGAGCGCGACGACGTCAAGGCCGTCGTGGTCTACGGCGGCGAGCGGGTCTTCGCAGCCGGGGCCGACATCAAGGAGATGGCCGACATGTCGTACGTCGACATGCTGCAGCGATCCGGTGCCTTGCAGTCGTCGCTCTCGGCCGTGGCGGACATCCCCAAGCCGGTCGTCGCGGCGATCACCGGCTACGCGCTCGGGGGCGGCTGTGAGCTCGCGCTGTGCGCGGACGTCCGCTTCGCGGCGCAGGACGCGGCCATCGGCCAGCCCGAGATCCTGCTCGGGATCATCCCGGGTGCCGGCGGCACCCAGCGGCTGAGCCGTCTGGTCGGACCCAGCCGGGCCAAGGACATCATCTTCACGGGCCGGTTCGTGAAGGCCGACGAGGCGCTCACGATCGGTCTCGTCGATCGTGTCCTGCCCCCGGACCGGGTGTACGACGAGGCCCTGGCGTGGGCGCGACAGTTCAGCCATGCGGCGTCGTACGCACTGCGCGCCGCCAAGGCGGCCGTCGACGACGGACTCGGAGTGGATCTGGCGACCGGCCTGGCGATCGAGCGGCAGCAGTTCGTCGGGCTCTTCGCCACCGAGGACCGTCGGACCGGGATGACCTCCTTCGTGGAGCACGGCCCGGGCAAGGCGCAGTTCCAGGGCCGCTGACCGGCCACTCGTACCGGCCGGCGGCACCGCGCCGCGACTGGGCCAACTGCCTGCGACCACCGGGTGGGATGTGCCATCCTTCCGAACGAGGCACGTCGCGGGTGGTGCGAGCCCGACAGGAGTGGCGAGATGACATCCAGGCACGTCGACGATGGCGGTAGGCCCGTCGAGGGAGAGGCGGTCGACCGCACGGCACAGGCGAAGGCGATGGCGAACGTGGTACGCGCCCGCCTCGCCCAGGTGGTCTGGGCGGTGTGCGTCCTGGCCGCGCTGGTCCTGGCCGTCGGTGCGCTGTGCATCGCCCTCAAAGCGAACCCCGGCAACGACCTGGTGACGTTCTCCGTCGACACCGCCGACAAGCTCGACCTCGGCGCCTTCTCGCGCAGCGACGGCGTCGCCCACTGGGCGGGTGACTCCCACGCCGCGCTGACCAAGAACGCCTGTGTGAACTGGGGCCTGGCCGCCGTCATCTGGCTGGTCGTAGGCCGCGTCGTCGAGCGGGTCGTCCGTCCACGGAGCGCGTGACCGCTTCCGTCTTCGGCGCGGTCGGGCCCGCGAGGGCGAGCCAAGCCAGGACTGCATCGTGACAGTGTCACTGTGAGCGATGCCACCGCTGACCGAGTTCTCGTGCTCTCGTAGGTCCCGGTAGCGTGACGAGCACCGACTCAGACACAGATGCAGAGCACAGGAGGGCCGGCGCGGCCATGAAGATCGCTGTGTGCGTGAAGTACGTGCCGGACGCCACCGGTGACCGGCACTTCGAGGACGACAAGACCGTCGACCGTGTGGGCGTGGACGGGCTGCTCTCGGAGCTCGACGAGTACGCCGTGGAGCAGGCGCTCCAGATCAAGGACAAGGCCGAGAGCCCGGACGACGTCGTGGTCACGGCACTCTGCGTCGGGCCCGAGCAGGCGGTGGACGCGGTGCGCAAGGCGCTCCAGATGGGCGTCGACCGGGGTGTTCACGTCGTCGACGACGCCATCGCCGGCTCCGACGCGATCGCCACGTCGCTGGTGCTGGCGAAGGCGGTCGAGCGAGGGGACGACGGCACGCCGTACGACCTGGTGATGTGCGGCATGGCCTCCACGGACGGCTCGATGGGCGTGGTTCCGGCCATGCTGGCCGAGCGACTCTCGCTCCCGCAGCTCACGCTCGCCTCCAAGGTCGAGACGCAGGGTGACCAGGTCCGCATCCAGCGCGACGGTGACGTCGCCACCGAGGTGGTGGGCGGGACGATGCCGCTGGTCCTCTCGGTCACCGACCAGTCAGGTGAGGCGCGCTATCCGTCGTTCAAGGGGATCATGGCGGCGAAGAAGAAGCCGCTGGAGACCCTGTCGCTGTCCGACCTCGGCGCGGACGCCGGCGACGTGGGACTGTCCGTCGCATGGACCGAGGTCGAGGAGACCACCGCGCGCCCGCCGCGCGAGGCCGGCGAGATCGTCAAGGACGAGGAGGGCTCGGGCGCCAAGGCGCTGGCCGACTTCCTAGCCACCAACAAGTTCATCTGAGGAGCGGGTCGACGTGTCCGAGATCCTGGTGCTGGTGGACCACGCCGACGGCGCGGTCAAGAAGCCGACGTACGAGCTGCTCACCCTCGCGGCGCGGATCGGTGAGCCGTCCGCCGTGTTCATCGGTCCGAAGGCGCAGGGCCCCGACGTCGCCGATGCGGTCAAGAGGTACGGCGCGGGCACGGTGTACGTCGTCGACGACGAGGAGCTGAAGCGCTACCTGGTCGCGCCGAAGGCCGAGGCGCTGCAGCAGCTGGTGGAGAGGACCTCGGCAGGAGGGGTGCTGATCGCGTCGTCTGCCGAGGGGAAGGAGATCGCCGGGCGGCTGGCGATCAAGACCGGCTCGGGACTGATCACCGACGCGGTCGACGTGGAGCCAGGTCCGGTCACCACCCAGTCGGTGTTCGCCGGCAGCTACACCGTCAAGGCGAGGATCACCCGAGGCACGCCGATCATCACGGTGAAGCCGAACTCCGCAACCCCCGCCGAGACCGACGGGGCGGGCGAGGTGGAGGAGGTGACCGTGACGATCTCGGACGTGGCGAAGGGCGCGACGATCGTCGCCTCCCAGCCGCGCAAGGCGACCGGGCGCCCGGAGCTCACCGAAGCGGCGATCGTGGTCTCCGGCGGGCGTGGCACGGGCGGCAGGTTCGAGCCGGTCGAGGACCTCGCCGACGCTCTCGGTGCAGCCGTCGGCGCGTCCCGCGCTGCCGTCGACTCCGGCTGGAAGCCGCACAGCTACCAGATCGGGCAGACCGGTAAGACCGTCTCGCCGCAGCTCTACATCGCCGCGGGCATCTCCGGTGCGATCCAGCATCGCGCCGGCATGCAGACCTCGAAGACCATCGTTGCCGTCAACAAGGACGAGGAAGCCCCGATCTTCGAGCTCGTCGACTTCGGCGTCGTCGGCGACCTCCACAGCGTCCTGCCGGCGGTGACGGAAGAGGTCACCCAGCGGAAGGGCTGAACCTCGAGCCTCGCCGTTCAGGGCAGGAGCGCGTGCGTGATGGTGTCACGCACGTATCTCGAGTAGCGCTCGACCGGCCAGCCGCGACGCATCACCAGGAGCTCGTACATCTCGAGCGACGAGACGGTGAAGAGCACGTCGCCGGCCTCCTCGACCGACATGCCCTCGCGGACGCCGCCGATCGCGGCCAGCGCACGAGCGTTGTCCTGCATGCGCCGCAGCGTGGTGGCGTTCATCGCGTCGTACTCCTCCCGCATGCGCTGGTCGGACAGGGCGGCCGCACGGACCAGCAGTAGCACCGGGGCGACGCGCGGGGCGACCTCGGTGGCAAGCCTGGCCCAGCCCGAGACCAGCGTGACCGGGTCGGTGGACCGCAGCGCGTCCGAGCGCGTCTCCGCCGGCACCGGGCCGGCACCCTCCAGCGCTCGCCGGAACATGGCCCAGACCAGACCGGTCTTGCCGCCGAAGGACTTGTAGATCGTCTCGGGGGAGACCTCGGCCTCGGCGGCGATCGCGGCCACCGTGGTGGCGGCGTACCCGTCCCGGAGCATGAGTGTCGACGCGGCAGCCAGCACCCGCTCCCTGCGCACCGCAGCCGCGGCCCGGCGACCGGAGCTGTCGTAGGCACGGCTCTTGACGCGAGAGGGCATCGGGTCCAGACTCCTATTCGTTACAGAATATTGTAACGAATATTGGGGGTCGATGGCTGATGACACGTCCGGAGTTCCTGACCCGCCTCCTGCAGGCGACCAACGACCACGACGTCGACCGGATCGTCGCCTGTTTCGCGGAGGACTACGTCAACGTCACGCCCTGTCACCCGGCTCGCGGCTTCACGGGCCGGGAGCAGGTGCGCCGGAACTGGACGTCGATCCTCGCGGCCGTGCCCGATCTGGTGGCCGAGGTGATCGACCACGTCGAGGACGGTCCGCGCATCTGGTCGGAGTGGGAGATGCGAGGGACCCGACGGGACGGCACACCCCATCTGATGCGCGGGGTGCTGGTCTTCAGCGTCTCCGACCGGACCGCCACCCACCTTCGGTTCTTCCTCGAGCCCGTCGACGAGGCTCCGGTCGATTCGGACCACGCGGTCGCCCGCCTGACCGGGGGAGGCGCGTCGTGATCGTGGTGGCGGGTGGGACGGGCCGGCTGGGCTCAGCCCTCGTCCCCCGGCTGCTCGAGGCCGGTCAGGAGGTCCGGGTCCTGACCCGCGGCCTGACCGGCCAGGTTCCGGCCGGCGTCGAGCACGTGCGCGCTGACGTCCGGTCGGCCGACGAGGTCGCGCGCGCCGTCGACGGCGCCGACGTCGTGGTCTCGGCGGTCCAGGGTTTTGCCGGACCGGGCCGCGTCACGCCCAGATCCGTCGACCGTGAGGGCAACCTGAACCTGGTCCGCGCCGCCGATCGGGCCGGGGCCGCTGTGGTGCTCGTCTCTCTGACCCACGCCGCGCCCGACAGCCCGCTCGAGATCGCCCGCGAGAAGTACGCCGCCGAGCGGGCACTGCGAGACTCCGGCGCGGCCTGGACGGTGGTGCGGTCCGCCGCGTTCGCCGAGCTGTGGATCCAGCTCCTCGAGGACACGGCGGGGCGTGCTCGCCGGCCGCTGGTCTTCGGACGCGGCGACCGCCCGATGTGGTGGGTCAGTGTCGACGACGTGGCCGCGGAGGTGGCCCGGGCGACGCTCGGCGAGGCCACGCGGGGGCGCACGATCGACGTCGTCGGACCGGAGGGTCTCTCGCTCGAGCAGCTCGCCACCAAGGTGATGCGGGCCCGTGGCTGGCCAGGAACGCCCCGCCACGTCCCGTCCGCCGCGCTGCGGGCCGCCTCCTGGACGATCGGTGCCGTCGTCCCGGTCGTGGGCCGCCGGACGAGGGCCGCGCTGGCGATGGACCTGCTCAGCCCCGAGAGCGCTGCCGCGGCGAGCGCCGCGGCCACCCGCCGGAGCGTGGACGACCTGCTCGACGTCCCCCGGGCGGCCTAGATTGGGCGCATGACCTCAGCGGTCGCCGCGCTGGCCGAACGAGCGCGGGTCGCCTCCCGCGATCTCGCCCTGGCGACGCGGGCCGCCAAGGACGCTGCGCTCGAAGCGATGGCGGAGGGCTTGGAGGCGCGCGCCGAGGACGTGCTCGCGGCCAACGCGGACGACGTGCGCCGCGCCGAGCAGGACGAGACCGGGGTCGACCTGGTCGACCGCCTCCGTCTCTCGCCGCAGCGCGTCACGGCGATGGCCGACGGGCTGCGAGACCTGGTCCGGCTGCCCGACCCCGTCGGTGAGGTGGTGCGCGG
The DNA here is from genome assembly GCA_046735295.1 of Actinomycetota bacterium. Taxonomy (GTDB): domain Bacteria; phylum Actinomycetota; class Actinomycetes; order Propionibacteriales; family Nocardioidaceae; genus Nocardioides. The sequence continues at coordinate 13,099 of JBKPTA010000050.1, read as the reverse complement.
GAGCACGCTCGCCAACGGGCTGGAGCTCCGGCAGGTGCGGGTTCCGTTCGGCGTGGTCGGGATGATCTACGAGGGCCGTCCCAACGTCACCGTCGACGCCGCCGGCATCTGCCTGAAGTCGGGCAACGCGGTGCTGCTCCGCGGTAGCAGCAGCGCGAGTGCCAGCAACGCCGCCCTGGTCGCGATCCTGCGTAAGGCGCTCGAGCCGTCCCGGATCCCCGTCGACGCCGTGCAGCTGGTCCCAGCCGACTCCCGGGAGACCGTCAAGGAGCTGATGCGGGCGCGCGGGCTCGTCGACGTGCTGGTCCCGCGGGGCGGCGCCGGTCTCATCCAGTCGGTGGTGGGGGAGTCCACCGTCCCCGTGATCGAGACCGGGGTCGGCAACTGCCACGTGTACGTCGACGCGGCCGCCGACCTCGACATGGCGCTGGCGATCGTCCAGAACGCGAAGACCGACCGGACCAGCGTCTGCAACGCCGCGGAGTCGCTGCTCGTGCACGCCGACGTCGCTGCGGCGTTCGTGCCGCGCGTGGTCGCCGCCCTCCAGGACGCCGGGGTCCGCATCCACGGCGACGACGCGTTCGCGGCGTACGACGGGGTCGTGCCGGCGAGCGAGGACGACTTCGGGCGCGAGTACCTCAGCCTCGACATCTCCGCCGCCGTGGTCCGCGACCTCGACGCCGCGCTCGAGCACATCCGTCGCTACTCGACCGGCCACACGGAGGCGATCGTGACCGGCGACCAGCGTGCCGCGAGACGGTTCGTGGCCGAGGTGGACGCCGCGGCCGTCCTGGTCAACGCCTCGACGCGGTTCACCGACGGGGGCGAGTTCGGATTCGGAGCGGAGATCGGGATCAGCACGCAGAAGCTCCACGCCCGGGGGCCGATGGGGCTGCCGGAGATGACCTCGACCAAGTACGTCGTGACCGGTGACGGTCACACACGCTGACGGTGCGGACGACCGGTTCCGTTACCCTTCACCCCGTGACTCCGCTCGAGATCAACCACTGGGTGGTCGGCGGCACCATCCTCTCCCTGCTGCTGCTGCTCATGCTCGCGCTGCTCGTCTTCGGCGCGGGCCGCGAGCACAGCTGAGCGGGCACAGCCGTGACCGCCCGAGCCCGCCGGGTCGGGGTGATGGGCGGCACGTTCGACCCGATCCACCACGGTCACCTCGTCGCCGCCTCCGAGGTGCAGGCATGGTTCGACCTCGACGAGGTCGTGTTCGTCCCCACCGGCGCTCCGTGGCAGAAGTCCGGGCGGCAGGTGACGGCCGCCGAGGACCGCTACCTGATGACGGTGATCGCCACGGCCTCCAACCCGCGCTTCTGGGTCTCCCGGGTGGACGTCGACCGGGGTGGGCCGACGTACACCATCGACACCCTGCGGGACCTGACGGGGGCCTTGCCGGGGGCAGACCTGTACTTCATCACCGGTGCTGACGCTCTCGCCGACATCTTCACCTGGCGGGACGCGGACGAGCTGTTCGCGATGGCGCAGTTCGTCGGATGCACCCGGCCCGGGTTCGTGATGGACCCCGAGACCCTGGGGAAGATCCCCCACGACCGGGTGACGATGGTCGAGGTGCCCGCGCTGGCGATCAGCTCGACCGACGTGCGCCGTCGTACGATGCGGGGAGAGCCCATCTGGTACCTCGTGCCCGACGGTGTCGTGCAGTACATCGTCAAGCACCAGCTGTACCCGCGTACGCCGGCTCTCGACCCCATACCCAGCACGGAAAGCTCTGTATGACCGCGACCGACCACGCCGTGTCCCTCGTCCACACCGCCGCCCGCGCCGCCTCCGACAAGCTCGCGCAGCACATCCTGGCCTTCGACGTCAGCGAGCAGCTCGCGATCACCGATGCGTTCCTGCTGGCGTCCGCGAGCAACGACCGTCAGGTGCGGGCCATCGTGGACGAGATCGAGGAGAAGCTCCGCGACGTCGGCGAGAAGCCCATCCGCCGCGAGGGCGAGCGCGACGCCCGTTGGGTGCTGATCGACTACGGCGACGTCGTGGTGCACGTGCAGCACGAGGAGGAGCGGCAGTTCTACGCACTCGAGCGGCTGTGGCGTGACTGCCCGGTGATCGAGCTCCCCGCCGACGTGACCAGTGCCACCGCGGGCTGAGCCGCACGCCGTACCCGCGGCCCGCACCCTGGTCCTGCTCCGGCACGGGGAGACCGACTGGAACGCCGAGGAACGGGCCCAGGGCCATGCCGACGTAGCCCTGAACGAGCGTGGGCACGCGCAGGCCGCGGCGGCGGCCGCCGTGCTGGCCGGGTTCGCGCCGGCGCGGCTCTGGTCGAGCGACCTCGTCCGCGCCATGCAGACCGCGGAGCACGTCGCCGCGGCGACCGGCCTGCCTGTCGAGCCGGACGCCCGGCTCCGCGAGTACGACGTCGGGAAGCGCTCGGGGCTGACCGTCGACGAGTTCGCGGCGTCCTTCCCGCGGCAGCACGCCGCCTGGCTGGCCCACGAGGAGGGCCCTCCGGTGCCGGGCGAGGAGACGACCGCCCAGGTCCGCGCCCGCGTGGTACCTGCCCTGCGTGACTGTCTCGCGTCGCTCGAGTGGGGGGAGACCGGTATCGCGATCCTGCACGGCGCCTGCCTGCAGGTCGGGCTCTTGGGACTGCTGGGATGGCCGTGGGAGCTCGCCGTGACCCTGCAGGGCCTCGAGAACTGCGCCTACTGCGTGCTCGCCGAGGACCTCCGCCGAGGCGGGCTGCGCCTCACGTCGTACAACGAGAAGGCGGCGGGCTCACGGCACCGGCTCGAGGTCGAGACGGCACGCAGCGCCCCTCACTCCGCTCGGACCTGAGCCGGAACCTTCTCGAACCCACCGTTTGGGCCGCCGGGCCCACCCCGCCCGCGCGCGAGCCGCAATTTCGTGTACGAACGCCCGGTTGAGTAGCATTCCCGAGTTGCTCGCGCGCCGGCGGCGTGGCGAGATCGCCTGGGGCTGTGGCGCAGCTGGTAGCGCATCTGCATGGCATGCAGAGGGTCAGGGGTTCGAGTCCCCTCAGCTCCACCCTTTCTTTCGCAGAGGAATCTTCACTCGGTGACGGGGAAGGGCCTCTGGGTGCTCTCGGGCCGGGTTGGTCACCGATCGGATCCGGGCCTCTGAGCCTCCGATCCCGACAAGCGGCATCGGCCGTCACAGGGAGGCGAGGTCGCCGGCGCCCATGCCGTCGAGGCCGAGCGTCGACAGCGTGCGCTTCGCCTCTGCCCGGAAGTCCCGGGCCAGCACGACGGACGCCATGGTGATGACCGCGTCCATCGTCGGGGTGTCGACACCGAGCCGGTCGGCCAGATCGGTCAGGAACACCAGGGAGTAGCCGACGTCCTCGGTGAGGTAGCGGTGTTCGAGTTCGGTCTGCGCGCCGATGCCGCGGAAGCCGGGGGCGGCGGAGTAGCCGGTCGAGTAGTTCGCCTCACGCATGTATCCCTGCAGCACCCCGAGCTCCGGCTCCGACAGCACGCGCACGCCGAGCGCATCGGCGATGGCCAGCCGCTCTCGGTCCACCGCCTCGATCGCCCTCCCCACGGCCTCGGTGATCCCCTCCTCATAGAACAGGAAGGCCCCCTCGGTCCGCTCGATGAGGCCCGTGTTGAGGAGCGTCACGGCCGGATGGATCACCGGGTTCCCGTTCTGGAGGGTGGTCTGGAAGACGCTGTCGGCGGCTTCCGTCCCGGGATAGACGTCCTGGATCATCGACAGCAGCCGGTCGGTGCCCGAACTGGGAAGCCCGGCGACGTACACACCGGCCGCGAGCTTGTGGAAGACGTTGATGCGACCGGGCGCGACGATGCGAACGGCGTACGGCAGCGTGCTGGTCTCGCCCACCGTGATCGTCTCGTCGTCCAGGGCCAACCCGGCGACACGCTTGAAGGTGATCGCACCCGCGCACGAGGCCGGGCAGATCAGCACGGCCTGCCCGGGTACCAGGTGCGGTGCTACGGCTTCGGCCTGGTGCTGGGTGCTGTACGCCGGACCCACCAGCACGACCAGGTCCGCGCCGTCGAGAGCGGTCGCTACGTCATGACCGGAGTAGGCGACCTCCGCGAAGCCCTCGATCTCACCGGTCGCCTGGATCCCACCGGAGGCCGCGACCTCCGCAACGTGGTCGGGGAAGTGAACGGTGTCGAAGAGCCGCACCGTGTGCCCGTGCAGCGCGAAGTCGAAGGCTGTCGCCAGACCGCCGTTGCCCGAGCCGACGACCGTGACATCCACTCCGACACCGTACATGTCCCTCTGCCGAGTCGATCCGGCCCAAGAGGTGGTCACCTGGGCGCATCTCAGACGTCGGCGTACTCGCAGAACGCGTCATAGGCGCGGGGCCCGTGGATCGTGGCGGGGCCGCCGTGCATCAGGAAGGTGACGCCGATCGCCTCAGCGGCCTGTTGACGGGTGGCACCCGCACGGGCCGCAGCCTGGGCGTGGGAGGCGATGCATCCGTCGCAGCCCTCGACGACGGCGATCGCGAAGGCGATCAGCTCCTTGGTGGCGGTGGCGAGCGCGCCGTCGGCGAAGGCCGCGCGCTGCAGCTCACCGAAGCCCCGGTAGGCATCGGGGATCACCTGCCGCAGCTGCCGATGCAAGGGAGAGAGCTCATCGAGGACGGCGCGGCCGTGGGGACCGGTGGCGGTCGGGGTGTGGGAGATCGTTGTCATCGGTAGGTTCCTTCCGAGTGGTGGGCGGGGAGCGTCGACCTAGGCCAGGCTCAGGAAGAGCCTCTCCATCTTCTTGACGTCGACCGACTCGGGGCCGTCGCCGGCGGCCATGCACTGCTGAAGACCGGTGGCGACGACCTGGAAGCCGGTGCGCTCCAGGGCCTTGAGAACGGCGGAGAGCTGGGTGAGCACCGCCTCGCATTCCGCGCCCTCCTCCATCATCGTGATCACCTTGCCGAGGTGGCCGTGGGCGCGCTTGGCGCGGTTGATGATGAGGTACATGTGGTGGGGTTCGAGCTGCATCACGCCTCCTGGAGGATGATCCGGTCGAGGGCGGCACGAAGCCGGGTCCGTGCCTCGGCGGCGACCTCGCGGATCGCCGGCTGGTCCTCGAGCTGTGACATGGAGTCGGGGTCGATCGTCTCGACCACGACGCCCTCGCCCGTCTCCCGGACGACGACGTTGCAGGGCAGTAGAGCTGCGATGGACGGAGCGGCCGTCAACGCCCGAAGCGCCAGCTCGGGCTGGCAGGCACCGAGGATGACCTGAGCGGGCACGTCGACGTCGATCTTCTTCTTCAGCGTCTCCCGGACGTCGATCTCGGTGAGTACGCCGAAGCCTTGCTCGGCCAGCGCCTCGCGCACGCACACCACGGCGTCGGCGAAGGGCAGCGGCGTCAACACGCGCATCGTGTAGCCGCTCATGAGCTCACGGTGGTCATGGTCGGATTCCTCCTCGGTGGGCCTGCCTGTCAGAATACCCCCGTAGGGGATAACCCCCGGGGGGGATATGACCAACGTCACCCGATCACCCGACTGGCACCCACCGCCGGCTTCCAGGCCATGAATGTGGGCGTTGCTGGTCCAGTGGCTCGAGTCGTCGGGACGAGCCATTCGGTTCGGCGAGTGCCCCAGGGGAATCCGCGCCGTCCGAGAGATCAGCGCGTACAGAGCTCCCCTTCGAGCAGACCAGCAGGCACCGGGGCGGGCAAGGGCGGGACCGAGCGGGCCCGAGGGTGGGATCCTGACGACCGACCCGATCGAGTGCATCCGCGCCTCCACCGAGGCGGTCTATTTCCCAAGCACGCCGGTGTGGAACATCCTGGGCTCGTGGCGCAGCGTGGCGAGAGGTGATCCGGGTGGAGCGCATCGAGGCAGATCTCCTCATCCCGGGTCGCGGCGAACCCGTCCGAGACGGTGTCGTGGTGCTCGAAGGGACGACCATCGCGTACGCAGGGCCGGGCTCAGGAGCGCCCGTCGATCATGGTGTCGACCCCGTGCACGTGACAGCCGTCTTGCCTGGTCTGTGGGACTGCCATGGGCACTTCCTCGGGCTGCGCAGCCTCGACCTGAGCCGCCTACTCACCGACCCGCCGCCGCTGCGCGCCGCCCGGTGTGCGCACGACCTACGGGCGGCACTGGATGCCGGGGTGACGTCAGTACGGGAAATGGGTGGACTCGGGCTCTATCTGTCACAAGCAGTGGCTGAGGGGCTGCTCGACGGTCCGGCGATCTACAGCGCTGGAGCCATTCTGGGCACGACGGGTGGGCATGCGGATGTCCACCAGTTCCCGCTGGGATGGCTGACCGACTTCGGGCAGGCGGCTGGTGAGCTTCGCCAGTGTGATGGGGTGGACGACTGCATCCGGGCGGTTCGAGAACAGCTGCGCCGCAACGCGAAGCTGATCAAGGTGTGCGCCTCTGGGGGAGTGCTGTCGGAGATCGACGACCCGATCCACCAGCAGTTCACGTTGGCGGAGCTTCGCGCCATCGTCGAGGTCGCCGCCCTGAGCGAGAGGGTGGTCGCGGCACATTGTCACGGCAAGCCAGGGATGTTGGCGGCTCTCGAAGCCGGCGTCCGCACCATCGAGCACGGTACTTACCTCGACGAGGAGGTGTGCGACGCCATGCGTGAGACCGGCACCGTCCTGGTGCCGACGCGAACGATCATCGCGGAGGCGCTGATGAGCGACCACCTGCCGTCCTTCGCGAAGGCGAAGGTGGCCGCGATCGCCGACCGACATGCTGGCGCCGTTGCCATGGCCCACGAGCGAGGGGTCACCATTGCCGCTGGTACCGACATCGCGCTCAGCGGAAAGGACCGGTTTGCTTCGTGGGGCCGAAACGGCCGCGAGCTACCCCTGCTCGTCGAGGCCGGGATGACTCCACTCGAGGTCATCGAGGCGGCGACCGCGACGGGCCCGATGACTCTCGGCCCACAGGCTCCACGCAGCGGCGTGCTTGCCCAGGGTTATGACGCGGATGTCATCGCCCTCGACGGCGACCCGCTCGACGACATCCAGGTCCTGGCCGACCCGGACCGCGTGATCGGCGTCTGGCGCGCCGGGCGACGTGTCAAGCGGTGACCGTGGACAGGGCCAGGCCCCCCAGCACCGCCGCACCGAGTCGTGACCGTCGGCATTGCATAGAGTTCGATGAGCGCTTGCTCGAGTTGTTCATGGGCTGTTCCTTTCTTTCTCGCGGATAGCGCCTTCTGGCCTCGTTCTGTCACGGCCTGGTCTCACGCCGGTGGCGCCGCGGTAGCACCGGGGTCAGCGCGCGACGGAGGATGCGTCGGCCCTCGACGTCGTCCTCGAGCCAGCCGCGCAGGCGCGGCCAGGCTCGGGCGAGCGCCTCGTGCGACACCTCAAGGACTCCGGCGTCACTGGACACGAGTCGCGCCGTCACCAGTTGATCGATGAGCTGGTCGACCAATTGCTTCGCCTCGTCACCCACGGCGTCGAGGGCGAGCCAGTTCGAAGCAGGGTCCCTCGTCGACGGCTCCCGGATTGTCACGACAGCCACTGACGGCAGCGCGAGCCTGTGGGACAGCGCGACCGCTGACCTGCTCGGAACGGTCCTGTTGCCGGAGCGCGTAAGTGCCGCGGCCGACTTCGCCAGCAACGGCCACACGGTCGTGATCGCGACGGACCACGGGAGCGTCTACCTCTGGGACATCAGCGTGTCCCACGCCAGCCGGCTCGCGTGCAAACTCGCCGGTCGCGAGTTCACTATGGTCGGGTGGGAGGAAGCCTTCGGCAATCGCACCTACCAGGAGCCCTGTCCTGGAATCTGAACGTTCCAGCGTCGGCGGCGTAGAAATCGTTGGACGGACGCGCTGCATGCCAACGCAGATCCATGCACCATCGTTCGTGTGAGTCCGGCATCTGGCACTGGGCGAGTGCGATTGAAGGTCCGCGAGACAGCGTCACACTGAGCGATGTGACGCACCTGGCAGACATCTGAACAGTGCGTGACGCTCGCCGCCGCGCGGTGGCGTGTGAGCGAGGGTCAGACGCCGAGGTTCTCAGCGAATTCCGGGAAGGCCCGTCGGGGTGACCCAGACGTAGCCGCCGACCGGCTCCCTGCCGATCGACCGTGAGTTGCGAAGAGATGGCGTGTTGTCCGGATGGATCGTGCCCCACAGGACGTCCTCGTCTTCGTCGGGGAGAAGCTGCAGCAGATGCTGCATCACACCCGCGGCGCGCCGCTGACCTCGGTTCCGCTCATCGAGGCAGATCTCTTGGACGCTGAATCCCGTCATGCCGTGGGCATCGTCTCTGATCGCGGCCACGGCCCCCGCTGCGTGCCCATCCACGATCACCTCGAAGAGCAGGCCTTCGGCCGCGCAGTCCGCCAGTGAATCGGCACTCTGGGGTGTCGCCCACTCGAGGATGTCTGGATCGCGCTCAGCCAGGCCGTGGTAGATATCCGCCACCCGCTCGGCCAACCGGTCCGGGGTGCCTGGGCGCAGCGCGATGTGGTCATACGCGGGCACCTTTGGTCTGGCCAGGAGCTCGTGCACCAAGCCGGCGACCAGGTACATGTCGACGCCGCAGCCTTGACCGAACCTGGGATCCCCTTCGAGCTCCGCGACCATGTCGTCGGGATCGGAGGCCTCCACACGCAGAGACCTGGGCCCGAACGGCTCGTAGGCCGGGACGACCGACTCAGCCAAGCCCGCCAGTCCGTCGCGGGTCGGCGGTTCGGAGGTGGCGATCACATCGACAAACGGACGATTCGGGTCGAGTCCTCGGAAGCGGATGCCGGTGACCGCCCAGCCTCCTGACGTCACGTCGATCCGTCGGTTGGCCCAATCGAGTGAGGCGCCCACGTCGAGTCCGGTGTCGTTGCGGTAGCCCGCGCCGAAGTCGTCGTCGCCGACCCTGCCGGCCTCCACCTCCAGAGCCCTCGTGAGCTGATCAGAGAGTCGGACGTCGTCGTACCACGAGCGGATATGCGGATGCAGCCACCCGAGACGGGCTCGGGCCATCTCGGCCAGCAGGTCGACCACCACCCGACCCTGCCCTGCCTCCGGCTTGTCATGCAATCCGAAATCAACGCGCCCGCTGCGCTGCCGTATGACGCACCTGTCGGAGGTTCCATTCGCTCGAGCGTCGGTCACCTCCGGCCGTCGGGCGCCTGGCCTGGTGGTCGGTGTGATGGTGGGTCGAGGGGTCTCGCCCGGTCGACGTTGAGCCCGGGCCTCCTAAGGGCCCGGCCAGCGGCCGTCCTCAGCCAGTGCCGCGCTCGAGGAGGCCGGTCATGGAGAGCACAGCGAACCGGTCGGGGGTGCCCCTGTGCTGGATGGTGCGACGACCGGGCATGCGGCCCGGGGTCATCGCGACCCCGCTGGCCATGCGCCGGTGGCGGCCAGCCGCCGGGCGAACCGGGCCGGGGCCAGGTGCGGGAAATGCCCTGACGGTGAGCTGTGCCCATGCCGCGCCGAACAGGTCTGACATCCCCGGCCCCGGGTCCCTGCCCGCCCCCGGCAGCCCCTGCACGGCGGCCGCGGCGATGCCTTGGGAGACACCCTCAACGAGTCGAGACAGCTCTGACGGATTCCGTGGATCAGCTCGTGCCGGTAGCTGCGAAGGGTGTCGGGGCGACTGTGGGCACCGGATCGCGGCGGATGAGTGCGTCTCAGCTCGGTCACCCGGTTCCTCGACGCGCGAGGCTTGGATGGCGTCGAGAGCTGCGATAGGTGTCTCCGGCCAGCGCGGGAGACGCTCGACCTAGCCGGTTGGTGCCGTTCCCCAAGCCGGGTTCGCCGCTCCGACGAACCCCGCCCTCGGGCCGGTGATCCGGTGCAGCCCGGAACCATCCGCGTTGATGATCCACAGATCCGTCTCACCGCCGTTGATCTCGGGGTGGTAGCTCTGGAACACGAGCTTGGTGCTGTCCGGCGACCAGGCAGGGCCCACAGACATGTCGAGGTGCACCGGCTTGGTGAGCTCCCTCAGTCCGCTGCCGTCCGGCCGAACGATCCACACCTGGGGATGGTGGATGCCTCCGCGCCGGGTGGCGAAGGCGATCATGCGCCCGTCCGGCGACCATCGCACGTGGTTCCGCCCCGCACCTATTCCGCGTGGTGTGATCCGCCGCAGGTCGGACCCGTCGGGTCGCGCGACATACACCGCGAACTGTGACCCGGCATGTGCCGACTCCTTCCACATGGCCCCGAACGCGATCCACGACCCGTCCGGCGAGAAGTCGGCGTTCGGACCGCAGCAGCCGTCGAACCCGAAGTCGCCATCGAAGTTGGATCCGAGGACGGTGAGCCGTGGGGGGTTGACCTTCGTCAGGTTCTTCCCGTCGGGGTCCACCAGGAACAGGTCACCCCAGTTCCCGTTCGGATCGTTGCGCAGGAACATGATCCTGGCCCCGTCAGGCGAGTAGCCCACCGGGAGGTCCGAGAAGCCTTCAGGAGCCGACGTGATCCGAACGAGGTCGCCCCCGTCGGATGAACGGAGCGTGTAGATGCCGTTCGTCGCGGATCGGTCCTCGTCGTCGCTCGTGCACAGGAAGCGGTCACCTGCCGGCGACCACGAGACGCACCGCAGGTGCAGCTCGAGGCGCGGGTAGGCGTCGAGGACAGTGACGCTCGACCCGTCGGGCGAAGCGACGGCCGGTCGCAGGAACCCCGCCGCACCATGGACGCACACGAGGAGCTTGGTGCTGTCCGGTGACCACGCGTCGCAGCCAGCCACCGACCCGGCGATCCGGACCTGATGAGTTCCATCCGGATCAATCGTGAACGTCACGGGCTCCTCGACGGTCGGGTCGTCGCGCATGAACGCGATCTTGCCGTTCGTGCCGGCGGGCGTGCTCGCTCCGGCCGTGGATGCCGCGGGCCACGGCAGCACGAAGATGGCGATGGTGAGGACCCAGAGGACCTTCGTCGTGGCCCTCCTCCCGCGGAGGGGAACACGGGTACCACGCTTCTCGGCCATGCCCAAACTCCCTGCCTTACCAGCTGACCAGGATCAGCCTCGAGGCGCGTCTTACCCGGGAATCAGGCGACGCTCGGGGCACTCGTCCAAAAGCAGAGCACCGCCGTCTTCGCCGTGTCAAGCAGGGTGGTTCGCCGTGAGAGCGACGGGTACGGCTGGGCCGGAGGTCCGGGCTCGTCGGGACGACGGTGACGTTCATCGGACCCAGTCGCCTCCCCACATCACTCGGCGGACCCGCCAGTCGCGGTCGAGCACCACGAGGTCCGCACGCAGACCGGTCGCCAGGCTGCCGCGGTCGTCCAGGCCGAGCAGGGCGGCGGGTGTGGAGGTGGCCGCGGCCACCGCGGCGACGGGGTCGACCCCGGCCTGGACGACGCAGCGGCGTACCAGTTCCGCGGCGTGCGAGGTGCCTCCCGCGAGCGACGGCGGCTCGGTGCGCGTCCACGCCCTGCCGTCCACGACCCGCACGCGTACAGATCCGAGCTCGAAGTCACCGTCAGGCATCCCTGCGGCCACCATCGCATCGCTGACGAGCACGACGTGCCGCCCGGGGTCCAGCGCGAACACCAGGTCCACCGTCTCGTCGGCGAGGTGTATGCCGTCCGCGATGAGCTCCACGTGTGTCGCCCCGCGGGCCAGCGCGGTGAGGGCAGCGGCGACCGGGCCCGGTCGGCGATGGTGCAGGGGCTCCATCCCGTTGAACAGATGGGTGACCAGGGGCCTGCGCAGTGACCGCAGGGCCTCGCCGAAGCCCCGTGCGTCGGCGCCGGTGTGGCCGAGACCCACCACGACCCCGGAGCGCTCGAGGAGCTCGGCGGCCGCCTCGGCACCGGGCAGCTCTGGGGCGAGCGTCACCATCCTGACCCGCTGCCGACCGGCGTCGTCGACGCCGGCCGCCAGCCAGGTGGCGAGCTCGTCCGACCCGGGCAGGCGCAAGTGGGCGGGGTCGTGTGCGCCCCGGTGCGCCGGATCCAGGAAGGGCCCCTCGACGTGGCACCCGACGACCGACGACCCCGCCGCGGCTACCGAGGCGATCACCTCGATGGAGGCGACGAGCTCGGGGGTCGAGGCGCTCACCAGACTGGCCAGCATCGTGGTGGTGCCGCGGGACAGGTGATGCGAGGCGACCGCTGCCACCTCGACCGGGTCACGAGAGGTGACGGTGTGACCACCCCCGCCATGACAGTGGATGTCGACGTACCCCGGCACGACCGTATCGACCTGCTCAGGAGCCGGACCCGACCAGCCGGACGGCGGCCCGACGTACCCGATCGTGCCGTCGAGGCCGACCTCGAGCACGCCCTCGTCGAGGATCCCGGTGGTCGTCACGAGCCGCCCGGTCAGGACCGACGCGGTCATGACTCCGCCATCCATCCGTCGCGAGCCAGGAGCGCGGCACCGATCACGCCACCCCGGTCGCCGAGGGCCGACGCCGTCACGTCGGCGGGATGGACGACGGGCGTCCGCTGAGTGAGCGCGACCCGCAATGGGTCCAGGAGCACTGCACCGGCCCGACTGAGTCCACCGCCGATCACCACCAGCGCCGGGCCGACGAGCAGCGAGACGATGCCGAGGCCGTCCGCGAGCGCCTCCACTGCGTCCTGCCAGACCTGCCGCGCGACAGCGTCCGTGCTCAGCCGCGCCGCCACGTCGCGGGCGCCGGCGACCTCGTTTCCGCTCAGACCCGTGTAGCGACGGGCGATCGCCGCTGCGGATGCGATGGCCTCGAGGCACCCGTCACGACCGCACGCGCACGGCACGCCGGGGCGGACGGCCACATGTCCGAGCTCCGCGGTCTCGCCGCGGTGTCCGCTCACCAAGTGGCCCCCGGAAATGATCGAAGCGGCGATCCCGGTTCCGATGGGCACGAACACCAGGTCCTCTGTGCCGACTCCCGCGCCGAGCCGGTGCTCGGCCACGCCACCGGAGGCGACGTCGTTGGCGATCCGAACCGGCAGCCTCCACTCGGCGCCGAGTGACTGGACGAGCTCGAGGTCACGCCACCCGATGTTGGCGCTGTACGTCGCCATGCCGGCGTCGCGGTCGACGAGGCCCGGGACGACGACGCCTGCGCCGACCACACGCGCGTCAGGCTGCTGCGCGAGCAGGGTGCGGCCGACCTCGGCGATGGCGTCGCGTGCTCGGTGCTCCTGGGGTGTTGGCCGTTGCTCGGAAACCACCACGCCTCCCGCGC
>JBKPTA010000049.1:0-8147 GCA_046735295.1 Actinomycetota bacterium | reverse complement strand
CGGGGTTGCGGAGCTGGACGGTGGCCATGATGTGCAGCGTCCGGTTGATCTGGCGGTTCCCGGCGCGTGAGAGCCGGTGCCGCACGTGGTCGCCGGAGGAGGCATCGATCGGGGCGGTGCCGTTCCAGGAGGCGAAGTGGCCGCGGTCGGGGGACCGGGTGATGTCGCCGACCTCGACCAGCAACCGGGCCGCACCGGCCACGAGCTGGCGGAGCTCTTTGTCGGCAGCCTTCTTCCGGACGTGGATCCGTTCCAGGTCGGCGACGAGCTCGCCGGCCGCGCGTGAAGCCCGGGGACCGGGCCGTGGGCGTGTCCGGGCACCACCTGATCATCGATGGCACGTCGCGTCACCGGTCCGGTGTGTCTGCTCCGTCCCACCGTCCATAATCGGTCGAACAGGGTCCGATCGGAGGCGAGTGATATGAACCAGGGGCCGGCCTCCGACACAGTCTCGTTTGACCCGTCCGGCGAGAAGCGGCAGCGGGCTCCGGTCCCCATCTGGGTCAAAGTCGTCGCGACCGTTGCGCTGATCGCGGTGCTGCTCCCGATCGGGTTCCGCGCCTATGACTGGTGGAGGCACCCCACCCTGTTCGGCGGCACCTACGACAACAATGTCACCTCAATCGCCCGCCCAGGAATGACCATGTCGTTCCAGCTGAGCAGACCCCACAGTGGCCATGCCGACACCGTGACGTTCCGAGGCACTCCTGAACACAGGTGGAGGGTCAACACCGCAGCGGCCACCTTGACAGTGGAGGTCTGCCACGTCGGGTCGGCCCGCTCCGCCCCAGGCCCACGCGACCGCTGCTCGCATCTCAATCCCGTCCGGGACGGCACCACCTTCCGGTACCCGTCGCGCCACGAGTACCTGTTGGCGGTGGTTCATGTCGCCAAACCTGGCCGCTCCACGCTCGACACGATCACCTACAACTACACGGTCGGAACCCAACCTTGGAGCCAGCGCGGCCTCGACACCCAGAACTTCCCCCACCTCACCTTCAAGGTGAGGAACCCGCCAACGACCTCGTGACAATCCCTCGCACCCCCCATGGGTGGCGGGAGCCGGCTGACTTCCCCGTGCGCTCATCGGTATGAGCAGGCACCGGACCACGGCACGAGCGTGCGATGTTGCACTCGCGAAGCGGCGCAATCCGCGCGACCCTGGTCTCGGACGTCGAGGACAGAAGAGAGATGCCGATGGTGTCGGAGAACGAGGCGGTGGTGCGCCGGTTCATCACAGAGCTATGGAGCGATGGAGACCTCGACATTGCCGAAGAGGTAGTTGCCGGTGGACACGTCCACCACGTCGGAGACGACGTCTTGCGCGGACCCGAGGAGGTCAAGCGAGCTGTGGTGGGGCTGCGGGCAGCGTTTCCCGACCTGAACTTCGAGATCGACGATCTGGTCAGCGACGGCGACCGGGTGGTCTAGCGCTGGACTGCAACGGGGACCCATGAGGGAACGTTTGCGGATGTTGCACCGACTGGACGACAGGTTACGTGGATCGGATGCGACTGGTTCCGCCTTCGAGCGGGCCAACTCATTGAGGCGTTCGTAGTAGCCGATGGTGGCGCGCTCTACGAGCAGCTCACGTCGTCGGAAGCCTGAGGCGCGCGCGGACAGCGGCACGAGCGGGCGGTTCGGAGGGCAAGGACGGCGCACTGCTGTGACATGCAAATCCCATATGGTGCTGGCCAGAAATCTGTCACTGTCAGCGGCATGAGCGGTCACATTCTTGAGGGCATCAGCGAGAACCGCGTTGCAGCTCTGCTCCGACTCACCGATGCTTGCTGTGGTGGAGGAGCCATTGCTTGTGAGCAGCGGTTCAGTGGTGACGAAGCGGCTGCGACTTGAGCCGGTCGGCACTTGCCGTGCCCACGACCTCTGGCTCGTCCACAGCGATGACCGAGTCTGGCCGTGGTACGGCGATGAGAAGCCGAGTCTCGAGCAGGCACAGCGGTGGGCCGCATCGAAAGATGACTCCTGGCGTCGTCACGGCGTTCACAAGTGGATCGCCTACGACCGGGTGAGTGGTGAGGTCGTGGGCCGAGGCGGTCTCTCACGCGTGCCGGTCGATGACGACTGGGGTCAGATCGAGCGCTTTCTTCCGGCGGAGCCGTGGGTCAGCGCTGCTCACCGGAGTCTGCGGCCTTTTGTTGCACACGCCGACTGGGTCGAGATCGGCTGGGCCGTGCGGGGCGATTTCTGGGGGCACGGCTATGCGTCGGAGATCGGCCGAGCTGGACTGGCGTTCGCATTCGGCACCCTAGGTGTGCAGGCGGTGGTGTCCTGCACTGTCCGGCACAACGAGGGTTCTCTCGCCGTCATGGAACGCATCGGAATGCGCTATGTCGGTGAGATCCACAGCCGTGGCCAAGTCCAAGGGGTCGTTGGAGAGCAGGATGACGCGCCATTCGGCGTCAGTGTTCTGCTGCGTCACGAATGGGAGCGCTCGTCGGGCTGAAAGTCTGCGACCTCCACCGCAGACCCTCAGTGTCAGCGGCTGATGAGTGCGTTTCGGTCAGGCTCCGCTAGGGCGGAGTTCATGCTCCGCTAGGGCGGACAGTTGCCCCGCTCGATGGCGGTACAGGTGTTGTTCCGGATCGCGAGGTCGAGCTCGGCGGTGTCGGTGCCCGGCCCGCCGTCGTAGGTGCGGGCAGGGGGAGGGTGACTGAGAACCCCGACGCCGCGCGTGGTCTCCACGAGGTCGTTGCCCGCGCCCAGCCACGCCGCGATTGCTCCTGGGCTTCCCTTGTGGAAGCGGTCGTCGCCGGTGCCGAGGTGCACCCGAACCGATGCGTTCTGTCGGTGAACACCCAGCACATCGTCTCCGCCGGACAGGCGAGCCGTGACGAAGGCGTCCGGGTTGTCGGTGAACAGCTGGACGTGGTCTGCGCCGCCTGTGCCCCCGACGTCGATGGTGGGCGACTCCGAGCTGATCCGCCAGGACTCGATGTCGCGCACGACGTACGTCGTGGAACCGCTGGTCACAGGGCCCGCGAGATCCAGCGACAGCTTCTTCAGGTGCTGGTCTCTGAGATAGACGCGGTCCTTGCCCAGACCCCCGTCGGCCACCGTGCCCTGCGCGGGGTCGAGAAGGGTGAAGTGGTCGCTGGATGCGCCTCCGTGGAGCCGATTCGATGGATCGACCGCATCGACGCCTCCTGCCCACATGTGGTCCCGACCGGCACCGCCGTACAGCGTCGCGGTCGTACCGAAGGACTCGACGGAGTCCCTGCCCTTGCCCCCGCGAAGGACGTCCCGCCCGTCTCCGCTGTCGAGCTTGTCGTTGCCCTGTCCGCCTCTGAAGTCGTCGTTCCCACTCGGAACCGGTCGTGGCGGGATGAGTCCGTTCTCCTGGATGAGGTCGACACCACCTCGGCCGAATACCCGGTCGTCGCCCTGGAGCGGGTTGATCATGTCTCGTTGGTCGGTGCCGTGGATGACATCGTCGTGGGCGCTGCCGAGGACGATCAGGTGCTGGTCGGTCGTCAGATGCAAGGGGACGATGCGGTCGTGCCCTTCACCCGTCGCGCGGTTCTCGGCCAGGTCGAGGTGAACGCCTCTCGGGCTGTCGGCGTAGGTGAGGGTCTCCTCGCCGATGTGAGTGACCTTCGGGTGCCGATGGTCATCGCCGAGGTCGAGCAGGTCGTCACCGCGCCCTCCGCTGATCGTGTCGCCGGTGAAGTAGATGTACTCGCCCTGCCGGCGCTCGCCGTTGTACCCACCGTAGATACGGTCGTCACCAGCACCCCCCGCGATGCGATCACCGCCGTCGTTGCCGCACAGGACGTCGTTGCCGCCCAATCCGCGGATGGTGTCATCCCCGTCCAAGCCCAAGACGACGTCGCGCCCCGGCGTCCCCTCGATGACGTCATCACCGGAGGTGCCGACGATGGTCGGCTTCGACCCGTGGCACTCGGCCGGTGCGGCACTCGCCGAGGTGACGGGTACCGCGCACAGGACCGCCATGACACCGAGGACGGACAGGTGGGCGAGCGCACGCATGCGAACTCCTTCCGCGAGCAGACATCTCGTTCGACGCGCCAGACAAGGCAACGGTTCGATGCGCATCAAGAGTAGTTTGGCCACGACTCCAGCGACCCGCATTCCACGACGCTCCACAGGCCGTGCGGTCGCCCGCTCATCGACAAATGAGTGCCTTCAGCTCGACCCCCACGCCGATGAGCGGTTGGACGGGTGCCGGGGCACGTCCCGGACCCGCTGCGATCGCCCGCAACGACGTGCCGGCTGCCAGACCCCGGGAGATCTCCTCCCGCTCCGCGAACCTCAGCCTGGTCGGTGAGCGCCGCCACGGGACGGGCCGCATCCCACCACACCGCACCAGGTAGGCCCGCACCCCACCGGTCGACAACCCCAGCGAACGAGCCGTCGGCCTGGCCGCATGCCCGGCCCGCAACCGCACCCAGATCTCATCCTCTTCGGCCGGCGAGAACCTGCGATGACCACGCACCATCGCAACCTCCTCGATCCAAGGAAGTGTTGCGTTGAGCCATTGGGACCACCGGCATGAGAGAGCGTTTCAGAGCGTACGACCCGCGGCGGGCACTCCCGGGCGGCACCGGCCGCACTGCGGCAGGAGAGTCCGTTCCTACGAGAGTCGCTACACCCGCGGCACGGTGTCGATCCGGTACCACATCAACCTGGCGGTGCTGGTGCCTGACGCCTCGGTCCACGACCTTGACCGTCGGTGGTGCCTACGAGCACTATCCGAGTGGACGATGTCGCTGGTGACATCAGGGGGAGGTGCCGCTATGGCTGCCATCGTGGAGATCGCCGAACGATTCTTCGACGCGTGCGAGACAGGTCAGGGATGGCAGGAATGCCAGCAGTACTGCCACGAAGGGGCGACGTTCTCTGCCCAGGCTGCCGCCTTGGAGGGCGTTGACAGTCTGCAGGCCTACACCGAGTGGATGAAGGGTCTATTCACGCCGCTGCCTGACGGCCGGGCAGAGGTGAGTTCGTTCGCCGTGGACGAGGCGCGGAACAAGGTGTTGGCCTACGGCGTGTTCCATGGCAGTCACACTGGCGAGGGGGGCCCGGTTGCGCCGACCGGGAAGAGCGCAGCGGCCGATTATGTCTATGACATGGCGTTCGAGGGCGACAAGATCCGACATATGACGAAGATCTGGAACGACGGGGTCACGATGCACCAACTGGGGTGGGTGTAGCCACAACAGCCAAGGGGCGGGACTTCGCCTACGACCTGGCGATGCGACGATCTCGACTCGGGTGTGCCGACAACCGGCGGGATGACCTACGTTCCCGGGGGGACGGCAGATCCCTGTGTCACCGTGCTGATCGTCCGGCTCACACGATCGACTGCGGTCGAGCTGACGCCATCCGGGTGACCCCCGGTAGGGCTGAGGCGTGTAGTGGCTCAGTGAAGGGACACGTGCTTGGCGGTCGTAGGCGCGATGTCTCACCCTGCTGGCTTCTGAAGCCGGACTCGTTCGAAGTATCCGGCCCACAGGCGCTGACGCTCCTTCACGGTGAAGCCGACCTGTTCACCTAGGGTGGCGGGTCGTCCGTGTCTCCACCTCGGCTCAAGGTGGTCGAGCAAGAGCAGCAAACCACCTGGCCGGATCACGCGGTGGAGCTCGGTCAATGTTGCTGCGCGGTCGTCCACGTCGCAGACAGCCAGGGTGCACACCACGGTGTCGAACGAGTCCGGGCCGAAAGGAAGCCGGCGACCGTCGGCAACAGCGACGCCGACGTGCCGGTTCAAAGCATGAGCCCGCTCCTTCGAGACCGAGAGGCGCTCGGGATCGAGGTCCACTGCGATCAGTTCGATCTCGGGGACGTACCACCGCAGGTTGAGCCCGGTGCCGACTCCCACCTCGAGCGTTCGCCCCCTTGCCTGGCGGCAGACCCATTCCCGGCTGTCTCGGATGGTCCACCGCTCACAGAGGTACCCCGACTGACGGTCCATTCGGCGTCGTGCGCGGTCGGAGCGGCGGGTGGGGATTCTCATGAAAGCTGGCCCGCGAACGAGCCCATCATGGATGCCACCCTGTCCGGGTGCCTCAGCTGCGGGACATGGCCCGCATCGAGCTCCTCGAGACGACATTGCGGAATGAGGCCGGCGACCACGCGAGCCTGCGACACCGGCACGACCGGGTCATGAACTCCCCAGATCATCAGGGTCGGGACGGTCAGACTGCGCAACGCTTCCGGAGTCATCCGCATCGTGCTCCGGATGGCGGCGAGGTTGACGAGTGCGCGCAGCTCGGCGACGTTCGCGGCTTCCGCCACGGGATCATGCGCCCCGGCCACCAGTGACTCGAGCAGATCGGGGTGCTGCTCGAAGGAGTCGCCCTCTCCCATCGAGTCCATGATCCGCAGCATCATCGCCCGGTCCGGCTTCTTCATCCGCATGGCGCTGCCTATCACGGGGGTCGCCATCATCCGCATCGGCAAGGGCACGTAGCTGCCGGGAAATGTCGGGACCGCCCCGAGCAAGACGAGGCCACGCACCCTTTCGGGACGCTCCAGTGCGTACCAGGTCGCCCAGATCCCTCCTCCCGACGCACCGACCAGAACGGTCTCATCGATGTCCAAGCCATCGAGCACGTCGTCGACGAATCCGAACGCATGGTCACGGTAGCCAGTCCGCGGATAAGTCTCCGGATCACTCAGCCCGCACCCGGTCCGGTCGAGGAGGTAGGAGCGCGTCCTCGGCATTCGCTCCGCGATCATCAGGTGGGACAGGGCCGAGGTCAGCGTCCCGTGCAGGTGCACGATCGGTGGCCCCTCCCCGGACTCGATGACGTGAACCCGACTGCCGGACGGCCGGGTGACATAGCGTGCCTCGGCCGCTGCGGCTCGGACCATCCTGCGGTTGATGTCACGGACGGCGTCCGGGTGTTCCTTCTGTCGCTTCCTGCCCATCGGCTGTCCCTTCTCGCAACCCGGGTTCCATCCTGGAGAGCGCGAGGTCGCTGTCTCTAGTCCTGAATCCGAACCGCCCCGGCCGGCGGTGACACAATGGCGAGGTGGACCCGCAGCAGGCCACTGAATACTGCTCATTCACCAAGGCGATCGATCACCTCGGCGATCGATGGAACCTGTTGATCATGCGCGAGCTGGGGATGCGCGGCCCGAAGGGATTCAACGAGCTCGCCGCGGACATACCAGGTCACATCTCGAGATCGGTCCTCACCACCCGGCTCCGCCGGTTGGTGACGCTCGGGCTGATCGCGCCACCCGCGGAGCGCGAGTCCCCTCGGGTCTATCGCCTCACCCCTGTTGGCAGCGGTCTGGTGCCGACACTCGAGTCGCTGAGACTGTGGTCCCACGAGTGGCTCCCAGAGGACCCGGCGATGGTCGAGGACGACCCGGATATCGCGCTCGGGTGGATGGTCGGGCGCGCCAAGGTCCCCAGCCTGCCGAGACGCCCGGCTGTGTTGGAGATCTCCGTCCTTGACGGCGCTACGTACTGGCTGGTGCTCGACAGCGGGGCGGGACCCTACGGCTGCCTCACTGATCCGGCACTGGATCCGTCCCGTTACGTCTATCTCGCCGCTGCACTTCCGACGGTCCTGGCGCTGGCGCGTGGACGCCGAGGATGGAGCGAGTCCCTGAACGACGGCGCCGTGCTTGCATCAGGTCCTCCGGACCTGATCGCGCAGCTACCGACGTGGTTCGCGGAGACCACGGTCATCGATGCCACGCAAACGCCGAGCCCAGTGAACTGAGTTCTGACCTCACGGATCTCGGCCGGCCCCTCGAACCCCGTCGATCTGGGCGGAGTGCCCCGTCCGCTCATCGGCATGGCGCGCCCGGCGGCATGAGCGGGTCACTTGGGCTAGAGCGACGGCAGTAGGTCAGTGGCCCCAGCGGGGACCTTGAAACGCCCGAGACTGACACCGACCTCGCATCTTTCGCCGGTGGCGGCGTCAGCCTTCACGTTCACCCACCTGTCGGGACCCTGCGGGGCCACCGTCCCGTCCGGATCGGCGAATCCGGTGCCGAAGATGATGTGAGGGAAGTGCCCCACCAACGACAGGATCAGAACCTGCCCCGACCTGCATTCCCCGGGGAGGTTCGAGTCCAGGACCGTGCCGGGCCTCACATACGCGACCGCTCGGGTGACCGTGGCCTGGCTCTTGGCGATCTCGGACCGA
>JBKPTA010000048.1:0-44191 GCA_046735295.1 Actinomycetota bacterium | reverse complement strand
GCCGGTCAATGCTGCAGCACTGGTCGGCGCCGGCGTCGTCTCCGTACTGGTCTTTCCACCACTGGCGCTGGGCCTGCTCCGGCAACCCGCCCCACACCCGACAGCGGGCTCGGGGCCACAGGAGAGCCGCGTCCTCACCTGAGCCCAGCAGCCGGGGCTCATCGACCCCGGAGGCTGCCCTCCAGGACCATCCGCTGTCAGCCGGACCGCGCCACCGTGTGGTGCCCCTGCTGGGACGGTGATCATCCCCGGGAGGGTGACCAGGAACCGGCATCCGGGTTCGTCGTTGGTGACGGCTACGCGGCCTCGGTGTGCCTCCACGATGCCCTTGACGATGGCCAGGCCCAGCCCCGCCCCGGCCCCTCCTGTGGTGTCCAGGTGGACCGGCGTCCGGGCGTTGCTGCCCTGCCAGCCGACGTCGAGGACGCGCGGGATGTCCTCCTCCCAGATGCCGCCGCACCCATCGCAGACCGACAGCTCGCCACCTCGGCTGTGCCGAGAGTCTCTCGCCCTTGGGAGCTCGTCTCCGCGTACCCATGACCCTGGGGCGCCCCTGTGCGACGGCCTGAGACCCGAGGCCGGTTGGCCCGCATCTGGTTCGCCGCGGGGTCGCCCCATGAAAAGGACCGAGGTCATTCAGGCGCCTTGCCAACGACTGTTCGCCAGCACTGCTCTGTCTCTGAAGACTCGACACATGACCTCGCGCCCTATGCACAGAGGCAACATCCTCGTTGGCATTGACCGCTTACCCTCGAGCGAGCACGCCGTCACGCGGACCGCGGAGGAGTCACGCCTGCGGCACCGCGGTCTGACCGGGACCATTCCGGTCCTCGCGCGTCACTGCCCGTGCCCGGTTGCCGTGGTCGGTGCTGCCGCAGACGTGAGATACCTCGACCCTTCAACGACTGCGACCCGGAAGAAGCGAGCCGTGGCCGTGCGCGATCTGATGTCCTCCCCCGCGGTGACGATCCGGCCGGACGAGGAGGTGGCGGAGGCAGCGCGTCTGCTCGATCGTCTGAGCCTCACGTCCCTCCCGGTGGTCGACCACGACCTGCGGCTTCTCGGCATCCTCAGCGAGGCCGACGTCGTTGCCCTGCTCGCCACGGCGCCCCACCTCGCGGTCCAAAGCGCGTACGTCGGCCGGCTGATGACGCGGAGGGTTCTCAGTGTCGCGCCGGACGACGACCTGACGTACGTGATTGGCCTGATGACCGGCACCGTTCTCAAGAGCCTGCCGGTTCTTCTGCGTGACCGCGTCGTCGGGATGGTGAGCCGTCGCGACATCGTCCGAGCATTTGCCCAGGGAGACCTCGATGCATGCCCCATTGATCAGCTCTCGTCGACCTGATCGGGTGCTCGCGGTCACGGATGATGCCCGAGGTCGTCCGTCTCCGCTCGAGGCGTGGTCGGCTCTCCTGTCCGAGCTCGGATGTGGGCGAGATGGCCTCACCTCCACGGATGCCGGTCGACGCCTCCTGGCGCACGGGCCCAACGTCCTCGAGGCGAAGCGTCAGGAGGGGCCGTTGCGTCCGCTGCTCCGTCAGCTGACTCATCCCCTCGCTCTGCTCCTCTGGCTGGCGGCCGTCCTGGCGCTCACCACCCAGAGCGTCACCCTCGGCGTGGCGATCGTGGCCGTGATCGCGCTCAACGCCTGTTTCGCGTTGATCCAGGAACGGCACGCACAGCATGCTGTGGCCGCTCTCAGTCGCTACCTCCCTCAGCAGGCCTCCGTCGTGCGGGACGGATCGGAGACAGTCGTGGACACCGCTGAGGTGGTCCCCGGCGACCTGCTGGTCGTGCGCGAAGGCGATGCCATCTGTGCCGATGCAAAGCTTGTCTGCGGCTCGGTCGAGGTGGACCTCTCGGCGATCAACGGTGAGTCCGTGCCCGTCGTCAGGCTGGCACGGGAGGATGATGACCACCGTGCCGCCCGCGTCACCGAGGCAGACGACATACTGCTGTCCGGCACCACGTGCACTGCCGGGGAGGCTCAAGGGGTCGTCGTCCTGACAGGCATGTCCACCGAGCTCGGCAGGATCGCCAGCCTGTCCCATCACGCGCGTCAGGAGCCAAGCCCGCTCGAGCGGCAGGTACGACGGGTGGCCTGGCTCGTCGCCGGCGTCGCGGTACTCGTAGGTGTCGCGTTCCTGCCGCTCGGGATGATCGCCGGACTCAGCTTCACCGAGGCCGCCGTCTTCGGCATCGGACTGCTGGTGGCGAACGTTCCCGAGGGACTCCTGCCGACCATCACGCTCGCCCTGGCCGTGGGCGTCAGCGACATGGCCAGGCGTGGGGGCCTCGTGAAGCGACTCAGTGCCATCGAGACGCTGGGCTCCACGGACGTCATCTGCACCGACAAGACCGGGACCCTCACCCAGAACCGGATGGCGGTGCACAGCATCTGGGGCCCGAGTGCTGTCTCCATCCCGACCGCGGACGGCGATCCCGCGTCGTTCGCCTGCGCGATCCGTACCTGCACCTCCGCCGATCGGCCGAGCCGGAGCGGCGATCCCACCGACCTGGCACTCCTCGAAGCCGCGGAGCGGCTCGATCCCGGAGGAGAAGGGCTTCCCCGATCGACCGTGTACGCGTTCGACCCGCGGATCCGGCTGAGGTCGGTCGCCACAGCGACGCGGGGGGGAACCACGATCTACACGAAGGGAGCACCTGAGGCGGTCGTATCGCGGTGCACGGGGGTCATCGGCGGCATCGGTGGTGCTGTCACGGAGTTGACGACGGTGGAGTTCGAACGGCTCCTCCAGCGACTCGAGGAGCTGGCATCCCAGGGACTGCGTCTCATCGCCTGCGCCCAACGCGAGGCCGAGGGCGCTGCTCCGGCTGAGCGTGAGCAGGCCGAGCAACGACTGAACCTGCTCGGCTTCGTGGCCCTCACGGACCCGCTCCGGGACGCCGTCCCCGCGGCGGTGGAGCAGGCACATCGCGCCGGTATCGCGGTGCACGTGATCACGGGTGACAGCGGCCCCACGGCAGCCGCCATCGCCCGCTCGGCCGGGATCCGAGCCGACAGCTCTCGTGTCATCCTCGGTGCGACGTTGGACACCCTCACCGACGAGCAGCTGGACGCGATCCTCGATGGCCCTGGTCGTGAGGTCGTCTTCGCGCGCAGTTCGCCTGAGGACAAGCTGCGCGTCGCCCAGCGACTCAAGGCGCAGGGCCACGTGGTGGCGATGACCGGCGACGGCGTCAACGACGCCCCTGCGCTCAAGACCGCCGACATCGGCATTGCGATGGGCCGGTCCGGGACGGACGTCGCCCGGGAAGCAGCGACGATGGTCCTGACCGACGACGACTTCGCGACCATCATCCGAGCCGTGGAGTCGGGCCGACGCGTCTACGACAACGTGCGCAAGTTCATCCTGTACATCTTCGCCCACGCCGTACCCGAGGTCGTGCCGTTCCTGATGTTCGCGCTCTCCGGAGGGCGCATCCCGCTGGGCCTGACCGTCGCGCAGATCCTCATGATCGACCTGGGCACCGAGACGCTTCCCGCGCTGGCACTCGGCCGGGAGGCATCCGAGCCGGGGCTCATGGACAGGTCGCCGCGGCCTCGCAACGAGAACATCATCACAGGCGAGATGCTCGTGCGGGCCTGGGCAGTGCTCGGGGTGGTGAGCGCAGTCCTGGTGACGTCGGGCTTCCTGCTCACCCTGTGGTCCGGCGGCTGGACGCCCGGAGCCGACGTCGGCGCCGGGTCGGGCCTCCATGACACATATGTCCGGGCGACCACCATGGCGTTCGCCGGCATCGTCGTATGCCAGATCGGCACCGCGCTTGCAGCCCGCACCGACCGGGTGTCCTTGTTCCGCGTCGGCATCCTCAGCAATCGACTGCTTGTCGTCGGCATCGGCTTCGAGGTCGCCCTGGCCGCAGCAGCGGTCTACTGGCCTCCTGCCCAGCACGTCCTCGGCACCCGCCCACTGACCTTGACCGAGCTGGCATGGCTGGCGACCTTCCCACCGATCGTCTGGGGAGCCGACGAGCTCTTCCGGTGGTACCGCCGACTCGACGACCGGGTGGACCCCGGCGACATCCAGCCGGCCGCACCGTGCTCATCCGGGACATCGGGAGACGAGGTCGTCCATAGAGAGGATCTCGACCGGCCGGTCGCCGACACCACTCCCGCTCCCGTGAGGTCGGCGGCGCACGAGCGCTCCGGCGACGTCGTGAGCTCGACCGCTTCCCCCTGATCGGCCCACCCATCCGGGACCTTGGGCTCTCCTGTGATCCCGTGGGCACGGGCATGGTGAGGTGACGGAGGAGAGGGATGGCGATGTGGTGGCGACCTGCGACGGTCACGGTCGGGATCATGCTGGCGGTCGGATGGGGCCTGCCCGGGGCGGCCGGGTCGCTTGCGGCGCCTCCTGGAGTGCGAGCCGCGACGACCTGCGGCGGGCGTGAGGCGACGATCGTCGGGACCGCCAGTGCCGACGTCCTGCGAGGTACGCCGCAGGGCGACGTGGTCGCGGGCCTCGGCGGCAACGACACCGTGCTGGGCCTGGCAGGGGACGACCGGATCTGTGGCGGCTTGGGCGCCGACCGGCTGATCGGCGGGCCGGGCCATGACATCCTGCTCGGTGGTCGCGACTGGAGGCACGTCACAGACGAGGGCAGCACCGAGCGGCTGGGTGACCACCTCGAGGGCGGCAACGGGAATGATCGCCTCGTCCCGGGACGCGACCGACGGCGTGCGGACGACGTCATCCACGACAGCATCTCCTGGGAGTCGGCCACGGGTGGCGTGCACGTCGACACGGCCAGTGGGGTCGCCACCGGCCAGGGCCACGACCGGTTCGCCGGGCGAGGCGCCTGGATCGAGGGTTCTCCTCACGCCGACGTCATCACGGGCAGTGCCCGCGCCGACCTGCTCAGCGGGGGACGGGGTCCGGACGTGATCCGCGGGCACGGCGGCAACGACCGGATCGTCACCGACCCGCCCGGCGCCAGGGGTGGCGCGGACCGAGCGGGGGGCGGCCCGGGTGACGACTCAATCAGCGCCGGCGGTGGTGAGGACGTGCTGCGAGGGGGGCCGGGTGACGACGTCATCGACGACCTGGGTCCGGCGGCCGATCGGATGTACGGCGGAAGGGGGGCCGACCTGCTGGTCACGCAGATCACCGACGTGCCGGGCGTGGACCAGGTGGTCGACGGCGGCAAGGGGAGGAAGGACTTCGTCGACCTGCACAGTCAGACGATCAACCCGAGCCCGGAGCTCGCCACCGCGACGTGGTCCATGAGCACCGGGCGGCTGGTCTACACCCTTGACCACCCGGTGACGATCGAGGTGGCCCACGTGGAGCGTGTGGACCTATCTGCCTGGGGCACCGCCTGGATCGTCGTGGGGACCGCGGGGCCGGACACGCTGATGGCGTCCGGGTCGTGGGGCACCGTCTTCCGCGGTCGGCATGGCGACGACACCTTCATGGGCTCGTCCTACCACGACACGTTCCGCGGCGGAGCCGGGCAGGACCACTCCCTGGGGATGGGGGACGGTGCCGACACCTGCGTCAGCGTCGAGGTGCTCGACGGGAACGACTGCGAGAGCGTCACCCCGTAGCCAGGTGACCCGCTCGCTGGGGACCGACGGGGCCGATGAACGGGACCGGACCCATCGTCGACCACCCCGGTCGCCGAGGGGGCGTGTAACAGGCGCGATCGCGCCATAGGTAGCGCGTTGGCTGTCATGAGGTACGGCGATAGGGGCCTGGCTCAAGGGGTCCTCATAGGCTCCAGCCGTTCAAGGGATCTCGATGGGGTTCAGCTTCGAGGTCCCTCCGATCGGGTCCCGATTCATGAGGTCCCGGCTGCAGAGAGCCCGGGCACCGCCGCGGGCAGCACGTGGGTGTCGTCCTCGACGTAGTCCTCGATCCGCACCGGTGGCGTTCCGTCGGCGCGGACCGCGAAGTGCGCCAGCTCAGAACCTCCTTGACGGGGTCGCCACGGCGACGGGCAACTGTGTGGTCCTCGCTCTACCTCCCTCTCCTGCAGACACATGTCTGCACTCTTCACTCTCCCGCTGCGGCACCGTCGGCGCAGCGGAGTCGGTCACCGGCGCCGATGACCGGCGCCACGACCAGGTCCGACCACCACGCGTGGACCGGAACGGTGAGGGCGGTGAACCCCGCCCCTCACGGAACGAGCAGCCGGACACGGTCCCGATCGCCGATGCGCTCGGCGGCGCGGCGGCCGGGTACCACTTCGACCGGGCAGCGCGCGTCACGCAGGACTGCCCGGGCGATGGGCCCGAGGTGGTGGACCCGGCGTCCGTGCGGCGGGCAGAGGATCAACAGCAGATCGGCACCGCAGCTGGCGCGTACCAGGGCGTGGGCCGGCTCTTCGTGCCGGACGTAGACGCGCACCGCCACCCCTGGGAACGCCGCGCGGTGCTGAACGAGCGCCTCGTCCATCAGCTCGGTCTGCTCGCGCCGGCACCGGTCGGCCATCGTCCGCTCCGCGATGATGTCGTCGTAGATGCCCTCGAGGCGCCAGGCGTGCAGGACCACGAGGTCGTCGTGGAGGTCCTCGGCGCGGGCGAAGGCTGCGTCGAACAGCTCACGTGCCTGCTCCGGTGACTTCACGCCGACCACCACCCGGCCGCCAGGCGACTCGGCCTCGTAGTCGGCCGGAACGACGACGACCGGACAGGCTGAAGCGCCGGCGACCCCGGTCACGGTGCCGCCGGTCCAGATGCGGTCCAGGCCCCGTGGGCTGCGACTTCCGAGAACCAGCAGCGAGGCGTCGCCTCCGAAGGAGATGAGCTGCTGGACCCTGCCGCCCACCCGCACATGGGTCTCGACTTCTACTCCGGGTGTGACCTCCTGAGCGGCCCTCCTCGCTCGCTCGAGGACCTCGACGCCGTAGGACTCGAACGAGGAGTCGGGAACCATCGGCATCATGAAGGGAGCCGCCGGGATGTGGCCCGGCAGCACATGGACCGCGGTGAGGCGGACGCCCCGCCGGGCGGCCTCGGTCGCTGCGTAGCGGACGGCGGCGTACCCGTGCTCTGAGCCATCGACTCCGACGACGACGCCACCCAGGTTCCTGGTCGTGTTGCTCATGACGATGCACCTGCCTTCCCGCCCATCGTGGATCGCCGAACGCGCCGAGGCCCGGGTCCCGGGTCGGCGATCCTCGGGACCTTGGCAATCACTCGTGTCCCGAGTCGGTCAAGGACTGCAGGAGCCGGCCCGCGTCGACCACGTTCGCCGTCTGGTCGGCATGGTCGGGGCGAGCGACGTCATCCGCGCGTAGGCGCTGCGCGACGACGAGATCGCCCGCGACGTCGCCCCCTCGCGCACGGTCTGAGCGGCGACCGGTCCCTGGTGTCGTCGCGGTGAACGTCCAGGAGAGCCGGGGAGGGCGGTCACCACCCGCGGGGACCCGGCTTCTCCCCCTCTGCCTTCTCCGCCCTGCGCCTGCGCACCTCGCTGTACGCCTCGGCACCGAGGTACCGCCGCAGGGCCACGGCAATAGCACCTGCCCTGGAACTCCGCGGACGGGCCACGATCGCGTCCTGGGCCTCGCCAGCCGCTCGCGCGGACTCGCGCTCCGACGCGTCGCTCATGTCACTCACTCCCTCTCGCTGCGAGTCTTGCCTCCACCATGGACCTCGAGGGGGCTGCCGATCAGAGACGAAGGCCATCGGGCTCCGGGACCAGGATCATCCCTCGCGCGCGACGACGAGCCGTACCAGGACTCCGGGCACCGCCGCGATGGCCGCCGATGCCGCCAGGAGCGACGCGGACAGGGGCACGGTGTCGAGAAGCGCGCCGAGGGCCGGTGCGTACACCGCCAGGAGCAGCAGCGCGCATGCCGCGACCACGCCCTTCTCGAGCCCCCTGATCCCCCGGTGCGCGCGGGCGGCCGTGCGCAAGGCGAGTGCGACGCCGAGCTGACCCAGCCCCAGCGCCAGGAACACGGCGGTACGACGCTCGGCCACCGACCCCGGCGTCATCGCGCCGACCAGGAGGGCCGTGCCGGTCAGGGCGGCGGCCGCGACCCCGAGGGCCACCCTCGACCGGGCGGTGAAGACGGACTCCGACGGTGGACGCGGTGGCTGCCGCATGTTCCTCGGGTCGGCCGGCTCCGCGCCGAAGGCGACCCCCACCAGCCCGTGCGTCAGCAGGTTGATCCACAGGATCTGTCCCGGCAGCAGAGGCAGGACCAGGCCCACCAGCCAGCCACCGAGCATCACCCCCACCTCGGCCAACCCCCCCGAGACGGCGTACACGAGGAAGGAGCGGATGTTGGCGAAGATGCGGCGACCTTCCTCGACGGCCGCGACCACGGTGCCGAGGTCGTCGTCCAGGAGGACGAGGTCCGCCGCCTCCTTGGCGACCTCCGTCCCGCCACGTCCGGCCGCGACGCCGATGTCCGCGCGCCGCAGCGCCGGTGCGTCGTTCACACCGTCACCGAGCATCGCGACGATGTCGCCCTCCTGCTGGAATGCCTCGACGATGTCGACCTTCTGCTCGGGTCTGACCCTGGCGACGACGGAGAGGCTCCGGCGTGCCGCCGGCTCGAGACCGGCGATCGTGTCGCCGTCTGCCGTGCGATCCTCGTCGTCCAGGATCCCGACCCGGCGCGCGATCGCGGCGGCCGTGCCCCGGTGGTCGCCGGTCACGAGAACGAGCCGGATCCCTGCCGCCTCGAGTGCCTCGACGACCGCCGCCGCCTGGGCGCGCGGCGGGTCCCCGATCGCGACGAGGCCGGCCAGCGACCACTGGCCTGGTCCCGTGTCCGCCACGGCGATCACGCGGTAGCCCGAAGCCGCCAGCTCCTCCGCGACGCGGATGGCCGGACGGACGTTCGGGTCGTGAGGCATCAGCTCGGCCAGCGCCTCAGGCGCTCCCTTGCACACGCTCAGGCGCCGGCCGTCGGCGGCCAGGTGGTGCGTGGTCATCCGGCGCGTGCGGGGGTCGAACGGCTCGTCGCCGGTTCGGGTCCACCCATCGGCCACGCCCGATGCCGTCTGGCCACCCTTCTCGGCCAGTGCGAGCAGCGCGCCGTCGAGCGGGTCTCCGAGCACCGACCACTCCTGGTCGGCGCATCGCAGTTCCGCGTCGTTGCAGAGCACAGCGTCGAGCAGCAGCCGGGTCAGGTCCGCCGAGGAAGGCACGCCTTGGCCGTCGGACGGGGTGATCTGTCCGGAGGGCTCGTAGGCCCGTCCGGTGACGTCGTAGCGCAGGTCGGGCACCCAGAGGACCTCCGCCAGCATCGTGCCCTCGGTGATGGTGCCGGTCTTGTCCGTCGCGACCACGGTGACCGACCCCAGCGTCTCCACGGCAGGCAGGCTCCGCACCACGGCGTTGCGTTGTGCCATCCGATGCGCCCCCATGGCAAGGGCGATGGTGACCACCGCAGGGAGCGACTCGGGGACGGCGGCGACGGCGAGGCTGAGCCCGACGACCACCATCTCAGAGACGGGCCGGCCCTGCGCGAGCCCGCTCGCGACCACCACGGCAGTCAGTGCCACGACGAGGAGCACGAGGGACCGGCTCAGGCGGGTCAGCCGTCGCTGCAGGGGGGTACGGCGAGGTGTTGAGCCTGCGAGCAGGGCGGCGATCCTGCCGATGCCGCTGTGCTCCCCCGTCCTCGTCACGACCACCATGCCGTGGCCGTGGGTCACGAGCGTGCCCCCGGTGACGTCGTCCGACGCGCCCTTCAGGACCGCCAGCGACTCGCCGGTCACCCCCGACTCATCCACCTGTAGGTCGTGCGCCTCGACGAGCCTGCCGTCGGCCGGGAGCACGTCGCCCGCCGAGATCATCACGACGTCCCCGGGGACGACCTCCTCCGAAGGGGCGGTGACCACCATGCCGTCACGCAGGACGCGGGCAAGAGGCGCGACCAGGCGCCGAAGCGCAGCCATCGCGCGCTCGGCCCTCAGCTCCTGCACCACGCCGACCGTGGTGTTGAACACCACCACGACCAGGATGATCACGGTGTTGGACCAGTCGTGGAGGTATGTCGTCAAGGCCGCCGCGGCCAGCAGCAGGAGGATCATCGGGTCGCGGAGCTGCTCGCCGACGCGTCGGGTCACGCCGCGTCGCGGCGGGTCGGGGAGACGGTTGGGGCCGACGGCCGCCAGCGTCCTGGCCGCCGCGTCACTGGTGAGACCCTCCGGCCGGCTCTGCACCGCGTCGTCGATCGTCATGCTCGGTCCGGTGGTCACGGCACCTCCCCCAGGCTCGCTCTACTGCCAGCCAACCCGGCCTGGCACCGCGTCGCCACCGACGTTCGTCACCGCCCGTACTGTCCTCGGACCGCTGTCCCTGCCAGATGCCGACCCTGCCACTGAGGTTGCCCAGTGCGTGGACGGCCGCCACACGGCCCGTTCATGACTCGGCTCCGCCGGTCGTCTCCGGACCTGGCTCAGCCTCCGACACGAGGACACCCCCCGGGTCGTCCCCACCTTGGTCCAGCCGGAACGGCGGGTACTGGTCGGTCATGAGTCCGGCGTACGCCGCCACGCGGTAGGCCCACCGGTGCATCCCGAGGACGAGGTCGAAGATCGGAGCCGGGTAGCGGTCGGTGAAGAGCAGCACCACTGCGGCGACGAGTACCAGGATCGCCACCAGACCACCGCCCCGGGATTGGGACAGTCCGCCGCCGATGAAGAAGGACAGCACCAGGTAGTGCGGGATGGCCAGCAGCCACCACTTCACCAGCACCAGCCCACGAGAGAGACGTGCCGGGTATGCGACGTCGAGCCGGGCCGGGTAGTCCACGACGTCCTTCAAGGTGAACGGCGGGTAGCGGTCGGTGCCGAGTGCGCCATAGGCGTAGAAGGACACACGCCAGGTCCACCTCAGCACTCCGAGGTTGTAGTCGAAGAGCGGGCGGGGATACCGCCCCGTGAACAGGATCGCGAACAGCGCGGCGATGCTCACCAGCACGAACCCGATCCACAGGAACACCAGGACGATGACGTGCGGGATGGCCAGGATCCACTTGACCAGCCAGAGCCACCGGCTCAGCTTCTGCTCGAGGTGCGCGTGCACCCGCACCGGGTACGTCGAGCTCATCTGACCACCTCCATGTCGTGGACACCACGCTCGGCCGTGCGACAGCTCGGAGGTGAGAGTCCTTGGTCATCGGCCCCGACCTACGAAGGACAGTTCAGAGGAGGCGTCCACGACCGCAGCCCGTGCCAGCCATGCGGTCCGGTGCGTCGCGCCACCTGGCCTGCCGCGAGCTCAGGTGGTGGTCGACATGGTCGGGCCACGGAGCACTTCGACCTCAGCCGCCTGCCGATGCTTCACCCGGCTCGGGTCGGCCACCACGACGACCGGGACCGGTGCGTGTCTCACGCAGTACTCGCTGGTCGAGCCGAGCACGGCTCGCCTGACGCCTCCCTTGCGTGCGCTGCCGACGACGAGCATGCGGGCGCCGTCGGACCGCTCGACCAGCGCTCTCCCGGCGTGCTCGTGCACGACCGTCCGGGAGATCACGGGAACGTCGGCTCGCTTCGACGCCGACTGCAGAGCCTGGTCCTGGATGGCGGCAGCCACCCGGTGGCCCTCCGCGATGGACGTGACGGTGTTCATGCCGGCGTACGGCGAGGTCCAGAGCCATGCGGTCACCACCTCGACGGCGCAGCCGTGCGCTACGCCCTCGTCGAGTGCCAGCTCCAGGGCCGCACGCGCGGCGTGGGTCCCGTCGACGCCGACCACGATGAAGCCGGCCTGTGTGGTCATGACTCCCCTCCAGCTCGTGACTGGAGTGTCGTCGACCCTCGGCCGCGTCCGACACCGACCGAGGTCACAGGTCGGTTGACCTTCGACCCTGCCGGAGCCCTGCCCCGTCGCAGCAGCCTCGAGACATGAGCACACGTACACAGGGGATAGTTGTCGGATACGACGGCTCTCACGAGGCGGACGTTGCCGCCCGGTGGGCTGCGGGCACGGCCCTCCTCCGCGGAGAGCCGCTCATGGCCCTGATCGTGGTCGAGCCGATGGACGCGCCGCGCAGCCAAGGCTGGCCGGAGTCGTGGTGGGAGGCGATCGAGCAGCGCGCACGGGAGACCCTGACCGCGGCAGGCGCCATCGATGCCACCATCGAGCGACACGTCGGCAAGCGGGTCCACACCCTGCTCGACGCCGCGACAGAGGCGTCGATGCTGGTCCTGGGAAGCCGTGGCCACAGCCGCCTCGGCGAGGTCGTGATGGGGTCTGTCAGCCAGAGCTCGGCCCGGCGGGCCCGCGGCCCGGTCGTGGTGGTCCGCAGCCCGAGCGCCGTGGACACCGATCGGATCGTGGTGGGCATGGACGACTCCGAACCCAGCCGCCGCGCCCTGGACTTCGCCTGTGGGCAGGCGACGACCGGCGGGCAGACCGTGGTGCTGCTCCGTGCCTGGAAGCCCCTCACGGTCGCTGTCGACAAGCACGGAGACGTCCCTCCGTCGATGACCTCGACCCTCCTGGACGAGGAGGAGCTGCTGGAGAAGTCGGTGGCCGAGACGCGTGGACGCTTCCCGGAGCTGGACATCGAGGGCGAGTTCGTCGCCACCGGCGCCGGCCAGGCCCTCGTGGACGCCTCCCGCACCGCTGCGATGGTCGTCGTGGGCTCGCGCGGCCGCAGCGTCCTGACCGAGACCGTGTTGGGATCGGTCAGCCACCATGTGCTGCACCGCGCACACTGCCCGGTCGCGGTCGTCCACTGACACCGGTGACTGGCGTCCAGTGGCGCGAGGGCCGGTTCCAGTCGCTAACTCCTTGCGACCTCGAGCACCGCGGCGCCGTCGAACCGCCCTCCGGCCAGGTCGTCGAGCGCTCGGTCCGCTGCCGCGAACGGGTAGGTGCGCACGCGCGCCCGCACGCCGAGTGCGCTGGCCAGCCGCAAGAACGCCTCGCCGTCGGCACGCGTGTTGGCCGTCACGGAGGTGACGGTCCTCTCCCGGAACAGGTGCTTCTGGTAGTCGAGCACCGGGACGTCGCTCAGGTGGATCCCGGCGACGGCGAGCGTGCCGCCCTGCTCGAGCGCGGCGAGGGCCACCGGCACCAGGTCACCCACGGGCGCGAAGAGGATCGCTGAGTCGAGTGGCACCGGCGGTTCCGCGTAGGCGTCGCCGGCCGAAGCAGCACCCAGGTGCAGGGCCAGCTCCCTGGCTGCGACACCACGCGTCAGCACATGGACCTCCGCTCCGGCCGCCACCGCCAGCTGGGCCGTGAGATGAGCGCTGGCGCCGAAGCCGTAGATCCCGAGCCGACCGCCCGGCGGTAGCGCGGCCCGGAGCAGCGAGCGATACCCGATGATGCCCGAACACAACAGCGGCGCGGCATCCACGTCGGCCAGCTCGTCCGGAAGGCGGTAGGCGTACGCCTCGGGCACCACGGCGTACTCGGCGAAACCGCCGTCCGCATCCCAGCCCGTGTACTCGGAGGAGCGGCAGAGGTTCTCCCGTCCCGTGCGGCACCACTGACAGGCGCCGCAGGTCCGACGGAGCCAGGCGACCCCGACCCGGTCGTCGATGTCGAAGCGTCCGGCGCCGGCACCACGGGCGATCACCCTGCCGACGATCTCGTGGCCCGGGACGCGCCGCGCCACCCGCGCCGGGAGGTCTGCGTCTGCCAGATGCAGGTCGGTCCGGCAGACTCCACAGACCGAGACCCGAAGCAGGACCTCGTCGGCGCCCGGTGAAGGCACGGCGCGGGACTCCAGCTGCAGTCGGCCGGGCCCACCGGGACGGCCGGCGACGACCCACGCGTCCATGGCCCGCGGTAGGGCAGGACCCGGGGGTTCCTGGACTGGCATGGGCTGCTCCTCCGACGACGTCGACCGCCGCCAGGATGATCTCGCGATGCACCGCGGATGACGAGGTCCAGCCACGGCTGAGCGCCTGATGACCAACGTCGATCCGGGGGCTTGCCAATGACCCTGACCCGCCATCGCCCGGCGCGCTGTGCTGGATCTGGGCCCCGTTCCGTCGGAGCGGACCCTCCAGGAGGAGGAAGCCATGAGCACCGGCCGCACCGGACGCGTACTGGTCGCCACCAGTGGAAGCGCAGCCAGCGAGTCCGCCATCACCTTCGCCGCCCGCACGGCGGCGTCCCGCGGGCTCTCACTCGAGATCGTCCATGTCGTCACGCCCACCGTCGCGGTCGGTCCGTACGGCGTCTCACCGGATGTCGTCGTACGCCAGGCCGGTCGCGAGCTGCTCGCGCGTGACGAGGCTCTCGCGCGTCGGATCACACCCCACCTCGACGTCACGACGACGTTGCTGATGGGATCGCGCCCGGAAGCCATCGTCGACAGGGCACATGACGCCGATCTCGTCGTGGTCGGCGCACCGCCCCACGACATCACCGGACGGCTGTGGACCGGCTCCACGGTCACGGGGGTCGCGGCCCGCGCGGCCTGCCCCGTCGCGGTCATCCCGTCAGACCAGCCAACGTCGAGGACTCACCAGGTTCTCGTCGGACTGAAGTCGACCCAGCACGTCGAGCAGCTGCTCTCCGCGGCGTTCGCAGTTGCGAACCAGACGGGGTCGGACCTCCGGATCGTCCACACCTGGCAGATGCTGTCGCCCTACGACAACGCGGTGGCCGATCGGCTGCCCACCCCCGGGTGGGAGGTCGAGCAAGGCAGGGCGATCGACGCCCTCCTGATCGACCTGCGACTGGCGTACCCCAACGTGCCGGTGCGCGTCGACCTCGTGCACGGCCGGGCCGGTCACGCCCTGGTGGAGGCATCCCGGCAGGCCGACGTCCTGGTGATCTCGCGACCCGTCCACGGTGGGTTCGTCCACCATCTCGGCGCCACAGCCCGGGCCGTGCTGCGTGAGTCGCGCTGCCCCGTCCTCGTGGTGCCTCCGGGGGACGTGAGCATCGCAACCCCGTACGCCGGCGCCGAGGTCGCCGCGACGCCGTGAGCGCCTTCGACCTCGGGACCACCGGGTCCGTCGAGGTCAGGTTCCACGGCCGAGGCGGGCAAGGAGTCGTGACGGCGGCGGAGCTGCTCTCGACCGCCGCGTTCGACCAGGGCCGCGCGGCCCAGGCGATCCCCAGCTTCGGCTCCGAGCGGACCGGTGCGCCGGTCGTCGCGTTCTGCCGGATCGCGGCCCGGCCCATCCGTTCGCACGACCCGGTCGTGGCCCCGGACGCGGTCGTGGTGCAGGACCCGACGATGCTGCACATCCCGGGCATCCTGGCCGGCCTGCGTCCCGACGGGCTGCTCCTGGTCAACAGCGCACGACGACCCCAGGACCTCGGCCTGACCGACTGCCCGTTCCGGGTCGTGACCGTGCCCGCCTCGGACCTCGCCCGGTCCCGGCTGGGGCGGCCCCTGCCGAACACGGCTCTCCTCGGCGCGCTGGCCGGCCTCACGGAGGTCGTCTCACTGGCGGCCCTCCAGCAGGCGATCGGCAGCCGCTTCCGTGGCGACGCCGGTGAGCAGAACGCCGCGCTGGCCGCCGACGGTCATCGGATCGCGTCCCGACGTCTCGCGGAGGGAGCGCCTCGTGCTCAGGCAGGTTGAGGGTTCGCGAGCGGTGGCCGAGACCGTCGCCCGATGCCGTCCCCATGTTGTGGCGGCGTACCCGATCTCGCCCCAGACCCACATCGTCGAGGCGCTCTCGGACCTCGTGGCCGAGGGCCGTGCCGGACGCTGCGAGTTCCTGATGGTGGAGTCGGAGTTCGGCGCGATGTCGGCCTGCATCGGGGCGTCGGCCGCCGGCGGACGCGCGTACACGGCCACGGCGAGCCAGGGCCTGCTGTTCATGGCGGAGGCTCTGCCCAACGCCGCCGGACTCCGGCTCCCGATCGTGATGACGGTGGCCAATCGCGCCCTCGGAGCGCCGATCAACATCTGGAACGATCACTCGGACGCGATGTCGCAGCGGGACGCCGGGTGGGTCCAGCTGTTCGCGGCGTCCAACCAGGAGGCCGTGGACCTGCACGTCCAGGCGTTCGCGGTCGCCGAGGCCCTGCACGTGCCGGTGATGGTCAACATGGACGGCTTCGTCCTGACCCACGCCATGGAGGCGATCGACATCCCGGACCAGCAGCAGGTCGACGCGCTGTTGCCGTCGTTCCGGCCGCTGCACCGGCTCGATCCCGATCAGCCGGTCACGATCGGGGCGATGGTGGGACCCGAGGCGTTCACGGAGGTCAAGTACCTCGAAGCACGTCGCCAGCTGGGCGCCCTCGACGTCATCCGACGGAGCGCCGAGCGCTTCCACGAGGTCGTCGGTCGCCACAGCGGCGGACTCGTCTCGACCTACCGCCTCGAGGACGCCGACGTGGTGGTCGTGGGTCTGGGATCCCTGCTCGGAACCGCCGCGGACGTGGTCGACGAGCTCCGCGAGGAGGGCCTCGCCGTCGGGCTGCTCGGGGTGACCTGCTTCCGTCCGTGGCCGTTCGACGAGGTGCGTGAGGCCCTCGCGCGGGCGGCTCACGTCGTGGTCGTGAACCGCGCCGTCTCCGTCGGCATGGGCAGCGTGCTCGGTGCGGACCTCCGCCTCACGCTGCTCGGCAGTCCCTGTGTCGTCCACGACGTCGTCGCAGGGCTCGGCGGCCGCCCGGTCACCCGCGACCTGGTCCGCCGGCTCCTCGTCGACGCGTCGACCGGCCAGCTGTCCGACCACGAGCTGACGTTCGCCGATCTCGACCACGACCTCGCGCAACGCGAGCTCGAGCGAGAGGAGTCCTCGCGATGACCGAGCTGAAGCTCTACCAGGTCGGCACCTACGCGGCAGGCAACCGGCTCCTGGACCCGACCGAGCGGACGGAGCAGTCCTACGCCGGGCGCACCAACTCCATCACCTCCGGACACCGGGCCTGCCGCGGGTGCGGTGAAGCCCTCGCCGCGCGGGTCGTTCTGGATGTGGCGATGCGCGCGAGTGAGCGGCGGATGGTCACGGTGAACGCCACCGGCTGCCTCGAGGTCTTCTCCACGCCCTATCCCGAGTCCGCCTGGCGCGTGCCGTGGTTGCACTCGTTGTTCGGCAACGCAGCCGCCGTGGCATCCGGGGTCGCCGCCTCGCTGCGGGCGCAGGGCCGCGACGACATCCGGGTCGTGGCGCAGGCCGGTGACGGCGGCACGGTGGACATCGGACTCGGCTGCCTGTCGGGGATGTTCGAGCGCGACGACGACGTGCTGTTCGTCTGCTACGACAACCAGGGCTACATGAACACCGGGGTCCAGCGATCCGGCGCGACGCCACCGGCGGCGAGCACCGCGACGACCCGCCCGGTCGGCCACCGGATCGGCAACGCCTTCGGCACCGGCAAGAGCCTGCCCTTGATCGCGATGGCGCACGAGGTGCCCTACGTGGCCACCGCCACCGTCGCCGACCTGCACGACCTGGAGCGCAAGGTCACCACCGCCATGCAGCTGCACGGGTCCCGGTATCTCCACGTGCTGGTGCCGTGCCCGCTCGGATGGGGAACCGCGTCC
The DNA here is from genome assembly GCA_046735295.1 of Actinomycetota bacterium. GTDB lineage: Bacteria > Actinomycetota > Actinomycetes > Propionibacteriales > Nocardioidaceae > Nocardioides. Next base: position 26,776 of record JBKPTA010000048.1, on the reverse strand, counting down.
GCGGACACGGTCCGGGTGGCCCGGCTGGCCATGGAGTCCGGCTTCTTCCCCGTCTTCGAGGCCTACGACGGTGAGGTGACCGGCGTACGACACATCCGGCGGCAGGTGCCGGTGTCGGACTACCTCCGCCTCCAGACCCGTTTCGCCCATCTCTTCGGCGACCCGGGACACCCCGACGTCGTCGCCCGCCTTCAGCGGCAGGCCGACCGGGCGATCGCCCACTTCGGCCTGCTGGAGGAGGGACGGTCATGAGCACTCCGTTCGGCATCACGCTGGGTCCCGGCTCGAGCGCCGCCGACCACACCGGCACGTGGCGGACCGAGCGAGCGATCTACCTCGAGCGGGTGGCCCCTTGTGGCCACGCGTGCCCGGCCGGGGAGGACGTACGGTCGTGGTTGTACGACGCCGAGTCCGGCGATGCCGGCTACGAGGCGGCGTGGCGGCAGATCATGGACGTGAACCCGCTACCGGCCGTGATGGGTCGCGTCTGCTACCACCCCTGCGAGACCGCGTGCAACCGCGGCCACCTGGACGAGGCGGTCGGGATCAACTCCGTCGAGCGCTTCCTCGGTGACGAAGCGATCCGGCACGGCTGGACCGTCCCCGTCGAGCAGCTCCCCACGGGCAGGCGCGTACTGGTGGTGGGAGCCGGTCCGGCCGGGCTGTCGGCGGCGTACCACCTGACCCGCGCCGGGCACGACGTCACGCTCCGGGAGGCCTCGGACCTCCCGGGCGGCATGATGCGCTACGCGATCCCCCGCTACCGGCTTCCGCGCAACGTGCTCGACGCCGAGATCGACCGCATCCTCGCGCTGGGCGTGCGCCTCGAGACGGGCGCCGAGGTGACCCACCTCGACACGGTGCTCGACGACGAGGGCTTCGACGCCGTGCTGCTTGCCGTTGGAGCGCGGCTCGCGCGCCGCACCTACCTCCCGGCAGGCAGCGCCTCGCACGTCCTCGACGCCCTGTCGGTGCTACGAGCCGCCGCGGAGGACGAGCCGCCGCAGCTCGGACGCAGGGTCGCCGTGTACGGCGGAGGCAACACCGCGCTGGATGCTGCCCGCACGGCGAAGCGTCTCGGGGCCGAGGAGTCGCTGGTCGTGTACCGGCGCACCCGCGAGCGGATGCCCGCACACGACCAGGAGGTGCGCGAGGCCGAGGAGGAGGGCGTCCGGTTCCGCTGGCTCTCCACGATCGAGGACGTCGATGCCGACGGCATCACCGTGGAGGAGATGGAGCTGGACGACACCGGCTTCCCGCAGCCGACCGGACGCACCACGAGGCTCACCGCGGACTCGGTGGTGCTGGCACTCGGCCAGGACACCGACCTCGCCTTCCTCGACCAGGAGACACGCATCGGAGTGGAGGACGGGATCGTCGCGATCGACCCGCTCACCATGGCCACCGCCCGCCCCGGTGTCTTCGCAGCGGGCGACGTGTCACCGGGCGAGCGCTCCGTCACCGTCGCGGTCGGTCACGGGCGGCGAGCGGCCGCCGGCATCCACGCCTACCTGTCCGAGCAGACCCTCGTCGCTCCCGCCGACGTCGACCTCGCTCCGTACGAGGCGCTGAACACGTGGTACTTCGAGGACGCGCCCCGCCAGCACCGGCCGCGCCTGGAGCAGGTGCGCCGACAGTCGACGTTCGACGAGGTGGTGCAGGACCTCGACTCGGGAACGGCCCTCTACGAGGCGCGTCGCTGCTTGTCCTGCGGGGGCTGCATCTCCTGCGACAACTGCTTCGCCCTGTGTCCCGACAATGCCGTGATCAAGCTCGGGCCCGAGAAGGCGTACGCCGTGGACCTCGACTACTGCAAGGGGTGCGGGCTGTGTGTCGAGGAGTGCCCGACGGGGTCGATGGCGATGGAGCCGGAGGAGGTCTGACCTCCTCGGCGCGGACGCGGCCGCCAGATGATGACGTCCGTCGACCCGACCTGGGACGACAGGCACTGCCCCGCACGAGGCCGGCTTCCTAACGTCGGAGGTGTCGGGCCACACGCCCGGCTGTCCTGAGGAGTTGAGATGAGTCAGATTCTCGATCGGCGTGTCCCCACGACGCGCACGGAGAACCATGCTCCGACGCGACCCGTCGGCTTGGGCCTGGCGGCCCTGACCGCTCTCGTCGTCGGCTCCATGATCGGCAGCGGCATCTTCGCCCTGCCATCCCAGATGGCGGCCAGTGCCGCCCCCGGCCCTCTGCTCATCGGGTGGGGGATCACCGGCGTCGGCATGCTGATGCTGGCCTTCGTCTTCCAGACGCTGGTGAACCGCAAGCCCGAGGTCGACGGTGGCGTGTACGGCTACGCCCGCGCCGGCTTCGGCAACTACGTGGGCTTCACGTCGGCGTGGGGCTACTGGGTCAGCGCCTGGGTGGGCAACGTCGGATACCTCGTGCTCCTGGCCTCGACCCTGGGCTACTGGTGGCCCGCGTTCGAAGGTGGGAACACCTTCCGCGCCATCCTGGTCGCGTCGATCGTGCTCTGGGTCGTCCAGTTCCTGACCCTGCGCGGGGTACACAGCGCCGCGCTGGTCAACACCCTGGTCACGATCGCCAAGATCGTCCCGATCCTGACGTTCATCGCGGTCGCGGCCGTCGGGTTCAAGGCCGGCCTGTTCACCCATGACATCTGGGGCCAGTCAACGAAGATCGACGGCGCCTCGCTCGGGAGCACGCTCGACCAGGTCAAGAACATGATGATGGTGACCGTCTGGGTGTTCATCGGCGTGGAGGGCGCGGCTGTCTACTCGCAGCGCGCCGCCAAGCGCAACGAGGTCGGGCGGGCCACCGTGATGGGGTTCCTCGGCGTCCTGGTCCTGCTGCTCGCCGTGAACCTGCTGTCCTACGGTCTGATGGCCCAGGCCAAGGTCGCCGGGCTTGCCGACCCCTCGATGTCGGGCCTGATGAAGGACCAGGTGGGGAGCTGGGGAGCCGGGTTCATCTCCCTCGGGCTGCTGGTCTCACTGGTCGGCGCCCTGATCGCATGGGTGCTGCTCTCCGTCGAGATCCTCCGCCTGCCGGCGCGGGACCACGTGCTGCCGAAGGTCCTGGCGCACGAGAACGAGCACGGAGCACCGAACGTCGCGCTGTGGCTGACGAGCTTCTGCGTGCAGGCGATGCTGCTCTGGACCCTGTTCAACTCCAACACCTACACCGACCTGATCTACCTGGCCACGTCGTTGATCCTGCTCCCCTACCTGTGGTCGGCGGCCTACCAGGTGCTGCTGGCGGTGCGGGGCGAGTCCTACGAGCACGGGCCCGGGCGGACGCGTGACCTCCTGGTCGGCCTGGTCGCCCTGGGGTACGCCGTGTGGCTGGTCTACGCCGGTGGGTGGGAGTACGTCCTCGTCGCCGGGCTCTTCTACCTGGTCGGCACGGCGTTCTACGTGTGGGCCCGCAAGGAGAGCCGTCAGGTGGTGTTCACCGCGATCGAGAAGGTTCTGGTCGGCGTGGTGGTCGCGCTCTCGGCGGCTGCCGTCATCGGCTTCATGCAGGGCTTCGTGACGATCTGAGGACGAGAGCATGAACGAGTACCCGACCTCCGCGTCCGACGGTCGGCCTGGTGTCGGCGTGTGGTCGGAGGTGGGTCGGCTCCGGCGAGTGATCGTCTGCTCGCCCGGCCTGGCACACCTCCGGCTCACGCCGGACACCTGCGACGAGCTGTTGTTCGACGACGTCTTGTGGGTCGACCGCGCCAAGCGGGACCACTTCGAGTTCGTCAGCAAGATGCGCGACCGCGGGATCGAGGTCCTGGAGATGCACGACCTGTTGACGGACGTGGTCGGCATGTCCGAAGGCCGGTCGTGGATCCTGGATCGCAAGGTCACCGACGGCCTCGTGGGGCCCGGACTCACCCAGGAGCTGCGGGCCTGGTTGGACCAGCTTCCGCCGGCAAGGCTGGCGGAGCTCCTGCTCGGTGGCGTCACCTGGCGTGACGTGCCCGACGACTTCGCCGGGCCGTTCCTGACCGCGCTGCGGTCGGTTCCGGACCAGCCCGGCTTCGTGCTGCCGCCGCTGCCGAACACGCTCTTCGCGCGGGACAACACCTCGTGGATCTTCCAGGGGGTCACGTTGAACCCGATGTACTGGCCGGCGCGGCGACAGGAGACCCTGCTCACCACGGCGGTCTACCGCTGGCACCCGGCGTTCGCCGGGGAGCAGTACGACGTGTGGCTGGGCGACCTCGACGGCCGTCCGTCCGACCAGGGGTTCGCCACACTCGAGGGCGGTGACGTCATGCCGGTCGGCAAGGGTCTGGTCCTGATCGGCATGGGCGAGCGCACGTCGTACCAGGCCGTCACGCAGGTGGCGCTGGGGCTGTTCAAGTCCGGCGCCGCCGAGCGGGTGATCGCGGCGACGCTTCCGCGGACCCGGTCGGCGATGCACCTCGACACCGTGTTCACCTTCTGTGACGCAGATGTGGTCACGACGTTCGACCCGGTCGTGGACGCGATCGTGCCGCTCAGCTTCCGTCCGGACGACAGCGCAGCCTCCGGCATCGACGTACGCCGGGAGGAGCGGGGACTCGTCCCCACGTTGTCGACTGCCTTGGACGTGCCGCTCCGGGCGGTGTCGACGGGAGGTGACCGGTTCGGCGCGACGCGCGAGCAGTGGGACGACGGCAACAACGTGGTCGCCCTCGAGCCGGGCGTCGTCATCGGCTACGACCGCAACACCTTCACCAACACTCTCCTGCGCAAGGCGGGGATCGAGGTCATCACCATCCCGGCCGGCGAGCTGGGGCGCGGGCGTGGCGGCGGCCGCTGCATGACCTGTCCGATCCTGCGTGACCCCGTCTACTGACCGACGACCGAGAGGAAGGGCCATGCCCTACAACAACCGCAACCGTGACCTGCTCAGCCTGGTTCACCACTCCGATCGCGACCTGCACTTCCTCCTCGACCTCGCCCGCGACCTCAAGCGGGCGAAGTACTCCGGGGTCGAGCAGCAGCGTCTGCGCGGCAAGAACATCGCCCTGATCTTCGAGAAGACCTCCACACGTACGCGCTGCGCGTTCGAGGTGGCGGCGTACGACGAGGGAGCGCACGTCACCTACATCGACCCCACGTCGTCCCAGATCGGGCACAAGGAGTCGATGAAGGACACCGCGCGCGTGCTCGGGCGGATGTACGACGCGATCGAGTACCGCGGGTCGTCCCAGCAGGACGTCGAGACGCTGGCGGAGTACGCCGGCGTACCGGTGTTCAACGGGCTGACCGACGAGTTCCACCCCACCCAGATGCTGGCCGACCTGCTCACGATGACGGAGCACTCCGACAAGCCGCTGCACGAGATCTCGTACGCGTTCGTCGGTGATGGGCGTAACAACGTGGCGAACTCCCTGCTGCTGGTCGGCGCGAAGCTCGGCATGGACGTCCGCATCGGCGCGCCACGCCAGCTCTGGCCGGACGAGGAGCACGTCGACCTGTGCCGCCGTTTCGCTGCCGACTCCGGGGCCCGCATCATGGTGACCGCCGACCCCGTCGCAGCCGTGGCCGATGTCGACTTCGTCCACACCGATGTGTGGGTGTCGATGGGAGAGCCGGTCGATACCTGGGGCGAGCGGGTGGACCTCCTCCTTCCGTTCCAGGTCAACCGCGACCTGATGGCGGCGACGGGCAACCCGCGGGCGCGCTTCATGCACTGCCTGCCGGCGTTCCACAACGCCGAGACCACGGTGGGTGCTCGGGTGGCCGAGCAGTACCCGCTGCTGAAGAACGGCATCGAGGTCACCGAGGACGTCTTCGAGTCTCCCGCCAACATCGCCTTCGAGCAGGCGGAGAACCGGATGCACACGATCAAGGCACTTCTCGTCGCGGCGCTGGGCTGAGACATCCGAGCGGAGTCGTCCGGGTCGAGTCGGCCGGGTCGAGTCGTCCGGGTCGAGTCATCCGTGTCGAGTCATCCGTGTCGAGGCACCTGGGTGGAGGATCCTGGCTGAGAGCAAGGGTGGAGAGGGGTCAGGGACGATGCGCATCGTGATCGCGCTCGGCGGCAACGCGATCCTGCAACGCGGGCAGCCGATGACGGCGGAGAACCAGCGCGCCAACATCCGGCTCGCGGCCGAGCGGATCGCCGAGGTGGTGCCCGGCAACGAGGTGGTGATCGCACACGGCAACGGACCGCAGGTCGGGCTGCTGGCACTGCAGGCCGCGGCGTACCGCGACGTCGCGCCGTACCCCTTGGATGTCCTCGGGGCCCAGACCGAGGCGATGATCGGGTACGTCATCGAGCAGGAGCTCGGCAACGTCCTCCCGTTCGAGACCCCGTTGGCGACTCTGCTGACGATGATCGAGGTCGACCCTCACGACCCGGCGTTCGGGGAGCCGACCAAGCCCATCGGCCCGGTCTACGACCGCGAGACCGCGAAGGCCCTGGTGGCTGACCGTGGCTGGTCGGTCGCTCCCGACGGTGCCGGATTCCGACGGGTGGTCGCGAGCCCCGAGCCACGACGGATCTTCGAGCTGCGTCCCATCCGGCAGCTCCTCGAGTCCGGAACCGTCGTGGTGTGCGCGGGTGGTGGCGGGATCCCGACGGTGTACGACGAGCGCAGACGGCTCCACGGCGTCGAGGCCGTCATCGACAAGGACCTAGCGTCGAGCCTGCTGGCCCGCGAGCTGGATGCCGACCTGCTCGTGATCGCCAGCGACGTCGACGGCGTCTACGCCGACTGGGGAACCCCGAAACAGCGCCGGCTCGGGCAGGTCAGACCCGAGGATCTCGAGGAGCTCGACCTCCCGAGCGGGTCCATGGGCCCGAAGGTCCGGGCCGCATGCCGCTTCGCACGTGACACCGGTCGCGCCGCAGTGATCGGGTCCTTGGCCGACATCGCCCTGCTGGTCGCCGGAACCTCTGGCACCCGGGTCGCTCTCGCGTCGTAGCGGGCGCAGCGGAGGTGGGCATGCCGGTCAGCACCACGGGTAGACGAACAGGCTCTCGTCCCCCGCACGGTGATCGGCGAGGACCACGGCGAACGGCAGCGGGTCCGGAAGGCTCGCCACGTCGGTCCCGGGCCGTGGGGTGACGCCGACCGACACCGCGACGCTGATGGGCAGTCCGTCGCGCGCCACGGACTGGAGCAGGCCCGCCTGCTTCAAGGTGGCGATGCCCGCCCGCATGCAGGTGGTGTCCTGCGCGGCCGACGCCGGCGGCGCCGCGGCGAGACCGCCGATGCTGGCCGCGAGAAGGGTGAGGACGCCGGCACCGAGGCGAACGTGGCTGTGAGTCATGACCGAGGTCTCCTGTGTTCAAGGTTTGTTTAAGGTGTTGGGCTAAACAACCACGAGACGTGGGGGTCTGTCCAGGGTTTGTTCAATGTCCGGCTAGGATGGGTCCATGTACACCGTGAAGCACGCCGCAGCGCTGACCGGCGTCCCCGCTGGCACGCTGCGCATGTGGGAACGCCGGTACGGCGTGGTCGAACCCGTGCGGACAGAGGGCGGTTACCGGCTGTACGACGATGCCGCGATCGCCCGACTGACCGCCATGCACGCCCTGGTCACCGCCGGGTGGTCACCGCGACGGGCCGCGCTCCAGGTGTCCTCGGGCACCACGCTCGGCCCGACCGAGTCGCTGCACCCGGCCGAGGACGGTGAAGCCGACCCGGAGGCAGACCCGCGTGCGGACCTGGGCACCGATCCGGATGCCGACCTGCTCGTGAGGCTGGCCGTCGACCTCGACGCGACCATGCTGAACCGCGAGCTGGACCGGATGTTCGCCGACGCCGACCTCGGGCAGCTGGTCGAGTCATGGCTGATGCCGGCCCTCCGCCGGCTCGGGGCAGCCTGGCACGCCGGGGCGGTCTCCGTCGCCGGAGAGCACTTCGTCAGCGCCGGGCTCCAGCGCCGTCTCGCGGCGTCCCTCGACACCGCGACGGCCCAGCCGGGAGCTCCCCGGGTCCTGGTCGGCCTCTCCCGGGGCGCGCGGCACGAGCTCGGAGTCCTGTCCTATGCCGTCCTCCTGGCCCGCACAGGCGTCGAGGTGCTCTACGTCGGCGCAGACCTGCCACCCGACAGCTGGGTCGTCGCCGTGGTCGCCCGCGAACCCGACGCCGTCGTCCTCGGGGTCCCGACCGCCGAGGACGTGCCGGCCGTTCGAGACACCGTCGCGGCCCTCACCGCGGCCAGACCGGACCTGTCCGTCCTGCTCGGCGGGAGCCACCAGGACCAGATCGGCGCCGGCATCCCCCTCGGGCACTCCCTGACCGATGCGGTTCGCGACACGGCGACCCGTCTCGGACTCCGCATGTGACACGGGCCGCTGGGGTGGATGACGGCTCGGCCGCCCCGACACGCCTGCCCGGAGGGCCAACTCAACGAGCCCGGAGGGCCAACTCAACGAGCCCGGAGGGCCAACTCAACGAGCCCGGAGGGCCAACTCAACCCTCCCCGCCTTCGTCCGGGTCGTCGTACTCGTCGTGGCGCTCGTCCTCGCGCTGCCGGCGCTCGCGCGCGATCTCCTTCGCGCGCTCGGTGATCACCTCGGCGTCCCCGACGTCGTACAGCTCTTCGGCAGCCTCGTGCATGGCCCACGCCGGGACCGGGTCGGGCGACGGGTCTCCGGCTGGGCGTGGCCCACCCGACGAGGTCATCTGCTGCGCCGACCGGGCGGGGCGCACAAGATGCGCAAGATCACCAGATCCCGATGGAGCCGTGGTGGGATCGGCAGGCGTCGCTCGTGGAGTGCGGAGACGTAGGCCTCCGCGGCGACGAGGGTGTCGGCACGAGTGGACTCGACGTGAGGTGTGTCCACGCGTCCACGCAGCGCGTCGCGGTGGCTGCTGCGAGCGCGCTTGAGATCATCGAGCAGCTGCTGCAGCTCCCCGTCGTGATGGGTCATGCCGCTCCCCCCGGTGACAGCGTCTCCACGAGGTCGCTCAGGACGACCTGTCCGTCGCGAACCTCTCCCACGATCGACCGCTGCAGGGCACGGCGCAGCTCGTGGCTGTCGACGACTCGCGCCGTCTGACCGGGCATGGACTCGAAGAGACCGCGCTCGGAGAGCTGGACCATCAGCGGGTCGCGCGGCCGCAGGGCGCCGGCGATGGCCGCCGCCTCCAGCAGAGCCATCCCGGCCTCCGCCAGGTGTGAGGAGTCGTTCACGTCCGCGGACAGGGAGTAGAGGGCGGCGCGTTCACGCAGGAACTCGGCGAGCGCGAACGCGCGCGGGTCGACCGGTGGTTCGGTCATCCGGACGCTGACGACACGGTGACGAGTGGCTGACCGACCATGAGGCCCCCCGTTCGCGGACACCGTTCGCGTCCCCGGTCGGGGCGCTCCGTCCAGAAACCTTACTCCTCGGCGGCGGGTCGCGTTGCTGCTTGGCCGTGGTCAGCGGCGGCGAAGGACGCATGGAAATGACGAGCCCCGACGAGCCTCGTGGGGCAGACTCGCCGCGTGCAGGAGCCCTGGGAAGACCCGGCGTGGCTGGCCACGGCCATGGCGTGGGTCGACGAGCGGCTGGCGGCGGCGGGCCGGGTGCGCACCGGCGACCCGGACCAGTTTCACGTCCGGCCGTGGTCCACGGTGATCCGGGTCCCGACGGCCCAGGGAGACGTCTTCTTCAAGGCCAACATCCCCGAGCTGCGGCACGAGGCCGTCGTGGCGCTCCACCTCGCCCGCCGGGTGCCCGCCCGGGTGCCGGCCCTGATCGCCGACGACACCGAGCGTGGCTGGATGATCATGGAGGACTGCGGGCGCCGACTGCGCGAGGTGATCGCGGAGGAGCGCGACCTCTCCCGCTGGGACGACATCCTCGAGGGGGCGGCGGACATCGCCCGCGCGATGGAGCCGGACGTCCCGGAGCTGCTCGCCGCCGGAGTGCCGGACCTGCGGCTCGCCACACTTCCCGACCGGTACGCCGCGCTGGTGGCGGCCGAGCTCTTCGAGCAGCGGTTCCGCGACGCGGTCCCGCGGGTGGGACAGATGGCCGAGGAGCTCGCGTCGTTCGGCGTGACCGAGACCCTGCAGCATGACGACCTGCACGACGGGCAGGTGTTCGTGAAGGACGATCGCCAGCTGATCCTCGACTGGGGTGACTGCGTCATCTCCCACCCCTTCTTCACGATGTCGGTGACGTTGGAGGGCGTGGTGGCCTGGGGTCTCGACGACGTGGAGAACGCCGTCGACCTCGACCCGCTGATCGACCGTTACCTCCGACGCTACGACCCGGACCGCCCCGAGCTCCGAGACGCCGTCCCCCTGGCTCTGCGCCTGGGCTGGGTGTGTCGTGCCACCAACGCCAGCATGGTGGAGGACCTCGAGTCCACCCGGACCCGGCTGCGGATGTTCCTCGACGGCAGGCCCTGACCCCGTCCCATCCCCCGTGGCTCAAGACATGTCCCGTGGTCTCGCGATGCAGGCGTATTCCCATCCCGTTCGGGTACGGGCGCGGCGCGGCGGCCTCGAAGCGTCCCCGAGGACCCACCCGTTCCGGGTGCGCGTCCTGCCTGTCCGTTCGGCCCGGTCGGAACCTCCGCCGCGGACCGCACGTCGTAGTCGCATGCGGAGCACGTACGCCGCCCTGGCGGCAGGGCTGATGCTGCTCGGCGGCTGCGGCCATCGCGACGCGGCCGAGCCGACCGCAGCCGGCGCCCGCCACACGCTACGGGTCGAGGCGCGGCTGGCACCGGGTCCCGAAGGAGTGACCTTCTTCGAGGGCGCGCTGCCCGAGATCCGGCTCGTCCGCGACGGGCGGAGCGTTTCTCCGGTGCACGACCATCGGTTCACGACCGTCTTCCGCGGCCTCCGGCCGGGTCGCTACCTGATGGTGGCCGTGCTCCGGCCGTGCGACGGCAACTGCGGCCTGCTCGACGGCCCGATCGGTCGGTGCGCGCGCACGATCACGGTTCCCGATGTCGGGTCGGCCACGGTCACCTGGCTGGTGGGGTCACCGTGCCGGATCGCTCCGGTGTCGTCGTCTCGAGGCGTGGCCGACACGATGGCGCGATAGGCCTCGCTTCGTACGTCGACGCTCAGCCCTGGGTGCTCCCGGCTCGGCGGGTCAGTCCACCGCGATCTCGACGATCCAGGACGCCACCTGGGCCGGGTCGTGACCCAGCGCGGCGTCGTGGGCGGCGACCTCGGTCATGGCCGTTCCCGGCACCTGGGAGGGCCACCAGCCTCCACAGGGCTCGATCTTGTGCTGCTCCATGAAGGCCGCCTTCCGCGCCATGATCGCCTCCGGCTCGCCGTCGGCGAACAGCTGGAAGGTGTTGGTCTGCGGGGGGTCGGGACTGACCTTCAGACCCTGCTGCGTCAGCTCAGCAGCCAGCGACCGCGCCCAGCCGGCGTACTCCCCCATCCGCGGGAGCCGGTCCTTCAGACCGACCAGCGCGGAGACGGCGTAGGGCGTGAGGTGGAACAGCGTGCCGCCCATCCGGCGCCGCCAGGTGCGCGCCTCCGCGACCACGTCCTCCGGGCCGGCCAGCGCGGCTCCGGCGAGCCCCTCGAGACCCTTGTAGAACGAGACGTACATCGAGTCGACCAGCGCCGCGATCTCAGAAAGGTCTCTGCCCCAGTAGGGCTGCGACTCCCAGATCCGGGCCCCGTCGGCGTGCAGTGGCACACCGAGCTCGTGCGCCACCTGGGACAGAGCCGTGAGGTCGTCCCACGACGGGAGCAGGCAGCCTCCGTCACGCAGCGGCAGCTCGATCAGAGCAGCACCGAGACCGGGCGAGAGCCGGCGCAGGTCGTCGGCCGTCGCGGTGACCTGACCCGTCGTCAGATGGTCGAACTCGAAGCCGTGGAGCCGTCGCGGCCCGTCGTCCTCGTGCTGGAGGAGATGGGAGAGGTCCGGGATCGCCACGCGCTTCGACCCGGTGCGGTCGCACCACACCCGCAGCACCGACTGCTGGGCCATGATCCCGCTCGGGAACAAGGCCGCCGCCGGCTTGCCCAGCAGCTCCGCGACCTGGCTCTCGACGTGCGCCACGGCGCCCTTCTCGGCGTACACGTCCCACTCGTCGACGTCCAGCTCCTCGGCCGCGTCGCCCAGCGCGTGGAGCACCGCGGCCGGAGTGCGCCGCGCATGCCAGAAGACGGTGGTGTCGCACGCCTTCGAGGCGGCCTGGAGGCGCGCCTTCAGCTCGTCGTCCACGTCGCCAGCCAACCAGTCGAGGTCGTCTCGCGACAATCGGGTCACGCCGGGGGTCAGGTCAGCGGGCGCGTTCCCAGGGGGATGCCCTGACCGCGCGCCACGCCTTCCACCATCTCCTGCAGGGCGGTGAGCGCTACCCGCTGCGGGAACGGCCCGAAGCTGACGCGGGCGACTCCGAGCTGCTCGAGGCGTGCGAGTGACGGACCGCCGACCGGCAGCAGCGACAGTCGTCGTGGCCCCAGCACGTCGACCAGCGCCTCGACCTGCTCCTCGGTGAGCCGACCCGGGACGAAGACGACCGGCGCCCCGGCCTCGAGGAACGCGCGACCGCGCTCGATCGCGGTGGCGAGGACGTCGTCCGGACTGCGGTCACCGGCACGGAGGAAGGCGTCGGTGCGCGCGTTGAGCACGAAGTCGGGCACTCCCTCGTCTGCCGCCGCCCGCACCACCGACTCGACCACGCCGGCCGCTTCAGGGAGCGGCTTCATCTGGTCCTCGATGTTGCAGCCCACCACGCCGAGCCCGATCGCCCGCCGCACGGTCTCGGCGGCATCTCCGTACCCGGCCTCCAGGTCGGCAGTGACCGGCAGGTCGACAGCGTCGACGACGCGGCCGATCGACTCGAGCATCAGGTCACGCGGGATCCGCTCACCGTCCTCGTAGCCGTACATCGCCGCGATCGCGTGGCTCGCCGTGGCGATGGCGCGGGTGCCGTCGGTCTGCGCGACGACGCGCGCGCTGGCGACGTCCCAGACATTCACCAGGGTGAGGAGCTCGGGGTCGGTGTGCAGCGCCAGCAGTGTCGTGGCCCGGTCGGCGGTCGAGGTCATGGCCCGAGTATGTCGGGCGTGCTCCACGGCGTGATCCTCGGAAGGGGTCGGGCCGTGACGAGGAGCCGGGGTGGGGACACAAGTGGTGCTGAACGCGCTCATCGGCGGTCGGCAGCCGCCTTCTGGTCACTCCCAGAAGACCCTGTCGACGACGGCCCTGGCACGACGGGTGGTGCGGAGGTAGTCGTTGACCATCTCGTCGGAGCGACCCGGGCCGTAACCCAGGATCGAGGAGACGGCGGAGCGGTCACGCGCGTCCCGGGGCACCTGGTCCCCCGACCGTCCGGTCACCAGGGTGATGGCGTTGCGCAGGCGGCTGATGGTGCGCCAGGCACCGTCGAGCGCGTCGTGGTCGGCGGTGCCGATCAGCCCGGCATCCCGGGCGGCGTCGAGGGCGGTCAGCGTGCGCGGGCTGCGCAGGGCGGTGACGCGGCCGGCGTACCGGAGCTGGAGCAGCTGCACCGTCCACTCGATGTCTGCCAGGCCTCCGCGCCCGAGCTTGAGATGGGTGTGTGGATCGGCTCCCCGGGGGAGGCGTTCCTGGTCGACGCGGGCCTTGATCCGGCGGATCTCGTTCACGTCCGCCTCCGAGATCCCCTCGGCCGGATAGCGCAAGGGGTCGATCAACGCGGTGAAGTCCTCACGCAGCCCGCTGTCGCCCACCACCGCGTCGGCGCGAAGCAGGGCCTGGGCCTCCCAGACCTTCGACCACTTGCCGTAGTAGGCGGCGTACGCCGCGAGGGTGCGCACCAGTGGCCCCTGCTTGCCCTCGGGTCGCAGGTCCGCATCGACGATCAGCGCCGGGTCGGTCCCCGGCGCGAGGAGCAGCTGACGGAGCTCGTTGGCCACGGCGTGGGCATACGCCGTCGCGTCCTCGCCGTCGGTCCCCTCGACCGGTTCGTGCACGAACAGCACGTCGGCGTCGCTGCCGTAGGAGAGCTCGAACCCCCCGTAGCGACCCATCGCGACGACCGCCATCCGGGTCGGCGGCCGGTCGAGGCCGTGCTGCTCCCGCACGGCACGACCCGCGACCTCGAGCGTCGCCTCCAGCGTGGCGTCGGTGAGCCGCGAGAGCGCCGCGCCGACCGCGGCGACGTCGGTCTCGCCGTACAGCTCGCCGACGGCGATCCGGAACAGCTCCCGGCGCCGGATGGCCCGGATCGAGCGCACCGCCTCGATGGGGTCGTCCTGGCGCTCCGCGGAGGCGCGCATCCGCTCCGTGATGGCCTCCGACCCGAGCGGAGCGAGGTCCTCACCGAGCATCCGGACCCCCTCGGGCTCACGCTCGAGCAGGTCGGTGGCGTAGCGGGACGTGGCCAGCAGTCGCGCGAGCCGCTCGGCGACCTGACCCTCGTCACGCAGCGTCTTGAGGTACCAGTGCGTCGAGCCGAGGCTCTCGCTGATGCGGCGGAAGCCGAACAGTCCCGCATCGGGGTCGGGGGCGTCCGCGAACCACTCGAGCATGGGCGGGAGCAGGGCCCGCTGGATGGACGCCGTGCGGCTCACCCCGCTGGTCAGCGCCTCGAGATGGCGCAGCGCACCTGCGGGGTCGGCGTACCCGAGGGCGGCGAGGCGCTGTCCGGCCGCTTCGGCGGTGAGCCTGGCGCCGGCCCCGGGTACCCGCGCGACCGCTTCGAGCAGCGGGCGGTAGAAGAGCTTCTCGTGGAGCCGGCGTACCTCGCGGCGGTGGTGCGCCCAGGTCTCCTCGAGCGTCGCGGCCGGCTCCTTGGTGAACCCCATCCCCCGGCCGAGCCGGCGTAATGACGCCTCGTCGGAGGGGACGACGTGGGTGCGACGAAGGTGCTGCAGCTGGATGCGGTGCTCGAGCCTGCGCAGGAACTCGTACGCCGCGTGCAGCGCCTCGCCGTCCTCCCGGCCCACGTACCCGCGCGCGGTGAGGGTGTCGAGCGCCTTGAGCGTGCCCGGGTCGCGCAGGTGCTCGTCCGCGCGGCCGTGGACCAGCTGCAGCAGCTGGACGGCGAACTCGACGTCGCGGAGGCCACCCGCGCCCAGCTTCAGCTGCCGGTCGGCCTCGCGGGCGGGGATGTTCTCCAGCACGCGCCGGCGCATCGCCTGGACGTCCCCGACGAAGCCCTCCCGGTCGGCCACCTGCCACACCATCGGCTGGACGATCGACAGGAACTCCTCGCCGAGCGCGAGGTCGCCCGCCACCGGACGCGCCTTGAGCAGGGCCTGGAACTCCCACGCCTTGGCCCACCGCTCGTAGTAGCTGCGATGGCTCGCCAGCGTCCGAGCGAGGGGTCCGGCCTTCCCCTCGGGCCGGAGGTTCGCATCGACGGGCCAGATCGTCCCCTCGCGGGTGTGCTCGGAGCAGGCCTGCATGAGCAGGGACGCCAGCTGGGTCGCGACCCGGGACGCCGTCGGCTCGTCGACACCCGGAGCCGGCTCGAACACGTAGAGAACGTCGACGTCGGAGACGTAGTTGAGCTCGTGGCCGCCGCACTTGCCGAGAGCGATCACGGCGAGCCTCGCGGCCGGTGCCTCCCGGACCTGGGCACGCGCGATCGCGAGAGCCGCCTCGAGCGTGCCGGCCGCGAGGTCGGACAGCTCCGCCGACGCGTCGTCCACACCGAGGTGGTGCACGAGGTCGCGGGCGGCGAGCCGGGTCAGCAGGCGGCGGTACTCGACGCGCAGCGCGTCGACGGCGTCCGTCGGCGCCAGGCCCGCGACCGGGAGGTCGCTCGCTGGATCCCCGCCGACGGCGCGCAGGAGCGCGTCGCGGACGGCGTACGCAGCGGGCCGGGTGGAGCCGAGGAGCGGGTCGGCCAGCTCCCGCCACTGCTCCGGGTGACGACACAGGTGGTCGGTCAGGGCCTGGCTGGCGCCGAGCACCGACAGGAGGCGGACGGCGGCCGTCTCGTCGTCCGACAGCTCGCCCACCAGGTCGGGCTCGGCCCGCTCGGCGAGACGCACGAGCCCGGCGAGGGCCTGGTCAGGGTCGGGAGTCCCGGTCAGGAGCGCGAGAAGCGGCTCCGCGGCGCCACCCAGGCGGGCCACCTCGTCGGCGGCCTGCCCCGAGTCCGCGAAACCGACCCGCAGCAGCCGGGTGCGCACCGAGTCGCTGCGGGAGCTCACCTCGTCAATCTAGTCAGGAGGCGCTGGGGTCGGCGCTCGCCGACCAGCGGCGCGACGGTCGACGTCTTCCACGACATCTGCGCACCGCTGTAGGCGGGGTCGCGTCAGCCGCCGCCGCCTAGCGGGAGGTCGCCGTGGCCGAGGAGACCACGAGCTCGGCGAAGCGCTGGGCGAGCGGGCGCCAGGCCTCACTGAGGTCGTGGCGTGCCCGGACGAGCTCGTCGAGCAGGCGCTGCTTCTCCGACGGCACGAGACCTCCGTCGTTCGCCCAGGAAGCCACGATCTCCTCGTCGACCTCGGGGTGCCACTGGACGCCCCACACGCTGTCGGCGTACCGCACGGCCTGCACCTCCCCGGTGGGTGCGGTGGCGAGCTGCCGGGCGCCGTCGGGCAGCCGGACCACGACGTCGTCGTTCCAGTGCATGGCTCGCCGCGGGCCGACGACCCCGCTCAGCAGCGGGTCGTCCGCCGCCTCGGCGGCGAACCCGACCTCGGTCAGACCGAGCTGCCGCCCGCGGGGGTTCGCCACGATCTCGCCGCCGAGTGCCACCGCGCACAGCTGATGGCCCAGACAGATGCCGAGGGTGGGGACGCGCTCCTCCGCGGCCTTCCTGATCAGCGCTCGGACGGCCGGAAGCCACGGCGCCTTCTCGTCGTCGTGGGCGCCCATCGCCCCGCCCATGACGACCAGGCCGTCGTACCCGTCGAGGGCTGACGGAACCGGATCGCCGTCGTAGGCGCGGCAGGTCACGAGCTCGACACCCTCCATCCAGGTGCCCATCAGATGGATCGGGTCTTCGGCCTCGTGCTGCACGACGAGCACGCGCGGGGTCACGGGCCCAACGTACCGGGACTGCCTGCCACCGTCGCTGGTCGAGGAGGCCGCCCGCGACCCCGCTGGTCGAGGAGGCCGTTGGCGACCGTCTCGACACCAGCTCCGCCCGGCCGGGTCAGAGCACCGGCAGCATCCGGTCACGCTCGAACGCCGAGACCTCCGTGCGGTACTCCTGCCACTCCGTCCGCTTGTTGCGGAGGAAGAAGTCGAAGACGTGCTCACCGAGCGTCTCGGCGAGCAGCTCGGAGTCCTCGGCGACGCGGATCGCCTCGGAGAGGCTGGTGGGCAGCGGCTCGATCCCGAGGCTCTTCCGCTCCCGCTCGGTCAGGGACCACACGTCGTCCTCCGCCTCCCGGGGCAGGTCGTAGTCCTCCTCGATCCCCTTCATGCCGGCCGCTAGCACCACGGCGTAGGCGAGATACGGGTTGCAGGCCGAGTCGATCGTGCGGAGCTCGATCCGGGTCGACACCCCCTTCTGCGGCTTGTACATCGGCACCCGGACCATGGCCGACCGGTTGTTGTGACCCCAGCAGATGTACGACGGAGCCTCGCCGCCGCCGAGCAGCCGCTTGTAGCTGTTGACCCACTGGTTGGTGACCACGGTGATCTCGCTCGCGTGGCGGAGGACGCCGGCGATGAACTGCCGGCCGGTCTTGGACAGGTGGTACTCCGAGCCCGCCTCGAAGAACGCGTTGCGATCGCCCTCGAACAGGGACACATGGGTGTGCATCCCCGAGCCGGGGTGGTCGGTGAACGGCTTGGGCATGAACGTCGCCCAGATGCCCTGGCTCAGCGCCACCTCACGGATCACGGTGCGGAACGTCATGATGTTGTCCGCGGTGGAGAGCGCGTCGGCGTACCGCAGGTCGATCTCCTGCTGGCCGGGTCCGCCCTCGTGGTGGCTGAACTCCACGGAGATGCCCATCGACTCGAGCATCGTGATCGCCTCGCGTCGGAAGTCCGCCCCCTGCGACTGCGCCGTGTGGTCGAAGTAGCCGGACCGGTCGACGGGGACAGGATCGGTGCCGGGCATCGGGTCGTCCTTGAACAGGTAGAACTCGATCTCCGGGTGGGTGTAGAAGGTGAACCCCTGCTCGGCCGCCTGGCCCAGCGTCCGCTTGAGGACGTGCCGCGGGTCGGCGTACGACGGGGAGCCGTCCGGCATCACGATGTCGCAGAACATGCGCGCCGTGCTGGGCCCGTCGTCACTGCGCCAGGGCAGGATCTGGAAGGTCGCCGGATCGGGCCGGGCGAGCATGTCCGCCTCGTACACCCGGGCGAACCCCTCGATCGCGGAGCCGTCGAAGCCGATGCCCTCGTCGAAGGCGCCCTCGAGCTCGGCCGGCGCCACGGCGACCGACTTGAGGAAGCCGAGCACGTCGGTGAACCACAGTCGCACGAACCGGACGTCACGCTCCTCGAGCGCTCGGAGCACGAAGTCTTCCTGCTTGCCCATGCGGCGCAGTGTGACCCAGCCGTGTTACGGCGATGTTGCGGCGGAGCGACGACGGAGTCGTAAGCCTGGGACCGCGCCAGAGCGCGGTGTGAAGGCTCAGAACCGGGAGGAGCGTTACGCCGTCGGCACGGCCTCGAGGTCGGCCAGCCAGGCGGTGGCGGCGGCGTCGCTGGGCATCCGCCAGTCGCCCCGGGGGCTCATCGTCCCCCCCGGGCTGACCTTGGGACCGTTCGGCAGCGCACTGCGCTTGAACTGGCTGGCGAAGAAGCGGCGGCAGAACACCTCGAGCCAGTGCCGGATCTCCGGCAGGTCGTACGACGTCCGGCGGTCGGGGGGGTACCCGGGCGGCCACTCGCCCTGGTCCGCGTCGTGCCAGGCGTGCCAGGCGAGGAACGCGATCTTGGTCGGCCGGTAGCCACGGCGCAGCACGTGGTAGAGCGTGAAGTCCTGCAACGCATACGGGCCGACCGTGTCCTCGGTCGCCTGGGCCTTGCGCCCCTCGACGGTCGGGATGAGCTCGGGAGTGATGTCCTGGTCGAGGACCTCGCCGAGCACCTCTCCGGCGGCGTCGTCGAGCTGGCGGCTGTCGATCACCCACCGGATCAGGTGCTGGATCAGCGTCTTGGGCACCCCGGCGTTCACGTTGTAGTGCGACATCTGGTCGCCCACGCCGTAGGTGCACCAGCCCAGTGCCAGCTCGCTCAGGTCACCGGTGCCGACCACGATGCCGCCGCGCTGGTTGGCCAGCCGGAACAGGTAGTCGTAGCGGAGGCCTGCCTGCACGTTCTCGAACGTCACGTCGTACGCCGGCTCGCCGCCCGCGGCGGGATGGTCGAGGTCCTTCAGCATCTGCTCGGCGGCGGGCGTGATGTCGATCTCCTCGAACGTCACCCCCAGCGCGCCCGCGAGCCGGGTCGCCAGCGACCTGCTGGTGTCGCCGGTCGCGAAGCCCGGCATCGTGAACGCGAGCACGTCGCTCCGCGGGCGGTCGAGCGCGTCCATGGCCCGCGCAGCCACGATCAAGGCGTGCGTGGAGTCGAGACCACCGGAGATGCCGACGACGGCCTTCGGGTCGCCGATGGCCTCGAACCGCTGGACCAGCCCGGCGACCTGGATGTGATAGGCCTCGTAGCAGTCCTGGGCCAGCCGGTCCACGTCGTCCGGCACGAAGGGGTAGCGGTCCAGCTTGCGGCGTAGCCCGATGTCTCCGGTCGGCGCGCCCAGCTCGAAGCCGATCTCGCGGAACGTCGCAGCGGGCCGGCCGGTCGCGAGCCCCCTGCGGTTGTCGTCGAACGTCCCCATCCGCAGCCGTTCCTGCCGGATCCGGTCGAGGTCGACGTCGACGACCGTCCGGCGCGGGCCCGACGGGAACCGCTCGCTCTCCCCGAGCAGGTCGCCGCACTCGTAGACCATGGTCTGGCCGTCCCACGCCAGGTCTGTCGTCGACTCACCCTGGCCGGCGGCCGAGAACACGTACGCCGCGTTGCCGCGGAAGCTGGCGCTGCGCACCAGCAGCCTCCGGTCCTCGGCCCGGGCGATGGTGATCGGGCTGCCGGAGAGGTTCGCGAGGACGGTCGCGCCGGCGAGGACGGCCTCGGAGCTGGGCGGGACCGGCACCCACATGTCCTCGCAGATCTCGACGTGCAGACGCAGGTCGGGCAGGTCGGTGGCGGAGAAGACCAGGTCGGGACCGAGCGGCACGTCCACCCCGGCGACGCGGATCGTCGCGCCCCGGAGGTCGTCGCCGGGCGCGAAGTGCCGGCGCTCGTAGAACTCGCGGTAGGTCGGCAGGTAGGACTTCGGCGCCACGCCGAGGATCCGGCCGCTCTTGACCACCACCGCGCAGTTCAGCAACCGGGCACCGTGCCGCAGGGGCGCACCGACGACGAGGACGGGCACCAGCCCGGCGGAGGCCTCGGCGACCGCAGCCACCGCACGCTCGACGGCGTTCAGCACGGTGTCCTGCAGGAAGAGGTCCTCGATGGAGTACCCGCTCAGGCACAGCTCGGGGAACACCGCGACGGCCACGCCGTCGTCGTGGCATTCCCGCGCGAGCGTGACGACGGTGCGGGCGTTCGCCTCCGGGTCGGCCAGCGCCACCGGCATCGTGCACGCGGCGACGCGGGCGAACCCCTGCGCGTACGCCGAGTAGAACTCCACCCCTCCAGTCTAGGGACCCGATCCCTCAGCGGCCGTCGGCCGCGGCCGGGTCGCCGCGCCCGCTACGGAACGTCGTGCGCGCCGTCCGGTCGCTCCTTCGCTACGTTTCGGGCATGCCGTCGGGTCGGATCGTCCTCCTCAACGGGCCGTCCAGCGCCGGCAAGACCACGCTGGCGAGCGCGGTCGCCCGCCGGCTCGCCACTCCGTGGCTGGTGCTGCCGGTCGACCTGTTCCACCAGGTCCGCACGCGCCCTTCGGCGCCGCTCACCGACCGGCAGTGGCACGACCTCTTCCACCGGACCCGAGCGGCGTACCACCGGGCCCTGACCGGCGCGGCCGCCGTCGGCTGCGACGTGCTGGCCGACCACGTGCTCAACGAGCCCTGGCGGCTGGACGACCTCCTGCGGCTCAGCGCCGGCCTCGACGTCCTCCTGGTGCACGTCACCTGCGACGCGGCAGAGCTGGTGCGCCGCGAGAAGGTGCGTAGCGACCGTGACCCGGGCACGGCGCGGATGCAGCTACGCCTCGCCTTCGCGCACGGCGACTGCGACCTGACCGTCGACACGACCTACGGGCCCGACGAGCCCACGGCCGCCCTGCTGGACCTCATCCGCAACCCGCCCACCGAGCGTGCCTTCGACCGGCTCAGAGCGAGGCGTTCGACCCGTGCCTGAGCCTCTGCCCGAGTGGTGACGAGCGACACAGGTCCCATCCGGCGCCGTCCTCACTAGCCTGGAGGGGCAACCGTCGACTGAGGAGCAGCCGGATGAACGACGAGCTCGCCGCGCCGTACGGCACCGGTCCCGCGAAGGCGAGCGCCCCGGTGAAGCGGGTGCGCACCCACCATCTCCGCCAGTTCAAGGAGAACGGCGAGCCGTTCACCATGCTCACCGCCTACGACCAGTACACCGCGGCGACCTTCGACGAGGCCGGCATCGACGTGCTGCTGGTCGGCGACTCGGCGGCCAACAACGTCTACGGCTACGAGACCACCGTGCCGATCACCGTCGACGAGCTGCTCCCGCTGACCCGGGCCGTCAGCCGCTCGGTCCAGCGCGCGCTCGTCGTGGGCGACCTGCCGTTCGGCTCCTACCAGTCGTCACCCGAGCAGGCGTACGCCACCGCGGCCCGCTTCATGAAGGAGGGCCTGGCGCACTGCGTGAAGCTCGAGGGCGGCCACGAGATGGCGCCTCAGATCACGCGTCTGAGCCAGGGCGGCATCCCCGTCATGGCCCACATCGGCTTCACGCCCCAGAGCGAGCACGCACTCGGCGGCTACCGCATCCAGGGCCGTGGCGACGCGGCCGAGCGGGTGATCGCCGACGCCCACGCCGTCCAGGAGGCCGGCGCGTTCGCGCTGGTGATGGAGATGGTGCCGGGTGACGTCGCGGCCCAGATCACCAAGGAGCTGCTGATCCCCACGATCGGCATCGGCGCCGGCGCCGAGTGCGACGGCCAGGTGCTCGTGTGGACCGACGCCTTCGGCTGGCGCACCGGCCGGATGCCGACGTTCGTCAAGCAGTACGCCGACCTCCACGGCGAGCTCCTCCGCGCCGCGCAGGTCTTCGCCGCGGACGTCAAGGGCCGCACCTTCCCAGGTCCCGAGCACACCTTCTAGCTGTACTCGGCTGCGAGCCAGGCCGCCGGGATCGCGACCACGGGGCTGGCTCCCGCCGACGGTCCCCTACACCGAGAACGCGATGGCGCCGGCGACCACGACCAGCAGCCACAGCACGAAGCCGAGAGCGGCGAGCCAGGGCAACCGTGAGGGATGGGGCGTCCACCACGCCAGGGAGACCAGGAAGATCGCCACCCAGGCGAGGACCAGCAGCCCCACGACCCACCACTCGACCGTCACCAGGCTGGCGACGTCGAGGAAGAGCACGCAGACGAGCCCGATCATCCCGGCGACGGGCAGCGGTGAGATCCGCGCCGTAGCCGGCGGCGGCACGGGCCGGGACGGCTGCCGCGGCGCCGGTCGGGTCACTCGGGGCTACGGCGTCGCGGGAGCCCGGCCCAGTCGGTCTCGTCGCTCCAGTCCGGGTCCTCGTCCCATTCCTTGTTGCGCTCCTGCGCTTTCTCCAATGCCCGCTCGGCCTCGGCCTCGGTGTCGTAGGGGCCGAGCCGATCGATCGGTGGACAGCCGTCGGGCCCCTCGACGGCGTGGTGCTTCACGCAGAACCAGTACGTGGCCATACCCGGAGCCTACGGGCCGGATGCGGCCCGTCCGTAGACTCCACCCATGTCCTCGACCGCGATCGCCCCGGCGGCGATCTCGCCGCGACGCCCGGTGCCGGAGTCCATCGCCCGGCCCGAGTACGTCGACCGGCCCGCACCCGCGCCGTACACCGGGAGCGAGGTCAAGGACGACGAGACGATCGCGAGGATGCGGGTGGCCTGCCGGCTGGCGGCGCAGGCGCGCGACCTCGTCGGCGAGCACGTGGCGCCGGGCGTCACGACCGACGAGCTCGACCGCATCGGCCACGAGTTCCTGGTCGACCACGGGGCGTACCCCTCGACGCTCGGGTACAAGGGCTTCCCCAAGTCGCTGTGCACGAGCGTCAACGAGGTGGTCTGCCACGGGATCCCCGACGCCCGGGTACTGGAGGATGGCGACATCGTCAACATCGACGTCACGGCCTACCTCGACGGCGTGCACGGAGACACCAACGCCACGTTCCTCGCCGGCGACGTCGAGGACGAGACCCGGGCGCTCGTCGAGCACACCCGCGAGGCTCTGGACCGAGCGGTCAAGGCGGTGCGGCCCGGACGCCGGGTCAACGTCATCGGCCGCGTGATCGAGGCATACGCCCGGCGGTTCGGGTACGGCGTGGTGCGCGAGTTCACCGGCCACGGCATCGGGACGGCGTTCCACAGCGGGCTGATCATCCCTCACTACGACGACCCGCGCTTCGATGACGAGATCCGCCCGGGCATGACGTTCACCATCGAGCCCATGCTCAACCTCGGCACGCACGAGTGGGTGATGTGGGACGACGGCTGGACGGTCGTGACCCGGGACGGGCGTCCGAGCGCGCAGTTCGAGCACACCCTGCTGGTGACCGCCGACGGCGCGGAGATCCTGACCCTTCCGTAGCAGTCCCTGGCCCCCGGCCGTCCGAGCTGCTCGAGACCGCGCGACCCCCGGTCGCTCGAGCCTGTCGAGACCGCGGGCCGACGCCGTACCATGATCAGCGCGGAGGGGTTGGTCGGGCGGCCGCGGCACCCGTCAGGTATGAGCTGGTATGAGCGGGTGTCGAGGAAGGTCCGGGCTCCCCAGGGCAGGGCGGTGGGCAACACCCACCCGGAGCGATCCGCGGGACAGTGCCACAGAGAACAGACCGCCTCCTCGGCGGTCCGCGTCGGTCGAGGTTCGCCGAGACCATCAGGGCCTTCGGGAGGTAAGGGTGAAACGGTGGTGCAAGAGACCACCAGCGGCCGGGGCGACCCGGTCGGCTCGGCAAACCCCGCCCGGAGCAAGGTCGAACAGCGCACGTCTGAGGGCTGCCCGCCCGAGTGCGCGGGTAGACCGCACGAGGCCGCCGGCAACGGCGGTCCCAGATGGATGGTCGCCGAACGGTGCGTCGCAAGGCGCCCGGGAACAGAACCCGGCCTACAGACCAGCCCCTCCGCCTTACCCTCTCTGACCTGGGGTCTTGCGTTCAGAGGGCCCCTACTGTGCCCATCGTCGCCCATGAGGTGGCCGAGAGTTGCGCACCCCGTCACCTGAAATCACCAACTCACTGGCTCCCGCGGTTGGACGCGGTGGGCACCCCTCTAGCGGCCGCTCATGCCGCTGACCGGCGCGCTCGTGCCGAATTGAGGGCGGTCCGGTAGTCAATCCCGCGCAAGCGCTGCGAACATTCCGTCATGAGCCTCGATCCGACCGTCAGCAACCCGGACCACTACAAGGTTGTGTTCGAGAACGAACGGGTTCGCGTTCTCGAGTACCAGGACCAGCCGGGAGAGAGCACGACGCCGCACGCACATCCGGACAGCGTGATGTACACACTGAGCGCCTTTCGTAGACGGCTGGTCTCCGGCGACGTTGAGCGTGAGGTCGAGCTTGAGGCGGGCACCGTCGGTTGGCTGCCGGCTCAGGAACATCACGGGAAGAACATCGGCGACACACCCACACATGTCATCTTCATGGAGCTCAAGAGCGGCCCTGATGGGGCTGCAGCGACGACCGCTGAGATCGGCCCCGAGTCCACCTGAAACGACCGCTCACGCCGCTGACCGTGAGCCGGTCTGCCGATGAGCGGACGAGGGACTAAGGAGCGTGTGGTCGTCCGACTCGGGTGTCCCAGGGCGCGGATGGACAGCAGAGGGGCTGCTGGTGACGAGCCCGGCGCCTCGGCACAGTCGGCGTCGAGCATCGTGGTGCTACCTATCTCCGTCGTCGGTCCTCCGGCCGTCCGGTGGAGAGCCAGAGCAGTCCACCGAGGACGCTTCCGAAGACCAGGATCACCAACCACACAGGCTTGGAGAACGTGCGGACCTCGTGCTCGTTCGTCCGCATGAGGTCGAGCAAGCAAGAACCCCAGAAGATGAGTGCCGCAACCAGGACCAGGATCGGCAACCAATCAGTCGTAGTCGCGTTCACGTCGGCATCATCTCGTGCATCTTCCCGGATCGCCGCCTCAGATCTGACGCACGGATCTCTAGCCGATGAGCGTTCAGTGAGCGCCCTACGTCCGCGAGCTCGGCCTGCGTCTGCCTGCCACGGGCGGGCATTGACGCTCCCACTCTGCAGGGAGCAACATCCGACCTGGAGTCGAAGTGTCCCGGCCGAACGTGTCCTTGGCTTCTCGGTCGCTTCTCGTTGCCCTGCTCACGTTGACAATTGCCGGATGCGGGTCGAGCGCCTCCACCTCTCGTGAGACTGGAGCAACGAAGTCCTCCCTGAGCACGTCGACGCCGTCTTCCGGGGAAGCGGCGCCGGCGATTGTGGGCCGGTGGAGCAACCTCCACTCGTGTCCCGCCCTGATACATGCCTTCAGGGCCGCCGGGCTGGGTGATCTTGCCGCACTCCAAGCGGCTGCGTTCGCGCCCGACAGCCCGGATGCTCAAGAACCCAGCCCGGCCCAGTTGGAGGCTCGCGCGAAGCGGTTGAGAGCTGGGGGCGACCTCTGCGCAGGCGCTCATGCACCCTTCGCTCACTCACACTTCTTCACCCAGAGCGGAATGTTTGGATCCATCCAGGACGGGATGCAGGACGACGACGGCACCTATCGGATCCATGGACCCTTCCTTTACATCGGGAAGAGCAAGTTCCGGTATCACATCATCGGTGGCGATCGGCTGACTCTGACGCCTCTGATCCCACCGGAACAGCGGCGACGTGCCTTGGCTCATCCGATGGACTTCACGAATGCGGTGTGGATGGTGGCAGTCGCATACGCGGGGTCCGTATGGAAACGCGTGCCCTGCCAGGAATGGTGCTGAAGCGTCCCTACCTCCCCCGTGACAACGACCTCTCATGCCGCTGTGAGGTGCGCCCACGTGCCGATGAGCGTGCGTGCTGTCGGAACCAGACCCCGGTGCAGGTGAGCGCACCGGCCAACCGCTTCCCGGACACCGTCGAGGCGAC
This sequence comes from Actinomycetota bacterium, assembly GCA_046735295.1. Classification (GTDB taxonomy): domain Bacteria; phylum Actinomycetota; class Actinomycetes; order Propionibacteriales; family Nocardioidaceae; genus Nocardioides. The sequence continues at coordinate 713 of JBKPTA010000048.1, read as the reverse complement.
CCGCCTACTTCGTCGTCACCGAGGCGATCACCAACGCCGCACGGCACGCCGCCGCGTCGGTCGTCCGCGTCGAGGTCACCGCCGAAGACGGCGAACTGATGGTCCGGGTGAGCGACGACGGGTCGGCGGCGCCGACACCGCCTCGGCCGCCAGCTCAGGCCTGCTCGGCCTGCGCGACCGCGTGAAGGCGGTCGGCGGGCGCATGAGCGTCTCGAGCCCGACCGGCACCGGGACCAGCGTCGTGGTGAGGCTGCCGTGCGCGTGATCCTCGCCGAAGACTCGGTGTGCTGCGCCAAGGCCTGGCCCGGCTGCTCGACGACGCCGGCATCGAGGTGACCCGAACCGTCGGCGATGCCGACATGCTGCTGACCGCAGTCCAGGACGACCCGCCCGACGTTGTGGTGACCGACATCCGGATGCCGCCGAGCCTCACCGACGAGGGGCTCACCGCGGCCCTGGCGATCCGCGCCCGCCATCCCCAGGTCGCGGTACCCGTTCTCGGGCATTGGGGAGGGCGACCTGGTCTTCGGCAAACGCAGGAGTCCCGTGGCCAGGTTGGTGGAACGCTCAACCCGGTTCGTGATGCTGGTCGCGCTGCCCGACGGACCCAAGGCAGACCTGGTCGCCGACGCCCTGGCCGCCAGATCACCACCCGGCCCGCAGCGCTGACGCGGAGCCAACCGGACGTGCTGGGCCGGACGTGCTGGGCCATG
>JBKPTA010000047.1:0-9604 GCA_046735295.1 Actinomycetota bacterium | reverse complement strand
CGGGGTTGCGGAGCTGGACGGTGGCCATGATGTGCAGCGTCCGGTTGATCTGGCGGTTCCCGGCGCGTGAGAGCCGGTGCCGCACGTGGTCGCCGGAGGAGGCATCGATCGGGGCGGTGCCGTTCCAGGAGGCGAAGTGGCGCCGCGGTCGGGGAACCGGGTGATGTCGCCGACCTCGACCAGCAACCGGGCCGCACCGGACGGGCCGTTGCCATGGAGGTCGAGCAACGACGTACCGGTCGCGGCCACGAGCTCGCGGAGCTCTTTGTCGGCAGCCTTCTTCCGGACGTGGATCCGTTCCAGGTCGGCGACGAGCTCGGCGGCGACCCGGCGCCTGGTCTTGCCGGCCATGTCACGGGGTCGGACTCCTGCCAGTAGTGCTTTCGCCTGGGCAGCCGACAGGTCCTTCTTCGCACCACCCGGGACAGCTCGAGTAGCAGATGGTGCAGCTGAGAGGTCACCCGAGTGTGGTCCTCACCCAGCGATCGGCGCCGGTCGGCCAGGACCCGCAACGCGGCCAACTGCTCGTCGTCGACTACCGGACGCAGACCGGCCATCCGAGTCCCGACCAGCGCGACCGAGTGCGCGTCGGTGGCGTCGGTCTTGCGGCCTTGACCGGTCGCGAACACCCGCGCCCGCGCCGACAGCTTCGGCGGCACGTCGACCACCCGCTCGCCGGCTCAAAGCAGCCGTACCGCGACGTGGTGGCCGATTCCGTTGCAGCCCTCGACCGCCCAGACCCGGTCCTCGAGGACTGGCTGGGTCCGGTTGACGTAATCGGTCATCGCGGCGAACCCGGCCTGATCGGTGCCGAACCGGCCACCGCCCAGCACGGTCTCCTCTGCATCCATCACCTCGATCGTGACCGACCGCTTGTGCGGATCCATCCCGATCACGACCCGACCTGCTTGCTGCTGCATGCACCCTCCCGACACTCGATCCGTCACTGGTCATCGAGCCGGGCGGGCAACGCTACTTCGAGCTGGGCACACCCTCTTGAGCCTCTTCCGACCCTGCGGTACCCGGCCCGCGCATGCCATGAGTGAGCCACACGGGACCCCCACCAACACCGGCAGGGTCAGCGTGGGCAGCCGCAATGAGAGCGACCGACCGGGTACCTGGACCGAGCCTCGCCAGGCACCGGTCCTGAGGTCAATGAAACAAGTAGCCGCTGTCAGGGTCGCCCATGCCGATGTCCGCGCACTTCCATGCCGATGAGTGGTTCATTCGCCGCCCCAGTCGCCGAGAGCGAACGCAGCCATGTACAGCGTCACGAACAGAAGAGCCCCTGCCGCCGTCGCGAGGACGATGGCCAGACCTACCGCACGAGGACGGCCCCCGAACGGGACGCACACGAGGCCAGCCACAAGGCCGAGCAGCCACAGGCCGAGCGTGAGCGGCACCCACCGTGTGACCACTGGCGAATCAGTCCTCATGGCCCACCAGGGCAATGCCACCGCGATGACGACGACTGCGGCACTCGTCAGGCCAACGTCCATCTCGCTTCTATCACCGCCCAAGTGTCTCCGTAGGGTGCGCTTCCGTGCGCAGCGGCGAGCGGCACGCCCACAGCCACCGCGGTCAGCAGCCCTGTCACTGGCGCAGACTAACGCGGCTACCGCCCATTCATGCGTTGTTGTATGAGCAGTCAGGGGCCGTGACGGTGGTGCACTTGCACAATCATGTCGCAAAGCGGCGCCCCGCCGCTCGGGAGGAGAGGACCCTTCGGCGGCGGGGCGCCTTCGTTGCCAGTTGGGCCGGTCGACGGGCCACCACAAACGCGATCGCCGTGCCACGCCTCGGGACTCCGCGGCATCGTCATGTCAACGGCCAAACCTACGCTCATGCCGATGAGCGGTTACGTCGGTGACTTGCTTGCGCCAGTGTCATGATCGCCGTTATGACGGATCAGACCATCGTCAATACGTGCGGCGGCTGCGCTGTCGAGCGGATTGGTCCCGGCATCGGCGACGTGCCAGGAGAAGGGCTGCCCTGCGCGACGATGGTTGCGGTTCAACGGACCTCGCCATCTCAGCAGCCTTTGACGATGACTCCGGGCTGCGCGATGACATCAGGTCCAGACTGAGGGACTCGTCAAAGAGCTCGCGACGAGGTCGGAAGATCGACCAGGACCTGGGCTCGGATTACTACCGCAAGGGCGGGCGGTGGCATCACGGTGCCGGAGCCGCTGGTCTAGACCACCCCGGGCTCGTGTGCATCGTTGAGGTCGGAGACTGAGCGGTCTCGCGGCGGGCGTTTAGGAAGTTGAACGCCCGGCCCCCTAGTCCTGAGTTGACGCGACTCCTACCTTGCGTCGGGGGGCTGGACTCAAGGGGGGTTCGCCCGGATCGCCGGAAAGGCGTACGCACACATGATTCATCTCAAGAGGTACGCCAGTCGTGCCACGACCGTAACTGTCTTGGCGCTGCTGGGCGGTTCGGCTCTGATAGGCGTCGCGCACGCCGACAACTTTGTCAACGACATCAGCTCGGCCGGTGACCGGACAATCGACGTCGGCGGGTCCACCACGATCAGTTACAAGGTCAATGCAAACGGCGGCGACGGGCAGACCGGCTGCAACGCCAGCGACGGCACCCCGGTGACCGCCACTCTCAGTGTGCCGGCACATGTCTCGGCTAGCACGAGTTCTTTGACGTTTAGTTCCTGCAACACCTTTAAGGATGTGACCTTCAGCGCTGATCAGGCGGGGAGTTACAACATCAACGTCAGCTCCCTGAGCGACGCTGGTGTCGGTTCGTACAGCGATCAGGCGGACTTCGTGTTGGTTGTGAACGCACCGACTCCGACGAACACGGCACCTGTCGTGTCGGTGACCAACGTGGCCGATGGAGTGATCTACCGTAAGAGTGGCGTACAGTCCCCAGGCTGTCTGGTCGTCGACGCAGAACAGCCAAGCGCGTCCGCAACTCCGGTGATCACCGGCGGTGCATACAACGACCTCGGCTCGCACACGGTCACATGCTCCTTCACCGATGACGGCGGTTTGTCGGACAGCGACAGCGTCACCTACACGGTGATCCGCGACCTCGACACAACCCCCCCGGTCATCACCAAGACGGTGACCCCGTCGGCTCCCGACGGAGCGCATGGGTGGTACACCGGCACCGTTTCCATCGATTGGACCGTGACGGAGCTCGAGTCGCCTGAGACGCTCCAAACGACCGGTTGTCAGGACGTGACGATCAGCGCCGACCAGGCAGCGACCAACTACGACTGCGGGGCCACCAGCGAGGGCGGCATCGCGGTGAAGCAAACGGTGACGATCCAGCGTGACGGCACGAACCCCGACGTCTCACTGGTCGGTGGACCTGCTGACGGCGGCAGCTACTACTTCGGCAGCGTCCCCGCCGCGCCGACCTGCTCGGCCTCGGATGGGACTTCCGGCCTCGACGGTGTCTGCTCGGTCAGCGGCTACAGCGCCCTCGTCGGCAGCCACACTGTGACCGCGGACGCGAAAGACATGGCCGGAAACACAGCCAGCGACTCCCACAGCTACACCGTCAACGCCTGGACGCTGCGGGGCTTCTACGCTCCGGTTGACATGGGCGGCACGCTCAACACGGTCAAGGGCGGCAGCACGGTTCCGCTCAAGTTCGAGGTCTTCGCAGGTTCGACAGAACTTACGAGCGTCGACGCCATCGACACCTTCAAGACGCAAAAGGTGTCCTGCTCCAGTGGCGATGGAATGGAGGACGCCATCGAGATCCTGTCAACGGGGGGCACAAGCCTCCGCTACGACACCACGGCGGGGCAGTTCATCCAGAACTGGAAGACGCCAACCGGGGCCGGCACCTGCTACTCCGCCACGGTGACCACGGACGACGGCTCGACGATCAGCGCGCTGTTCAAGCTCAAGTAGGCGAGGCTCCACTTCTACTAAACGCGGGAAGGCCCCAGGCCGAATGGGTCCGGGGCCTTCCCATGCAGGGAGAAGGCACCTTTCCATTGAACGAGAACACCTGTCCCCCCTGGTGCGTCACCGAGCACGGAGTCCACCTCGGTGACGAAGACTGGCTCCACACCAGCACGCCACTTCTCATCGACGGAATCATGGCCAGACTCTGCCTCTCGATAAACCCTGAGACCGGGTCAGAGGACGGGCCTTACGTGGTCATCGGATCCACGGAGTACACCCTGTTCGAGGCGAGGAGCCTCGGTGAGGCTCTCATCGCCCTCGCCAACAACTATCAAAGCCCCGCCCACGCCTGACTGTGTCTCCTGAGTCGACGCCGATCGCCGAGACCTGGCACTCTCATGCCGATGATCGTGCGCCGGGAGCACGGGGCTGCGCCTAACCGCCCGTCGCGGCGAGTATCGCGCCCGCGAGCGCGTCGGGTTGGCTGAGCGCGGCCAGGTGCCCGCCAGGGACGACGATGGGTTCGACGCCCAGTCGTGTTCGGGCCAATTCTCGTTGGAATTCGACAGGGAAGAAGCGGTCATCGCGGGCAGTGATGACTGTTACCGCGGCAGGCCACGAGGCGAAGGTGCACGGGTCGCCAAATGGCCGTTGTGACTGCTCTCCCTTCGAGGTCGCAGTGACGAGAACGTCCGGCGGTACGTCGTGGAACATGTAGGTGTGCGGGTCGAACTCGGCCGGATACCCGAGCTGTACCGCATTTGCGCTGCGCGCCTCGACTGCGCCCGTACTGCCCCACCAGGCGGCTGGTGTCTCGCCCGGTCTCGGGATCATCGGGTTGACGAGCACGACCGCGGTTGCGTCGAGTGGCTCGACGACCAGAGGTGCAGTGAAGGCCCCGAGCGATGCCGCGACGACAACTACCCCACGCGCCGGCCCGGCCGCGTCGAGCACTGCCTGCGCATAGTCCGACAACCCCTTGGTGTCGTCGTCGGCTGGGAGTTCCACGGCGATCACCCCATGTCCCCGGTCGGCCAGCCGTGGTACGGCCAGGTGCCAGTACCAGGCGCGTCCGCCAGCGCCTGGGATGAGGACGTAGTCCATGTCGACTCCAAGTGGTGAGGCTGCGCCAGCCTTGTACCGGACGGGAGTCCGGTCGAGGTGACAATCGTCCGCTCATGTCGCCGTCCGTGAGCGTCTACTCCGAGGGGGCGTGGCCGTCCAAGCCCGACACAATTGTGCGGTGTGCATTGCTCGCGGAGCGTGAAGTAGCCATTGCCAACCGGAGGAGGACCACCATGAAGACCCGGCGCAACAAGGAGATACTCAAGTGATTCGACGCGCTTCTCGGCTCCGACGACTTGAGCGACCTCGATGAGCTCTCCTCTGCCGACATGGTCAACCACGCCCTAACGCCGGACAGGCCACCGGGTCTCGCCGGGACGCGGGAGTTCCTGGAGACGATGGCTCGGAGCAGCCTCCAGGACCAAAGATGGGACAAACTCACCGTGGTCGCAGAGGGCCCCTATGTCGTGCAGTTCGGAAAGCGAGGCGGCCACTGGCGGGGCGGCCCGTTCCTGGAGTCGAAGCCACGGCTGGTCCGTACTCGCGAGACTTCATGGCGGCATACCGATTCGCTGACGGGAAGATCGCCGAGCGTTGGGCCATCCGTGACGACCTCGGCATGCTCCGACAACTCGGCGCGCTCTGAAGACCCAGAGCGCCACCGCAGCATGCGGAAGCGACCGCTCATGCCACTGTCGGGTACAGGCCGACGAGGAGTCCCTCAGGCGATAACTCACCGCTTGGTGAGCCTTTCAGATGCTCCGAACTGCGGGTGGCCTCCCACGCGGTCCCCGAGAGGGGCATAAGGAGGGATAGGCCCCCACCCTTCGGGCGGCTCGCTGGCGGACTACCGAGATTCCCGATGAAGCTCACGGGGCGGCTTGGGCTCGATCAGGCCCCTCCGCCCGCTCCGCGAGCAACCGTCCCTGCGTTGTGGTTCTCCAAGCCACATCGCATACACCGCACGAAGGTGCCTGTGCTCTCACCTTCGGGAGACACCGGATAGGCGATCTTCGTCCACTTGTGACCCGGCAGGCAGACGGTGAACCTCTTGAGATTGTCGGTCGCCATGACCGTCCCCCTTTCCCCGAGACTTCCCGACGCTACCCCTCGCACTCCAGGCTCGCGACCCTCTGCGGTCATGAGCCTCATCCTCCGGCCACTGCGGTCCCGCTCTTCGGGCGCGTGCCTGCGCGTTGCGCGTTGCCGGCGCGGCGTCGCTGCTCGTCGGGGTCGGCCAGGCTGAACGACACACCCGCGTAGTCGCCGCGGGCCACTGCGACCAGCGCCGCATCGGCCTCCCTGTCGAGGGCGTGGGCGAGTCGCCGCACCGTGAGGGAGCCGCCTAGTTCGCTCGGGTTGAGGACCGGCGGAGTGTCCGCGAGCGAGTTCACGACCAGCTCGACCGCACACTCGGGGAGGTCGAGGATGGTCAGCACGGACCAGCCGGGGCCGGGGAGGCTGTTCCGGATCGGGTGATGTGTGAACATGCCCGAGTAGGCGGCGAGTTCGGTCAACGACGCCCGCGCTTCCTTCAGCTCCTTTGTGGTGTCGTCCCTGACGGCGGCGTCCAGGTCGAGCGGCTTGGCTTGGTCGAGCCTCGCTGCCGCGTCCCTCAGCCGAGCCACACGTGCCGCGAATGCTGGCGTGAGGTTCCTTCACGGCTTGCGTCAGCAGGGCCGGCATCTGCTCGCGGCGTGCTCAGTGACGTCGAGCTGATGGGCTGAGGCGGTACCTCCCGCGGCCAGGATGTCGACAACAACAGACTCGGCTTCTATCTGCGAGTGCCGGTAGCCGACGCGGACGGAGGCCCCTTCGCGACCGAACCCTCGTGCGACCGCACCGCCCAGCGTCCCACCAGCACCGGTCACCAGGGCGACGCGCCCCGAGAAGGGATGGCCATCGCTCCATGTCGTTTGCACTCCACCCCCACTCAGGAGCGCAGAATCGTGTCACTACGACCAGGTGCCTGCAACCGGTCGTTGGCAGCAACGTCCCCGATCATCCTCACCCGATGGAGATGTGCCTTCAATCTCCACGACGCCGCACACGCAACCCGACGTCCGCCGGTCAGCCAAGACCCCGGCGGGCGTCTTGTGTGCATGAGCCAAGGACCGGGTGGATACACATTCGGCATCCGAGGCGCCTTCCCGGGGAGCCGCTCTGGGTAGGTCCTCCGGCGACCCCGGGGCGGCGGACAGTCGATCCTCATCCGTTCCTGCCGGCATTGTTCGCTGCGGTCGTGGCGCTTACCGTGAGCCGTGCCTCGCGATCCCCATGTGGCGAGGCACGGCCCCGCCGGGCCTAGCACACCCGCGTGTGTGGCGCTCGGCGGGGCAGCCAGCCGGGCGAGGCGATGGCCTAGTCACTGTCTTGGCTCGGGAGCATGATGCGACACGCGTGATTTCCGGTCCACAACGCCTTCCACACAGAAGGAACAACATGAAACTTCCCTCCACAAGTCCCCTGGCCATCACTGGGATCTGCGTCGCCCTATTGATCGGCGGCACAGGCGGCGCCATCGCTGCCGGGCAGATCGGCACGAACGACATTCGCAATGGTGCGGTCACGACGGCCAAACTCCACAAGAACGCCGTCACCTCGCACAAGATCCACAATCGCAGCGTCAAGACGGCCGATCTCGCGCCGAGCGCACGGGGCGCCAAGGTCGTCCAGTACATCGCCAGCGGGGCCTTGCTCGACACCCAGAACTCGTTGACCGTGCAACTCCCCGGCACTGACTGGACCGCGGAGAAGATCGCCAAGAGCTCGTGGTCGGTGGAGCTGGTCCGAAATTCCGGACCGATTCTCTTCGTGCTGGGGAACTCCGCGCCCGCAGGTGAGGGCACGGCCGACGGGTTCTACGTCACGATCGATTCCGGTGTAGCCAGCGTATTCGTCAACGCGCCGTCCTATAGCTTGATCGATACCGTCCGGGTCACCCGGACCATCTCGACCAGCCAGGTCGGCGGCACGCTCGCTCGGACCGGTGGTCCTAGAGCGTCCACGCAGCGGTGACTCACTGATCTACCCGACATAACGCCCGCCGGAGACCGCCAGACTCCGGCGGGCGTTGTCATGGCGGAACCCGACTCTCGGACGTCGATTCGATGCTTCCGGAGACGGCGATCCGCCGGTATTCCAACCGCCATCCGCAATCCCATGAAGGGTCCTTGCAACAACGATCCCAACGGGAGTGTGCCGTGCCTTTCGGTGGTAGTAGGGCCGACCTGGAGTGTCGTTGCGGAGTTGGACGACGGCCATGGTGTGCAGCAGCCGGTCGATCTGCCGGTTTCCGCCTGGGACCAGCCGGTGGCGGACGTGGTCACCGGAGGAGGCATCGATCGGTGCGGTGCCGGTCCAGGCACAGCAGTCGGGCGAAGTCGTGGAGCGGGTCAGTAAGAGCGTCCATGAGTCTGCGCAGCCACGCTCGCCGATGCACGCTCATGCCGCTGTGTGCGCGACTGACTCTGCCGAGATGAGGACGACCGAACTGCTCGCGGCGGGGCACGTCGACTGTCACGATGGCCAGGTGACGCTCAGCGGCCCGTCGCCTCGCCCGGTTCGCGAGCAGGATGTCGCAGCCCTGATCGGCATCCTCGCCGTGGTCGAAGGTGCGCTGCTCGGTGGAGAGGTTGGGGATGAGACCACGACCAAGCTCTCAAGGAAGCTGGTGGGCGCGGGGCTGCTTTCAGAGAACGGGGCCGGCGACCCCTCGGCCGGACAGGTCGCGGTGGCATTGGACGAGATCATCGCGAGACTCCAAGGGGCTCTCGGGAGTACGAGTCTGCACCGGAACCACGAGTCGAGATCGCGACCGCTCACGTCATGCGTTTTCCCACGAAGCAGGCCGCGGACCGTTGTGCCGCGCATCTTCTCGACGGGCACGCCAGCCGGGTGACGGTGGAACACGAGCGGACCGAGGGCTGGACACTCTATGCCGTCTATTCCGAGCTCGCGCCTGACCCAGGCTTCTCGCAGCGTGTGCGAGACCTCCGCCAGGTCGCCATCCGCTTCGGTGGCAGGTATTCGGGATCACAGGCACCTGGCAACTGAGCAATTCCCGGAACATGCCGAGTGCCGCTCATGCCGCTGCCCGCGCGCAACGGTCGCCTGTGGTCCGACCCCGGCGGGCGTCTCGTGTGCATGAGCCGAGGACGGGTGGATACACAGTCGGCAGCCGAAGCGCCTTCCCGGGGAGCCGCTCTCGGTAGGTCCGCCGTCTCTAGACTCGGGGGCGGCGGACCGCCGATTCTCACCAATTCCGCGGACGTTATCGCCTGCGGTCGCGTCGTCTGGCGTCGCTCACGCCTCCCGATCCCCGTGTGGCGAGGCACGGCCCCGCCGGCGCCCCGCCCACATCGATCCCCGTGTGTGCCGCTCGGCGGGGTGTCCCCTCGGTGGAGGGCGGCGCACCGTCACGTGCCGAGAGATTCGACCGGCAGATGCGATGCCTGTCGGTTCGCCGATGGCAGTCCGAAGCCCCGCCGACACCTGGTGGGCGGGGCTTTCGGGACCCGGTTCCGGGTCAGCGAGCGATCGTGTCGTCGTCGTCGTCGTCATACTGACCGCTGCCGGACTTGGCCGAGCCTCGGCTGACCATGTAGCCGATGGTGAGCAGTCCCGTGTAGAACCAGGCGTGCTGGGCATCGAAGTTGGCTG
>JBKPTA010000046.1:0-9201 GCA_046735295.1 Actinomycetota bacterium | reverse complement strand
TGCTGGCACAGGACGACAGCGACGACGTCATGTGGTTCGGGTCGGCCGTGGGCGTCGCGTTGCTGGTGAGTCTCGCGCTGATGGGCCGGCGAACGAGCCGCCCGTTCGGCTGGGCCGTTCTCATGGGCAGCACGCAGGGGTTCGTGACTGCGTTCCTGGTCATCCTCGCGGCGTTCGCCGCTGCGATGGGGGCCGACTGAACGAGCACGCTCATCGGGGTGGTCACCGGAGTGCCGGTCCCCGGCATACCTGCGTCAGAGTCATGAGGGGTGGCCATCGAGATCGTCCCGGCGCCAGGCTGCCGCGTCGTCAGGAAGAAGCAGGCTCGGGAGGGCCTGACGGTCCCTCGCCCGATCAGGAGGCGAAGAACGACCCAGGGCTGAAGGCGGACCGACGCCGCCGATCCCGCCAGGCAAGCGCCGAGCCCAGCCGGTGGAGGGTGGTGAGACCGTTCGCGTTGGCCACCTCCTGGGCCGAGGATGAGCGTGCCCGACGCTCCTGCGGAGAAACGTGCGTCGCGGCGTGAGTCGATGCGGCCGTCCCGCCCAGCGGCACCGCCGTGATCGAGAAGATGAGCATGATCCCGAGTGTGGAGCCTGTCGACGGGCCCACGGCCGAAGGACCGGACCCCGGAAGAACAGAGGGGACCGGTCCTTTGGGTCATGACGTTGTTCAGCAAGCGCCCCGGACGTTCGGCAGCAGGCATCCGCTGCTGAAGTCGCCGAGCGAGATCGAGTCGCCGTTGGTGGTGTCGGTCAAGGTGACGTTGCTGTAGCTGACCGAGGCCAGCTTCAGGGTCTGGCCTCGCGGACAGGTGATGTCCGACGGAGGCGGGTTGACCGTCAGCGAGGCAACGACGTTCCCGTTCTTCCCGGAGCTGAACGTGCCGCTGGCGCTGACCGGGCCGGCGACCGTGGACTTGTTCTGCGCACTCGGGTTCGCGCCGCCGTTGTTGACGCAGACATAGGTGGCGGTCGCGTCAGCAGACAGCGTGTAGTCGATGTTCTGGTTGGTGCCGAGTCCGGCTTCCTTGAAATTCACTGTCAGCGAGCCGTCGGCGTTCAGTGTGCCGTTGGCGTAGATGAAGTGAGCGCTGATCGCCTGTGCCGGCAGCGTAGTGCCGAGCACGAGCAGTAGCGGAGTGCATACGACGATGAGAAGTCGCTTGAACACGGGTCTTCCTTCCGATCAGATGACAAAAGCGTCGAAGGCGACCGGCTGACTCGTGGTCACGGCTAGGCTGCATGAAGCCCCCGGCCCGGTCGCGGTGTGCTGCGGAAATGTCTGGCAAGGCTGGTACGTAGACATCCCCGAGTCGGGGGCCCCCGCGCCGGCAGGTACGCGCGCGACAAAGCGCCCGAGAAGACCTCGAGCCCTGCGCGCAGCATGGTGAGATCGCGTGCTACAGCGCGCGTCCGCCCATCAAGGTGTCCCCCTCGATCACCTAGGGCCGGTGCATAACCGCCCCCCGGCTTCCGACAGTGCTCTCGCCAACGGCCACTGTCAAGGGCGACGTTTGGTGAGAGCGTGGAACACCCACCAGACGAGGCATTCACATGCCGCTGTCCGGCGGACTCCGATACCGCTGTCAGGACCGGAGACGGTTCATCGCGGTAGAGCCTGCTGAGTATGTGCTCGGGTTCGGAAGACGGGCACGCCGAGCGGAAGCCGGTGCATTCGCGTCATCACTGCTCAGCCTCCAACTGCGATGTGGCTGCGTGGCCCGGCGGGTGCATCGTGGCCGGCCCAGGACAGTGTTGCGCTCGACATCACGGCGCCTCCCGACGTCGATGACCGTCATCCGTGTTGCTGCGGTGAGTTCCGCATTCCGCACGCATCACCCTCCGGCGAGGCTCACGGCACTCCCGACAGAATCTTCGACAGTGACCAGGTGGGTCGGGCGTCGCCATGTCCCGCAATGTTCGCCGAGCAGGCATGGCGTTTCTGGTGGCCGCACGAGACTGCGCCGCGGCCACCGCTCTCTTCCCCACCATCCGGTTCGTCCCTGCCGGGACACGTCTGCGCTGATCGCCGAAACACACTCATGCCGCGATGGGATGCCCTGTCCACGTTGAGACCGGGCCCCATGAGCGGTGACGGGCTCGAGATCAGGCGACTACGCAGAACAGATTCCCGTCGGGGTCCGCGAGAACGACATGGTCGGCGTCGTCGGGATAGTCCCAGTCCACCCGCGTCGCCCCCAGCCCGACCAGGCGTTCGACCTCGGAATCCAGGGAATCGCCTTCGTTCACCCACAAGTCGAGATGGTTCTTGTCCCCGCTGTCCAGGTGAACGTGCATGCCGTCCCCGTGGTCGTGCCGCGTCCGGGATGGCGGAGTCCATTCCGGCGGTACCAAGAACTCGACGTTCTCCTCGGCCGAGACGTAGCCAAGTGCCTCCCGCCAGAAGGCCGCGCTCCGCTCGCTGTCGCCCGTGTGAAGAACGACCGATCCGATGAAGGAACCCACACCCGTCTCCCCGCCTCTTGGCACACTGGCTGTGCCATGGTCTGACAGATCACCCACCACGTTCAAGGCGTGATCATGGAGCCGCTGGAACGCACGCTCATGCCGACGCGCGTCAGCTGTACCGAGCGTTGCCGAGCACACCGAAAGCGTGCGAGCCTTCCTCAACGGAGGTGGCGCGTGGCACGGGGCGACGACCGAGTTCAGCTCGTACTGGCCTACATCGAGGCCGCGCAGCATGCGCGAGCCACCGGGAAGACGGCCGACTTCGATGCAGTCCGGCGCTTCCTCGCCCCCGACGTCGAGGTCAAGATGGCAAGCCCCTGGACTGACGAGCCGTGGCGCGTGTTCTTCACCAGCGCCGACGCCATGCTCGAGAGACTCAAGGCGCCGATCAACAGCGCGTCCTCACTGACCACAGAGAACGTCAACGTGCAACGCGCCGGAGAGGACGTCATGGTCGAGCAGTTGTCGATCGTCACCGATCAGGCAGGTCGACGCGCCAGCATGGTCTGCCACATCTTCTCGGTGCACGACGGCGTCATCACCGGCATCCGCGCCTACCGGAACGACAACGGGATTCGGGTCGGCTGACACCGAGCCAGACTCATGCCGCTGTCCGGTGTGCTCGCATGGCCGATGGGGGACAGCGATCTCTCCATCCCGTCTGATGAGGTGCGACGATGGATCATGGCCGATGCCGCTCTCGGAGCCTTCATACGCGACTTCATCGAGCGTGTGGTGAACAGGCACGACCTCGAGGGCATCGACCAGGCTCTCGACCAGATGGTTTCGGGTGACTACGTCGGGACCGGGTCGGACTGGGGCCGCTTCGCATCGGACTTCGACTCCCTCCGCGCGTTCTACCATCGGCAGGCCATCCAGCGCCCGGACTGGCACATCGATGTTCACGAGACCATCGAAGTAGGCGAGTACGTCGCCGTCCGCGCTTTGGCCGCAGGCAAGGAGGCGCTCGATGACGAGGGTGCACCAAGGCAGCCACCCTTCCCCACCGCAGTGGAATGGTTGGCCGTCTATCACGTCGTGGATGGGGTGATCCTCGACAGTCAGGTGGTGACCTGGCTGATCACATCGCAGGCAAGAGCCGTGTAGCCGGCACCACGCTCCGTCTCCCGCCATCGGGAGGAGTTCTACGCTGCCGTCGACGTGATTCAGGTGCAGGTCCACGAGTGCTGGGTCGGCTCTGGCGTTTGCTGGGAGAGGTAGGCGACCGCAGATCCCTCATCGGGCCTGACGGTGAGGCCCGGCACCGAACCAACGCAGCCATTCACCGCTCGGCGGCTCAACAGCCCGGAGGGAGCTACACGCCTGGGCTGCGCCACGCCATCGGCGCACGTGGAAGGGCAGAACCCGCCCCGCTCAGGCCGCACCGCTGAGGGGTAGGGGCGGTGGTGACGAGCGCATTCAGATGACGGCAGTCGAGCGCCCATCACGGAATGCATCGTCGGCGCTACCGAGGTTCTCGTGTTCCTTGGGTCGCTGAAACCCCGATGCTGATGTTCTTCCGGTCGGGCTGGGTTCCCACGCGGTACACCGGCGCCATCACGTTCTGGGCCCAGCACTCGTCATCACCCGACTGACCGCCCGCACATGCTGCTGGCGGGGGGCACGTACATCGGCCGGTGAACGGTGCGTCCGACGCCGAGGGCACCGCTTGCCACTTCCGCCTGGACGAAACGGGGTACCGTGTTGCCCAACCGATCTCACCGGGGGCGACAGTGACCATCCTTCCAGGCAATCCGAACTCCGGTCCGTTCCGCGACTACCCTCCGGGCCCGCACTCCGGGGTCGACACCGACCCGGACGCTCATCCTGCGTCGGACTCGATCGACAGTCGTGCCCGGAACGCCCTCACCCTCGGGGTGCTCAGCCTCCTGTTCGGCGTCCTGACTGGCGTCCCAGCCATCTGGGTCGGGCGGAAGGCTCTGCAACACATCAACGCCGCCGACGGTGCCCTGCGGGGCCGATGGGCCGCGTGGACCGGGATCGCGCTCGGTTGTCTCGGTGTCGTCATCACCATCGGCGTGTGGATCTACCTCAACCAACACTGAGCGGCAACCCCCGTCCGAAGACGCACTCTCGTGCCGCGCTCCGACGCGCTCTCGTGCGGATGGCAGACAGATGACCGTTGCCGGAGAAGGGGTCATCGGCCGGCCCGCGCGACGACTCGGGTGTGGATATCTCGAGGACCACCTCGGACGTGAGTGTCGTGGGCCGAGTACCGGTTCGCCGACAGTCACAGGTGGAGACGGGAGTCGAACAACCGCCACGTACCTCTCCGACTCTCCGGGGCAGATCTGCCGTCGCTCCACACTGAGCTTGACGTTCACAGCCGAGATCCGGAGCCTTCTCGTTCCGGACCGCTGCTCACCAGCCACGGTGGGTGATCGTGAAGGACTCTCGGGCTCCATGCTGGCAACGCGGTTGACTTCGTCGGGACGGATGGACCCGATCCCCGGAGCACCCGCAGGCTCATCGAACCGCGATGACCCGGGCGCCGACCGGCGCCTGCGAAGCCGCAGCCTGACGACGATCCCGGACACCTCGACCGAGCCTCGCCCGGCACCGGTCGTATCGTCGAGGACACAACCAGTCGTTGACAGCTTGGGGTCATTCGCCTCTGCCAACCAGCTGCAGGATGGGTGTAGACGTGCAGTCGAGTCGGTTCCGTTCAGGGGGCTCCGATGAGAACGCGGTGGCTGGTTGCCTGGTTCACGGCCCTTGCCCTCACCGCCGCGGGGAGCGGGGGGCGTTCGCACGAGTCCTCATCACCCTCGCAGTTCGGGGCAGAGGCGCTGGCCTGGCGCGAAGCCCGCTACGCGGCGGGTCATGCCGGCGTGGAGAACCTGATCCGGTTCTTCGACAAGCACGCGGTCGTGGAGCAGCGCGTTTCCCGGGTCGTGTTCCCTGACCGGGGCAGCTACTTGAAGGAGTTCGGGGCCTTCCTCATGGCCAACGGCACGGGGACCAGCGATCCGGCCGCGCCGATGGGTTCGTTGCTGTCGGCCGACGAGATGCTCGACCAGTATTCCAACCCCTGGCAACTGTCGTGGGCCCCCGTGGCCGACGACTGGATGATCCTGGGCACGATGGGCTCGCGGGGGTACACGCATGTGGTGATGTCGGCTTCGGTCGGGCACTGGCGGTCGTACCTGCCTACCCCACCGGTCCTCGACCAGATCGAGGATCTGGCCTACCGGTACGTGGCCTTGTGGAACGGCGGTGAGGGGGTCGACGCGGCGGACGTCTACGGCAAGAGAGCATCGGTCGAGGACACCTTGGCGGGCTTCTCCGTGAGGGGGCTGAGGCGAATTCGTGCGGCCGTGGGGTCTGGGGAGTGGCCGGACCTGCCTCAGATGGGGATCTCGGTCCTGCCCGACGCTCTGGGCAACGGCTCGTCGACGTCGCGACCGCTGCGCGGGCCGGCCATCTACTTCGGCCCTGCCGTGCCGGGTACCACCGAGGCCGACGAGATGGTCCTGTTGCTGCAGGTCGACGACGGTTCCGGCTGCCCCGGTGTCGTTGGTGCCGCGATGGGGGTGGAGCACGGCCGCATCACGTGGGAACGGCGATACCACGGTGTGGAGTCGGTGCGACGATGCTTCGAGACCAGCACGTTGCGGCCGGGCTGGTGGCAGGGCATCGACATCCCCGAGCCCGTCCTCCACGAGTTGACCGGAACCGTCACATGGGCCGACCCGAGCCGGTCGGTCGAGGTCTACAACGGCACCCCCGCGATGAACGAGTACGTCCGGTGGAGCCTGCGACGGTTCGCTGACGCCGGCCTCACGTTGCCGAAGGTGGACACGGTGACCTTCGTGACGCAGCAGAGCAGCTGTCCGCTGGGTCGACGCGGGTTCTCGCGGTACGACGAGTCCGGCGGGGAGATCTTCCTGTGCTTCCAGCCCGACCAGGCCGATGAGTCCGAAACGGAGGAGACACTGCTGCACGAGCTCTCCCATGTCTGGATGTACCAGAACGTCAAGCACAGCACCGAACAGGCCTTCTTGAGGTCGGTCGGGGTCTCGCGGTGGGAGGACCCCGATGACGACTGGGGCCAACGAGGGGTGGAACGGGCGGCGGACACCATGATGTCGGGATTGATGAACGAGCCGCCGGCTCTGGGCACTGCTGCGTGTGAAGCGTTCGCTGCCAGGTTCACGCTGCTCACCGGGGTCGACCCGCTCGCGCCCTGTCCCCACTAGACGTGCACGGGTCCTTGCATCCAGCGTCATCGGGCTGGCTGAGAACGCCCACATCGGACGGGTGGAGTGCCGCGACGCCATCCGGGCGCGAGCGCCACGCACGACCAGTGTGAGCAGGCCACCAGGGCGTCGACCCACACGAGCAGCCCCACCACCGAGCATCGGGCCAGGACGAGATGACGAGCCGGCGTTTCGGATGCAACCTTTCGGCCCCGGGTGCAGTCGAAGGGGTCGACAGCGACATCCCGGGAACCGCCACACACCTTCAGGAGACGGAGATGGAACGAGTACGACGAGTGCGCGGGATCGCGGCGGTTGTCGCCACACTCGCCGCGGTCACCCTGGCCACCACCGCAGAGAACGGTGCGCACGCCGCGTCCGTGCCGCCCGACCGGAGTGGCGCCGGCGCGGCGATGGCGACGACGACCGCGCTGCACATCGCCGTGAGTGGGTGCCACCGCTGCTCGTTACAGCTCCAGCAGGCCATCCACGGTCGGAACAGAGTATGGCAGTCGACGTCGAAGCGGATCGGCGACGACCAGGTGGTCACGTTCCACGTCCACAGTCATCGGACCAAGGGGATGTCCTTCGTCGTGCGCGCACCGTGGGCGAAGGGCCTCGACTGGGTGCCCAACGTGGCGACCCGGTACGCCGGTCACAAGGTGGACTCGTTCGTGACCCGCACCCAGGCCCGTCACGCCGACCGTGCCGCCGGATGCTGGGCCGGCACGCGCCTGAACCGGGTGGACCTGGCGTTCCATGTCTCGCGGATCACCGCTGAGGCTGGGGACGGGTCACCGACGGAGGCGCCTCTCGTCTACGCGACGCACTCGATGTCGAGCTGGAAGCCGTTCGCCGATACCTACAAGGGCGCCCTGGCCAACCAGGAGGCGTTCTACTGCACCCGGCCGAAGACGACCGATGTCAGCTTCCAGACCCCCGGCTGCGCCGGATGTGAGCTCCAGGTGCTGAACGGAGCCCGACGGCCCGAGAACCTCTGGATCTCAGCGTCCAAGACCGTGTCGGCGGACTCCGTGTCGTTCAAGGTGCCGAGGCCCATGACGCGCGGTCTCAGCGTGACCGTCCAAGCGCCGTGGGAGGGGAGTCCGCCGTTCCGGACTGCTGTCGTCTGGCGCTACGGAGGCCACCGAGTCGGTGACGCGGTGACGTTCACCGACGCCCGCTCGCGGGCACGGGCCAGTGGCTGCTGGGGCGGGACCACCGAGCCCGCGGTCTCGATCGGGCTGACGATCCGTCAGGTGACAGTCGACAACACCATAGGCTCGCCGACCGCCGGCAGCATCGCGTTCGCACGCGTCACCCAGGCGTGGCGCAGGCCGATGAACCCCGTCGAGAAGGGTGTGCTCGGCGTTCAGGAAGCGATCGTCTGCCACAGATAGCCGGCTCCGCACTCCGGGACGGGAGCCCATGTCGGCGGCCGAGCCCCACCCGGCCGCCGGGGCGGGGCCGACGTCGCCAGACGGATCACGTCGAGCATCTCCGACGATGCAGGTCTGCCGTTCTGCTGTCGGCCCTCACACCGGTGACGTGGATGATGGGGGAACTGTCGTCGCCTCGAACGCTCCGTATCGCCGTACGCTGGCCTGGTGAGCACGTCTGTGGTGGGCATTGCGATCCTCGTCCTGTGCGGGCTGCTCGTGGGGGCCGCGGTCTTCGCGATCCTGTGGGCCGCCGTCGCCGGACTGCTGTCGCTCTCGCGAGATGTTCTCGATCAGCTGTCGCGAGGGAAGTCACGTCTTCCGCGGCACCGTCCCATCGCGGACCTGCCGAGCGCTGCGAACGGCGAGAAGGATCTCCCCACAGCGCTCCCGGACCTCTCCACCGAGGCCATGTGGCACCAGATGCAGGGAACGTCGAGGAGGTCGCGCGGCAGGCGACGACCGGGCCCGGGGGCGAGGCCTGCCGCCAGGTCGTGACCCGACCGTCCGCTCCAGGCGCATCTGAGCCGCACCTCGCCGAACCGCTCACCTGCCTGGGTGAGCCTCGCTCACGAAGCGACCGCAGATGCCGCTGTCGGGCGCCGGACCGAGGAGCAGCCGACCGGGCTACCGCAGCGACGACGTGGCTCCCGCTCGCTCACCTCGACGACGGCCCTCCCCGCCATCGCCGGTACCCCGGCTCTCGCCACCGGCTCCACGGAGAGCGAGGGGCGCGCGCGAGTTGGACGCGTCACACGGGCTCCGCGTAGACTCGACAGGCGCGTGGAGTCTGCCGAAGTCCCGGACGGAGCGGACACCGGCTCGCTATCTCAGCACCGTGGTCGGCAGGGGTCGACCACGGAGATCCCGACGGTAGTGACCAGGACCTCGCGCGTGCCCGCCCACAACTCCATCCATCCAAGGAAATCCCCACCATATGACGAGCAGCACCTTCGCTTACGCGGACATCGACGCGCCCCAGGTGGCCGTCAACGACATCGGGTCGCAAGAGGACGTTCTCGCCGCGATCGACGGCACCATCAAGTACTTCAACGACGGTGACATCGTGGA
>JBKPTA010000045.1:0-13072 GCA_046735295.1 Actinomycetota bacterium | reverse complement strand
CACATGAACCAGCCGTTGAAGTCGACGTCCTGGCGCTTGTGCAGCCAGCGGCTGGAGCGCAGGTTGCGGGCGGCGAAGTCCCACTCGGG
The DNA here is from genome assembly GCA_046735295.1 of Actinomycetota bacterium. Taxonomy (GTDB): domain Bacteria; phylum Actinomycetota; class Actinomycetes; order Propionibacteriales; family Nocardioidaceae; genus Nocardioides. Next base: position 12,983 of record JBKPTA010000045.1, on the reverse strand, counting down.
ATAGGAGTCGGGCGGGGTCATCCACCAGAAGCGCCAGGGCTGGATGATCTCGCCGAAGCTGTGGAGCCGCGAGCGCGAGTACAGGCTGAACATGTGGCCGCCGACGATCGTCGGGCGCTTGGCCAGGTCTGCGAACGTGACGGCGCGGATGATGCCCTCCGGCTCGCACACGACGTCGTCGTCCATCATCAGGGCGTACGTCGCGGTGCCCTTGCGCAGCGACTCCATCTGGCCGCGGGCGTAACCGCCGGAGCCGCCGAGGTTGCCCTGGACGACCACCCGGAGCCGGTCGCCCAGCGCCTTCTCGGCCGCCGGGAAGTACTCGGAGCCGGTCACCGGCTGGTTGCCCTGCTCCATCACGAAGACGGTGTCGAGGTACTCGGAGAGGTCGTCGTCGCTGCCGATCTGCGTGAGCAGCTTGGCGCAGAAGTCGGGCCGGTTCATCGTCGTGATCGCGATGTCCGTGGTGCCGTGCGCGGCTCGGTCCTCGGGCACCTCGGCGGTCCACTCCGCGGTCTCGACGACCGCGTCCTCGTCGCCGCCGACGACGTCGTACCAGTACCAGCCACCGTCCACGAAGGGCGTGAGACTGAGCTCGAAGCTGAACGTGCCCGAGCCCTCGGCATCGGTGACGGCCGAGGCCACCCGCTGGGATCGGCCGTTCGCCATCGACTTGTAGACGGTGACGCTCGCGCCTCTGCCGGCGACCGACAACGCCAGGGTCACGTCGGTGACCTGGGTCCAGCGCCGCCAGTACGACGCGGGGAAGGCGTTGAAGTACGTGCCGAACGACAGCCGCTGGCCCTGGAGCACCCGCAGCGCCGTGCGGGACTCGATCTGATCGGGGTGGACGCTGACGCCGGTCGACGTAGCCTGGCGGATCGCCGCCTGGTTGAGCTCCTTGGCGGCGCGGTTGCCGCCGACGTGGTACTTGTCGGCGTCGAGCCGCGCCTGCTCGGGGTCGACGTACAGCGCCATGACGTCGGTGTCCCGGTCGAGGGGCAGGATCTGTCGCTGGAGAAGACGCTTGGTCATGAGTCGGCCACTCCTCCGCTGGCGAGCTCGGCACCCTGGTCGAAGTGAGGGCGGAGCCTGTTGTCGAACATCGAGAGGGCTGACCCGATGGCCATGTGCATGTCGAGGTACTGGTAGGTGCCGAGGCGGCCGCCGAACAGCACCATCGGCTCACGTTTGGCCAGCTCGCGGTACCGCAGGAGCGTGGCGCGGTCGTCGGCGGTGTTGATCGGGTAGTACGGCTCGTCACCCTCTTCGGCGAACCGGCTGTACTCGTGCACGATCACGGTCTTGCCCGGGAGATAGGTCCGCTCGGGGTGGAAGTGCTTGAACTCGTGGATGCGGGTCCAGGGCACGTTCTGGTCGTTGTAGTTCATCACCGCGCAGCCCTGGAAGTCGTCGACGTGCTTGACCTCCGCCTCGAGATCCACCGTTCGCCAGGACAGCCGGCCTTCGCTGTGGCCGAAGTACTCGTCGACGGGGCCCGTGTAGACGATCGGGACCCGGCCGGTGTGCTCCTCGCGCAGCCCGTTCGCGGGGTCGAGGAAGTCGGTGTCCAGCCTGATCTCGATCCTCGGGTGGTCGGCCATCCTGGTCAGCCACGCCGTGTAGCCGTCGACCGGGAGGCCCTCGTAGGTGTCGTTGAACCAGCGGTTGTCGAAGTTGTAGCGGACCGGGAGGCGGGTGATGATGTCGGCGCTCAGCTCGGTGGGGTCGGTCTGCCACTGCTTGGCGGTGTATCCCTTGATGAACGCCTCGTACAGCGGCCGTCCGACCAGGCTGATCGCCTTCTCCTCGAGGTTCTGGGCGTCCTCGGTGGCGATCTCGCTGGCCTGCTTGGCGATCAGCTCGCGCGCCTCGTCCGGCGTGTGGCTACGACCGAAGAACTGGTTGATCAGGCCGAGGTTCATCGGCAGGGAGTAGACCTGGCCCTGGTACTGGCCGAAGACGCGATGCTGGTAGTGGGTGAACGACGTGAAGCGGTTGACGTACTCCCACACCCGCTCGTTCGAGGTGTGGAACAGGTGCGCGCCGTACACGTGCACCTCGATGCCCGTCTCAGGGTCCGACTCGCTGTAGGCGTTGCCGCCGAGGTGTCGGCGTCGCTCGAGAACGAGGACGTCGAGGTCGAGCTCGTTGGCACACCGTTCAGCGATGGTGAGGCCGAAGAATCCCGAGCCGACGACGACGAGGTCGGGCTTGGACAAGGTCGAAACTCCTGTATCGGGTCCCTATCGGGTCGTTGCGTCAGTCTACCGAGGGTGGGGGGTCGAACCTGGAATCGAGCGCATCGCCCGAGCGCCGCGGATGGCGCGGATCACGTTGCCGGCCTCGGCCCGACCGCCCCGGACCGGGCTCAGCGCGAGGACGCCGGTGGCGATCAGGTACGGCTTGGCCCGTACCAGGGGGTTGGCGCCGTACCGGAAGTGCACCGCGAAGAGGTTGCGATACATGTAGTAGCCCTTCCACGTGTCGAGGGCATGCTGCTGGTCGAAGTCGAGCTGCCGTACCAGCACGGCGTCGCGGACCGCCCAAATGCGGTAGCCCGCGCCCCGGGCGCGCAGGGCGAGGTCGACGTCGTCGTAGAAGATGAAGAACGACTCGTCGGGAAGCCCGATCGTCGTGATCACCTCGCGCCGGACCAGGAACCCCTCGAAGGCCACGATCTGGATCTCGACTCGTTCGGGCATGGCGCGCCGGTCGCCGTACGTCGCCTCGACGGTGGCGCGCTTCGGCCGGATCGACCACGGACGGGTCAGGTCGAAGTGAATGGCGGCCTTCTCGACCAGGTGCCCGTGGACGTCCTCGCGGACCGCCATCAGGCAGGGCTCGTCGGCGGCCATCAGCAGGGACAGGCAGTCCGGAGCGGGCACCACGTCGTCGTCCATCAGCCAGATGCGGTCGAAGCCCTGGTCGTACGCCGCCTCGACCCCTGCGCGGAAGCCACCCGAGCCGCCGGTGTTGGTGTCGAGGTGGACCCGCTGCAGCGGCAGTCCGCGATGCGCGTCGAGGACCTCGCGCGTGTGGTCGGTGCTGGCGTTGTCGACCACGATGACGGCGTCCGGCTGATGGGTCTGGGCGCCCAGGCCGTCGAGGGTGCGCCCGAGCAGGTCGGCCCGGTTGAAGGTCACGACCACGACCGCGACACTCTCGCCGGTCGAGGGTGCGGGGAGGACGTCGCTCATCGCAGGAACCTCTGATGGGACGTGAAGTCGCCGCGGAGCGCGTCGCGCCACGCCTGCATGCTCAGCCGGAGGCGTCTCGGGTCACGTCGCGTGAAGGTGTAGAACCACAGCGTCTTGGCGACGAAGGCCAGCGCGTGCAGGTTTCCGCCGTACTCGCGCAGGTTGACCAGGTTGTTGCGCGCCATGCAGTAGTGCTTGAGGTCGCTCGGGGTGTCGTTGTAGGTCGTCCGGCGGAACGCCATCGGAGTCCCGAGCGCACCGACGGACGGGTGGTCGATCCGAGCGTCCACCACGGTGGCGATCCGGGCGCCTGCGCGCTCGGCGCGCAGCCGGTACTCGTGGTCGTCGCCCCAGATGAAGAACTCGGCCCGGGGCAGCCCGATCCGCTCCACGAGCTCGCGGGTCACCAGCACGCCGTTGAAGGGGATGACGATCCCGCGGATCACTCCTCCCACCGCCGCGCGGCGTACGTCCGCCATCGCGCGGACCACGCGCGTGCCGCCGGGGAGGCGGATCGGGAACACCAGCCGCTCGGGGTCCGCCTCGTCGACCACCACCGGCCCCCAGAAGTCGAGATCGTCCCCATGGGCCAGCAGCGCCGCGAGACAGCCGCTCTCCGGCACGCCGTCGTCGTCCATCAGCCAGACCAGCTCCGCACCGCGCTCCAGCGCCCAGCGGATCCCTTCGTGGAACCCGCCGGCGCCGCCGGTGTTCTCGGTCAACGTGCGCGCGAGCACCCGGCCGCCCTCGAGGCGCGTGAGCCACTCCCCCGTCCCGTCCGTCGACGCGTTGTCGACGACGAGCACCTCGTCGAGGCCCGGCACGTCGGCGAGCACCTTCACCAGTCGCTCGAGCATCTCCCGGCGGTTGTAGGTGACCACGACAGCGGCGATGCGGGGGTCCTCGGTCACGTCGAAACCCTAGTGGCGTACGACGGCACCGTGCCCGGGCACGGGCGACGCAGCGCGACCGTCGTCGGCTACGGCCGGGGCCCGTCTCCGCGCCGGAAGGCCCTCTCGGCCCCGGCCAGGGAGCCCAGGAACGCGAAGAAGCCGACGAAGACGGCCGACAGGATCGTGGTCGACTGCATCGGGCTCGCGTGCCGGCCGACGAGGTCCGCACCGTAGACCGCGTCGGACAGCACGGCCAGCCAGATGAAGCCGATGGTCACCACGACCGTCACACCTCCACGTGCAGACGAACCGTGACCTCGTCACCGAGCCGGAGACGCTCGGGCTTGCGGACGGCGTCCTTGATCGGCACGACGTACCCGCCGTCCTTGGGCCACAAGGAGGTGGTGAAGTCGGTGCCACCGATGCGGCCACGTACCGGGATCATCCCCCAGCCGTAGGTGACGTACGCCGCAGCGTCACGGAGCTCCTCGGCCTCGTCGTCGGGCACGGCGACGAAGTGGTACGGCGCAGGGCCGCGCCACTCGAACATCCGGCCGGAGAACTCGAGGTCCATGCCCGAAGTCCACCAGACCGGTCCCCCGACCGGTCACCGAGCCGCCGGGCGGTCAGCAGACGGCGCCGAGGTTGCTGGCCTGGTTCGCGGCGTAACCGGCGCTCAGCGAGCCGATGGAGCCGCCGGTGACCGTGCTGGGCTGCTTCTTGTGGTGCGCGGTGTGGGCCGGGGGGTGCTCCGAGGCCGCGATGACGGTCGTCACCTTCTGCCGGATCTCCGCGATGTCGGGGTCGGCGGTGTTCACCAGCGGGGGGACCAGAGAGAGGGTGGCGACCGGTTGACTCCTCGCTCTCAGGGCCAGGGCCATGAAGGTGTCGACCTCGGTGGCCGGGATGTCGGTGGACACCATCTGGGAGGACGCCTTGGCGATCTTCTCGAAGTTGGTGAGGACGGTCTGCGGGCTGATCTGGTGGAGCATCGCGTTCATCACGCACTTCTGCCGCGCCATCCGGGAGTAGTCGTCGGAGCTGTCCCGCGACCGGGCGAACCAGAGCGTGTCGAAGCCGTTGAGCCTGCGGATGCCGGGCTTGATGTAGCCGGTGACGTCGGAGCCGAGTCCGCCGACCGGGATCGGCTGCCGGACGTTGAGAGTGACGCCACCGACCGCGTCGACCAGCCCGCGGAAGCCGGCCAGGTTGACGAAGGCCCAGTAGTTGATCTTCAGGCCCGTGATCCCCTCGACCGCAGAGATCGTCGCATCCATGCCGGGGTTCTTCACGCCCTTGAACAGCCTGAGGTGGTCTCCGACCCAGGTGTTCACGCCGTTCAGCTCGCAGCTCGGGTAGCCGCAGTCGAAGCCGTGCGGCCACGCCCGGCGCATCACGGACCCCTTCGCGAACGGGAAGTTCGTCATGTTCCGCGGCAGGCCGATCAGGACCGTCTTCCCGGTGTTCTCGTCGATGCTGGCCACCGTCAGCGAGTCGGTCCGGAGGCCCCAGCGACCGGCCCCGGAGTCGCCGCCGACCAGGAGCACGTTGTAGCGACCGTCGTGAGCGCCGTGCACCGTGTCTCCGGAGAACATCGTGACGATGAAGCTGCGCTGTACACCGACCAGATGCGCGCCGAACAGCAGCGCGCCGGCGACCGAGAAGCAGAGGGCGCCGTTGAGGCCGACGACGGCGCGACGGTGGCCCATCGAGAGCGAGAGCGGCTGGCCGATCCGCCAGGCGTCCAGGAACAGCAACGCCCAGCCCACCGCCAGGGCCATCAGGCCCGCCCGGAGGATCCCGAGCACCGTCGGGTCGGACACGAACCAGAACACGTACTGGTGGTGGAACGTGGCGAGCACCACGCCCACGGCACCGGCCACGACCAGAGCCGCCCAGAGCCGCGTCGCGAGCCGGCCGATGCGACGGTTCCCGGCGACGAGCTGGGCCGAGCCCGGGACGACCACGGTCATCACCATCAGCATCAGCGCACGCCGGTACCGGACCCGAGCGGCGCGGTCGCCGGCAGTAGCGCGAGCGCGGATCGGGTCGAGCAACCCGGGGGAAGAGTCGGGCAGCCCCATGGACATGATCTCCTGTGCTGGGGAAGTAGCCTCGCCAGTATCACCAGCCACAGGGGTCACAGGGTGGACCGACGCGCCGAATGCAGGTGCGTTGTCAGCCGGCCGGTAGCCTCGCGGGCATGTCCGACGACTGGCTGTACGGCGGCTCGCGCGGTCGTGGAGGGGCCGACGGCCGGCCGCCTGACGACGGCGACCCGCCGGCAGACCCCGACGACACCCGCCCGGTACCGCGCGCGCCACGCCCGGACGAGACGCGCGTCATGCCCACGGTGGCGCGCGAGCAGCCCGGCGTTTCCCCGGCCGCACGCGAGCCCCGTGACAGCCCGGCGCCCTCGCCGCCGGCCTCGGCCGGCACGGGCTCGACGTTCCTCGGCGGCGTGGGCCGTTGGTTCGGGCGGCTGGGCCGGCCCCGGTTCAGGCTCCGCTACCTCTGGCTGATCCTGGTGCTGTGGCTGGTCTACCTCGTCGCCGTGCCGGTCTTCGCGTGGAAGAACGTGTCGCAGGTCGACGCGTTCCCGTCCGGCCGTCGCCCCGCCGATACTCCCGGTACGAACTACCTGATCGTCGGTAGCGACTCCCGCAAGGGGCTGACCGCCAAGCAGCGCAAGCAGCTGCACACCGGCAACGACTCGGGCCAGCGCACCGACACGATCATGCTGCTCCACGACGGTTCCGGCCCGACCCTGCTGATGTCGATCCCGCGCGACTCGATCGTGCCGATCCCCGGGCACGGCACCACCAAGATCAACGCCGCGTTCGCCTACGGCGGCCCCCCGCTGCTCGTCCGGACCGTGGAGGACCTCACCCGGATCCACATCGACCACTACGTCGAGATCGGGTTCGGCGGGTTCGTCAACGTCGTGGACGCGGTCGGCGGCATCACGATCTGCCCGAGCCACGACATGAACGACAAGCTGGCCAACCTCCACGTGAAGAAGGGGTGCCAGCACGCCGACGGGCGGGTCGCCCTCGCCTACGCGCGGTCCCGCCACGCCGATCCGAAGCTCGGCGACATCGCCCGCGGTGGCCAGCAGCGCGAGGTCGTGAACGCCGTCGGGCACAAGGCCCTCTCCCCGTGGACCTTCCTCAACCCGTTCCGCTACTGGCACCTCAACATGTCGTCGGCCGACAGCCTCAGCGTCGACCAGGACCTCAGCGTCTTCGGGATGGGCCGGTTCGCCTGGGGCATGACCCACGCGAGCCTCACCTGCGTCGTGCCCATCAGCGACCTCGGTGTCCACCTGGACCCGACCCGGTCCAAGCAGATGTTCGCGCTGATCCGGGGTGACCACACCGACGCGATCGGAACGAACCTCTGCACGAAGTCCGGGCTCCCGCACGCCTAGCGACCGGCCCGGGAGCGCCGGGTCGGTTCAGCGGCTGCGGCGGTCCTCGATCCGCCGGGCCTTGCCGGTCGACCGTTCGAGGGCGTGCGGCGCCACCACCTCCACGCCGGCGGTCACCCCGATCCGGCTCTTGACCCGCTCGGCGAGTGCGGCCTCGAGCGAGGCTGCGCCGTCCTCGTCCACGTCGTCTGCGGACTCGACCCGGACGGTCAGCTCGTCCAGGTTGCCGGGTCGGGTCAGGATGCACGTGTAGTGCGGGGCCAGTCCCTCGACGGCGAGGATCTGCTCCTCGATCTGGGTAGGGAAGAGGTTCACGCCGCGCACGATCATCATGTCGTCGGTGCGCCCGGTGACCTTCTGCATCCGCCGGAACGCCGGGTACGCCGTCCCCGGCAGCAGCCGGGTCAGGTCCCGGGTGCGATAGCGGATCACCGGCATCGCCTGCTTGGTCAGGCTGGTGAACACCAGCTCGCCCTCGGTCCCGTCGGGGACCGGCTCGAGCGTCAGCGGGTCGACGACCTCGGGGAGGAAGTGGTCTTCCCACACGTGCAGGCCGTCCTGTGTCTCGCCGGACTCCTGGCTGACGCCCGGACCCATCACCTCCGAGAGGCCGTAGATGTCGACCGCTCGCAGGTTGGTCCTGGCCTCGACCGTCCGCCGCATCTCGTCGGTCCACGGCTCGGCGCCGAAGATCCCGATCTCGAGGCTGGTCTGCTTCGGGTCGACGCCCTGCGACTCCAGCTCGTCCAGGATGGCCAGGAAGTACGACGGGGTCACCATGATGACCCGCGGCCGGAAGTCCACGATCAGCTGCGCCTGACGCTCGGTCATCCCGCCGCTGACCGGCACCACGGTGCAGCCGAGCCGCTCCGCGCCGTAGTGCGCACCGAGACCACCGGTGAACAGCCCGTAGCCGTAGGCGATGTGCACGACGTCACCGGGTCGACCTCCGGCCGCTCGGATCGACCGGGCCATCAGCTCCGACCAGGTGTCGAGATCCGCGGCGGTGTAGCCCACCACGGTGGGCTGCCCGGTGGTGCCGCTGCTCGCGTGGACCCGGTTCACCTCCTCCCGTGGCACCGCGAACATCCCGAAGGGGTAGTTCGCCCGCAGGTCGGCCTTGGTGGTGAACGGGAAGCGCCCGAGGTCCTCCAGCGAGGCCAGCTGCTCCGGTCCGACGCCGGCCTCCTCGAACGCACGGGTGTAGTGCGGCACGTGGGTGCGGACCCGGGCCACGGTCTGGCGGAGCCGCTCGAGCTGCAGCTCCTCGAGCTCGGCTCGGCCGAAGGTCGGGATCTCGCCGCTCATGAGGGAGAGGCTAGGCCGCGGGCCACACCGGGTCAGCCCTCGGGGAACAGCGTTCCGCCGATCTCCTTGCTGCGTCCGACGAAGATCGCGACCACCTCCTCGTCGACGGTGACCAGTACGTCGTACACACCGTCGCGGTCGATGCGCTCACGCTCGGTGGCGGCCGCGACGAGCCGGTCGCCCAGGCGGGTGGGCCGGCGGAACCGGATCTCGGCGCCCGCGGCGACGGTCGAGCGGTTGTAGGAGTTGCAGGCGAACGCGAACGCGCTGTCGGCCAGGGTGAAGGTGTAGCCGCCGTGCCCGATCGCATGACCGTTGACCATGGTCTCGGTCAGTGTCATGGACAGTGTCGCCGTGCCCGGCCCGACGGCGTCCAGGCTCATCCCGAGCTCGCGACTCGCCCGGTCGCCCGCCCACATGGCCTCCGCGCTCCGCCGCGCGGTCTCCTGAGCCGACTCCTCCGGCGTCACGGGCTCAGGCTAGCCACGCGTCTCGGCTGACTTCTCCGCGGTGTCGGGCGTCGGGTCGAGGAACAGATGCCGAACCTGCGGGAACCGGTCCTTGACCAGATCGTCGATCTCGTCGGCCGCGCGCTCGACGTCCTCGGGAGTGAGGTGGTCGGCCAGGTCGACGCGCGCGGCGACCAGCACCTCGTCGGGGGACATCCGCATGGTCATCAGCTCCAGCACGCTGTCGACTCCCTCTGCCTCGGCGATCAGGTCGGCGATGTCGCGCTGGAGGTCCTCCGGGGCGGCCTTGCCGATCAGGAACTGCTGGTTCTGCCGGCCGAGACCGTAGGCAACGCCCACCAGGAGCGCGGCGATGGCCAGTGACGCCACGCCGTCCCAGGTGCGGCCGCCGAGCAGGGTGTCGAGCCCCAGACCGCCTGCCGCGAGCAGCAGCCCGACCAGCGCCGCTCCGTCCTCCCAGACCACCGCCCGGAGGGCGGGGTCAGCGTCATGGCGTAGGTAGTGGAGCGCTCCGCCGTCCGCTCCGGCCGAGTCACCACGGAGCTGCACCATGGCCTTGGCGAACGACGTGCCCTCGAACAGGAAGGAGAGACCGAGTACGACGAACGACCAGGTCGGCGAGCCCTCCTCCCCGGAGGTCATCAGCGACTCGACTCCCTGGTAGGCCGAGAAGCCCGCTCCGAGCACGAAGATCCCGACCGCTGCGAGCAGCGACCAGAAGTACCGCTCCATGCCGTAGCCGAACGGGTGCCGAGGATCCGGGGGCTTGCGGCTGCGGCGGACTGCGGCCATCAGGAAGATCTGGTTCATGGTGTCGCCCAGCGAATGGGCCGCCTCGGAGAGCATCGCCGACGACCCGGACGCAAGCCCGGCCATCAGCTTCGCAACGGCGATCAGCAGGTTCGCCGTGCCCGCCACCAGCACGGTCGAGGTGGACTCGTCCTCCGCCATGTCCTCCTGCGTACCCACGACGGCGCAGATCACCAGTGGCCGCGACACGGATCATCCCGTTCGCGGCCGCGGCCGGGCGGTTCACCGGCTCAGGCGGAGTCTCCCAGCTCGTCCCGGAGCCGGGCCAGCAGCGCGGAGAGGAGCCGGGAGACCTGCATCTGGGTGATGCCGAGCACCTCGCCGATCTCCGACTGGGTCGCGCCCTTGAAGAACCGCATCTCGAGCATGATGCGCTCCCGGCGGTCCAGGTGGGCCAGCAGGGGCTTGAGCGCCACGCGGGCCTCGGCACTCTCGAAGGACACGTCGTCCTCACCGAGCCGCTCGCCGATGCCGTTCTCGGCACCGAGTGGGGTCGCGTCGAGGGACGTCGGGGAGAAACAGCCGTTGGCTGCCAGCGCCTCGACGACGAGGTCGAGGTCCAGGTCGAGCCGCTCCGCGATCTCGCTGGGCCGTGGGGCCCGCCCGAGCTCTTGGCACAGGTCGGACTCGACCGCGGTGATCCGGGCCTGTGCCTGCTGCACGGTGCGCGGAGGGCGCACGGTCCACCCGTGGTCACGGAAGTATCGGCGGACCTCGCCGCGAATCGTAGGGACCGCGTAGCTCAGGAAGTCCGTCGCGCGGGACGGGTCGTACCCACGGGCCGCCTTGACCAGACCGAGGCAGGCGACCTGCTCGAGGTCCTCTATCGGCACTCCGCGGGACCGGTAGCGCCGGGCCACGTCGACCGCGATCTGCAGGTTCACCTCGACGATCCGGTCCTGCAGGCGGCGCCGCTCGTCGTCGTCGCCGGCCTCGGCGACCAGCGCGAGCAGCCGCTCCGTCGCCTCCCGTCGTGGCAGGTGAGTACGCTCCGCCGAGATCTCCTCCGGAGACGACGGATATCGGGGTGGGGACTCAGACGCGACGGTAGCCACGAGACACGCACCTTTCGGGTCGCTCCTGGGACGTCGTGGCATGGGTGCTCAACCACTCACCCCCGGTCTACCACTCGGTCCATGACCGAGGCACACCCCTAAGGGGGGACGAACCTCACCCCCTCACCGCGGCTGGCCCCCGTGACAGCGCCTCAGCCCGCCTGCCAAGCGGTCGTCGGCACCGTGCCCGACCAGGCCGTCGGCCGCCGCCCGGGTCATCGCGCGGTCGAACCGGCCGGCCTCCCGGTACGGCGCGCCCACCAGTCGCTCCAGGTCGTCCCGCTGCTGAGGTCCCTGCTCCTCCAGGGCCCGTACGATCCGACCATCTCGTGGACGACCTGCCGGTCCCGTGGGCCCTCCGTGCTCGCCCTCGCCGGTGGCGTCGGCCGGCTGCTCGCCCTCCTCCCGGTCCTGCCCGCCGGGTCTCAGGCGGGCGCCGCTGCCGGTCGCTGGCCGCCCGTGTCGACGTCCTCGGCCGTGAGCGGCTTGGCGATGTCCTCCAGGGACCTGCCCTCGGCCCTGACGCCGAGGAAGGCCTCGACGACACCACCGAGGATCATCAGCACAGCGCCGATGAAGTAGCCCGCCGCGATGGTCGTGATGTCCTTGCTCGCCGAGGCGTCCGAGAGCAGCTTGCCGAACAGCAACGGCCCGGTGATGCCACCGAGCGCCGTGCCGACGGCGTAGAAGAACGCGATGCAGAGCGCTCGCGTCTCCATCGGGAAGACCTCGCTCGCGGTCAGGTACGCCGCGCTCGCTCCGGCGGACGCGAAGAAGAACACGATCGCGCCCATCAGGGTCAGCGTCTTCGCGTCGAGGTTGCCGAGCATCATCCCGGTGATCCCGAGCAGCACGCCCGAGAGCACGTAGGTGCCGGTGATCATCGGGACCCGGCCGACCCGGTCGAACAACGGACTCAGCACGAGCGCGCCCAGGAAGTTGCTGGCGGCGAAGACTGCCAGGTAGTACCCGGACTGGGTCACGCCGAAGAACGTGCCGAGGGTGTCGCCGTAGGTGAAGAAGAACGCGTTGTACAGGAACGCCTGACCGGCGAACAGCGACAGACACAGGACGGTGCGCTTCGGGTACATCGTGAACACGGTCCGGGCGATCAGCGTCAGCGGGATGGTCTTCCGTTGGCGGACAGTGATCTGGTCGCGCGTACCCGGCAGCTCCCGCCCGGTCTGCTCGGCCACCCTGGCCTCGATGTCGCGGACGACCTCCTCCCCCTCGTCCTCACGGCCGTGGATGAACAGCCAGCGCGGGCTCTCGGGTACGTTGCGGCGGACGAAGAGCACGCCGAGGGCGAGGATCGCCCCGAGCGCGAAGGCGAACCGCCAGCCGTACGACGGGTCGAGGACGGTCGGGTCGAGCAGCGGGATCGTCAGCAGCGAACCGGCTGCGGCGCCGACCCAGAAGGAACCGTTGATGGCGATGTCCACGCGGCCCCGGTAGCGAGCGGGGATCAGCTCGTCGATCGCGGAGTTGATGGCGGCGTACTCGCCACCGATGCCCGCACCGGTGATGAACCGGCACGCGAAGTACCAGGTCGGGTTCATCGAGAACGCCGTCAGCACCGTGCCCAGGAGGTACACCGCCAGCGTGATCATGAACAGCCTCTTCCGGCCGAACCGGTCGGTGAGCTGTCCGAAGAACAAGGCACCGAGGCACGCACCGGCGACATAGATGGCTCCTGCGAAGCCGACCCCCCAGCTGCTCAGACCGATGCCGGTGCTCGTCGGCCTGAGCGCGTCGGTCATCGACCCGACGATCGTCACCTCGAGGCCGTCGAGGATCCAGACCGTGCCCAGGCCGAT
>JBKPTA010000044.1:0-11906 GCA_046735295.1 Actinomycetota bacterium | reverse complement strand
CAAGCTCCTCAAGGTCAGCGCCACCAACGGAGCCCAGGACACCTCGTTCGTCCCCAGCTTCACCGGGTTCTGGGGCGTCTTCACCATCTCCGACGGAGCCGGCTACCTGGTCGCCGGCGGCGAGTTCGGCAGGGTGAACGGGGTCGTGGCGAACAACTGGGCCAGGTTCCCCGTCACCGGCTGATCCACGCTAGGCGACCCGACCGGAGCGATCATCACCTGCGGGAATGGGTGAGGACCGGCGCCCATGCCGAGCGGCTCGAGAAGGCCGGCGAGACCTGGGACGAGCTCGCCGCGGGAGCTGACCAGTACGTCTACCACCCGATCCAGCAGCCGGAAAGGGAAGTCTCATGAGCGATTACGGACCACGCCCGGATGTCCGAATCGAGGCCACGGGCTGCGTTGGCCGCATCCTGCACGTCGGCGCGGCCACGTCATACGACGTCGCCGAGCGCTCCGGCGTGGGGCGGGATATCTCGCCGTACGCCGACGACCCGGCGAGGCCGGAGTGGAGGAAAGGTGCACGTCACCAGGATGGGCGAGGCGGCGGCGGCGTACCGGCAGCGCAAGGCGGCCGAGGCCGAGGCCGCGTTCCAGTGGCGCGGAGCCCGGCAGAAGCGCGCCTTGCAGTTGTTCGCGGACCTCGAACCGGAGCCGCGGTTTCCGCCACCGAGCGAGCACGTGAGGCCGCGGTCATGACGGGACTCCCCACGGGGACCCTCAGTCTGGACGACGGCTCCAGGAACCTACCCGATCGACCTGACGCCCTACATGGAGCGCCAGGAGGAGATCGCCGCCTCCAACCCCGGCTGTCAAGTGACGGGCCTCCTGGCCCAGTCTTGGCATTGCAGCCAGAGGCAGGATGACTTAGGGTCTTTCGGTCCCTCCCCTCCCCTCCCCCCTCCGTCCCTTCCCCCTGACATCGCCGTGGGACATCCTCGGCACTCGGAGCCGCTATGTTTCTGCGCCCCGCCGTCGCTACCTTTGCCGCCGTGGCGTTGCTGTCACTAGCCGTGGCGCCCGATGCCTCGGCCGCCGGGAGTTACCGCGCTCACTGGCTGCTCGATGAGGTCGCCAGCCCCACTGCTTTCGACTCGTCGGGAAATGGCAACGACGGGACCAATTACAGCGTCGTCGGAGACGGCGATGGCTACCGCTTCAACGGCGTCGACTCGCGCGTGATCGTACCGACCTCGGGAACGCTCAACCCTGGATCAGCTGACTTCTCGTGGGGCGTCACCCTGAGCATGACCGAGCCCCCTTCGCCGGTCGGTGAGACCTACGACGTCCTACGGAAGGGACTGGCCACCACCAAGGGTGGCGACTACAAGATCGAGGTGAAGAACGTCAACGGCAAGGCCCTGGCACGATGCGTCGCCAAGACCGTCCGTAACGACGGAACCAAGGTATTGGCCGCGATCCAGGGGACCACGACTTTGGCCGACAGCCTTCGCCACGCCGTCACATGCACCAAGACCTCGACCAGCATCACGCTGCAGGTGGACTCCCTCGGTCCACGAAGCAAGACCGTCTCAGGCGGCCTCGGTTCGGTCTCCAATACCGCCAACCTCGCCTTGGGCGCGAAGGCCGAGTCCACCGCTTTGACTGGGTTCGACTGGTTCGAGGGCATGATTTTCGACGCCTGGGTGGCGGCCTAGCGACCAACCCGTGAGTGCGCTTCTCGGAGACGCGAGACACCCGCCGGTGACTCGGGGGTCACACCGGCGGGCGTTCCGTTCAGTGCAAGGCTTAGGGCGTCTCGCCGGTGCGTCGCTGATTGCGTCGACCAGCCCTGTTGGCCGACTCAAGCAGCCTGACTCGCTTGCGCCGCCACCGTGTGGATGCGCGTCATCCTCGGCCGCCTCCAGGAGACGTTGCACAGGTCTACGCCGCCGCGTCGCGAGGTGCCGCGGAGCTCGCCGAGTACCAGGTGCCGTCGACGAGCACCTCGCGTCGGGCCGCTGGTGCAGCTTGTAGATCCTCAGCGGCGCCGACCAGTACGGCGATGCCCCGGGACCCGAGACCGGGGCATCGCCATGTCTGTTCGAAAGGATGTCCGGGACGTTCATTGAAAGTTCCGCGCGACGTCACGCGGAACCCCTACCGTCGCGATATGTGGATCATCGAGATGTGGCACGGATTCGTCCTCGTGCTCAGCGTCGCATGGGGTATCGCCGCATTTCTAGGCCTGAGCTGTGTCGCGATGGCTGGCCTCGATGGGGCTGAGGACGAGGACGCGGCGTATGCAGCGCCGGCCCGGCTGCCGTGAGAAGCCTCAAGCCCCCTGCTCCACCCGACTCGTTGCCGTGCGACCAGCTACTCGCCCTCGCTCATGTCGGGGGGTCGACGATGATGGTGACCGTCTCGCAGTTGACGATGATGTCCTCCGGGTCGCCGTCACATTGGTCCTCGAACGGGAAGGGGCCGTCTGGGGTGACGTTGGAGCCGCCGTCGAGGAGGTCCGCCGGGTGCTGTGTGCCTCCGCCCTTGTAGGAGTAGGCGGACAGCAAGTCGTTACCTGCTCCGCCGTAGAGCCGGTCGGCGAAGTAGGTCTGATCACCGTCCACGGAGTCTTCCAGGTCGATCAGCCGATCCTGACCGTTACCGCCATAGAGGGTGTCCTTGCCTCCACGCCCCTCCACGTAGTCATCGCCATCGCCGCCGCGCATTGTGTCGTTCCCCGCGAAGCCCCAGGCGTAGTCGTCGCCACTCCCACCGAGCATGATGTCGTTGCCGTCGCCACCCCACATGGCTCCGTCGTCGCCTGGTCCTCCCTGGATGCGATCGTCGCCGCGTCCGCCGTCGAGGGTGAAGTCGTTCCCGCTGCCGCCGCAGATGAGGTCATCGCCACCGTTACCGATGATGGTGTCACTGCCGCCGAGGCCGACAATCACATCCGCCGCGCCCCTGGAGACTAGGGTGTCATCGCCGCCGGTGCCGATGATGGTCGGCGCCTGACCGAAGCACATCGGGACCGCTTCGGGTGCACCGGATGCCGACGGCACACTGAGCGCCATCGACACGGCAAGGGTGGCCAATACTGTCACTGGAGTTCGACGCTTCATGCTGGTACCTCACTGATGGCCAAAGCACCCTTTCTTCCTGCCACTGTGCGCGCGGACCGCGCCGACGTCAATGAAACGACAACCGGTCACCACGTGGCGCGGGCGGGGCTGCGGCGAGGCGGAAGCCAGGGTCACGCAGTTCGTGCAGGTCAGCGTCGAAGTGCCAACTACACTCATCGGTAACCAACAGGGGGGCCGACAAGCAGCAGGAGAAGGCCGCGGTGAAGGCCGCCCAGGCCACCGCCTGACCTGGGGCGGGACGAAGGGCCCGGCTGCACGGGAGGACCGTCCTCCAGGTGGTTCCCGCTTCGTGGTGCTCACCCTGTCCATGGCAGAATGTGACTGCGGCTCTTGACCAAACCGGGCCTTGCCGCGCCCAGACAGCCCTGACGAGAGGTGTTCGTGTCCTCGACCGCGCGCAAGAAGACGACGACGAGCCAGGCGAAGACGGCGACCAAGCAGGCCACCAAGCAGGCGAGCAAGACGGCGACCAAGGCGGCGAGCAAGCCGCCGGCCAAGAAGGCGCCGAGTACGAAGACCAGCCCTTCGAAGTCGGCTCCGGCCGCCAAGAAGGTGCCGGCGACGAAGACCGCGGCGACGAACAACGCCCTTCCCGTCGACACCGAAGCGCCCGCGGCCACCGAGCCCGTGACCCTCGACGACGTCGAGCTGGGGCCAGACGGCAAGAAGGTTTTGCCAGACATCTCCGACGAGCAGTTCGAGAAGGACGTCGCGACCGACCCGTCGATCGAGGAGGACGAGAAGGAGGCGACCTTCGTCGTCTCCGACGCCGACGACACCGGTGAGCCCGAGCAGCAGGTCATGGTCGCCGGCGCGACCGCCGACCCGGTCAAGGACTACCTCAAGCAGATCGGCAAGGTCCCGCTGCTGAACGCCGAGATGGAGGTCGAGCTCGCCAAGCGGATCGAGGCGGGACTGTTCAGCGAGGAGAAGCTCGGCAAGGGGGGCAAGATCTCCGCGAAGCTCGAGGAGGAGCTCGAGTGGATCGCCGAGGACGGACGCCGTGCCAAGAACCACCTGCTGGAGGCCAACCTGCGTCTGGTCGTCAGCCTGGCGAAGCGGTACACCGGCCGCGGCATGCTCTTCCTCGACCTGATCCAGGAGGGGAACCTCGGGCTGATCCGCGCTGTCGAGAAGTTCGACTACACCAAGGGCTACAAGTTCTCGACGTACGCCACCTGGTGGATCCGGCAGGCGATCACCCGCGCGATGGCCGACCAGGCCCGGACCATCCGGATCCCGGTCCACATGGTCGAGGTCATCAACAAGCTCGCTCGGGTGCAGCGGCAGATGCTCCAGGACCTCGGCCGCGAGCCGACCCCAGAGGAGCTGGCCAAGGAGCTGGACATGACGCCCGAGAAGGTCGTCGAGGTCCAGAAGTACGGCCGCGAGCCGATCTCGCTGCACACCCCGCTCGGTGAGGACGGCGACAGTGAGTTCGGCGACCTCATCGAGGACTCCGAGGCGATCGTGCCGGCGGACGCCGTCAGCTTCACCCTGCTGCAGGAGCAGCTGCACGCCGTCCTCGACACCCTGTCGGAACGCGAGGCCGGCGTGGTCTCCATGCGCTTCGGCCTCACCGACGGCCAGCCGAAGACCCTGGACGAGATCGGCAAGGTGTACGGCGTGACCCGCGAGCGGATCCGCCAGATCGAGAGCAAGACGATGTCGAAGCTCCGCCACCCCAGCCGGTCACAGGTGCTGCGCGACTACCTCGACTGATCGACTGATGACCTTCGCGGTCAGGATCACTTCTCGCAGGCCAGGGGCGGTGTCGGCCGCTCGTGCGAGGCACGCCCAGCCAGACGAGGCGAGCGGAGGTGGCGCGCCGAGGATCGGTCCACCGTCCCTCCGTCTGGCCACGGCAGACCTGCCGAGATCGATCCCCGCGGGTGGGCGCCTCGGATGCTGGATCGGGTCACCTCCGGGCACTGGTCAGATGTGCCACGGAAACGCCTGTCGGCGTCGCGGTTTCGCCCGGCACGGCCTTCGCGGGCTGGAGTCAGGTCGCCCTCAAACCTGTCCCACGCATCTCGGACAGTGCCCTCGACGGACGCATTGACCTTTCGGCTCAAGGTCTCGGATCGATCCCTCGTTCGGCGAGCAGGGCGTTCACGGGAGGACCAGGTCGATCAGCACGATGGAAACCAGCCCGAGAACGGCGCTCACGGCCAGGTTGGGTCTCCAGTGCGCTACCACCGCGATGACGGCGACGCACCCGAGCACCGTGAGTGTCGTGGTGGCGTCGTCGCTGCGCACACCCGTTGAGACATCAAGGGAAATCAGTGCGGCCAGCACGGCCGGCCCCAGCGAGCCCAAGGTCGAGGTCGTGCGAGGGTGGGGCCGCAAGGCAGGTACCAGGCCCGTGAAGAGCACCCGCACCACCCAGCAGCCGATGGTCAGCAGCAGCATGGGCAGCCAGCCGCTCACGATGACTCCTCTCTCCGGCTGGCCCGCGCCGCCACCAAGCCGGCGAGTACTGCAGTGAGCAGGGCGGCGCTGGGGACGGCGAGTGCGACCACAGGCGCGATGACCGATGCCGTCACCGCCGCCCTGACCGACGACCTGTCTCGGAGCCTGGGCACCAGCATCCCGATGAACAGTGCGGCTGGGGCGAGGGAAAGGTGCTCGAGCGTGGGAAGCAACGGTCCGAGCAGCAGGCCTGTGGCGACCGCGCCGGTCCACACCGCCATCAGGCCGAGACCGAGACAGAGCCAGTAGTACCGGAACCGGCGGCCGGCGTGGTCAGGTCGGCGCAGGGCGGCCAGATAGGTCTGATCGATGATCATGTGCGGTCCGATGAGTTGGAACCAACGGGGTTGGTGCTCGAAGCGCGGCGCCAAGGCGGCCCCGTAGAGCAGCAGACGCGCGTTCACCGTGAGAGCGGCTCCGACGACGGCCAGCACACCCGCGCCATGGTCGAACATCGTGGCAGCAGTCAGCTGTGCGCTCCCGCCGTAGACCAGGGGCGCCCCGAGAAGACCGGTCAGGTCTCCCATCCGGGTGGCGCCGATGACGATCCCGACTGTCAGCCCGAACGGCAGGACCCCGGGGGTGATCGCCGTCAGGTCGCTCACGGCGTCCGCTCGGACGCCGGCCACCGGTGTCCGTCGAGGCAACATGGCTGTGGACATGGGACGAGCCTTGCGCGCACAACGCCGCCAACCTTGGCGGTGACGTGGAGATCCGATGACGATCAGCTGGGGGATCTCCTCCACGCCCCTGTCGAGCCCGGAAGGGCGGCGCGGAAGGTTCGGTCCGCCCGCGCTCACGGCCGTACCTGATGCCGCGGGAACGGCGCGGGTCCTCGGCCGCTCAGTTCGAGGGCAAGGTGCACCGAAGCGCTCCGCGGTTCGGGACAACGGACGCGCTGGGCAGCCTGTCGCTGTGGAGTGGGCCGAACTGGCTCCTCAGGCGATCGCTCTCAGCAGCTGCTGGCCCGCCGGCCCCCTGCTCGAGGACACCGGCAGCAGCGTCATTCCGGTGCTGCTGAGCAGCATCCCGGCCGCCGGAGAGACCCAGATCTCGCCTGGCTGGGCAGCGCTGGCGATCTGCTCGGCCTCACGGACGCCGACTCCGTCCACCTCCTGCGCGTGGCGCGGAACCTCGGCGATGGAGACGCCGATCCGTGTCCCGCTGTCCAGCCCGGCAAGGGCGGCGCGCACAGCGGTAGCGGGCCCGTCGAACAGGACGACGGAGGCGCCCGACGGCGTGGAACGTCGCCGGCCACCCGCGGCCACCAGGTGGTCCAGCAGCCTGACCGCCCTGGGACCCGAGATCGCGACCACTGCGGCCAGCGCACGGGAGTCGAACCGAGACTGTGGCACGGTGGACACAAATGTCTCGATCTCGTCGAGGAGCTGGTCCGGGTCGCCGGCCACGAAGTGGTCCGAGCCGTCGAGCATGCGCAGGGTGGCTGAGGGGATGTGGTCGGCCAGGTAGCGCGCCTCCTCGGAGTGGAACAGAGGGTCCCCGGTGCGATGCAACACCAGCGTCGGCACCCTGACCGCGGACAGGACGTCACGCACGTCCACCAGGGAGTTCATGTCCATCAGAGCCCGGATCGTGGAAGGCGTCGCTGACGCGCGCATGCGTTGAGCCCACCAGCGCTCCATCGCCACGTCGCCCGACGGACAACGCCTCCGCAGGTCCGCCTCCCAGTCCCACTCCTCGATCAGCCGGTCGGTATAGAGCCGACGTTCCTCTGCGGTCTGGGCCCAGGGGTAGTCGGCAACGCGCGTCCGGCGCGCGTATGAGCCGTAGAGCACCAGCGCGGAGACGCGCTCTGGATGTGTGGCCGCCATCAGGATCGCCATCGGCCCGCCCTCCGAGTATCCGCACAGCACCGCTCGCTCGGAGCCGACCGCGTCCATCACCGCCAGCACGTCGTGCATGCGGGTCTCCAGGTCGGGCAAGCCCTCCGGACGGTCGCTCATCCCTGTGCCACGCTTGTCGAACCGGATCAGCCGGCCCAGCGAACCGAGCCTGTACAGGAAGTGTGCGTGCGCCGGATGGGCCCAGTCGAGCTCGAGGTGCGAGACGAATCCCGGGATCAGTACGACGTCGAGCTCGCCACCGCCCGTGACCTGATACGCGATGTGCAGCCCGTCGCTCACGGTGTACCGGATCGGGGCGTCTTCCTGGGGCTCGTCCGTACCTCCCGTGGAGCCGCCGCTGTCGGTGCTCGGTCCGTCGACGGCGACGTCTGCGACGAACCGGTAGCCCCTGCCGTGCACGGTGCGGATCATGCGTTGGCCGCGTCCGTCGTCTCCCAGGACGCGACGGGCCTGCTTGATGCGGCTGGTGACCGCGGCCTCCGTCACGAACCGGTTCCCCCACACCGCATCCATCAGCTCCTGCTTCGACACGACCCGATCGCGATGGGCGACGAGGTACGTCAGCACGTCGAAGGCCTGCGGTTCCATGGACACGACCTGTCCGTCTCGGCGCAGCTCGAACAGAGCCGTGTCGAGCACCAGTCCGCCGGCGAACGTCCACGTCACGCCGAAATGATGGCACGGCACTCCGGATCCGGGCTGAGCGGAATCGGGGTCCTCATGGCGGGTGCGCGGTCGTTCGAGGAAGCGCTGGCGCGCCTCTCCCGTACCGCGGCAGGGGTCACCTCCGTCTGCGGCGACGAGACCGGTTCACAGGGTGAGCGGACTCGGCCCGACGGCTCATCTCCTGGGCACGAACGAGGGCGAGCATCGGCAGCAGGTTCGGGTTCATGGGTGGCTCCATCGGGTCGGCGGATGCTGAGGACGACAGCGTCGTCGTCGTGGCCCGGCCGATCTCGGAGGATCGGTGGAGATCGGCTGACGATCGCCGGCCCGAAGTCTCCATACCGTCTCCACGGGATCTCCAAGGACCGAGCGCATGCGCTGGCGCAGGGTGGGCGACGCTCCATCACCTCTCGCAACAGGAGGCGAGATGCGTCCCCCATCGCCCGTCAGGCACGCCGTGGTCGTCATCGGTTCCCGCGTGGCCGGCGCCGCCACCGCGATGCTGCTGGCCCGCGCAGGACATGACGTCGTGCTCCTCGACCGCATCAGGCATCCCCGGGACACCGTGTCGACGCATGGGCTCGCTCGTGGAGCAGTCGTCCAGCTGTCGCGATGGGGAGTGCTCAGCCCGTTGTTGGAGACAGGCGCCCCACCCGCGCGTCGGGTCACGTTCGGGATGGAGGGCGAGGAGGAGGTGCGCGGGATCAAGGACCGCGACGGCGTCGACCTCCTGCTGGCCCCGCGGCGCTACGTGCTCGACGCGCTGCTCACCGACGAGGCACACCGTGCCGGCGCCGTCGTCCGCCAGGGCGTGACCGCCGTCGGCGTACTACGAGATCGTGCCGGGCGTGTCACCGGTGTCACGGTGCGGGACGGCCGCGGTCATGTGACCGCGGTCGGAGCTCGCTACGTCGTCGGCGCGGACGGTCTCCGATCCTCGATCGCCGGTCTTGTCGGGGCGCCCGTCGTCGAGACCTCCTCGAGCAACGCCGGACTGTTCTACGCCTACGTCGAGTCCCCAGCATGGAACGGCTTCGAGTTCCACCTCGCTCCCTCGGCCTTCGCGGGCGTCTTCCCCACTCACCACGGCCAGGGGTGCGTCTGGCTGTCTCGCCCGATGCCGCTGCTGGACAGCCTCCGCCGGGCGGGAGCACGACGCGTCGAGGTCCTCCTCTCAGAGCTGGACCACATCGCTCCGGGACTCGCGGAGCGGAGCCGCGTCGGCCGGGTGGTCGGAGCGGTGCGTGGCGTGGCCCGGATGCCGAACATCCTCCGGCACCCACACGGACCGGGCTGGGCGCTGGTCGGTGACGCCGGCTACCACCGCGACCCCATCACCGGACACGGGATCACCGACGCATTTCGCGACGCCGAGCTGCTGGCTAGGGCCCTGAGCCGCGTGTTGAACAACGCCGAGCGCGAGGACGAGGCGCTCATGGGGTTCGCGGCAGCTCGAGAGGCGGGCTTGCGCGAGACGTTCGAGATCACCCGCGCACTCACCGCGTTTCCCGAACCGTCCCGCTTCGCCGAGCTGCAGCGCAGGTTCAGCTCGGCCCTGGACAAGGAGGCACACATGCTCGCCTCCATGCCGGCGTGGGCCGGCGACCGTCGGACGGCAACCGCCGCCTGACTTCTCGAGTACCGAAGGGATTCCATCATGACCACCACCACCGTCAACGGAGTCGACACGGCCGCGCTGTTCGCGACACTGGACGCCGTCCGCGACCAGCCCGACCTGGCCCGCTTCCAGTTCCGCGTAGCCAACAGGTGGGTCAGCGGCACCCACAACCGAGCCGTGATCAGCGGCTACTACGGGGCCGGTCAGGAGCACACCCATGAGACCGAGACCGTGTTGCACACCGACCACCCGCCGGTCCTCGTCGGCCGCGACAACGGCCCGACGCCGGTCGAGTACCTCCTGCACGCGCTCGGTGCCTGCCTCATGAGCGGGCTCGGCAACATCGCAGCCGCCCGGGGTGTCGAGCTCGATGAGGTGACCGCCACCATCGAAGGCGATATCGACCTGCGGGGGATCTTCGGCCTCGACCCCGACGTGCGCAACGGCTTCGAGGGCATTCGCGTGCAGTTCCATGTCAAGGGTCAGGACCAGGCCGAGAAGCTCGCTGCCCTCGTGAGGCAGTCGCAGGCGCGGTCGGCGGTATACGACATCGTCACGAACGGTGTACCCGTGCGGGTCGACGTCGCCACGATGTGAGCGGGCAGCCGAGAGCGCGCATCAGCTGCCGGGCCCGGTCGCTACCCGACGAACGCCCCCGAACAGCACGTCCGCGGCCTGCCCGGCAGCTCCGGTCATCTCCGTCAGATGGGCAGCGCAACTCCTCGCCTTCTCGTCTCGAGCCGAGTGAGCGCCCTGTCACCCCACGGCGACAGGGCGCTCAGCTCGGGTCGTGGGGGATCTGCCCGAGCCAGGCGGCTACCGTGCAGAAGTTCCCGCTAGGGGAGCGTGAGACGGCCGGCCGGGGACCATCACGTCTACGTGAAGGTGGCGCGCTGAGGGATGGCGAACCCAGGTGGTCACCGAGATCGGGCCCCTGGTGGTTCGACGTGGAGACGGCCCTCGTCGAACCACAGGTCGTGCGGCTCGCGCTCTTCGGTGATGATGCACCACCGGGGTGCAGGATGGTCATGGTGCGGGGCGATTGTGGTCAGGGTGGGGCCGTCAGTTGGAGACGTCGCGATCCACACCGCTCCTGACCTGCCCGTTTGCCGCGCTCGCAACACAGCGCTCACGCGCCCTCGTGCGCGACTACGCCGACCAGGTGGCCCCAGCCTCCGGCTCGGGTCCCCGAGCCCTCGCCCTGACCCGGGGTCGAGGCACCCCGCTGCGAGCCCGGAGGGCCAACTCGACGAGCCCGGAGGGCCAACTCGACGAGCCGGGAGGGCCAACTCGACGAGACGCAGTGAAACCCGCCGGCGTCTCGGGTCACCGGCGGGCTTCGAGGAGGAGTGTAGGCAGGTTCGGCGCTCGTGGAGAAGAGGACGCGGGAGAGTCGGGCCGTTCGGGCCCCAGAACGGGACCAAGGTCCCAGCACGACTGGTACGTCGGTGCCACCGGGCCCGCGAGCGCTGTGCACGGACGGTCGCGCGGGGATCAGACGTCGGTCGTCGGAGGAGGACCGCTGGCCGCCGTCCGACGACCCGACGCCCCTGGCAGGCGGGGTCCACTCCGCGCGTTCGCGCGTCTCGGAGTGGACCCCAGGCCCTCGGCGGGTTCACGTCCTGCGGGCGCCCCATGCGCGGCCGCAGTCCGCACCCGCCTCAGCCCGTGGCTTCCTCGTACGTCGCCAGCAGCGTCAGCGCGAGCGCTTCTGCGCCGGCCAGGGTCAGGCCACCGTTCGTGGTGACGTAGACCTTCGGCTCGATGTCGATGGTGTTCCCCTCGGCGTCCGTGGCCGACGTGTGGCGGATCTCCCAGCCCTCACCCGTGCGAGCGTCGCTCCAGTGCAGGGCACGGCCCTCCCAGCGCAGCTCGCGCTGGTGGGTGCCCTGGGAGACGCTGCACCAGGCGGGGCAGGTGATGGTCGAGACCGGAACGGCACCCATGGTGGTCATGACACGCTCCTGAGCGCCACGGCCCGCACGGGGGCGATCTTGAAGAGGTCGAGCCGAGCGCGCAGGCCGGTCATGTCGCGTCCGTCGGCGGCCAGCGCGGCCGTCAGCCGGATCCGGGCTGTCAGGCACTCCTCACAAGGACAGCCTGGGGCACCGTGGCGGGGGGATGAACTCATCGTGTGTGCCTCCTCTTGGCAAGGAGACGCGGCTCGCACGCGACCGTGACGGAGAAATCACCACGGAT
>JBKPTA010000043.1:0-35529 GCA_046735295.1 Actinomycetota bacterium | reverse complement strand
GCGCGACCGCCGGCACCGCGACCCCCGGCACCGCGACCCCCGGCACCGCGACCCCCGGCACTGCGATCGCCGCCGCCCGGCCGGCGCCCCGTGTGGCCCCGGGGGCCACTCACCACTCGCACCAGACGGACTCGCCGGACGCGACGGCCCCGGTGCGTCCCGCGGCGCAGGTCGACGGGCTCCTCGTGACGCACGAGCACGGGTTGCACGAGGCTCGGTCGCTCGGCAGCAGCCGTCACCATGGCGCCATGGCCTGGGACCGCTGGAGTGACGGCAACGGCGTGAGGCGATCCTAGGTCGCCACCGTCGCGACGACCGAGAGCTCCTGGTCGTCGGAAACGGCGTAGGTCGGGGTCGCGGTGATCCGCCCCACGCGCACGAGGTCGCGCTCGGCGAGCCGGACCGCGTCGAGAGCCTCCTGCGGCCCGGTGAACCGGACGGCCGAGAGCTCGTGGCGCATGGAGACCTTGGCCTGCGACTTCGCCCCCCGGATGCCGATGAGTGCTGCGGCGACGGCGTCGAGGGTCGCGGAGTCACCCGTCACGTCACCCAGCTCGCTGGCCTCCGGCCACGGCGTGCGGTGGATCGAGCCGCTCTGCCACCAGGACCAGACCTCCTCGGTCACGAACGGCAGGAACGGCGCGAGGAGCCGAAGCTGGACGTGGAGTGCGAGCGCGAGAGCCGCCCTCGCCGATTCCGTGGCGGTGTCGCCGGCGTCGTCGTACGCGCGCTCCTTGACCAGCTCGACGTAGTCGTCGCAGAACTCCCAGAAGAACTTCTCGGTCGCCTCGAGGGCCGTCGTGTAGTCGTAGGAGTCGAACGCCGTGGTCGCCCTCTCGACGACACCGCGCAGCCGGACGACCAGGGCACGGTCCACCGGCTCGGTGATCGCGTCCGGGTCGGGCGTGGTGGCACCGACGTTGCCGAGCACGAACTTCGACGCGTTCAGCACCTTCATCGCGAGCCGCCGGCCGATCTTCATCGGGCCCTCGTCGAAGGCACTGTCCAGGCCGGGGCGCAACGAGGCGGCCCGCCACCGGATCGCGTCGGTGCCGTACTGCGCGAGCAGGGCCGCGGGCGTCGAGACGCTGCCCCGCGACTTGCTCATCTTCTTGCGGTCCGGGTCGAGCACGAAGCCCGAGATCATCGCATGCGACCACGGGACCGTGCCGTCCTCGAAGTGGGCACGGACGACGCGCGAGAAGAGCCAGGTGCGGATGATGTCGTGGGCCTGCGTGCACAGGTCCATCGGGTAGACCCGCGACCAGAGATCGGGGTCGCGCTCCCAGCCACCCGCGATCTGGGGGGTGAGCGAGGACGTCGCCCAGGTGTCCATGACGTCGGGGTCGCCGATGAAGCCGCCTGGCTGCCCGCGCTGGGCCTCGTCGTACCCCGGCGGGACGTCTTGTGAGGGGTCGATCGGCAAGGAGTCCTCGGACGCCGCGATCAGCCGGTCGTGCTGTGGCTCGCCGTCGGCGTCGAGCGGGTACCAGACCGGGAACGGCACCCCGAAGTACCGCTGCCGGCTGATCAGCCAGTCGCCGTTCAGACCCTCCACCCAGTTGGTGTAGCGATGGTGCATGTAGCCCGGAGTCCACGCGATCTCGTCACCCCGCCGGACGAGGGCCGCCCGGAGGTCCTCGTCGCGACCGCCGTTGCGGATGTACCACTGCAGCGTCGAGACGATCTCGAGCGGCTTGTCGCCCTTCTCGTAGAAGTTCGTCATCCGCATGATCGGCTTCGGGTCGCCGTCGAGGTCGCCTGCCGCGCGGAGGAGCTCGACCATGGCCTCGCGGGCCGAGAAGGTGGTCTTGCCGGCCAGCTCGGCGTACGCCGTTGCGGCCGGGCCCGGGATCCACTCCGGGGTCTCGCGCTGCAGACGTCCGTCACGCTGGATCACGGTGCGCACCGGGAGCTGCAGCTCACGCCACCACTGGACGTCGGTCAGGTCTCCGAACGTGCAGCACATCGCGATGCCGGCGCCCTTGTCCATCTCGGCGAGCGGATGGGCGAGCACCGGGATCTCGACCCCGAAGACCGGGCTCGTGACGGTGGTGCCGAACAGCGGCTGATAGCGCTCGTCGTCCGGGTGGGCGATCAGCGCGACGACGGCCGGGATCAGCTCGGGCCTGGTGGTCTCGATCCAGACCGCGTCCGCCTCCGTCGGGTGCCCGGGATCGGTCGAGGGTCCGGCGTCGGTCGAGGGTCCGGCGTCGGTCGAGCTTGTGGAGACCCGGTGGAAGGCGACTCGGTAGTAGTGCCCGGGGTACTCCTGCGCCTTGAGCTCGGCCTGGGCGACCGCGGACTGGAAGGTGATGTCCCAGAGCGTCGGCGACTCCTGGAGGTAGGCCTCGCCGCGGGCGAGGTTGCGCAGGAACATGCGCTGCGACGTGACCCGGCAGCTCTCGCCGATGGTCCGGTACAGGTAGTTCCAGTCGACGGACAGGCCGAGCTGCCGGAAGAGCGCCTCGAAGGCCACCTCGTCCTCGGCAGTGAGCTGCTCGCAGAGCTCGATGAAGTTCTGGCGGCCGATCGGCACCTGTCGCTTGGGGTCGGGCTTCTCGGGCGGCGTGAAGTCCGCGTCGTAGGGAACTGACGGGTCGCACCGGACGCCGAAGAAGTTCTGCACCCGCCGCTCGGTCGGCAGCCCGTTGTCGTCCCAGCCGATCGGGTAGAACACCTCCATGCCGCGCATCCGCTGGTAGCGGGCGATCAGGTCCTTCTGCGTGTAGGAACAGGCGCTCCCGATGTGCAGCGTGCCCGACGCGGTCGGCGGTGGGGTGTCGATCGCATAGACCTGCTCACGCGTCTTCGTCCGGTCGAACGCGTAGGTCTGGTCGGCCTCCCACTGCTTGGACCACTTGTCCTCGAGACCCTCCAGTGCCGGCTTGTCCGGTACGACGACGGCCGGCTGCGGCGTCGTCGCGGACAGGTGTGGCTGGGTCTCGGTCATGGCCGAAAGTCTAGGGAGCCCGCAGCCGCGCCCGGAAATCGGTTTGCGAGCGTCTGTCAGGCTGAGCCCCGCGAGACCAGCTGGCGGTCGGTCGAGACCACGTGGTCGACGGTCGAGCCTGTCGAGAGCACGCCGTAGGAGTACGAACCGATCTCACCAGCGCGCTCGTCCTGCGCAGCGATGCTCACGGGGTGGCGGCGACGCGAAACTCGGTGGTCGGGTACGTCGGGGTCACCTAGCGTCGCTCCATGGAGCTGCGCTTCTTCGACGACCCCGGTGAGTTCCTCGACGTGGCCGAGGACCAGCTGGCGTCCCAGCCGGTGCTGAGCACGGTGGTGGCGAGCGTGGCGTCGAGGATCCGGGACCAGCGCAGCGCGGGTGTGCCGTGGCCGGCCGAGGTGCCGTGCTGGTTCGCGGCCTTCGTGGACGCCGGGCGGGTCGTCTCGACCGCGATGCGCACGGCTCCCTTCGGCGAGTACCCGGCGTACCTGATGCCGATGTCCGACGACGCCGCCGTCCTGCTGGCGCGCACGCTGCTCGGCCGCGACGAGCCCGTGCTCGGGGCCAACGGCGCCCTACCGGCGGTCCAGGTCTTCTGCGACGAGATGGCGAGCGCGACCGGTAGGCGAGCCAGGGTCGGCCAGCACACGCGGCTCTTCGAGCTCGGTCAGCTCAAGGAGCCTGCCGGAGTGCGGGGCCGTCTGCGCCCGGCGCGGCCCGACGAGCAGGAGCTCGTCACCGGCTGGTACGACGCGTTCATGGTGGACGCCGACGCGCAGGCCGGGCGTGAGCCGGGCTCGTCACCGCACGAGGCGCCCGAGCCGGACGAGATGCGTCGCCGGATCGGCCGCGGCACGATCTTCGTGTGGGAGGTCGACGACGTCCCGGTGCACGTGACGGCGGCGACCGAGCCGGCGTTCGGCGTCTCGCGCGTAGGTCCGGTCTACACCCCGCAGGAGCACCGAGGCCACGGCTACGCGAGCCGCGCCGTCTACGAGGTGTCGAAGCGGCTGGTCGAGGACGGGGTGTGCGTATGCCTCTTCACCGACCAGGCCAACCCGACCTCGAACAAGATCTACGAGGCGCTCGGCTACGAGCGGCTGGCCGACATGGCGAATCTGCGAGTGGAGTGAGCGCTCCCTAGACTCGCTCGCGACATGACCGACGTCCCTGCCGCCCGCCTCGCCGAGAGCTTCTCGGAGGTCGAGGACGCGCTCCAGTCCCGCTGGCCGGAGACCCGGCTCGAGCCGTCGCTCGACCGCATCCGCGCCTTCACCGAGCTCCTCGGCGACCCTCAGCGCGGCTACCCCGTCATCCACCTGACCGGCACCAACGGCAAGACCTCGACCAGCGGGATGATCGACACCCTGCTCCGGGCATTCGACCTGCGGACCGGCCGCTTCACCAGCCCGCATCTCGAACGGCTGAACGAGCGGATCACCATCGACGGCGAGCCCCTGACCGACGAGGAGTTCGTCCGCGCCTTCAACGAGATCGCGCCCTACACCCATCTGGTCGACGCCGTGCAGCCGCACCCGCTCAGCTTCTTCGAGACGATCGTCGCGATGGCGTACGCCGCCTTCGCCGACGCCCCGGTCGACGTGGCCGTCGTCGAGGTCGGCATGGGAGGCGCCTGGGACGCCACCAATGTCGCGGACGGGACGGTCGCGGTGGTCACGCCCATCGGCGTCGACCACGCGGCGTACCTCGGCACCTCGGTCGAGGAGATCGCTCTGGAGAAGGCCGGGATCATCAAGCCCGGCGCGACCGCCGTGCTCGCCGAGCAGCTCCCCGGTCCGGCGGAGGTCCTGCTCCGTCGGTGCGCCGAGGTGGACGCCACACCGGTACGCGAGGGCGTCGAGTTCGGTGTCGTCTCGCGACTGCCGGCCGTCGGTGGTCAGCTGCTCACCCTGCAGGGGCTGCGCCGCACCTACGACGAGGTCTTCCTGCCCCTCTACGGGGCGCACCAGGCACAGAACGCCGCGACCGCCCTGGTGGCCGTGGAGTCGTTCCTGGGCGACCAGCCGCTCGACGTCGGGCTGGTCCGGGACGCCTTCGCGCGGGCGACCTCACCGGGCCGGCTCGAGATCATCCGGCGGAGCCCGATGATCCTGCTCGACGCGGCCCACAACCCCCACGGCGCAGCCGCGACCGCTGCCGCGCTGGAGGACTCCTTCGCCTTCTCGCCCCTGATCGGGGTGATCGGCGTGATGTCGGACAAGGAGTACGAGGGTGTGCTCGCGGCCTTCGAGCCGCACCTGGCCCACGTGGTCGTGACTCAGAACTCGACGCCGCGCGCACTCCCGGCGGAGCGACTCGCCCGCACGGCGCGCGAGGTGTTCGGCGAGGACCGCGTGACCGTGGCGCCGAGACTGGACGACGCGATCGACGAGGCGACGGCGCTGGCGGAAGGGGGCGAGGCGCTCGGCACCTCGATCGGCTCCGGCGCCGTGCTGGTCACCGGTTCTGTGGTGACGGTCGGGGAGGCGCGGGCGATGCTCCGTCGTCGCGACCGCAGTGCGGGTCATGAGGACCACGATGGCTGAGCGGTCGCCCAAGCGTGGGATGTGCGCCGCGATCCTCTCGCTCGAGGCGGTCGCACTCGGCCTGACGACCCCCGTGATGATCAACCTGGCCGGCGTGCCCTGGCGGACGGCGCTGGCGGTCGGTCTGGGGTTGTCCGTGGCGTGCCTCGTGCTGGCGGGACTGCTCCGCTGGGAGGCGGCGTACGCCGTGGGCTGGGCCATCCAGGTCGCGGCCATCGGGCTGGGCTTCGTGATCACGATGATGTTCGTGCTCGGGGCGATCTTCGCCCTCCTGTGGGGCGCCGCGTACTTCCTGGGCCGCAGGATCGAGCGTGAGCGGGCCGAGGCGTACGCCGCGCACGAGGCCGAGCGGGCGGGCTCGTAGTCAGGAGAGTCCTCGCACGACCGCAGCAAGGGCTCGGTCGAGCTCGTCGTCGGTGCAACCGCCGAACCCGATGATCACCCCGCTGCGCTCCGATGTGCGGCAGTAGTCGCGCAGGAGCGGCACCTCGAAGCCCTCCTCACGGGCGGCGCTGGTCACGCGGCGGGCCGTCGGCGCCGGCAGCGGCACCGTCACGTACATCCCGGCGACCGGCTGGATCGGCTCGGCCAGCCCGGCGAGGGCGGCGACGACGAGCTCGGCGCGCGCGGCGTAGACACGGCGCGCGGAGCGGACGACCTGGTCGACGTACCCGTCGCGTAGCAGGGACAGGAAGGCCCGCTGGACCGGCCAGGCGCCGGTGTCGTGGGTGACCTCGCGGCGTTCGAGGATCTCGCGATGGAGTGCCGGCGGTGCGACCAGCCAGCCCAGGCGCATGCTCGGCGCCACCGTCTTGCTGGTGGTGCCGAGGTAGGCGACGACGTCGCGGTCGAGGGCGGCGAGGGCGGGCACCGGGGCGACGTCGTAGCGGAACTCCGAGTCGTAGTCGTCCTCGATCACGACCGCTGCGGCACGTCGGGCGGCCTCGAGCAGCGTGAGCCGGTCCGCGCCGGACATCACTGGTCCCAGGGGGTGCTGGTGGGCCGGCGTGACGTACGCCGCCACGCAATCGCCGAGGTCGTGCACCGGCTCGGCGGCCGGTACGTCCCTGATCGGGCGCCCGGTGGCGCGGATCGCCTCGGCCGCGGCTCGGTAACCCGGGTCCTCGTGCGCGACCGGACCCGGTGGGAGAGCGGTGAGCACCTGGGTCAGGCCGCCTGTCGTCCCCGTGGTCACGAGGATCTCGTCGGCGTCGCAGGTCACGCCGCGGGTACGTGCCAGGTGGCCGGCAAGCTCCTCGCGCAGCTCGGGGAGGCCGGCGGCATCGTCGTACCCGCGGGGCGGTGTGGCCGTCGACACGTCCCGCCACGCGCGTCGCCATGCGGCGCGGTGCCGGACGTCGATCCACGGCGTACCGGTGTCGAGGCGGACCAGGCCCGAGTCACGGGCGCGTGGTCGAGCCGGCCGCTGGTGCGGGCGTGGCGCTGCTCCGGCCGCGACGTACGTGCCGGACCCGCGCCGACTCTCGAGCCAGCCCTCGGCGGTGAGCTGGTCGTAGGCCTGCTCGGTGACGCTGCGGGAGACGCCGAGATCGGTCGCCAGGGCGCGGGTGCTGGGGAGCCGGCGGCCGACCTGCAGGGCGCCGGCCACCACCTGGTCGCGGACGCCCGCAGCGAGCTGACGAGCCAGGGGTACGCCGGAGCCCCGGTCGATAGTGACGGGGATCGGGCTGGTCCGTGCCACAAGTGTCCTGACAGATCGCCGAATGATTGGCCCGTGCGGACGGGCCACTTCCGCGTCCAGCATAGAAGCATGAGCCAGACCTTGTCGGCGACGCCACGGACGCGCCTGACCCGCCACCGCGAGCGGGGGAGCGAGGACCGCTCCGACCTGTTCGCGGTCCTGCGGGAGGCCCTGGTGTGCCACGTCGGCATCGTCCGCGACGGGGAGCCGGTGGTGCTGCCCGCCGTCTTCGCCGTGGACCCGGAAGGCCCGGACGACGGCGGCACGCTCTATCTCCACGGCTCGGTGGCCGCGCCCTGGTTGCTCCAGGCACCGGAGCAGACCGTGTGCGCCACCGTCACGCTCGTCGACGGCGTCGTCCTGGCGCGTGCGGCGTTCAGCCACTCGATGAACTACCGCTCCGCTGTGGTGTACGGCGCCGCCCGGCGCGTCGAGAACCCCGCCGAGCGCGACCACGCGCTCCGCCTGATCGTCGACCATGTCGTCCCCGGCCGGTCGGCCACGCTGCGTGCGAACACACGCAAGGAGCTCTCGGCGACCGCGGTCATCGCCGTGGCATTGGCGGAGGCGTCGGTGAAGGCTCGCACGGGTGGTCCGAAGGACGACCCCGGGGACGCCGCGTCCGGCACCTGGGCGGGCGTGGTCCCCCTCGCCGTCCGGGCGGGAGCGGTCGAGCCGGACCGGGACGGCCCGCTTCCCGACGACGTACGGCGCCGCCTCGCCGACTGGTAGCGCTGGGTAGGGTGCCGCCCATGGAGCGCACGCTGGTCCTGGTCAAGCCCGACGGCGTACGTCGGGGCCTCACCGGTGAGGTGATCCGGAGGATCGAGGCCAAGGGGTACCGGCTGACGCGGCTCGAGCTCCGGGCGGCCACGCGCGACCTCCTCGCCGAGCACTACGCCGAGCACCAGGGCAAGGCGTTCTACGAGCCGTTGGTCGAGTTCATGCTCTCCGGGTCGGTCGTCGCGATGATCGTCGAGGGGGAGCGGGTCGTCGAAGGGTTCCGGGCCCTCGCCGGTGCGACCGACCCCACGGTCGCGCTGCCCGGCACGATCCGCGGCGACCTCGGCCGCGACTGGGGGCTCGCCGTCCAGCAGAACATCGTCCACGGCTCGGACGCCGTCGAGTCCGCGGAGCGCGAGATCAAGATCTGGTTCGAGTGACCCGCCCGGGCGGCGGTCGCACGACGTGAGCGGGAGAGCGAGGACTCGTCCCTTCTTCCCGCGGTCCCTGGCCCGCACGCGACGACGCCCGGTGGTGTCGACGCGGGCGTAGGACGCCCTCCTCGACCACCGGGGACGGTCTCCTGACCACCCGGGGACGACCTCCTCGACCACCGGACGCCCGTCTCGACCACCCTGGGGACGGCCTATTCGACCACCGGGGGGCGAAGCCACCGGCGTCATTTCGCAGCCGAGGCTCGGCGTGGCGGCCCGGTGTCGGCCTGACCCGCTCTTAACCTGCTTGCGGGTCGTCGTGTCGCGTGGATCGGCAGGCCGGTCCACGGGGGTGCAGGCGTGTGCCCCGACCCCTTCCCCGGAACAACGCGAACCTGCGAGGCAGTGCGCATGGCGAACAGCATCATCGGCCGCGACATGGCGGTCGACCTCGGGACCGCCAACACGCTGGTGTACGTCCGCGGACGCGGCATCATGCTCGACGAGCCGAGCGTCGTCGCCCTGAACGACACCACCGGTGAGGTGCTCGCCGTGGGGCACGAGGCGAAGCGGATGATCGGCCGCACCCCGGACAACATCACCGCGCTGCGCCCGATGAAGGACGGCGTGATCGCGGACTTCGAGGCGACCGAGCAGATGCTGCGCTACTTCATCCAGCAGGTGCACCGGCGCCGGTACCTCGCCAAGCCGCGCATGGTCGTCTGCGTGCCGAGCGGCATCACTGCCGTGGAGCAACGGGCGGTCAAGGAGGCCGGGTACCAGGCGGGTGCCCGCAAGGTCTACATCATCGAGGAGCCGATGGCTGCCGCGATCGGCGCCGGGCTCCCGGTCCACCAGGCCGCGGGGAACATGGTCGTCGACGTCGGGGGCGGCACGACGGAGGTGGCGGTCATCTCTCTCGGCGGCGTGGTCACCAGCCTCTCCATCCGTACCGCGGGCGACGATCTCGACGCCGCCATCGTGGCCTGGATGAAGAAGGAGTACAGCCTCATGCTCGGCGAGCGCACCGCCGAGGAGATGAAGATGACGCTCGGCTCGGCGTTCCCGACGCACGACGAGCCGGAGGCCGAGATCCGGGGCCGCGACATGATCAGCGGTCTGCCGCGCTCGGTGGTCGTCTCCAGCGCCGAGGCCCGCAAGGCCCTCGAGGAGCCGCTCCACGCGATCGTCGACGCGGTCCGGACCACCCTCGACCAGACTCCGCCCGAGCTGGCCGGCGACATCATGGACCGGGGCATCGTGCTGACCGGTGGTGGCGCCCTGCTGCGCGGGCTCGACGAACGGCTGCGCCACGAGACCGGGATGCCCGTCCACGTGGCCGAGGACCCGCTGTCCAGCGTGGCGATGGGCGCCGGGAAGTGCGTCGAAGAGTTCGAAGGCCTCCGGCAGGTCCTGGTCTCCGAGCGCCGGCGGTACTGATGCGGCTCGGCCGAACCCCCCGCGTGCCCCGCCTGCTGCGCGGGTACCGCCCGCTGCGTCCCGGCCCGGACGCGTTCGACGAACGCGCCGAGCGCTCGCGCGCACGGTCGCGGATGATCGCCCTCGTCCTCGCCTGTCTGACCGTGATGACGCTCGACCACCATCCAGGCCCGGGCTCGCCCCTGGAGCCGGCCAGGACGGCGATGGGATCGGTGTTCGGTCCGATCGAGTCCGGTACGTCCGCCGCGGTGCGGCCCGTGACCGCCCTCGAGGCGTGGTTCCGTACACACCGGCAGATGCAGAACGACATCGCGACGCTGGAGTCCCAGAACTCGCGGCTGAAGGCGCAGCAGGCGACCTCGCAGTACGACCGCAACCGGCTGGCCGAGTTCCAGGGACTGACCACGGCGGCGGGAACCCTCGGCCAGGCGCTCGTCCCGGCACACGTGGTCGCCTACGGGGCCGCCCAGTCCTTCTCCCGGACCGTCACCATCGACGCCGGCTCCGCCGCAGGGGTCCGGCCGGACCAGACGGTCATCAACGACGACGGCCTCGTCGGTCGTGTGCTCCGGGTGACGGCGACGACCGCGACCGTGCTGTTGATCGTCGACACCGAGTCGGTCGTGGGTGGTCGGGTCGGCGCCTCGATGAAGGTCGGCTTCCTGCGCGGGCACGGTGGTCTGGGCGACCAGGGCACGCTCGACCTGCAGCTCGTCGACGAGGCCGACGCTCCGACGGAGGGCGACAGCATCGTCACGTGGGGCAGCCGCGACGGGGCGCCGTACGTCGCCGGGGTTCCGATCGGGCGCGTCACCGCCGTCTACGCAAGCCTGCGCGAGTCCTCGCAGCATGCCGTGATCTCGCCGTACGTCGACTTCGGCGCCCTCGACCTGGTCGGTGTCGTGGTGCCCTCCGGCACGCAGAGCGACCGTGGCGTGATCGAGGCGGACGGGAGCCTGCAGTGAGGGCGGTCCGGGTCGCCGTCGCCGCCGCGCTGGTCGTCGCGGCGCTCGTCCTGCAGATCGCGATCTTCCCCCACGTCGCCTGGGACGGGATCGTCCCGAACTTCTGCCTGCTGGTCGTCGTCGCCGCGGCACTGGTCCGCGGGCCGTCGTTCGCCGCCACCCTGGGCTTCTTCGCCGGCCTGATGCTCGACCTGGCACCGCCGGCTGACCACGTGGCCGGGCGCTGGGCACTGGCCCTGGTCGTCGTCGGCTACGTCGCCGGGCTCACCCGGCAGGACACGCGCCCGTCGGCGAGCACCGTCGTCGCGACCGTCGCAGCCTCGTCGTTCGTCGGTACGTCGGTCTACGCGCTGACGGGCATGCTCCTCGGTGACGCCGTGGCCGGCACGGGAGACCTGGCGCGCGTGATCGTGGTGGCCCTGCTCTGGGACGTGCTGCTCACCCCGCTGGTGCTGCCGGGCGTGATGCGCCTGCTCGCCCGGCTGGAGCCCGCGGGTGCCCGATGAAGCCGTCCACGGCGCGCGACCCGGCGGCGGAGCGCTCCCGGCTCCGGCTGATCGTCGTCCGGGTGCTGGTCTTCTCCCTCTTCGCGACGCTGTTCGCGCGGCTGTACTACCTCCAGGTCGTCTCCGGTGACTCCTACCGCCAGGCCGCGGCGTCCCAGTCGCTGAGGGAGGTGGTGGTCCAGCCGGAGCGTGGGTTGATCGTCGACGACCAGGGTCGCCCGCTGGTCACCAACCGCACCGCGTGGGTGGTCTCCGTCGACCGCACGCTGCTGGCCAGGCTCTCCGCCCATGACCGGGACGTCGTCCTGCACCGCCTGGCGGCGGCGGTCGGGACACCCGAGAAGCGCGTGGAGCAGGTGCTGGTGACGTGTGGTGCCCGCGGCAGCAGGCGGGAGCGTTGCTGGAACGGCTCGCCGTACCAGCCGGTCCCGGTCGCCACCGACGTCCGGCAGTCCGTCGCGCTCCGGATCCTCGAGCAGCCCGAGGACTACCCGGCCGTGCTCGCAGAGCAGCAGAGCGTGCGCTTCTACCCGCAGCCGTACGGCGTGAACCTCGCCGACGTCGTCGGCTACCTCAGCCCGATCACCGCAGGCGAGCTGAGACAGGCGCGGAAGGACCACGACGACTCGGTGAACGGCGCCAGCACCGTGGGACGTGCCGGGATCGAGGAGGAGTACGACCGGTACCTGCGCGGCCGTCCCGGCTACCGGAAGGTCGCCGTGGACTCCATGGGCCGCGTTCTCGGCGAGGGGGGCCGGGCCCGAGGCCATCCCGGCGACACCCTCGTCACCTCGATCGATGCCCGCGTCCAGGGAGCCGCCGAGCGCGCCCTGCGCGACGCCATCACCACCGCGCGGGCGACGTACGACCCGGTGACCCACCGCACCTACCGCGCCGACTCCGGTGCGGCCATCGTGCTGCAGGCCAGGACGGGTCGCGTGGTCGCGATGGCCAGCCAGCCGACGTACGACCCGGCGCAGTGGGTCGGCGGAATCACCAGTCAGCAGCTGGCGCACCTGTACTCGGCGAGGGCCGGCGACCCCCTTCTCTCCCGGGCCTACCAGGGCCAGTTCGCCCCGGGCTCGACGTGGAAGCCGATCATGACCGTCGGAGCGTTCAACCACGGCATGGGACCGGCCACGCGGCTCGACTGCTCGTCGGGCTTCGTCGTCGGCCACCGGCTCTTCCACAACTACGAGTCGGCGTCGTACGGGATGATCGACTTCGCCAAGGCGCTCCAGATCTCCTGCGACACGTTCTTCTACCGGGTCGGCTACCACTTCTGGCAGCGCTTCGGCCAGGACCCGACCGACGTGGATGCCCGCGACCCGCTGGTGGCGGAGGCCAAGGCGTTCGGCTTCGGCCGGCCGACCGGGATCGACGTGCCCGGCGAGGCGTCGGGCCGGATCGCCGACCGGCACTGGAAGCTCGCCTACTGGAGGGCGATGAAGGGCTACTACTGCGGCATCGACCGACATCCGCCGGCCAATGCCAGTGGCTACCTGAAGCTCTTCGCCCACGAGTTCTGCCTCGAGGGCAGCTACTACCGGGCCGGCGACGCCGTGAACTTCGCGATCGGACAGGGCGACACGCTGGTCACGCCCCTCCAGCTGGCCCGTGCCTACGCCGCCCTCGCCAACGGCGGCACGCTCTATGAGCCCCGGATCGCCAAGGCGGTCGTGAGCCCGTCCGGGACGGTCGTGAAGCGGATCGCACCGAAGGTGCAGGGACACGTGGACGACCCGGCTCACGCGATCCCCTACGTGACCAACGCCCTGCTCGGCACGGCGCGGACCGGGACCATGGCCTGGAAGATGATCGGCTTCCCCCTCGACCGCATCCACATCCGCTCCAAGACCGGTTCGGCCGAGGTCTACGGCAAGCAGTCGACGTCGTGGGTCGCCTCCTACGACGACAACTACGTGGTGCTGATGATGGTGACCCAGGGCGGTACCGGATCCGGGACGTCCGGCCCGTTCGTGCGCAGGATCTGGGAGGCGCTGTACGGCGTCGACGGCTCGAGCGTGGACACCCGGAGGGCGCTGATCCCGGGGGTGGTCGAGCCCGAGCGACTGCCGGCGTTCCAGCCGGACGGCTCCATCCTGCCGCCGAGGCCCAGAGAGCGCGGAAGGAGCCGGCCGTGACCACTGCCCAGGTCCGGGTCCCGAGGAGCCTGCGCACGCCGGGCGTCGACCGCGTGCTGATGCTGGCGGTGACGGGGCTGCTCGTGCTCGGGACGCTGCTGGTCTGGTCCGCGACCTCGCACCGCCAGGACCTCACCGGCGGCGACCCCACGGCGTACCTGATCAGGCAGCTGGTCAACGTCTGCATCGGGCTGGTGCTGATGGTGGTGGTGATGGCCACCGACCACCGATGGGTGCGGATCGTCGCACCGTTGGTCTACCTCGCCTCGATCGGCGGTCTGGTGCTGGTGCTGGCGACCGGCACCACGATCAACGGGTCACGCTCGTGGATCGACGTGGCCGGGATGTCGATCCAGCCCTCGGAGTTCGCCAAGCTCGCGGTCGTCATCGGGATGGCGCTGCTCGTCGCCGAGCGGAACGAGGGACGACGGTCCCGGGTCGGTGCCATCGAGGTCGTCGGGATGCTCCTGATCGCGACCGTCCCCGCGGTGCTGATCCTGATGCAGCCGGATCTCGGCACGTTGCTCGTGCTGTCGGCGACCGTGTTCGGTGTCCTCGCCGTGGCCGGGGCGCGGAGCCGATGGCTGGGGTTCCTGGCGGCGAGTGGCGCCGTGGCGGCGGTGACCGCGTTCGCCGGGCACCTGCTCAAGCCGTACCAGGTGGACCGGTTCCTCGCGTTCACCAACCCCGACCTCGACCCGCGCGGGGCGGGCTACAACACCGAGCAGGCGCGCATCGCGGTCGGGAACGGCGGACTCTTCGGACAGGGGCTCTTCCACGGTTCCCAGACCAGGGCCGGCTTCGTCCCCGAGCAGCACACGGACTTCATCTTCACCGTGGCCGGCGAGGAGCTCGGGCTCGTGGGCGCCGGCGTCCTGATCACCCTGCTCGGCCTGGTCGTCTGGCGGGCCCTGGCGATCTCGGCGCTGTCGACCGACGTCTTCGGCCGGGTCGCCGCAGCCGGCATCGCCTGCTGGTTCGGGTTCCAGGCGTTCCAGAACATCGGGATGTGCCTCGGGATCATGCCCGTCACCGGCGTCCCGCTGCCCTTCGTGTCGTACGGCGGCTCGTCGATGTTCGCCGGCATGCTCGCGATCGGGCTGCTGCAGAACATCCACCTCCGGGCCACGGCGTCCCTGCCGACGCGCTTCGCACGACCCGTGCGGCACGGGCACCTGGTCAGCCGCTGACCTACCCGCACCGACAGGCGTAGTGTGGTGGCCGTCTCGGGGAGGGAGAGTCCCGAATGGTCGCACTCGCCGAGCTCGCGTTCGTCATCGTGGTCGGGCTGACCACCGTCTGGTGGATCCGCAGGACTGCGCTCTACCGGGCACGCCGGCGGTCCGGCGCGGTGCCTGGTGGAGCCTCGGCGTGGAGTAGCTTCTCCTGGTACGGCGTGCACGGGTCGTCCTTGTTGCCCCAGATGCCTCCCGACGACGAGGAGTCGGCGCCGGGGCGACGACGGTGGTTCGCGCGGCCCGCTCGCCGCGATTCAGGCTGCGTCGACTAGCCCGGGCGGGCCGGCCCCGCGAGTGGCCGAGACGTCATCCTGGGAGTCCGGCGTACGCCGGGCGCAGAAGACGCGCGCGAGGGGGCCATGAATTCAACGGTTGCCGGGAGCAACCGATAGACTCCGGCGCGATGTCGTCGCCAGCCTCCGCCACCATCCTCCCGTCCCCGACAGGGGAGTACACCCACCGCCAGATCCTCACCATCATCACCGGCCTGATGATGGGAATGTTCCTGGGTGCCCTGGACCAGACCATCGTCTCGACGTCCATCCGGACCATCGCCGATGACCTCGACGGCCTGTCCGTGCAGGCGTGGGTCACGACGGCGTACCTGATCACCTCGACGATCACGACGCCGATCTACGGGAAGCTCGGGGACATCTACGGCCGCAAGAAGCTGTTCATGTTCGCGATCTCGGTGTTCATCGCCGGGTCCGCGCTCTGCTCCTTCGCCACGTCGATGTACATGCTGGCTGCGTTCCGAGCGGTCCAGGGCATCGGCGCCGGTGGCCTCTTCACGCTGGTGCTGGCGATCATCGGCGACATCGTGTCGCCACGTGAGCGCGCGCGTTACACCGGCTACTTCATGGCGACCTTCGGCACGTCGAGCGTCCTCGGGCCGGTGATCGGCGGGTTCTTCGCCTCGCACGCCGTGATCCTCGGCCTGACGGGGTGGCGATGGGTGTTCCTGGTGAACGTGCCGCTCGGCATCGCCGCCCTGTTCGTCGTCTACCGCACCCTTCACGTACGCCATCACCGGCGCGAGGTCCACATCGACTGGTGGGGCGCGGTCGGCCTGGTCATGACGCTGGTCCCGCTGCTGACCGTGGCCGAGCAGGGTCGCGACTGGGGCTGGACGTCGGGCCGTTCCGTGATCTGCTACCTGATCGGGGCCGTCGGGCTCGCCGGCTTCTTCGCCGTCGAGCGGCGGATGGGCGACGATGCGATGATCCCCTTGCGGATGTTCCGCGTCCGGCCCGTCGCCGTCGGCATCGGCGCGAACGTGATCACCGGGATGGCGCTGTTCGGCGGCATCCTGGTGCTGCCGCTCTACATGCAGATCGTGCACGGCGCGTCGCCGATGAAGTCCGGGTTCCTGATGCTGCCGATGGTCGTGGGGATGATGAGTGCCTCCGTGGTCTCCGGCCAGGTGATCTCGCGCACCGGACGCATCCGCGGCTTCCCCGTGTTCGGCTCGGCGCTGGCGGCCGTCGCGCTGCTCGTGCTCTCGCGCATCACCGCCGACACCGCGCTCCCGCTCGTGATGGCCCTGATGCTGATGCTCGGCTACGGGCTCGGGAACTGCATGCAGCCGCTTCTCCTGATCCTGCAGTCGGCGGTGCCGCCCCGCGACATCGGGGTGGCCACCGCGTCGGCGACGTTCTTCCGCCAGATCGGCGGCACGATCGGTGTCGCCGTGTTCCTGTCCGTGCTGTTCGGGCAGGTCGGCGGACACGTCGGTCATGCCCTTGCGGCGGAGTCCCGGCTGCCGGCGTTCGAGCAGGCCGTGCGGCACCCGGTCACGCCGCTCGACCGCCAGTTCGCGGAGTCGCTCCAGGGTCACGGCCACGGACGGTTCCTGGGCCAGGTCACCGACGACTCGTCGTTCATCCAGAGGCTCTCACCCGCGCTGGCACATCCCTTCAAGGTCGGCTTCGCCGAGGCGATGGACACGGTGTTCCTGTCCGCCGGTCTGATCGGCCTCCTCGCGTTCCTGATCCTGCTGCTGATGCCCAAGGTCGAGCTTCGGGCCACGTCCGCGGGCGCAGCCGTGCGCTCCGAGGCCGCGCCGACCGCCCCGCTCACCGAAGAGGCCTGAGCCCTCGTCACCGACCCGTCACATCCTCGGCGTTCCTCCGACGCCCCGGGGGTGTCACGATGGGTGCGTGGCTCCTCAGGAGCTCGTGCGCGACGTCGTCGAACGCGTCGTCATCTCGGGCCACGAGGGAAAGTCGGGGGCCGGGCTCGAACGAGTCCGGCTCGCTGACGGTCGTCGCCTGATCGTGAAGCGGATCGCCCCCGGCACCGACTTCACGGTGGAGGCGACCGGTGGGCTGCCCGGGCGGGAGATCCTGCTGTGGGAGGGCGGTGTGCTCGACCGGCTCCCGCAGGGCGTCGGCCACGCCCTCGTCGACGCCTGGGTGGAGGACGGGACGACCGTCCTGGTCACGCGCGACCTCGGAGCGGCGATGCTCACCTGGAGCAACCGGCTGGATGCCGAGCTCGCGACGTGGGTCATGCAGCGGACCGCGGCGATGCACCTCGCCTACCTCGGCGACGTCCCGCCCGTCGTCGTGCCGCTGGAGCGGGCGCTGACGCTGTTCGCGCCGTCCCGGGCCCGATCGCTCGCCGAGCAGGGCATCGAGCTGATGCGGGTGGTGCTGCGCGGCTGGGAGCTCTTCGTCGAGCAGGTGCCGGCCGAGGTGGCCGACGCATGCCTGGCACTCCTCGACGACGTCACACCGCTGCGGCGCGCGCTCGAGTCCGGGCCTGTGACGATGACGCACGGAGACCTGGCCACGGTGAACATGGCGATCGAGGGCGACACGCTCGTCCTCATCGACTGGGCGATGCCCACCGCCGCTCCTGGCGGCCTCGACGTGGCGCGGTTCGTGGCAGGCTGTGCGTCCGTGGTCGACCTGACCCGGGAGCAGATCTTGGCGGCGTACCGAGGCGCCGCGGGTGCGGCGTACGACGCGCGGTGCGAGCGACTCTCCCTGCTGGCAGGCACCCTCTTGCTCGGTTGGAACAAGGCCCTCGACGCGGTCGAGCACCCTGACGCGGACACCCGCGCCCGGGAGCGGGCCGACCTCGACTGGTGGGTCCGTCAGGCGCGGACCGCCCTGGATGAAGGAGTGCTCTGATGGATCTCAACACGCTGTACCACCGCACCGTCGAGGCGTGGGCCGACCGGGTCAACGCGGTACGGCCCGAACAGTGGGACGACCCGACCCCATGCGACGAGTGGTCCGTGCGCGACCTCGTCAACCACGTCGTCGGCGAGGACCGCTGGACCGTGCCGCTCGTCGAGGGTCGGACGATCGCTGAGGTCGGCAGCGAGCTCGACGGCGACCTGCTCGGCGACGACCCGGTGCGTGCTGCGCTGGACGCCGCGATGGAAGCGACGAAGGTGACCGCCGAGAAGCTGCCCGACGGCGGCACGGTCCACCTGTCGTACGGCGAGGAGCAGCTGTCGGAGTACGTGTACCAGCTCGCGGCCGACCACCTGGTGCATGCCTGGGACCTGGCGGTGGCGACCGGAGGGGACACCCGGCTCGACCCCCACCTGGCGAGTGAGGTACACGCCTGGTTCGCCGAGCGGGAGGAGATGTACCGGGCGGGCGGGGCCATCGGCCTGCGCGGGGTCTCGCACGGCAGCGCCCAGGGGGACCTGTTGGCGGCATTCGGACGGGACTCCGAGTGGGGCCCGGTGCACGCCGGACTGGCCAGGTTCTCCGCTGCGTTCGGTCGCGGTGACGTGGACGCGATCATGGCCCTGATGACCGACGACTGCGTGTTCGAGGCCACCGGCCCGGCCCCGGACGGCGTACGGCACGAAGGGTCCGACGCCGTTCGTGCGGTCTGGGCCGCGCTGTTCGGCGACACGGCCGGCGCCGAGTTCGCGGAGGAGGAGTCGTTCGTGTGCGGTGACCGGGGCGTTCTCCGGTGGCGGTTCAGCTGGAGCGGCGACGACGGCACGCCTGGTCACGTGCGGGGCGCCGATGTGCTGAGGTTCCGGGACGGCAAGGTCTGCGAGAAGCTCTCCTACGTCAAGGGCTGACACGTCGGTCGGTGGGGCACCGGCTGTGTTTGGATGAGGGTCATGAGTAGCTCGGACTCGATCGACGCAGCCCCGGACACCCCTGACCAGCCGGAACACTCCTCCGGGCTCGACCCTGCGATCGCGGAAGCGGTCGACGGCGTGACCAACCGCTTCGGAGCCGAGGGCCTGGAGCAGATGATCGGCTACGCACAGGCGTCGCTCGCGCAGGCGCGGGCCGCCCTCGAGGAGCTCGCCGCGTCGGGGGACTAGACCGCGGTCCCACGCACCCACACCGCGCGAGGGCGGCCGAGCGCGCCCAGGTCCGCCTCGAGGTCGCCGTCGACGACGAGCAGGTCTGCGGCAAGACCCGGCGTCAGCCGCCCCGTCGTCCCGCCGAGTCCGCAGTCGTCGGCGGCGACCGACGTGGCGGTGGCCAGCGCCTCCGCCGGTGTCAGGCCGGCGTCCAGCAGAGTGACGACGGCGCGCCAGAGCCCGCCGTGGGGTTTGGGAGGCGCCGCCCCGGCGTCGAGACCGCTGACCAGGCGGACGCCGTGCTCGTGCATCCGGCCCACCTGGCGCGCGCGCCGGTCGGCGACCTCGGTCGGGGTCATGCCGAGGCGCGCGACCACGGCCCGCACGTGAGGGGGTGCCTGGTCGATCGGCGGCACGCGTGCGGGGTCGAAGCCGAACGTCGGGTCGACCGTGACGTCACGAGCGGCGATCTCCGCGATCAGGTCCTCGGGGACGCCGATGCCGTCGGCCGTCAGGAAGGTGGCGTGCTCGAGCC
The DNA here is from genome assembly GCA_046735295.1 of Actinomycetota bacterium. Classification (GTDB taxonomy): domain Bacteria; phylum Actinomycetota; class Actinomycetes; order Propionibacteriales; family Nocardioidaceae; genus Nocardioides. The sequence continues at coordinate 16,055 of JBKPTA010000043.1, read as the reverse complement.
CGTCCACGCCGGCGGCGACCGCGTGGCGAGCCCCTGCCTCCGACTGGCAGTGGGCGACGATGCGCAGCCCGACGTGGTGAGCCTCGTCCACGGCCGCGCGGAGCTCGTCCGGGGTGAACTGCACCCCGAGCAGGTCCGTGCCGATCGTGATCATGCCGCCGCTCGCCATCACCTTGATCAGGTCGACACCGCGTTCGGCGTGCTCACGCACCGCTGCACGGACGCCGTCGATCCCTCCGGTGACTCCGCCGAGGTAGTGACAGTGGCCCTCCGCGACCGTGAGGGGAGGCCCGGAGGCCACGATCCGTGCCTCACCGGTCGACCGACGGTCCCGCGCCACGAGGGTGCGATAGCCGCAGTCGCCCAGGTCACGCACGGTGGTGACGCCCGCCCGGGCCTGGGCCGCCAGCGTGCCGGTGATCTCCTCGTCGAGGGCCTGGTCGTCGAGCCGCGCGGCGTACTCGAGGCTGCCGGGCTGGCCGGGCAGTGCGCCGGTCGCCACCAGGTGCACGTGGGCGTCGACCAGTCCCGGCAGCAACGTCCCGTCGTACGTCGTGGTCTCGACGCCGTGGGGTGCCTCGTAGGCCAACGGCTCGACGCCGACGATCGCGTCGTCCTCGACGAGGACGGTCACCCCGTCGCGGAAGTGCTCTCCGTCGAAGCACCGCGAGGCCTTGATCCCGAACATGGACCGCGATTCTGCTCCCCGAGCCGGGTCCTGCGCATCCGTCGCCGGGAGGAGTGGGTGAGACTGGATTTCCGGGCTGACCGGTCCGGCGGCGTAGGCTGGGTCGTCCGTCCGTCCCGTCCCCAGTGCGTGAGGTCCGGTCTGTTGTCCGCGAGCGTCTTCCCCCTGCTCGAGCCGCGTCTGCCGTCGGTGTCGAAGCCGATCCAGTACGTCGGCGGCGAGCTCAACTCCGTGGTGAAGGAGTGGGACTGCTGCGTCGACGGGCCGACGGTCAGATGGGCCTTGATGTACCCCGACGCCTATGAGGTCGGCCTGCCCAACCAGGGCGTGCAGATCCTCTACGAGGTGCTCAACGAGCGCGACTGGATCCTGGCCGAGCGGACCTACGCCGTGTGGCCCGACATGGAGCGGGTCATGCGCGAGGACGGCATCCCGCAGTTCACGGTGGACGCCCATCGGCCCGTGCGCGAGTTCGACCTGCTGGGGATCAGCTTCTCCACCGAGCTCGGCTACACCAACCTGCTCAACGCCCTCGACCTCGCGGGCATCCCGCTGCACTCCGTCGACCGGGGGTACGACGACCCGGTCGTGATCGCCGGTGGCCATGCGGCCTTCAACCCCGAGCCGATCGCGGACTTCGTCGACGCCGCCGTGCTCGGCGACGGCGAGGAGGTGGTGCTGGCGATCTCCGACGTGGTGCGGGAGTGGAAGGGCGAGGGGCGGCCGGGCGGACGCGACGAGCTGCTGCGCCGGCTCGCGGTCTCCCAGAACGTCTACGTCCCCCGGTTCTACGACGTCGTCTACGCCGCCGACGGCACCATCGAGGCGGTCGTGCCGAACCGCCCGGGCATCCCGTTCCGCGTGCGAAAGCACACGCTGATGGACCTCGACCGGTGGCCGTACCCGGCCAATCCACTGGTGCCGCTGGCGGAGACCGTGCACGAGCGGTTCTCCGTCGAGATCTTCCGGGGCTGCACCCGCGGCTGCCGCTTCTGCCAGGCCGGGATGATCACCCGACCGGTGCGTGAGCGGTCCATCGAGACCATCGGCGCGATGGTCGAGACCGGCATCCGACGCTCCGGTTTCGAAGAGGTCGGGCTGCTGTCCCTGTCGAGCGCCGACCACACCGAGATCGCCGAGGTCGCGCACGGCCTGGCCGACCGCTACGAGGGATCCAACGTCTCCCTGTCGCTGCCTTCGACGCGGGTCGACGCGTTCAACGTCACGCTGGCCAACGAGTTCTCCCGCAACGGCCGGCGCTCCGGCCTGACCTTTGCGCCCGAGGGGGGCAGCGAGCGGATGCGGAAGGTGATCAACAAGGCGGTCACCGAGGAGGACCTGATCCGCACCGTGGCGACGGCGTACTCCAACGGCTGGCGCCAGGTGAAGCTCTACTTCATGTGCGGACTCCCGACCGAGACCGACGAGGACGTCCTGCGGATCGCCGACCTTGCGAAGAAGGTGATCGCCACCGGCCGGGAGGTGACCGGTCGCAACGACATCCGGTGCACCGTCTCGATCGGCGGCTTCGTGCCCAAGCCGCACACCCCTTTCCAGTGGGCCGCGCAGCTCGACCACGAGACCACCGACGAGCGACTGAGGAAGCTGCGCGACGTGGTCCGGGCGGACAAGCGGTACGGCCGCGCCATCGGCTTCCGCTACCACGACGGCAAGCCCGGCATCATCGAGGGCCTGCTGTCCCGCGGCGACCGCCGGGTCGGCCGGGTGATCGAGGAGGTGTGGCGCGACGGAGGCCGGTTCGACGGCTGGAGCGAGCACTTCTCCTACGACCGCTGGGTCGCCGCATCGGAGCGCGCGCTCGCCGGCATCGGCCTCGACCTCGACTGGTACACGACGCGCGAGCGTGACTACGACGAGGTGCTGCCCTGGGAGCACCTCGACTCCGGCCTCGACAAGGACTGGCTGTGGTCGGACTGGGAGGACGCCCTCGCCGTCGCGGACGACCCCGACGCCGTCCCGGACGTCGAGGACTGCCGCTGGACGCCCTGCTACGACTGCGGGGTCTGCCCCGAGATGGGGACCGAGATCCAGATCGGTCCCACGGGGCGCCCGCTGCTGCCGCTGTCGGTGGTCTAGCCCCGGCTGCACGGGTTGTTCCCTCAGCGTCGTCGGCGACTGGCGCCCTGGGACAGGTTCGGTGTGCACGCCCCCGAGGAATGAGGAACGCCCCTAGGCGCAGCTGCTGGCCGTCTCGTCGACGAGCTCGGCCTCCACCGGCTGGGCAGGGCGACCGCCGCGGTTGACGAGGAAGGAGCCGGTGACGACCAGCGCGAAGCCCATGACCGTCCAGACCGTCACGGGCTCGCCGAGCACCAGCGCCCCGGCGACGACGGCGACGGCGGGGTTCAGGTAGGTGATCGTGCTGGCGCGGACCGGGCCGAGCTCGTTGACCAGCGCGAAGAGCAGCATGAACGCCGCGGCGGTGCACACCAGGGCCAGGGTGAGGACGGAGGCCACGGCGTCGGCCGACGGCAGTGACCCCGGGATCCCGTCGGTGACCAGCACGACCGGCACGTAGCCCAGGGCGGTCACGGTCAGGGCGGAGGCCATGATCCCGATGCCGGGGAGCCCTCGGAGAGGTCGGCCCAGGATCGCCGGCCCGGCGGCGTACCCGATGACGACCACTCCGACCTCGGCCACCGCGCCGAGGTCCGAGCCGCCGACGTCAAGCCCCACCAGCGCCGCCACCCCGACCAGTCCGAGGAACAGTCCGAGCCAGGCGACGGGCGTGAGTCGTTCGGCGCGTCCGGTCAGGAACGCGATGAGGAGGCCGGCCAGCGGGACGGCCGCGATCAGCAGTCCGGTCGTCGAGCTCGGCAGCCGGGTCTCTGCACTTCCGAGCAGCACCCAGGGGACTGCGATCTCGACGACGGCGAAGAACAGGAGCCAGTGCCACGACGGCAGGAGGGGACGTATGCCACCCTTGACGATCGCGATCGGCATCAGGATCAGGGCGGCGAGGGCGGTCCGGCCGAGCACCAGCTGCGCGGGCGACAGCTCGTCGACCGAGACCTTGATCAGCAGGTAGGGGATGCCCCAGGCCACCCCGAGGGCGAGGAAGAGGACGGAGGCGCGACGTGACACCCCGCCATCGTGCCCGACCCGACTCCCACCCCGGATGGGAGCCCCTCGACGTCCGTCCGACCTGGTAGGAACGGTTCGGGAAGGGAGGTCGGCATGGCGGTCCGACTGGGCAGCGTGGTGGTGAATGTCGCCGATCTCGAGCTGATGACGGCGTTCTGGTCGGAGGCACTGGGTCATACGCCCTCCTCCCGCGATCCGGGGGACGACTTCCGGGTCCTGCGCGGCGAGCGGGTCAACCTCTCCCTCCAGCTCGCGGACACTCCGGTGACGAGCCGCGACCAGATGCACCTGGACCTGTACACAGCAGACCAGTCCGCCGAGGTGGAGCGGCTCGTGGGTCTCGGCGCCTCGGTGGTGCGGCACCACGACGACCCGGAGGATGACTACGTCGTGATGCGCGACCCGGAAGGCAACGAGTTCTGCGTGTGCCTGGTCATCCCGCGCACCGGCCAGGCAGCAGCCGCAGCTCGGTGAACACCGCGCGGTGGTCGCTGGACGCAGAGGGCAGGACGCGCGTGCTCCCGGGCACCACGGCCAGGTGGCCGTCGTACAGCACGTAGTCGAAGCGGCTCTGCGGCGCCTGCTCGGGGATCGTGTCGCCGGGCCCTGTTCCGCCCAGCTCCTGGGCGTCGAGCAGGTGCTGCCTCAGGACGCGTACCGGCAGGGTGTGGGGCCCGGAGTTCAGGTCGCCCGCCACGATCTCCGGCGCCGAGGCGTGGCGCACCACCTGTCCGACAGCCTGCGCCTGCAGGCTCCGGCTCAGCCGGCCGTCGTCCCCGTCGCTGAGGTGGACCGAGGAGAACGACACGCTCCTCCCGCCGACCCTGACGGTGGCCGTGAGCAGGCCGCGGGGCTCGAGTCCGCGGATGCCGGGCAGGCGCAGGTTCTGGGAGTCGACCACGGGGTAGCGGGTCAGGATCGCGTTCCCGAAGAGCCCGCCCTCCCACGGGATGTTGGGACCGTAGACGGCGTGCAAGCCGGTCGCCTCGGCCAAGTAGCCGGCCTCGTCGATTCGTCGGCTGCGGAACGTGCCGCTGTCGACCTCGTTCAGGCTCACCAGGTCGGGGTGCGCCGCTTCGATCTCCTCCGCGATCTCGGACAGGTCGACTCCGCCGGCGCGGCTGACTCCGAAGTGGATGTTGAACTGCAGGATGCGCAGGATCCGCGGTCCGCTGTCGGCGCAGCGTGGATCGGCAGCCGACCTGGCCGGTTCGAGCTGCTGCCCCGGGGAGGGCCGCCGCGCGACCGTGGCGTCGCGGGTCGCCGTCCAGGACGTCGGGGCCGTGACGACGGAGGACCGGGGCATCGGCGAGGAGCTGCCCGGTGCGCGGGAGGTCCAGATCGCGCCCACGAGCACCACGACCGCCGCGAGGCCGAGGACCGCCGACGGCGCGACCCACCGCGCCCGGCGGGAGCGGGCGCTGCGGTCGACCGGGTCGTCCGACACGTCTCCACTGTGCCGGACGAGCGGTGACGGGCCGCTCCCCGGACGCGTCAGCGCAGCTGGTCCTCCAGGTACGCCGGGCGGCCGACGTAGGCGCCCGCAGCCATCAACGGGACCACCAGCGCGAGCAGGAGCCACAGGGGTGTGGTCCAGCCGCCAGTGGCCTCGTAGAGGGTGCCGACCAGGAACGGCCCGGCCGCCGCCATCAGATAGCCGAGGGACTGGGTGAAGCCGGACAGCGCGGCCGTCCCGTCGGCGGTGTGAGACCGCAGGCCGATCAGGGTGAGCACGAGCGGGAAGATGCAGCAGCCGACACCGATCAGGACCGCCGCAGGGATCGCGAACGCGTGCGCGTCGACCAGAAGCATCCCGTAACCGACCAGGTAGGACCCGAGCACCGCCAGGATCAGTCCGACCTGGTTGTCCCGGCGGGCGCACGCAGCGGGGAGCCAGAGCGAGACAGGGATGCTGACCGCTGCCACGATCCCCACGAAGGCCCCTGCCTGACCAGCGCCGTACCCGTGGTCTCTCCACAGCTGGGAGAACCAGCCGAAGATCGAGTACGCCTGCATCGACTGTAGGCCGAACACCACGACCATCGCCCAGCCGAGGCGAGTCCTCGCGACGTCGCCGAACGAGATGCTGCGGGTGTCCCGCTCGAGGTGCCGGTCGTGAGTGGTGAGCCCGAGCCAGGGGATCACGGCGACGAGTGCGGTGACCGCCCACACGCCCAGGCCGCCGCGCCAACTGCCGGACGCGTCTGCGATGGGCACGGTGAGCAGGAACGCCGACGTGAGTCCGGTGGCCAGCGCGGTGGTGTAGACGGCCGTGGCTCGGCCGATTCGGTCGGGGAAGTGCAGCTTCACCAAGGACGGGAGCAGCACGTTCGCCGTCGCCATCCCGGCCAGCGCCAGGGCGGACAGCACCAGGAACGTGACGTCGCGGCCCGCGACCGCGCGGCCCCCCAGGCCGGCGACGACGGCCAGCAACGAGGCGGTCGCGGCGCGATGCACGCCGACGGCACGGGCGAACGCCGGTGCCACGGCGCCGAAGAGGGCGAACGCGAGCACCGGGAGCGAGGTGAGCAGCCCTACCTCGGGCGCCGACATCGCGAGCCCGTCGCGCACCTCCTTCAGCACGGGACCCACGCTGACCGCGGCGGGGCGCAGGTTGAACGACAGGAGGACCAGTCCCGCGAGCACGAGCAGGGTGCGACGGGTGGGGGGCACCGGCGGATCGTCCCACCCGGTGCCGGGACTCGCGCCTCGGGGTGTCGGTCGGCTCGGGCAGGATGGCCCGGTGGGGCTCGTGAGCCAGACAGTGCGGCACGTCGGCGACGACGAGCGACGCGCCCGTCTCGGGCTCCGCCACGCCCTCGCGGTCCCCGCTGCCGACACCGTGGCCGCGGCCCGGGCCGTGACCTGCCTGCACGCCACCGAACCGGCGTCGGTCCACCTGGCAGCCTGGGCCAGGTCCGGCGCGGCCCGCGACGACGTCGACCGGGCGCTCTACGACGACCGCTCGCTGGTCAAGCAGCTCGCCATGCGACGTACGGTCTTCGCCTTCCCCCGCGAGCTGCTTCCGGCCGTCTGGGGAAGCGCCAGTGCGCGGGTGGCCGGCCAGCAGCTACGCCGGGTGGCCACCGAGATGGAGACGGCCGGGATCGCCCGCGACGGCAACGCCTGGGCGAAGGAGCAGCTCGACCTGGTCCGCCGGATGATCGAGAGGGACGGTCCGATGACCACCGCCGAGGTGCGCGCCGCGCTCCCCGACCTGGACGCCCGGGTCACCCGCGGCAAGGGCCGCTACCAGGCGGACGTCGCGGTCGCCGCCTCCGTCGTCGTCACGCTGGCTGCGTCGGGCGCGGTCGTCCGTGGTGAGAACGACGGCAGCTGGAAGGTGTCCCGACCGCGGTGGACGTCCGCGTCCGACTGGCTGGGGGAGGCGCCGGAGCCGCTTCCCGAGGCTGAGGGGTACGCCGTGCTGGTGGCGGCCTGGCTACGCGCCTTCGGTCCGGGCACCGAGGATGACCTGGTGTGGTGGCTGGGATCGACCAAGGCGGTCGTCCGGAGGGCGCTGGCCGACGTCGGTGCGGTAGCCGTGTCGCTGGACGGCGATGCCACCGGCTGGCTCCTGCCCGACGACATCGAGCCCGTCGCCGACCCGGGCTCATGGGTGGCGCTCCTGCCCTCGCTGGACCCTACGACGATGGGGTGGAAGACCCGCGGTTTCCACCTCGGGGAGCACGTCGAGAAGGTCTTCGACCGCAACGGCAACGCCGGGCCGACCGCCTGGTGGAGGGGTCGCATCGTCGGGGTCTGGTACCAACAGGACGACGGCCGGGTCGAGGTCGTCCTCGTCGAGGACGTGCCCCGAGCGGCTCGTCGAGCCCTGGAGGCGACCGCCGCCGAGCTCACCGGCTGGCTGGACGGTGACGTCGTGCGCTCCGTCTACCTCTCGCCGCTGGCGCGCCAGCACCTGGCCCGCTGACCGCCCGGGGTCCCGGCGCCCGTGTGCCGGTGGCACCGCATCCGCGTCGGTCGGCGGCCCTGCTGACCCGCGGCAGGGCCGCACTGGCCTGGGCCGCACTGGCCTGGGCCCCGCTGGCCTGGGCCGCACTAGCCTGAGCCGGTGCGCGACCAGCCCGAGCAGCACGCCCCGCCGGTCCAGCGGCTGCGCATCCGCTACGCCAAGCGGGGGAGGCTCCGGTTCACCAGTCATCGTGACGTCAGCCGCGCCTTGGAGCGCGCCCTCGTGCGGGCACGCATCCCGATGGCCTACTCCTCCGGCTTCAACCCACATCCGCGCATCTCCTACGCCGGGGCGTCGCCGACCGGTGCCGCGAGCGAGGCGGAGTACCTCGAGATCGCCCTCGCCGAGACGGTCGACCCCGGTCGACTTGCTGTCGACCTCGACCACGCGCTCCCGGACGGGTTGGACGTGGTGGAGGTCGTCGAGGCGCCAGCCGGGAGCCTGGCCGACCGGCTCGAGGCGAGCTGCTGGCGTATCGACGTGTCCGTGCCGATGGAGACGGTCGCGCCGGCCGCGCGCTCGTTCCTGGACCGGTCGTCGGTCACCGTGGAGCGGATGACCAAGAAGGGGCTGCGGTCGTTCGACACCCGCGCGCCCGTGCTGGCGCTCGAGGTCACGTCGTCCGGCCCGGGCTCGCGGCTGAGACTGGTGTTGCGGCACACCGTCCCCGCGGTCAGGCCGGACGACGTGCTCGCGGGCCTCCGCGAGGTGGGCGGGTTGGCCGACCCCGGTGCACCCCTGATCACCCGGCTCCAGCAGGGTCCGCTCGACGAGGCGACCGGCACGATCGGCGACCCCTTGTCCGGGTGACAAAGCAGGAATAGCTGCCCGGGTGTGCGATACTCGCAGTGTTCGGTCCTGCGGCGTGCCGCAACGGCCGGGCCGGTGACACATCTGCCGGACCCTCCTCCAGAGTGGCCCGGCACACCGAAGTCCAGGGATCCACCCGACCGCGACGCGGCCCGGCTGCACCGGTGACAGCGAGGCAGCCTCCACGGCCCGGCGACCGCGGTCGGTGATGACCTGGGTGACTGTGACGCACCGCGAGGGTGTCGCCGCCAACGAAGGCTTTGCGCCGTTCGGCCCTGTCCACGCGGGTCGCCGGCGTCGGACACGCCCGGGGCTGCACGCAGCGTCCGGGCCGAGGAGCGACATGCTCGACGATCATGCGGACGGTTCTGCGACCTCCGAACCCACCACCGAGGCGGGCGCGGCGTCCCCGGTGAAGAAGGCCACGCGGAAGAGGGCCACCACCAAGAAGACAGCGCCCGCATCCCCAGACCCAGCTCTCACCGAGCCATCGGCCGGCCCTGCCGCTCCCGACACGGCCGCCACGAAGAAGACCACGGCGAAGAAGACTGCCGCCACGAAGACGACCAAGAAGTCGGCGGCCAAGAAGGACACGACGAAGAAGGTCTCCTCGAAGCGAACCGGTGAACAGACGTCCGCCGGCGCGACCGAGGGCGCCCAGGATGCGGCGAAGCCGGCGAAGCGCACCAGCCGCAAGCAGGTGTCGACGAGTGGGTCCGACGCAGCGACGGCTCCCGAGGACTCCTCGGAGCGCCCGTCTGCCGCGCCCCTCTTCCAGGCCCCAGACCCGGGCGAGGCGCCCCGAGCTCGTCGGCGGACCGACAAGGCGGGCACCGACGCGTCGACCGGCTCGACCGCGACCGACTCCGAGGGGCCGCCGGCCGAGTCCGCGGAGGGGAGCGAGGCAGCGGCCCGTCGTAAGCGTCGCCGTGGTGGGCGTCGCCGTCGCAAACCCGGCGAGACCGCCCCGGCCCCGGAGACCACCGAGGCCATGGACAGCAGCGAGACCACCGCGGCGGAGTCTGGTGCGGGGTCGGCCGCCGATGGCGGGGACGCCGGCGAGTCGGCCGACACCGAGAGCAGCACGTCACGGCGTCGGCGGCGACGTCGCCGGGCCGGTGAGGACGACGGCGAGGCCGCCGACGACCCCAAGACGGTGACGAAGGTCCGCAGCAGTCGCAGCGCCGCCGACGAGATCACGTCAGTCAGCGGGTCCACGCGGCTCGAGGCGAAGAAGCAGCGCCGGCGTGAGGGCCGCGAGGCCGGGCGGCGCCGCGCGCCGATCGTCAGCGAGGCCGAGTTCCTGGCACGTCGCGAGTCGGTGAACCGGGTCATGGTGATCCGGCAGCGCGAGGACGTCACGCAGATCGGTGTCCTCGAGGACAACGTGCTCGTGGAGCACTACGTCGCGCGCGAGTCCCAGACGTCGCTGATCGGCAACGTCTACCTCGGCCGCGTGCAGAACGTGCTGCCCTCCATGGAGGCGGCCTTCATCGACATCGGCAAGGGCCGGAACGCCGTGTTGTACGCCGGCGAGGTCAACTGGTCGGCGCTGGGCCACAAGGACGGTCAGCCCCGCAAGATCGAGTCGGTGCTGTCGTCCGGCCAAACCGTGCTGGTCCAGGTCACCAAGGACCCGATCGGCCACAAGGGTGCCCGCCTCACCAGCCAGATCAGCCTGGCCGGTCGTTTCCTCGTCTACGTGCCCGACGGCACCACCAGCGGCATCTCCCGCAAGCTCCCCGACACCGAGCGCGGCCGACTCAAGACGCTGCTCAAGGAGATCGTCCCCGAGCAAGCCGGTGTCATCGTCCGGACTGCGGCCGAGGGCGCATCCGAGGAGGAGCTGACCCGCGACGTCGAGCGCCTCAAGGCCCGCTGGGACGACATCGAGAAGAAGGCCAAGGGAAACGCGCCTGCGCTGTTGTACGGGGAGCCCGACCTCACGCTCAAGGTCGTCCGCGACCTCTTCACCGAAGACTTCACCAAGCTGGTGATCGAGGGTGACGAGGCCTGGGAGACCGTGCAGGGCTACGTGACTCACGTCGCGCCGGACCTCGAGCAACGGCTCGAGCGATACGAGCCGAAGAAGAGCCAGGACGTGTTCTCGGCGTACCGCATCGACGAGCAGATCAAGAAGGGGCTGGAGCGCAAGGTCTGGCTGCCCTCGGGCGGGTCGCTGATCATCGACCGGACCGAGGCGATGACGGTGGTCGACGTGAACACCGGGAAGTTCACCGGCTCGGGCGGCAACCTCGAGGAGACCGTCACCAAGAACAACCTCGAGGCGGCCGAGGAGATCGTCCGTCAGCTCCGGCTGCGCGACATCGGCGGCATCATCGTCGTCGACTTCATCGACATGGTTCTCGAGTCCAACCGCGACCTGGTGCTCCGTCGCCTGGTCGAGTGCCTCGGCCGCGACCGCACCCGGCACCAGGTTGCCGAGGTCACGTCGCTGGGCCTGGTGCAGATGACGCGCAAGCGGATCGGGACCGGTCTTCTCGAGTCGTTCTCCCACGACTGCCCGCACTGCCACGGGCGGGGGGTGGTGATCGAGGACGCTCCGGTCGAGCCCAGGAGGTCCGACGACGAGCCGCGACGCGCGCGGCGCAGCCGCAGCCGGAAGGCGTCGGAGACCGTGCCGATCGAGCCGCCGAAGCCACCCTCCCCCAAGGACATCGCGGCGATGGCGCGACACCACGAGGAGCACCAGGAGGAACCCCTCGACGAGCCGGACCACGAGCCCGTCGACGAGGTCCTCGACGAGGTGCTCGACGAGGTGCTCGACGAGGCGGTCTACCAGCCGGCCGACGACGGTCCGGATCCCGATGCCGAGGCGGACCCCCTGGAGTCCCTCGAGCCGGAAGAGCCCGACGTTCTGGCCGAGGATCCCACGGACGCTGCCTCCGCGATGACCGAGGAGTCGGGCGCCGAGCCCCTGGAGCCCCTGGAGCCACAGGAGCCGGCCGAGCCGCCGGCCCCACCCACGGAGCCGGAGAAGCCTCGGGTCGTCACCCGGTCCAGGCGTCGCTCCGCGAGCCGTCCTGCGGGCCCGCCTGCATCCGCGGCGCCCTCGGACGGCACCGGCGCCGGCGACGCTGCTGCGCACAACCCCGCCGACCAACAGGTCGACGGGGTCCCCGCGCTGCACGTTCCGGTCAAGCGGAAGGGCGCCCGCAAACGCTGACTACGGTCGTCGGTACGGCTTCTGGTGGATCAGCTTCACGTGGTGGTTCCGGCAGCCGGTCGTCGGGTGGACGACGTACTGCGACAGGGTGGCGTTCGGGACGTAGACGCGGAACCCGTCGACGTGCTTCGGGCGGCACGTGCTGCGCGGGTAGTTCAGGGCCGTGACCTCGTCGATCGGGCTGCGGAGGCGCTGACCGGGCCGGAGCACGTACGTCGCGACCTTGCCGGGCAGGCGCACCGCAGGTGCACCGATCTGGGTGCCGTTCCCGTCGCCGACGTAGGAGACTCCGCCATAGCCGCCGGTGTGGCAGGCGTGGCCGGAGGTGTTGCGCAGCACGATCCAGCCATAGGTGTGACCCATGGCGGCGTCGTGCCGGTCGTAGGACGCCTTCAGGTCGCTGTTGGTGCACGCGCGGGTGGCGGCGGAGGCCGGGGCCGGGGCGAGAAGGCCACCGGCGACCACGGCGAGGCCGGCGGCGGCGCCGAGCAGTCGAGCAGTGGTGTTCATGTCGTGATCCCCTTCTGAGGTGGCGACCTCTCGGTCTCTGGGCGGCCGGCTCTTCTGGGACGCGCGCCACCGCGTCGCAGTTGCCGTCCGTGGGCCCGTTTCCCGTTTTGCCCTCGGTGAGCGGCCCCCGTACCATGGACGCTCGGTGCCCGCTCGTCGCGAGCGGTGCGTCCTCCCTCTCGCCCCGTGTCCACGCCGCTCTACCCGGGCCGGCGATTCGGGTGGGCGGGGCCGGAGGCTCGACCAGGATCTAAGAAGGAGACCGCGGTGTACGCGATCGTGCGCGCTGGCAGCCGGCAGCAGAAGGTTGCAGTGGGCGACGTCATCGAGATCGACCGGACCGACGTGCCGGTCGGCGAGACGCTGACCCTGCCCGTCGTGATGACCGTGGACGGCGACAAGGTCACGGCCACCGGCCTCGGCAAGGCCGGGGTGACCGTCGAGGTGCTCGGTGCCACCAAGGGCCCGAAGATCGTGATCCAGAAGTTCAAGAACAAGACCGGGTACAAGAAGCGCCAGGGGCACCGCCAGAAGTACACCCAGGTGAAGGTCACCGACATCTCGGCCTGACCGAGACCCACCGCACTCCAGCTCCAGACAAGGACACAGCCATGGCACACAAGAAGGGCGCGGCCTCGACCAAGAACGGTCGGGACTCCAACTCCCAGCGCCTGGGTGTGAAGCGGTACGGCGGTCAGCTCGTGAACGCCGGCGAGATCATCGTCCGCCAGCGCGGCACACACTTCCACCCCGGCACCGGTGTCGGGCGCGGCGGCGACGACACGCTCTTCGCCCTCGTCCACGGGAACGTCGAGTTCGGCACCAAGCGCGGCCGCCGCGTGGTGAACATCGTGCCGGCCGCGACGGACGCCAGCTGAGCCGCAGACGACCCGTGGGTCTCGTCACGCCCGACGTGACCTCGCATGCTCGGTCGCGGGGCCCGCTCGACCACCCCCAGCCAACGCAGACCGCTCGTTCCTCGCGGTCTGCTGCTGTGTGATGGCGGTCCCTTCGTTCGTCGACCGGGTGACGTTGCACGTCACCGCGGGACGCGGCGGCAACGGTGTCGCGTCGGTCCACCGGGAGAAGTTCAAGCCCCTGGGCGGCCCGGACGGCGGGAACGGCGGACCCGGCGGGTCGGTGATCCTGCGGGTCGACCCGAACGTGACGACCCTGGTCGACTACCACCACAGTCCCCGCCGCCGGGCCGAGCACGGCGGCCACGGCGCCGGGGGACATCGCAACGGGTCGCACGGCGCAGACCTCGTCCTCCCGGTACCCGACGGGACGGTCGTGAGCCGCGCGGACGGCGTCGTCCTGGCCGACCTCGTGGGTGCCGGCTCCGAGCTGGTGGTGGCGGAGGGCGGACGCGGTGGACTGGGGAACGCGGCGCTGGCGAGCCCGCGGCGCAAGGCACCCGGCTTCGCGTTGCTCGGCGAGCCGGGCGACTCGCTCGAGATCACCCTCGAGCTCAAGGTCGTCGCCGACGTCGGGCTCGTGGGCTTCCCGAGTGCCGGCAAGTCCAGTCTGATCGCAGCGATCTCCCGGGCGCGTCCCAAGGTCGCGGACTACCCCTTCACGACGCTGGTGCCCAACCTCGGCGTCGTCAGCGCGGGCGACACGACGTACACGGTGGCCGACGTGCCAGGCCTCATCGAAGGCGCCAGCGAAGGGCGTGGGCTCGGGCACGAGTTCCTCCGGCACGTCGAGAGATGCGCCGCGATCGTGCATGTCGTCGACACCGCGGCCATCGAGCCGGGACGCAACCCTCTCGACGACCTCGACGTCATCGAGCGCGAGCTCGCGTCGTACGGCGGGCTCGGTGACCGACCGCGCCTCGTCGCGCTGAACAAGGTCGACGTGCCCGACGGCCGCGACATGGCCGACCTGGTGCGCCCCGACCTCGAGAACCGAGGACTCCGGGTGTTCGCGGTCAGCGCTGCCTCCGGCGAGGGGCTGCGCGAGCTGACCTTCGCGATGGCCGAGATCGTACGGGCGGCCCGCGACGCACGGCCACCCGTGCCGCGCGAGCGGATCGTGATCCGACCGCAGAGCACCGGCGGCGGTGACGAGTTCACGGTCACGCAGGCTCCCGAGGGCTGGCGGGTCCGCGGGCCGAAACCCGAACGCTGGGTGCGCCAGACCGACTTCAGCAACGACGAGGCGGTCGGGTTCCTGGCCGATCGGCTCAACCGACTCGGCGTGGAGACACGGCTGCTCGCACTCGGGGCGGTGGAAGGCGATGCCGTGCTCATCGGTGAGCCCGACGACGCCGTGGTCTTCGACTTCCGGCCCGGCATCGACGCGGGCGTGGAGATGCTCGGACGCCGTGGGGAGGACCAGCGCTTCGAGGAGTCGCGACCGGCCGCTCGCCGTCGCCGCGAGATCGACGCCGCCATGGGCGGGCGGGCCGAGGGCGAGGCCCGTGCCGACGTGGCCCGTCGCGTCGACGAGGCGCAGCGGCCCTCCGGCCCGATCAGCTACGAGATCGGCTCCAAGGACGATCCGGACCGCCCCGAGCACGACGCGTGAGCGCGCGCGCGGACCAGGTAGCGGCCTGCCGGCGGGTCGTGGTGAAGGTCGGCTCGTCCTCGCTGACCACGGCCGAGGGAGGCATCGCCCCCGAGCGGGTACGTCGTCTGGTCGGGACGCTCGCGGACGCGCGGGCCCGCGGCATCGAGGTGGTGCTCGTCTCGTCGGGTGCCATCGCCGCCGGGCTCGCACCGCTGGGCCTCAAGCGTCGCCCCCGGGCGCTCCCCGCCCAGCAGGCGGCGGCCGCCGTCGGCCAGGGACTGCTCGTCCACCGGTACACCGACGAGCTCGCCGGCCATGGCATCGTGGCCGGGCAGGTACTGCTCACCGCCGACGACGTGACCCGGCGCAGTCACTACCGCAACGCCCATCAGACCTTCGCCAAGCTCCTCGAGCTCGGCGTGCTGCCGATCGTGAACGAGAACGACACGGTGGCGACCAGCGAGATCCGGTTCGGTGACAACGACCGGCTGGCGGCGCTGGTCGCGCACCTCGTGCACGCCGACCTGCTGCTGCTCCTCAGCGACGTCGACGGCCTCTACGACGCGCATCCGGCTGCCGAGGGGAGCCGGCTGGTTCCCGAGGTCGCCCTCACCGACCACCTGTCCGGTATCCGGATCGGTCGCTCCGTCGCGACCGGCCTGGGTACGGGCGGGATGCGGACCAAGCTCGACGCCGCCCGGATCGCCACCGGTGCCGGGATCGCGGTGCTGCTGACATCGGCCGACCAGGCGGGCGCTGCGCTCGCGGGCGAGACGGTCGGTACCTGGTTCCACGCCGCCGCCCGGCGACGGCCGACCCGGCAGCTGTGGCTGGCCCACGCCACCGAGCCGAAGGGCGTGCTCCTCCTCGACGCTGGCGCGGTCCGGGCGGTGACCGAGCGGCGTGCCTCGCTGCTCGCCGCCGGTCTCACGGGCGTGGCCGGGAGCTTCGCGGCCGGTGACCCGGTCGACCTCGCTGGGCCCGACGGGCTCGCGGTGGCTCGCGGCCTGGTCAACTTCGACGCCGACGAGATCCCGGCGCTGGTCGGCAAGACGTCGTCGGTCCTCCGGCGCGAGCTCGGGGCGGCGTACGAGCGTGAGGTCGTGCACCGCGACGACCTGGTTCTCCTCGCGACCCGCGTCTGAGCGGCTCCCCTGTTTGCGGCTGGTTTGGGTGTGGGGGTCACGGGCAGGATCGGACGCATGACGCCCCGACGACTCCTCGTCCTGGCCGCCGTCCTGCCGGGCGCAGCGCTGGTCGCGACG
>JBKPTA010000042.1:0-26985 GCA_046735295.1 Actinomycetota bacterium | reverse complement strand
AGACCGGGCCTCGTCCGACGGCACGGGGTCAGTGGACGAAGCGGGTGGCGAGCTCGTCGGACAGGGCGGCGTCCATGCGGCGGAGCATCTCGGCAGTGAGGCGGCGCGAGGGCACGTCCTCCCGGCGTACCCAGGAGACGTCGCACGACTCGTCGTCGGCGACGTAGGGCTCGCCGTCCACCCAGGTGCAGGCGAAGGTCATGTCGAGGTACGTCGCGACGTCGCCGTTGGCGTGCGTGATCGGGCCGTGGACCCCGGTCGAGGCGAGCCGGTCCACCCGGACGGTGACGCCGGTCTCCTCCAGGACCTCACGGACCGCCGCGACGGCGGGCTCCTCACCCGGGTCCGGGATGCCGGTCACCGGGGTCCAGGCACCGTTGTCGGCCCGCCGGACGAGCAGGACCTCGTCCCCTCGGCGTACCACGGCGGTCACTCCCGGCAGCCAGAGCGGACGATGCCCGATCAGCGCTCGGATCTCGGTGATGAACTCGGGGATCGGCATGCATCGACCCTAGACAGTGGCGCGGCCCCCGAGCCGCTGGTCGGTCAACGGAGCGCGTCGACGAGTGTCTCCTGGAGCGCACCGATCCATTCGTAGATGTCGTGCGCCTGGGAGCGTGGGTCGTCGTCGGGCAACGCCGCCCAATACGCTTCGTCGTCCTGCTCCACCTCCAGGCGTGTCGCCAGGGCCAGGCGCAGGTCGGTGAACGTCTTCAGCCACACCAGCGCCGCGTCCTTGTCGAGCTCGATGTCGATGACGACCTTCTCCTCCCCCAGCTCAGCCGGCAGACCGGCGTCCTCGAGGCTGTCGATGACGGCCGCCGCACCGGCCGCCTTCGCGTCCCGCAAGGTGCCCTCGGTGAAGCGACGGAACTCCGCCGCCGCCTCGTCGTTGTCGGGGTACGCCGTGGGGAACAGCCGGGCGAGGACCGGATCCTCCGGCTCGGTCGTGGGGCCGTCGAACCTCAGCATCGCCTCGAGCGGGTCAGCGTGCTCGCGCGGGACCGCAGCCTCGTTCCTCAGCAGCTCGACCAGCTGGGAGGCAAGTGACCGGAGCAGGTCGGCCTCGAAGCCCGAGAAGGTGGCGATGACCCGTCCGCTGCGCCGGTGTCGGGTGAATCCGCTCATCTACGACTGCTTCTCGAGCGTGGCCCAGAGCCCGTACTCGTGCATGGCCTGCACGTCGCGCTCCATTTCCTCGCGCGTGCCGTTGCTCACCGCGGATTTGCCGTCGTGGTGCACCTCGAGCATCAGCTTCTCGGCCTTCTTCTGGTCGTATCCGAAGTAGGTGCGGAAGACGTAGGTGACATAGCTCATCAGGTTGACCGGGTCGTTCCACACGATGGTGACCCACGGCTTCGACGTGCGCGTGATCTCGTCCGGGGTGAGATCGGGCTCGACCTCGACCGGGCTCGTGGTCGCCATCCGCACATGGTGGCACAGCGCGTCGGCCGAGCCGGGCCCTACGCTGAGCCCGTGCGCGCGTCGACAGCCCTGCTGACCGACCACTACGAGCTGACCATGCTGCAGGCGGCCCTGGCGTCGGGGATGGCCCACCGGCGCTCGGTGTTCGAGCTCTACCCGCGCCGCCTTCCCGAGGGGCGACGGTACGGCGTCGTGGCCGGCGTCGGCCGTGCGCTGGAGGCCCTGGAGGACTTCCGGTTCGACGACGAGGCGCTCACGCCGCTCGAGGCGATCGTCGACCGGCGGACGCGGGAGTGGCTGGCGAGCCACCGTTTCTCCGGCGACATGTGGGGCTACGCCGAGGGCGACCTCTACTTCCCGTTCTCCCCACTGCTCATCGTCGAGGGCACGTTCGCCGAGGCCGTGCTGCTCGAAACCCTCCTGCTGTCGATCTACAACCACGACAGCGCCATCGCCTCCGCCGCCTCACGGATGACCTACGCCGCGGCCGGCCGGCCCTGCATCGAGATGGGATCGCGTCGCACCCACGAGGAGGCTGCCGTGGCGGCCGCCCGAGCGGCGTACGTCGCCGGTTTCGCGACGAGCTCCAACCTCGCGGCGCGGCAGCGGTACGGCGTCCCGACGGCCGGGACGAGCGCCCACAGCTTCACGCTGCTGCACGACTCCGAGGCTGACGCGTTCCGGGCGCAGGTGGAGTCGCTCGGCCGAGGGACGACCCTGCTGGTGGACACCTACGACGTCCGTGAGGCCGTGCGTCTCGGCATCGACATCGCCGGCACCGAGCTGGGGGCGGTCCGCATCGACTCCGGCGACCAGGGCGCTCTGGCGAAGGAGGTGCGCGCGGAGCTCGACGCCCTCGGCGCGACGAGGACGCGGATCATCGTCACCAGCGACCTCGACGAGTTCCAGATCGCGGCACTGGCTGCGGCGCCCGTGGACGGCTACGGCGTCGGCACGCAGCTCGTCACCGGGTCCGGCCACCCGACCTGCGGCTTCGTCTACAAGCTCGTCGCCCGCGAGGACGACGACGGGGACCTCGTGGCCGTGGCCAAGAAGAGCACGGACAAGATCTCGGTCGGTGGTCGCAAGTGGGCGATGCGCCGCCTCTCGGCCGCGGGCGTCGCCGAGGCAGAGGTCATCGGGGTCGGCAAGCCGCCGGGGAACGACGGTGACGACCGGGAGCTCCTCGTCCCCCTGGTGCGAGACGGCGAGGTGGTCGGCCACGAGCCGCTGGACGCGGCGCGCGACCGCCACTCGACCGCCCGCGCCGAGCTTCCCCACACGGCCGACCAGCTGTCCCGGGGCGAGCCGGTGATCCCCACGGAGTACGTCTGACGTGGCTGTCCTCACCTGTGACTTCTTCTCGGACACGCTCGAGGTCGGGACCTCGATGACCGTCGTCCTGCCGCAGGCCACCAAGGCCCAGATCGGGGTCGCCGGCGGCTCGGCCGAGGAAGAGCCGCCGCTGCTCTACCTGCTCCACGGACTCTCCGACGACCACACGGCGTGGAGCCGCTACACCTCGGTCAGCCGTTATGCGGAGGCCGCGGGGCTGGCCGTCGTGATGCCGGCCGTGCACCACAGCTTCTACGCCGACGAGGTGCACGGCCACCCGTACTGGACCTACCTGTCCGAGGAGCTGCCGGCGGTCGTCCAGTCCTTCTTCCGCGTCTCCGACCGCCCCGAGGACACGTTCGTGGCCGGGCTCTCGATGGGCGGATACGGCGCACTCAAGCTCGCCCTCACCCATCCCGACCGGTACGCCGCGGCCGCATCCCTGTCCGGCGCACTCGACATCCGAGCCCTGCTCAGCCGCGACGAGCGGTCCGCGATCTCCCACCGCGCGTTCGACGACACGATCCGCGAGTCCGACGACCTGTTCGCACTCCTGGCCGCAGCACCGTCCGTGCCACCCCTCTACATCGGCTGCGGCACCTCCGACCAGCTCCTGGGGGCCACCGAGCGCTTCGTCGCGACTGCCAGCGCCGCCGGCGCCGACGTGACCACCGACCTCCGCCCGGGGGACCACGAGTGGAGCCTGTGGGACGCGATGATCCACGACGTCATCAGCTGGCTGCCCATAGGTCGGCATGCATCCGACGCGGGCGGCGGACGCGGAACAACTGGTCCCCGTTCACGGTCAACCCGCTGACCGTTCCGCGTTCTTCGGCTCCAGCCCGAGCCGCAGCTGCGACCGACGACGTCCCGCGGCAGTGAACAGCGACGCGCGGAGAGTGGGGTACCACGCACACCAGCGCCCGAACGTCGGACAGGGTGGGGCTCCTCGATAGGCTCCTCGCATGACCCGCGCCCTGCTCGTCGTGGACGTCCAGAACGACTTCTGTGAAGGCGGGTCCCTGCCCGTCGAGGGCGGAGCACGGGTCGCCAGCGACATCGGCGAGCTGCTCCACCACTGGACCCGCGGCGACGACCGCGCCCCGTCGTACGACGTCGTGGTCGCCAGCAAGGACCACCACGTCGACCCGGGACACCACTGGTCGAACGATCCCGACTACGTCGACACGTGGCCGGTGCACTGCCGGGTCGGCACCGACGGCGAGGCCTTCCACCCGAACCTCGACCCACAGCCGTTCGACGCGATCTTCCTCAAGGGCGACCACGAGGCGGCGTACTCCGCCTTCGAGGGCCGTTCCGTCGACGGTGACTCGCTCGCGGACTGGCTGCGCCGGCATGAGGTCGACCGCGTCGACATCTGCGGCATCGCCACGGACTACTGCGTCCGCTCCACCGCTCTCGATGCCCGCAAGGAGGGCTTCCGGACCCGTGTCCTCGGCTCCCTGTGCGCCGGCGTGGCTCCGGCGACGACGGAGCAGGCGCTCACGGAGATGAAGGCGGCGGGCGTAACCGTCGCGTGACCGCGTGAGCCGGACTACGCCCCCCACTTCTCGGCGAGGGTACGGATGACGTTCAGGTTGCGGTTCGTGGCGACGCCGAGGTGCTTCTCCACCACCGCGTTGCTGAGCGTCGCGGAGTGGTAGTCCTTCCCGAGCAGTAGGTGGACGCCCCGGCCGTCGACCACGGCGCGCTCGCCGTCCTTGCTGCCGGCGCTGTCGAGCGCGTCCACCGCAGCAGCGGTCGGCGTCTCCTTCAGGAGCGAGACGTAGTGCCGTCCGCCGTGTTCTCGTCCCACCTTCTCGGCGTACGCCGCCACCGCGCTCAGCTCCTTCGGGGTCAGCACGATCGTCGCCACGTCGAACCCCGCCTCGGCCTCGAACGCCTTCTCGAGCGCAGCCTCCAGCTTCGCTCGGCTGCGCAGCGGTGTCGTCACGCGTACGTTGCCGGTGTTGATGTAGGTGACCACGTCGGTACACCCGGCCGCCTCACACGCCCTGACGATCGCCTCCTTGCTGAACTTCCGCTTCCCGATGTTGATGGCACGCAGGAACGCGATGTAGGTCGGCATGGCGCCATAGTGCCGGAGTGCGCACCCCGATGAGCGGTCGGTGTGTCCAGGTCGTGGCCCGACCGTCCGTTCGAGGACGGTGTGGACGGGTGCAGGCAGGGACACTCTCCTGCCCCGGGGCTTTTGTATCCTGCCCGGGTGCGCACCGACCTCGAGCAGCAGAGCAGCGAGCTCGTGGTGCAAGCCGGCCGCCTCGTGCGCGCCGTACGCCGCCGGGTGGGCCAGCCGGCCGGGATCCGGATCCTGGCCGTGCTCGACGAGCTCGGGCCGCTCGGGGTGACCGCACTCGCCGACGCGGACCGGTCGTCCCAGCCCACCGTGTCCGGCGCCGTACGCCAGCTCGAGGAGGAGGGCTGGGTCTCCAGGAGGGCCGACCCTGCCGACGCGCGCCGTTCGATGGTCGAGCTCACGCCGAAAGGACGGCAGCGGCTGCTCGACGCGCGCCGCGACAACGGCAAGGCGGTCGCCGAGCGGCTCGCCCGCACCGGACACTCCGCTGACGACGTCGCCCGGGCCGTCGCCGTGCTCCGCGACGTGATGGCCGAGCAGCTCTGAGCCGAACGACGTCTCCTGCGCGTTGCGACCGCACGACGTGTTCGGACCACACGGCGTTTCCACGCCGCTCGCGCTGATCACACGTCGTACGGTGCATCTCGTGCCCTGCGACTACTGCGGTGCCGAGTTCGACCCGATCGCGACCCGGTGGCTGTGCCCGCACTGCCACATGAAGGCGAACTGCTGCGACGGCGCACCGCTGGCGTTCTGCGGGACCACGCGCCCCGCCGAGCCGAACGAGTAGGTTGCCGGGCGTGACGCACGCCCTCCGACCTGCACTGCTCCTCGACGTGTCGACCGGTGAGCTGTTGCCGGAACGCGCGGTGGTCATCGACGGCGAGCGGATCGCCGGCGTGGTGTCGGCGAGCGACGTGCCCCAGGACGTCCCCGTCCGTGACCTGCCGGGGCTCACCCTGCTCCCTGGTCTCATCGACTGCCACGCCCACCTGGTCGGCGACACCGACAGCGGACACGGGTACACCGAGCTGCTGACCCGGACCGGTGCGCAGGAGGCCATGGCCGGCGTGCGCAATGCACGCGACACCGTCCGTGCCGGGTTCACCACGGTCCGCGACGTGGGCACCTACCGCGCCTTCGTGGACGTCGCGCTCCGGGACGCCATCGACGCCGGGTTGGTGCCGGGGCCTCGCATGATGGTCGCCGGCGCCTACGTCAGCTGCACGGGTGGCGGCGGCGACATCAGCGGCCTCGCTCCCGACGCCGCGCAGCTGGTGCCGGCCGAGCTGCGAGTGGGTGTGGCCGACACTGTCGACGACGTACGCCGCGTCGTCCGGCGCATCCTCTACGGCGGCGCGGACCTGATCAAGCTGATCGCCACCGGCGCGGTGATGTCCGACCACGGCAACCCAGGAGTGCCGGAGCTGACCGAGGAGCAGATCCGGGCGGCCGTGGACGAGGCCGCGCTGCACGGCGCCCACGTCGCGGCCCACGCCCACGGTGCCGAGGGCATCAAGCGGGCGGTTCGTGGTGGCGTCCACTCCGTCGAGCACGGGTCGCTGATGGACGACGAGGGTGTCGCACTGATGGCCGAGCACGGCACCTGGCTGGTGGCCGACATCTACTGCGGTGACTACATCGCCGAGGTCGGTCGGCGCGACGGCTGGAAGGCCGACGTGCTCCGGAAGAACGACGAGACCACGGAGGCCCAGCGGAACATGTTCGAGAGGTGCGTGGCCGCCGGCGTCCGGATCGCGTTCGGCACCGACAGCGGCATCTACCCGCACGGCTGGAACGCCCGTCAGCTCGCCTACCACGTGCGCCACGGCCAGACCGCGATCGAGGCGATCCGCTCGGCGACGCTGCGGGCGGCCGAGCTGATGGGGTGGTCGGACCGGGTCGGCCGGATCGACACCGGCTGGTGCGCCGACCTGGTCGCGGTCGCCGGTGACCCGACCCAGGACGTCCGCCTGCTCGAGAGCATCGCGTTGGTGGTGAAGGGCGGCGAGGTGGTCCGCGACGAGAGCACGGGTCTCAGGGCAAGGGTCTGAGCGTCCCGGGAAGGGTCTGAACGTCCCGGTCACGGATCGGCATCGGAGGAGGCAATTCGCTCGCCGCTGCGGCATGGCAAGCCGTACCCTCGGTCCTCGTCGGCGAGATCAGCGGCAGGACCCGTCGTGAACGGACCCGGTTCCGCGCGTCGTACCTCGGCGGCATTGCCCTGACAAGGCATCGGCATACGGAGCTCATCACTCCCGCGGGTTCGACTCCCGCTCCACGGGTGGTGACCGGCGACGGAAGCAACGCCGCGCCCTGTGGCGGGCCCGACGGCGGCGTGCGTGCACGCGGTCCGGTGGTCCAGGCCCCGTGCGGCGGTGTGGTTGCCGGTCATCACTCCTCAACTCCATCAGCGAGGCCGAGCACGAAGACGAAGAGGAAGGAGCCGGTCATGCCTCTGTTCCCCCGGCACATCACGGTTCAGCCGTGGCAGCTGACGCTGGAGCGGCTGGACGGCGCCCGCACGGTGGTGCTCGAGCCCGGACGTCACCGCACGCGACGTCGCGCGACGTACCAGGTGCTCGACGTGCGCGAGCAGGTCCTCACCCTCGCGCCGCAGGAGGTGCTCACCGCCGACGGCGTGTCGGTGAAGGTGACGGCCGCCCTGCGGTGGCGCGTCGGCGACCCGGTCGTCTTCACCGAGACGGGCACCGATCCGCTCTCGCGCGTCTACCTCGCCGTGCAGGTCGCCCTGCGCGAGGGTCTCGCGCCCCTCGAGACCGACGCGGTCCTGCGGACGGCCCGGCAGGCCGTCACCGACACCACGACGGCGGCTGCGACGCAGGCCGGCCGCGCCGTCGGCATCGAGGCGCTCGAGGTCGTGGTCAAGGACGTGATCCTGCCGGCCGACCTCCGGGCGGCGTACGGCGCCTTGGTCACCGCCCGGCAGCGCGCACAGGCCCAGCTCGAGGCCGCGCGAGCTGAGACGGCTGCGCTTCGGTCGCTGGCCAACGGCGCGAAGCTGCTCGACGACCACCCGGCGCTCGCGCAGCTGCGGATCATCCAGTCACTACCGATCGGGTCGACCGTCGAGCTGACCCTGCCGGCTGCCGACTGACCACGCCGAGCGGTGCCCCCAGCGAGAGCACGAGGACGCCGAGCCGACATCGGTCGACTCGGCGTTCTCGGGCTCAGAGGTTGCCGCGCAGCTCCTGCTCCCGCTCGATGGACTCGAAGAGGGCCTTGAAGTTGCCCTTGCCGAACCCGAGCGAGCCATGCCGCTCGATGAACTCGTAGAACACCGTCGGCCGGTCGCCGATCGGCTTGGTGAAGATCTGGAGGAGGTAGCCGTCCTCGTCGCGGTCCACCAGGATGCGGCGCCGCTTCAGCTCCTCGATCGGCACCCGGACCTCGCCGATCCGGGCTCGGAGCTCGGGGTCGTCGTAGTAGGTGTCGGGGGTGTCGAGGAACTCCACGCCGTTGTCACGGAGGTGGTCGACGGTACGCAGGATGTCGCCTGTGGCCAGCGCGATGTGCTGACACCCGGCGCCCTCGTAGAACTCGAGGTACTCGTCGATCTGCGACTTCCTCCGGGCGACGGCAGGCTCGTTCAGCGGGAACTTCACGCGGTGGTTGCCACTCGCGACCACCTTGGACATCAGCGCGGAGTAGTCGGTGGCGATGTCGTCGCCGATGAACTCGGCCATGTTCGTGAAGCCCAGCACGCGGTTGTAGAACTCGACCCACTCGTCCATCCGGCCGAGCTCGACGTTGCCGACGCAGTGGTCGATGGCTTGGAACAGACGTCTGGGCTGGCCCTCGCGCCGGGTGACCTTGGTGGTGGCGGCGACGTATCCCGGCAGGAACGGGCCTGAGTAGCGCGACCGGTCGACGAGCGTGTGCCGGGTCTCGCCGTACGTCGCGATCGCCGCGATGCGCACGGTGCCGTTCTCGTCGGAGACATCGTGCGGCTCGTCCAGGACCGTGGCGCCCTGCGCCCGCGCGTGGCTGATGCACTGGTCGACGTCCGGAACCTCGATGGCCAGGTCGACGACGCCGTCGCCGTGCTTGCGGTGGTGGTCCAGAACGGGGCTGTCGGGGGCGACGCCGCCGGTGAAGACGAAGCGGGCACTGCCGGAGCGCAGCACGTAGGACTTGGCCTCGCGGTTGCCGGTCTCGGGGCCCGAGTACGCCTCGAGGTCCATGCCGAGGGCGAGCTGGTAGAACTGCGCGGTCTGCGTCGCGTTGCCGACGACGAACCCCACGTAGTCCTGCGCGATGACCGGGAAGGGGTCGTTCGACGGGTCGTACTCGACGAGCCCGACCAGCTGCTTGAGCTGGTCGAGGGTGAGGTCGGCCTTGAGCTCGTCGGCGGTGAGGGCGCCGCCGGTGGACGGGGTCTCGCGGGTCGTCGTCATGCGGCTCACCTTGCCGCGCAGAGACAACCTGCGCAACAGTACGCGGAATCGTTGTGCAACATGTCCACCGAAGGGCTCACCATGGACGATCTCGACCGCAGATTGCTCGCCCTCTTCTCGGCCGACCCGCGGATCGGCGTTCTCCAGGCGTCCCGCGAGCTCGGCGTGGCCCGGGGGACGGTGCAGGCCCGCCTGGACAAGCTGACCGCGACCGGCGTGGTGACCGGCTGGGGGCCGCAGCTCTCACCCGAAGCACTGGGATTCCCGGTGACGGCCTTCCTGACCCTGGAGATCCGTCAGGAGACGGCCGAGCACGGTGGCCACGACGCGGTCGCCCGTCACCTGTCAAGGATTCCCGAGGTGCTCGAGGCGCACACCATCACCGGCGCCGGCGACCTCTTCGCCCGCGTCGTCGCGCGCTCGAACTCCGACCTGCAACGAGTCATCGACCTCGTCCTGCAGGACCCCGCGATCGTCCGGTCCTCCACCGTGATCGCCCTCGCCACCCAGATCCCCTACCGGGTCCTCCCCCTGGCCCACTCCGGGTAGCGCAGATCCGGGGGAGGTCAGCCGCCGGCCACCAGCGACTTCCACATCACCGCAGCGTTGGACTGCATCGAGGTCGTGCCCACCGGAGTCGAGTAGCGCAACCGCCAGCTGGCGCGCGGACCAGCATTGTCGAAGTAGGAGATGTGGTCCGCGCCATGGGACGTCGCGAAGCTGACCGCCGCGGACAGCGTCGAGGCCTTGCGCGTGGGGTCGTGGATGTCCTCGAGGACCCCGAGCTCGGCCACCGCCCACGGCGTGCTGTGCGCCGTCGCCCAGTTGTACAGCGGAGAAAGCAGCGTCGACGCGGTACGCCACTTGATGCCGTCGGTGTAACCCGTCGGGCAGCACGCGGTGTTGGTGTTGTGCGGCCATTCGTACATGTCTCCCTGGATCAGGTCGACATGACCGCCGTCGCGCACGTCGGTGGGCCACCAGTCCGACACCTGGGTGCTCCAGGTCCCCGAGTAGGTGATGTCCATGAGGATCAGGGACACCCGTCGCGTGCCACCGTCGACGGCGTTCTGGGCCCGAACCATCCGTGCGAGAGCCAGCAGGCCCGCACGGTACTGCGCCGGCGTGAACTGCCGGTTCTTGGCATACGTCTCGTCGGGCTCGTGCCAGTTGGTGATGATCAGGTTCTTCGGAGTGGTCGCCAGGAACGACCGGATCTGGCTGTTGATCGGGTCGGTCGCGTCGGTGAGTCGCTGCGGCAGCACGCGGATCGAGTAGTCGAAGGCCGTGGCGTTCGGATGCTGCTGGTAGGCGTTCGTGTCACGCCAGGTGGCGAAGTGGAACCCGCCGTCGAACACCCGGTAGATCTGCACGGGCCCGATCGCCTTGTCGAACCACGTCCAGTCACCCGAGGACGCCCCGACCAGCGTCGTCGTGGTGAGCGCCTCGGTCGGGGCGGTCGGACCGGCCAGGTCGGTCGTGGCCGCTGGCCTGGCGGCTGCGGCGCCGGCCGACACGGCAGAGCTCAGCAGCACCAGGAAGCCCAGGGCGGTTGCGATCACGCCGGTACGGCGACGTCGTGTTGTCATGGTGGCCATTCCCCTCACCTCGCCTGCACGACGCCCATCGGAAAGCGAGATGCCAGTGCGTCCTTGCATGGTGACACCGTCGCGCGGGTGTTGTCAGTGCCGGAATGACCCCCAAACCGCCTTCTCCAGCACTCCCCTGGCCGGAACGGGTGACGTCGGCCCGGGCGGTCATCCGGTCGGCCGGGAGGCCCACTCCCGCAGCCGGTTGATGCGTGCATCGAGCTGCGCTGCGTTCGCGATCACGGCTGCCGGGCCACCGAGCTCCTTGCGGAGAGCCGCATGTGTGACGCCGTGGGCCTGGCCGGTGCGGTGGTGCCACTGGTCGGTCAGCGCGGCTGTCTGCCAGGCGCGCAACTGAGTGGCCGTCCCCCAGGCCGCCCGCTCCGGCCAGGCCGGAGTGAGGGCGGACGACGTCGGGACGGCCTCCTCAGAGGGGGGCCGTGAGGTCACTCGTTCTCGTCTCCGCCACCCGGCTTGAGCGACTCCCAGATCTCCTGGCACTCCGGACACACCGGGAACCTCTCGGGAACCCGACTCGGCACCCAGACCTTGCCACACAAGGCGACCACGGGCGTGCCCATCACCATGGCCTCGGTGAGCTTGTGCTTGTCGACGTAGTGGCTGAACCGCTCGTGGTCGCCCTCGTCCGTGGGGACGGTGCGCTCCTCGACGCGCTCGTCGACAGCCGTGTCGATCGACGGGGAGAAACCGGGGCCGACCACGTCGTCAGCCTACGTCAGCGGGGGCCTCGTCCAGGTCTCGACCAGGGGCGTGTAGACCGATTCCGGGTCCCACGTCCCGGGGTCGTCGCTGGTCACCCAGCCGGCGGTCTGCTCGAGCGCCCACTCCGACCACCGCAGCGTGGCCTCCTCGAGCTCCTGGGAGAGGCGGAGCGTCACCGCGTTCAGGTGCCGCCGCGCGGGAAAGCGCGACTCCTGCCCGGCGACGACGGCGAGCCCGGCCAGCCTGCTGCGCGCGACCCCGCCCATCTCGCCGAGCGTGCTCCGCAGCGTGTCGAGGTCGCCGGCGTCGGCGAAGAACACCTTCACCGCTGCCTCGTTCTCCCAGGACGGCTCGGCCGACGGCGTTCCGAGCCACCGCGCGAGCTCGCGCCTGCCCTTCGCGGTGATCGCGTAGACCGTCCGTCTCCGCTTTCCGGTGTACTCCTCGCTCGCCCTGGCCAGGCCGGCCGCGGCCAGGCGCTTGGGATCGTCGTAGAGCTTGCGCTCGGCGCGCGGCCAGAACCAGTGCAGGCTCCGGCGTACCTGCTGTGCGAGCTCGTACGTCGTCCAAGGGCGTACCGAGAGCAGGCCGAGGATCGCGTACGGCGTGGCGTCCTGCTGAGCGGTCTTGCGGGTCGTGGGCATGGCGCATCCTGACATACTGTGCTCTGCAGTATCTGCTTCCCCGCCATGTGCTGCAGTCGACCGTGTCGAGGACGAGGAACTACCGTCACGAAGGGCCGGGCCACGGCCGGCCGGGGGACCGGAGGCGCCCTCCTCACGCGCGAGCTCCTCGTCCGGTCGGCTGAGACCCGCCCCCAGGCCCAGCCTCAGTTGAGCTCGGGATCCACCGGCCGGTTCATGTGCCAGGCGAGCTCGCCGGGCTGACGTCGCATCACCTCGCGCCACAGGTCGCTGGGGTCCGCCTGGAAGGCGTCCGGGGGCAGCGAGGGCACGACGTACCAGTCACCGCCGGAGATCTCGCCCTCCAGCTGACCGGCACCCCATCCGGCGTACCCCGCGAAGATGCGGACGCCCTCCACGGCCGAGTCGATCTGGTCGGCCTCGCCCTCGAGGTCGACGATCGCGAGCCGGTCCGTGACCGGGCGCAGCCCGGGCGGCACGGCCAGCTGCTCGCGGAGCAGGGCGACGGCCAGTGCGCCCTCCGGCGAGACCGGGCCGCCGCGGAACAGGACCTCGGGCTCGGCCACGATGTCGCCCCAGCCGGCGAGGACGGAGATCACGGGCACCGGCGACGGACGGTTGATCACGACTCCCATCGCGCCGTCCTCGTCGGCGTCGAGGATGAGCACGACGGTGTCGACGAAGTTCGGGTCGAGCAGCTCCGGCGATGCCAGCAACAGCATCCCCGCCCGGATCTCGACCATGGCTCCATGATGCACGCCGTCGACGCCGGTCAGAAGGCGTTCGGGGCCTCGGTTGGGTGACGGATCAGGCACCGTCGGACAGTGGGCCCTCCGTGTGTCTGCGGCGAAGTGGTCACGACGAGCGGCGCCCGCCGGGGTCGTCGACCTCGACCATCACGCTGGTCGCCTTCACGACGGCGGTTGCCGCCACGCCGGGCGCCAGACTCATCTCCTCGGCAGCCTCGCGGCTCATCAGCGAGACGATCCGGTAGTCGCCGCACGCGAGCTCCACCTTGGCCATCACACCGTCCCGTTCGACAGCGACCACGACGCCGGTCAGCCGGTTGCGGGCACTCGACGTCCGGTCGGGTCCGGCCAGCGACGTCAGGAACCCGGCCAGCTCGGCTGCCGGCAGCACCCGCTGGTTGCCCCGGCGTTCGAAGGTGATCCGCCCCTCTGCCTCCCAGCGCCGGAGGGTGTCCACGCTGACGCCCACGCGTTGCGCAACCTCGCCGATCCGCAGGTAGTCGACCACGGCCTCAGCCTAGGTGCCCTACCGGCAGAGAGGAGGCGGCCGCGTCTCGCCGGTCGCGCCACCTCCCCCGAAGTCGTGGCCCCGGGCTGTGGTGCGCTCACGGCTTCCCGAACCCGGCCCGCTGCAGGATCTGCTGGCCGGTGGCGCCCGTGACCAGGTCGACGAACTGCTGGGCGAGGTCGGCGTGCTGCGACTGGTCGAGGGTGACGATCGGGTACTCCGTCAGCTGCTTCGCGGCGCCCGGGATCGGCAACGCGGTGACCTGGTCACCGGCCGCGACGGCGTCCGTCGTGTAGACGATCCCGGCATCCGCCTCCCCTTCGGTGAGCTTGGCCAGCACCGACTTCACGTCGACCTCCTGGCTGACCGGCGTACCGGTGACGTGGTTTTGGTCCAGCAGAGCTTGACCGATCGTCCCGCACGGTGCCGTGGGGACACACATCACGAACGTCACCGACGACCTGTCCAGGTCGGAGAGCCCGTGGACGTTCCCCGGGTTGTCGGCCGGGACCGCGAGGACCATCACGTTGGTGGCGAAGATCCGCGGACTCGATGCCTGGGCGGGCTCGGCGGCGGCCATCGTGTCGGTGTCGGCCGTGGCGAGCACGTCGGCCGGCGCTCCTTGGGTCGCCTGCCCCGCGAGCGTGGCCGACGAGTCGAACGCGAACGTCACGGTGACCCCGTCGTGCTGCGCCTCGAACTCCTTCCCGAGCTCGGTGAACGTGCCCGTGAGCGAGGAGGCGGCCAGGACCGTGATCGTCGTCTCGCCGCTCCCGCCTCCGCACGCCGACAGCGGAAGCAGGGACAGCAGGGACAGCAGGGACGCGAGAACGCGGTGCGTGGCCGGTAGGAGCACGGAGTACTTCTAGCACATGACATCTAGGTATTACCTAGACACGTGTCGCACGCCCGACTCGGCACCTAGACTGCGTCGAATGACGAGGAGCGCGCCGGCCCCGCTGGCCGCCACGATCCCGCACCTGCCCAGCACGAGCCGACGTGCGCAGTACTCCGCCGACACACGCCGCGCGCTGGTCGAGGTGGCGCAGCGGCTCTTCACCGAGCACGGGTACGCCGGCACCTCGCTGGACGCCATCGTCGCGGGTGCCGAGGTCACCAAGGGGGCGCTCTACCACCACTACTCCGGCAAGCAGGCGCTCTTCGAGGCTGTCTTCGAGAGGGTCGAGGCGGCCGGGTCCGAACAGGTCCAGATCGCTGTGGCCGGGCACCGAGACCCCTGGGAGAGCGCGATGGCCGGGCTGCGCGCGTTCCTCGACGTGGTGCGGCAGCCGTCGTACAGCAGGATCGTCATCCAGGACGGCCCGTCGGTCCTCGGTCGCGAGCGGTTCCGCGAGCAGGAGGAGCGGTCGACGTACGACAACGTCCTGGACATCGTGCGTGCGGTGCTCGGGGCGGGCCCGTGGCAGGTCGCCCCCGAGATGCAGCAGACCTTCGCCCGCATCTTCTTCGGGGCGATGTCCTCGGCGGGGACGTCGGTCTCGACGTCGGACGACGCCGACGTCGAGGCCGAGCGGGTCGAGCACGCGATCGGGTTCATCCTGTCGGGGCTGCGCGCCCTCTCCGAGCAGGGCGCGGAGCTGACCGAGCCGGGCGACGCGCCTACTTCTTGAACAGCACGTTGCCGCCGCTGACCGGTACCAGCTCGATCCAGGTATGACCGGCCGGCACCGTGAGCTTCGCGCCCTTCTTGGTGGTCAGCGTGATCCTCGACTTCGCCTTCTTCCCCTTGTGCCAGAACCCCGCGACCATGCGGCCGTCGTGGAACAGCAGCGCGTTCCCCTTGCCGGTCAGCAGGGTCTCGGGCACGTGGTTCCCGGCAGGGTCGAGGTACCCTGCGTCGCCCTCGCGCACCCGCAGCACCAGCACGTTGGTGGCCGGGAACTGGTCACCGGCGGGCGCGTTGCTGTTGAGGTTGTGGTAGCTGCCGTTCTCGTACTTCCACTCGGTGGTGTGGCCGCCGGAGAAGACCGCGTTGATCGTCGTGGCCTTGATGCCCTTCGGCAGCTTGCCGTCGGTGCCCCACTGGAGGTAGTCCGGTGGCGTCTTGGCCTTGGTCTTGGCCGATGTCGCGATCTGGTTGAGGTGGACGAAGAGGTTGTACGGCGCGGACCGCTGGGTCGAGCGGTACATGCCCTTGGAGCCTTCTCCGAAGAACGGGATGCTGGCTCCCTTGATCCGGGCGATGGTCCGGGCGGCGGCGCCGCTGGTCACCATGGTGGCGTGGACCGGCGAGACGACGTCGATGTCACTGGCCCGCATCGAGCGGATCGGGCCGACGTCGGTCGGGATGTCGGAGTAGTAGAACGCCGCGAGGCGGGTCAGTCCTCCCTCGACCAGCTCCTCGACCACCATGTCGGCCTTGGCCAGTCCCACCTGAGGCTGGCTGGAGAACGTGTTGTCCATCTTCGCGACCAGGACCGGGTGCTCCAGCGCCGAGCTCTTGTCCTCCGGAACCTTGAGTCCGGTCAGCGGCCAGAACTGCGGAATCGACTGTCCGCTCGCCACCGACTGGGATGGCCCGGCCTGGGGGCTCGAGCTGGTGGACCCACCGCAAGCGGTCAGGACCAGACCGGTCGCGGTCAGGGCGGACAGGGCCAGGGCAACGCGTCGCACGTGAATCTCCATCAGGGGTGTTGACTTACGAAGTCCGGACCAGTGTGGACGATCCCCCTGAGGAGAGCGTGAAGGGCACGCCGTGGGTATGACACAGGTCACTCCCCCACCTCCGCCGCGGAGGAGGTCGCGGCGCCTGCCGGGTCACCCCGGGCCGCCGTAGTCCACCGAGGCGAGCTCGCGGAACGTCGTCGGGTCGACGAAGTCGACATGGACGCTGCCGCCGGTGGAGCCGGGGACGACGACCATCAGGGCCGGCGTCGCCACGGCCGGGGTCCGAGACCCGGTCCTGGCGGTGAACGAGGTGCGGAACACCAGGGGCTTCCCGCCGTTGCTGATCGAGGTCGCGGGCAGGTGGTCGAGCACCTGGGTCTCGGTGCCGGCGTCGACCGGGGACAGTCCCTGGTAGGTCACACCCTTCGCCGACATCGCGTCGGTGAACCCGGGCGGGAGCTCGGAGTAGACGTCCACCGAGGACTGCTCGTCGCGACCGTGGGTGAGGACGAAGCCGAGCACCCCGAACCACGCCACGAACACGACCACTCCGGCGACCAGGTGCCACGGCCGGAACCCGTAGACCGGCCCCGAGCGGCGGACGTACTCAGGAAACAAGCGTCGCGCCTCCGTCGACGTACAGGGTCTGGCCGGTGATGTACGACGCCTCGTCGCTGCACAGGAACGCGGCCGCCGCGGCGATGTCGGCCGGGAAGCCGACCCGGCGTACCGGGTTGCGGTCCGCGGCCGCCTGTCGGAAGTCCTCGACCGACATCCCGACCCGGGCGGCCGTCGCGTCGGTCATGTCGGTGGCGATGAACCCCGGCGCGATGGCGTTGGCGTTCACGCCGAACGGTCCGAGCTCGATGCCGAGCGTGCGGACGAAGCCCTGCAGGCCCATCTTCGCCGTGGCGTAGTTGGCCTGGCCGCGGTTGCCGAGCGCCGAGACGCTCGACAGGCAGAGGACCTTGCCGTACTTCTGATCCACGAAGTGACGCTGCGCTGCACGAGTCATCAGGAACGCGCCGCGGAGGTGGACGGCCATCACGTGGTCCCAGTCGTCGTCGCTCATCTTGAACAGCAGGTTGTCGCGCGTGACCCCGGCGTTGTTGACCAGGATGTGCAGGCCGCCGAGCTCGGACACCACGCGGTCGACGGCGGTCTGGACCGCGTCGCCGTCGCGGACGTCGCATCCGAGGCCGAGATGACGCCGTCCCTCGTCGGCTGCGAGACCTGCTGCGGCGTCGGTCGCCTGCCCCTCGTCGAGGTCCAGGACGGCGACCGAGGCGCCCTCCTCGGCGAATCGGGTGGCGATGCCGAGCCCGATCCCCCGTGCGGCTCCGGTGACGACGGCGACGCGCCCGTCGAAGCGACCCATCTGCAGACTCCTCGCGGCTCGGGGGTGCTGGTCAGGGCCTCGCGGCTCGACCATCCGCCACTGTAGAGGGGCGTTCCAGTCCACCTCGCGTCCGGGCGGGCCGGCCCGGCGTCCGTCAGGAGATGGCGGACCTGGTGGCCGCTTCGGCCTGGGCGCGCAGCCCGTCGAGACCGGTCGCGGTGGCGAGGACGGCGCGGACTGCGGGGTCGTCGGACCGGATCAGGGCGACGAGCAGCCTCGGACCGGTCATGCCGGGCACGCGACCGGAGTCGCCACTCCGGTCCTCGGCCTCGATGCGGTCCCGCAGCACCGCGCGGCGTACGTCGCGCAGCAGCGCGCGGGCGTCACGCGAGAAGCGTGGACCGTCGTCGCGACGGCTGCGCGGACCGCGACGTCCGCGACCCTCTCTGCGGTCCTGGTGGTGGCTCCGGCTGCGGTCGTGACGACGACGGCGCCGGTCGCCGCGGGAACGCCCGCGTTGCGGACGGCCGGCCCACCCGTCCGCGAGGTCGGCGCCGAGATGGGCACGGACCGCGTCGCGGACCCGGTCGAGGTCGATGCCGATGGCCTTGAGGGCCTCGCGGTCCTCGGCGTAGTCCGGGGTCTCCGCGGCCTCACCGGCACCGCCCAGGTCTGGGCCGGTCCCGGTGGAGGTCTCGACGTGATGCTCGGCCACGAGGTCGCGGGCCGTGTCGAGGTGGACGCCGTGGTCCCACAGGGCCGCGTACGCCGTTCCGCGCGGGTTGGCGAGCAGGCCGAGGAGGAGGTGGCCCGGTCCGACCTCACGATGGCCGAGCTCGCGGGCGATGTCGGTCGCCTGGGCCACGGCGATCCTGGATTCGGTGTCGAATCTGGTGTGCACGGTGATGCTCCTGTCTGATCAGTGGCTCCCGCGACGAGCTGAGTCAGTCACGGGAGTGCTTCTGGTGAACCGCCTGACGGCTGATCTGCAGCACGTCGGCGATCGCCTGCCAGCTCCAGCCCTGCTCGCGCGCGTTGCGGACCTGGACCGCCTCGAGGCGGTCGGCCAGCGCACGGAGGGCCCGGACGGCGGCGAGTCCCTGTTCGGGATCGTTGCTCGCCGCGCTCTCGGAGAGCTCGGCGGCGTCGTTCACGATGTCAAGATAACCTGACGGACGAGGATTGTCAACTTTTCCTGACGTTCTCGCGTCGGCCTATGGTGGCACGCAGCCGTGCGGCGTACTCGGCCGCCTCGCCCTCGCCGTACGTGGTACGCGGCCAGAAGAACCCACGGAGACCGTCGCCCTTGGTGCGTGGAACGACGTGCACGTGCAGATGCGGCACCGACTGGCTCACGACGTTGTTCATCGCGACGAAGCTGCCCTCGGCGCCGAGACCTTCGACCACCGCACCGGCCAGGACCTGTGTCGCGGCCAGGAAGCCGTCCCGCATGCCTGTCGGCAGGTCGAGCAGGGTGGCGACGTGCTCGCGCGGCACCAGGAGGGTGTGGCCCTTGAAGACGGGGCGTGCGTCGAGGAACGCCAGGAAGTCCGGCTCGTCCAGCACGATGTCCGCCCGGGTCTCCCCCACGACGATCGAGCAGAACACGCAACCCGTTGCCATGGGCCCACGGTAGGGGGCTGCAGACGCACCACCCCGGACGTGAGCGGGCCGAGCGCGTCTCCACGTCGCGCCGTCGACGGACCGCCGCGGGCGCGACAGCGGTCGTTGGTGGAGCTGGCGGGAATCGAACCCGCGTCCTCGAGCGCCGAGCCAGGTCTTCTCCGGGTGCAGTCAGTGATGGCGTTTTCTCGGCCTCGGCGCTCGCATCTGACACGTCACCGACAGGCCCAGCCGGGAAAGAGTCCCGACCACCCTTCCCGGCGGAGGTGGTCAGCAAGCCTTCTAGATGAGGCCTGGGTCCGGGTCGAAGGCAGTCACCCGGTCAGACCCTTCGGTCACCGCGATCAGGCGGCGAGAGCGAAGTCAGTGCGCTTAGCGTTGGCACTTATGGTTTTCCGGCGGACGTTTACGAGATGACGCCGGCTTCTCGACCCGCTTCCCCTGGAACGTGCGTCCCAAGTCGAAACCGATCAGCCCCTCTTGAGTTGTTCAGCGTCGTGGTCTCGACCAGCTCGACCGGCGACGCGTCCAGTCTAGGGGGACAACGCCGTGGCCACGAATCCGAATTCCCGGAGCCAGGCCTGGGCCCATCAGTCCTGGTGGCCCTTGAGCCGGCGCCCGACCGCCTGCTCCTTCTCCCGGTTGGCCTGTCGCTCGGCGAGCGCGTGCCGCTTGTCGTAGGACTTCTTGCCCCGGGCCAGGGCGATCTCGACCTTGGCGCGGCCGTCCTTGAAGTACAGGGCCAACGGGACCAGCGTGTAGCCCTTGTCGGTGATCTTGCGCTCGATCTTGTCGATCTCGGAACGGTTCAGGAGCAGCTTGCGCCGGCGTCGGGCCGAGTGGTTGGTCCAGGTGCCCTGGGTGTACTCGGGGATGTGGACACCGTGCAGCCACACCTCGTGGTCGTCGACCTCGGCGAACCCGTCGACCAGCGTGGCGCGTCCCTGACGCAGCGACTTGACCTCGGTGCCCATCAGCACGAGGCCGGCCTCCCACGTGTCCTCCACGTGGTAGTCGTGCCGCGCCTTCCGGTTCGACGCGATCAGCTTGCGTCCCTGCTCCCTGGCCATCCCGTCATTCTCTCAGCAGCCGGAAGCCCACGCGTCGTGGTCTCGACGAGCTCCACCGGCGACGGCCACCCGACGACGGCCCGTCGACCGACGACGATGGCGTCACCCGAACCAGGGGGTCGGGTTCACTGCCGTGCCGTTGACCATCACCGTGAAGTGGGTGTGGCAGCCGGTCGACCAACCCGTCGTCCCGACCAGGCCGACGACCTGTCCGCGCGTCACACGCTCGCCGACGTGACTGCGGTACGCCGAGAGGTGGTTGTAGATGACCGTGACGTTCTTGCCGTTGATCAGGCCCAGGTCGAGGTACAGGCGGTTGCCCCAGACCGAGGAGTAGTACTCCGACATCACCGTGCCGTTGGCGACGGCCCACAGCGGCGCACCGCAGGGAGCGCCGAAGTCGTCGCCGTCGTGCAGACCCCAGTAGTGGTAGATCGGGTGGATCCGCCACCCGAACGGCGACGTGATCGGCCCGTTCACGGGGCGCATCAGCAGGCCACCGGTGTCACCGCGGTACCCGCCGCCACGCCGCTGCTCCCGGGCGATGGCGAGCTGGATCAGGTGCTTCACGTGGGCCTCGTGCTGCCTGGTGCGTGCCAGCGCGGCGCGGTCGTGGGCGCGCGCCTTCCGGGCCAGGGCCCACGCCTGCTGCTTGGCATGCACCGTGTGCACGACCCGCTGCTTCGCGTCGAGCGCCTTCGCCTTGTACTCCCGCTTGAGCGCGAGGTTGGCGGCGGCCTGCTCCTTCTTGCGGGCGACCTGGTCCTTGGCCCTCGCCAGGGCGTCGGCCTGCACCTTCAACAGCACCCTGGATGCCTCCAGACTGTCGAGGATCTGGTTCTGCGAGTCGAGGACCAGCGCGTTGTTGGCCTGCTTGGCGGTCAGGTCGGCCGGGGTGGTCGACCCGAGCAGGGACAGCAGGCCCATCAGCTGGGGGTCGCCCTCCTCGTAGAAGCCGGTGACCGTGTGCAGGAGCTGGTCGCGCTGGACGCCGACGGCCTGCTGCTCGCGCCGGACGTTCTGCCGGGCCTGCTCGAGGCGGGCCCGGGCACGGTCGAGCTGGCGCCGGATCTGGTCAAGCCGGTCGCGTGCGGCCTGCACGTGGGCACGGGCCACGTGGAGGTCGTGACGGGCCGCCCGGAGGTCGGCACGCGACCGACTCAGCGCGGCGTAGGCGTGGCGGGTCTGCCGGCTCGACTCGTCCAGGTCGGCCTGGAGGCGCTTGACGGAGTGCTGCGCCTGCGCCTGCTGGTGACGCAGGTGCTTGATGTCGGCGTGCGCCAAGGGGGTCGACGCGCCGCCCACGCCCAGGGCCATCGCCGTGACGGCGACGGCCAGGCGTTGCCGAGCGGTGGCGGGGAAGAGTCGCACCGGTGTGCCTTCGCGGTCGGGGAAGCGGCCACCAGGACGCTAACCGACCGAGCTCACACTTTGAGGTATTTGCGGGTCAGCACGAGTGTCGGGACCAGGGTCAGCAACGGGCCCAGGGCCGCGATGACGACCACGGCGAGCAGGTAGTCGTGATCGCCCACCCACGGGATGAAGCTCAGGTCGGTGCTCAGCTGGCGTTTCACCGCGAGCTCCATGAAGCCCCACAGCGCGGCCCCCGCGAGCAGCACCCCGAGGACGGCGGTCACCACCGCCTCGAGCAGGAACGGCAGCGCGATGTAGAGCGTCGACGCACCGACCAGCCTCATGATCCCGATCTCGCGGCGCCGGGCGAACGCCGCGAGCCGGATCGTGTTCGCGACCAGCAGCAACGCGGCGATCACCAGCACCAACGCGGTCCCGGCAGAGCCCCACTTGAGACGGGAGATCGTGTTGAAGATCGGTTTCAGTACCTTGTGGACGTCCTGCACGCGCGAGACGCCGTCCAGCCCGACCACCGCGCTCTCGACGTCGCGGTACTGGTTGGGGTCCTTCAGCGTGATCCAGATCGACTGCGGCATGTCGGCTGCGGTGATCGGCGAGTTGGGGCCGTCGTACTTGCCGGGGAACTGGTCGTTCAGCTTCTTGAACGCGTCGGCCTTGGACTCGGTGTAGGAGCTCGCCACCTGGCTGTTGGTGTCGACGACCTGCTGGATCTGCTGCTTCTGGGCGGCGGTCACCTCGCCGGTGCACGCGGGGTTGCCGTCGTGACGGCTACAGAGGTAGACCGCGACCTGCAGCTGGCTCCCCCACCGGTCGGCCACCTTGCCGGCCTCCTGGTTGAGGAGCACGCCGAGCCCGACGAGGGTCAGCGAGACGAACAGTGTGAGGACCACCGCGATGTGCATCGAGAGGTTGCGGCGCAGGCCGTTGCCCAGCTCGGAGAAGACGTAACGCAGCTGCATGTGAAGGAGTACTCCGGTCGGTAGCTCGTGGGGTGGCGGGTCAGTGCTGGAAGCCGTACACGCCCTGCGCCTGGTCGCGCACGACGCCCCCCTCGGACAGCTCGATGACCCGCTTGCGCATCTGGTCGACGACGCCGGCATCGTGGGTGGCCATGACGACGGTGGTGCCGGTGCGGTTGATCCGGTCGAGCAGCTTCATGATCCCGACGGAGGTCGTGGGATCGAGGTTTCCGGTCGGCTCATCGGCGATCAGGATCATCGGCCGGTTCACGAAAGCCCGGGCGATGGCCACCCGTTGCTGCTCGCCGCCGGACAGCTCGTCGGGCATCCGCTCGCCCTTGCCGTCGAGGCCGACCAGCTGCAGGGTCTCGGGGACCGTACGCCGGATCTCACCGCGGGACTTGCCGATCACCTGCATGGCGAAGGCGACGTTCTCCGTCACGGTCTTGTTCGGCAGCAGCCGGAAGTCCTGGAAGACGGTGCCGATCTGCCGACGCAGTCGCGGCACCTTCCACCCGGCCAGCCGGTTGATCTCCTTGCCGGCGACGTACACGCGGCCCTTGGTGCTGCGCGTCTCGCGGAGCACCAGGCGCAGCGCGGTCGACTTCCCCGAGCCGGATGTGCCGACCAGGAAGACGAACTCGCCCTTCTCGATGTCGATCGAGACGTTGTCGAGCGCGGGGTGGGTGCCACCGGGGTAGGTCTTGGTGACCTTTTCGAAGCGGATCACTGAAGGGAGGTTAGCCGAGCCGGGCAATCTCTCCGGTATCCGCGAGTCGGGCGTGGTGGCTCCGGACCTCACCATCGGGTGCAACCGGGCGCGGCCGTGGCGCGTGTCTGCTGCAATGAACCGGCCCACAGGGCTGGTCGGAGCTGATCGGGGTGGTCGATGAACGCGAGCGAGGATGACTTCGCGGCGTTCTACAACGCGACGTGGAGACGGACGGTCGCCTGCGCCTATGCGGTGCTGGGAGACCTCGCCGCGGCCGAGGACGTCGCCCAGGAGGCCTACGCCCGGGCGTGGCCGCGCTGGTCGAAGCTGTCGACGTACGACGACCCGGGGGCCTGGATCCGGAAGGTCGCGACGCGGCAGGCGATCAGCGGCTGGCGACGCCTGCGGACGGCACGCAGCTTCCTGCACCGATCCCGGCCTCCCGAGCCGGTGCCGCCCCCGGACGACACCACGGTCGCCCTGGCCGCAGCACTCAAGCAGCTGCCCGAGGCCCAGCGCCGCGCGTTGGTCCTGCACCACCTCGCCGGTTTCAGCGTGGCCGACATCGCCGTCTCGGAGCGGTGCCCGGAGGGCACGGTCAAGGCACGCCTCTCGCGCGGCCGGGCCGCCCTCGTCCCCCTTCTCGGTGGTACGCCGAACGGAGAGCCCACTCATGCCTGACCACGACACCTTCGACCTCGACGCGGCGTTCCGCGCACTCCAGGACGACATCGCCGGGCTCTCCACCCCTCGTGGCGCCGGCACCGCGATCGCCACCTCCCGCCGTCGCCGGCGTACGACGATCGCCGCGGTGGCCGCGGTGGCCGTCCTGGCTGTCGGCGGAGTGGTCGCCGGCCACGGGCTCGGTCGGGACCACGCCGTCGGTCCGTCCGGCAGGCTTCCCGCGCCCGCACCGCTGACCGCCGAGCGCCTCACCTCCGCGACCCAGGGCTGGACACCCGCCTGGGAGGCGAACACCAGGGCGGCGCAGGACAAGATGCAGCTGACCTTCGGCGGCGACTGCTTCCCGTCGTTCACCGGTGGCCAGGCGGACGGCTACACCGTGTTCGGCAACGGCCACGACGACCTCGGGATCACCACGACGAGCGACTTCACCGGCGACCCGAGCGGAGAGCCGGTGGTGTGGCGTCGGATGGTCAGCGACATGCAGGGTTGCGCGGGCGCGCAGGAGGTCAGCTCGTTCAGCGGCCCCAACGGGGTGGCCGGGTACACCTTCCAGGTCCGCGCGACGGCCTCCGAGTCGGCTCCCGAGTACGCCTGGATCGTGAGCACGGGTCGTGCCATCGGGGTGCTGAAGATCCTGGGCCAGAGCGACCCCTTGCCGCACGCGAACGACATCGCGGTGTCCGACGTACTCCTCGCTGCAGTCGAGTTCCGGGTGTCGACCAGCGACCCCCGCACGAACGGCTCGGGGCAACGGATCGACCCGACCCAGACCCTGGGCCAGGTGTGGCCACAGCCCCTACGACCGACCCTCGACGGCTGGTCGACACCCTGGGATCCCAGGCTCCCAGGCAGCGGCCCGCCCGAGGATCTCGGCCTTCCGGACTGTGCCCAGCGCCTCAGCTGGTATCGCGACGGTGGGACGTTCACCGTGGGCACCAACGGCTTCGAGTGGGTTCGGTGGTTCACGTCGGAGGCCCCAGCCGTCCAGGCGGTGGCCGAGCTCCAGCAGGCCCTCGCGAGCTGCTCGACGCCGTACGACGTCCACACCGTGACGCTGTCCGACGATCGCGCCGTGTTCGTCGCGGCGGGGCCGGAGGTCCTCTGGTTCGCCCGGGTCGCCTCGCACGTGCTGGTCCTGCAGCTACCGGGCGGCGCCACCCCGCCACCGGACGACGTGTCCCTGAAGGTCGGCGCCCTGCTCGAGCACGTTCTCGAGCAGCCCGCGACGACCACGATGTCCCCGGACACGGCACCGCCTCCGTGGATGCGGCGAGAGATCGCGGCGGCGCCGACGTTCGGGCCCTAGTGGGCGTCAGCTCGCGGCTGCGGCCTCGGCGGAGCGACGCCACCGGATGCCGGCCTCCAGGAAGCCGTCGATGTCGCCGTCGAAGACGGCCTGGGGGTTGCCCACCTCGTACTCGGTCCGCAGGTCCTTGACCATCTGGTACGGGTTCAGCACGTAGCTGCGCATCTGGTCGCCCCAGCTGGCCGCGACGTCGCCGCGCAGGGCGTCGAGCTCGGCGCGCTCCTCGGCCTTCTTCACCGCGAGCAGCTTCGCCTTGAGGATCACCATCGCCGACGCCTTGTTCTGCAGCTGCGACTTCTCGTTCTGGCAGGACACGACGATGCCGGTCGGGATGTGCGTGAGCCGGACGGCCGAGTCGGTGGTGTTGACGCTCTGGCCGCCCGGCCCGCTGGACCGGTAGACGTCGACCCGGATCTCCTCCTCGGGGATCTCGATGTCGTCGGTCTGCTCGAGCACCGGCACCACCTCGACGGCCGCGAACGACGTCTGCCGGCGACCCTGGTTGTCGAACGGGCTGATGCGCACCAGCCGGTGGGTGCCGGCTTCGACGCTGAGCGTCCCGTAGGCGTACGGCGCGTGGATCGCGAAGGTGGCGGACTTGATGCCCGCCTCCTCGGCGTAGGAGGTGTCGAAGACTTCGACGGGGTACTTGTTGCGCTCGGCCCAGCGCGTGTACATCCGCATCAGCATCTCGGCGAAGTCGGCCGCGTCGACGCCGCCGGCACCGGACCGGATCGTGAGCAGTGCCTCGCGCTCGTCGTACTCACCGGAGAGGAGGGTGCGCACCTCGAGGTTCTCGACCAGCTTGTGGATCTTGCCGAGCTCGATCTCCGCATCGGCCAACGCCGACGCGTCGTTCTCCTCCTGGGAGAGCTGGACCATGATCTCGACGTCGTCGATGCGACCGTCGAGCTCGGTGTAGCGGTCGAGCTGGCCCTGGAGCGCGGAGAGACGTCCGGTCACCCGGGTGGCGTTCTGCTGGTCGTCCCAGAGGTCGGGCGCGGCGACCTGCTCGCCGAGATCGGCGATCTCACGACGCATGCTGTCGAGGTCGAGCACCTGGCCGATGGTCTTCATCGTCGCCCGGAGCTGCTTGATCTCCACGTCGAAGTCGGTACCGGCCACGAGGAGCAAGATTACGTCACCCTCCGTGGCCGGTCCTCATCGTCGGCCGTCCTCCACGGCCCGGCGGCTACTGCTCGCAGTAGACCTCCGGCGAGCCGACGGCGCCGAGCCCGTCGAGGCCGGCCACGACGCTGACGCTGTCGAAGCGGATCTTCAGCGGAGCGGTCTCGAACACGAACCGGTTGGCGTCGGACTCCCCCAGCGCGTAGGTGTGGTCGAACCACGGCGTCCCGTCGGCGGTCGCGGTGACCTTGGCCTGGCTCCCGGTCACCGAGTCGTCCGAGAGCCCGAACGTGCCGCGGAACTTGGGGCACTGGTGCCCCAGGTTGTACTCCACGGACTGGGCCGTGGGCGCTCCCGGGAAGTGGTACACGTGTGCCTCCAGGGACGACGGGTAGGTCACGCCGTTCATCGACACCGAGGCCTCGGGGTCGAAGCCGACCTCGTTGACCGCCGGCAGCGTGGTCAGGGAGACCCACTTGTAGACGTCGACGACCACCGTGTCACTCACGCCGCGACGGTGGTGCTTGGTCGCCGGCATGACGGCCCGGTAGAGCCGCCGCTTGTTCACCGACGGCCTGTCGTAGGTCTTGTAGTGGCCGTCGCGGTGCACCAGCGCGTTGCGCTGGTACTTCCACGTGGCGTCCGCGTTCGGGCGCTCCTGGAGGATCAC
>JBKPTA010000041.1:0-39883 GCA_046735295.1 Actinomycetota bacterium | reverse complement strand
TGACGAGGGCCGCGGATCCCCCATGGATCCGCGGCCCGTCGTCGTGAGCGCGCTCAGCTGGAGCAGGTTCCGTTCCCGGAGTTGGTGCCCAGGGAGTCGCACGTGTCGTCGAAGACGCTGACGAGCACGTGCCCGAACGCGAAGATGATGATCACGATGAGGGCGGCGATGCCGGCGATCAGCAGTCCGTACTCCACGGCCGAGGCGCCGCGCTCGTCGAGGCGGGCGCGTCGGGCATCGATCACGATGCTCAGGTAGTCAAGCATGGGGGGTGCTCCTCGATCAGGCCGCGGGGGGCAATTCGTCGTTGTTCATGATTCTCGGCGAAGACCGGTGTTCGGGGATATCGGGAAATCGCTTCGTTCGGGACCACCCTGGCGGACTAGTCCAGACTGGCCGAGCGGCGTGGCGACACCGGTCGATCGACCACCCGTGGTCGGGCCGGCGTCATGATCCGGCAAGGTCGGCGTCCCGCCCGGCCCGGCACCGCTGTCGACCGTGGACATGCCGATGGCCGCGGACCTCGGTCCGCGGCCATCGGGTGAGCACTGCCAGCGTCAGCTGGAGCAGTCCTGGTTGGTGGCGCTCTGCGACACCGAGGAGCAGGTGTCCGAGAACACCGAGCGGAGCACGCCACCGAACGCGAAGACGATCACGACGATCAGGGCGGCGATACCGGCGATCAGCAGGCCGTACTCGACCGCGGACGCGCCGCGCTCGTCCAGCTTCGCCTTCTTCGCGTTGAGCATGATGCGGAGGTAGTCCAGCATTTTCGTTCTCCTACAGGATTTGTTGATTTTGGCGTTTGAGAGCCGAGAAGGCCGGAGGCCTCCGT
This sequence comes from Actinomycetota bacterium, assembly GCA_046735295.1. Classification (GTDB taxonomy): domain Bacteria; phylum Actinomycetota; class Actinomycetes; order Propionibacteriales; family Nocardioidaceae; genus Nocardioides. The sequence continues at coordinate 39,048 of JBKPTA010000041.1, read as the reverse complement.
GTTCAATGATGCCGAAATGCCGGCGCTGTGGAATCCAGTGTTCGGTCGGAGCCGGATAGTCCTTCCGGGCCATTTGGACCACTCACGATGGAGGAAATCGCAGAATTCCCGGACAAAACCCCCACGACTGTGCTCCAGTTGCCCGTTGCCTGACGCCACGTGCGCACGGCTAGGACGTGGGGCGCTGCACCGTCGAGAGCAGCCCGATCCGCATCGCCGTGACGAGCGCCTGCGCCCGGTTCTGTGCGCCGAGCTTCTGGTAGATGCGGGCGATGTGCGACTTCACGGTCGACTCGCTCATGTACAGCTGCTGGCCGATCGCCGCGGCGTTGGCACCGTCGGCCAACAGGAGCAGGACGTCGTGCTCGCGCGTGGAGAGCCTGGTCGACTCGGCACTCATCCGCCGCATCATCGCGCCGGCCAGACCCGTGCAGAGGAACGACCTGGGTGAGACGGCGGCGTGCCGGGCGGCACGGACCACCTCCGTCGACGGTGCGTCCTTGCCGACGAAGGCAGACGCACCGGCCTCCATCGCCGCGAAGATCTGGTCGTCACCGGAGTGCATCGTGACGACGACCAGGCCGATCCTCTCGTCCTTCTGGCGGACCTGGCGGATGATGTCCAGCCCGGTGCCGTCCTGCAGCTGCAGGTCGGTGACGATCACGTCGGGCCGGTCGTCGGTGTAGGCCGCCACGGCGTCGGCGACGGTACCCACCGCGGTGGTGACCTCGGTGCCCTCCTCGCGGGCGAAAGCCCCGGCGAGCCCCTCCCGGACGAGCTCGTGGTCGTCGACGATCAGGACGCGGATCGGCTTGGTGTCTGTACTCAACGTGACATCCTCGGCAGGGGGCTTTCCAACGGTCAGGCGGACAAATTGTCCGCCTCGGGGGGCTCCTCGGTGTCCGACACGCCGGACGGCTCCAGCCGCACCGCCACCACCGTGCCGTGGGGCGTGTTGTCGGTGACCGTCAGCTCGCCGGCCACGAGCGCGGCGCGCTCGCGCATGATCTCGAGCCCGTGAGAGTCGTCGCGCCGGGCACCGAGACCACGCCCGTTGTCGGCCACCACGATCTCGGCCGACGGGGGAGCCACGGAGCACTGGACGGTGATCGCGGTGGCGCTGGCATGCCGGACGGCGTTCGTCATCGCCTCCTGGGCGATCCGGAGGAGCTCGCTCTCGACCTCCGGACGGAGGCGGGTCGTCTGCTCGTCCAGGGTGACGTGGATCGGGATCCCGCTGCTCGCACTGAGGTGGCGGGCGAGTGATCCGATGGCGGTGCCGAGCGAGTCGCTCTCGCCGATCTCGGTCCGCAGGGTCTGCACCGACCGGCGTACCTCGCCGACCACCATGGTCAGCCGCTCCCGCAGCATGGTGAGCTGACGCGCGCGGGTCGAGCCCTCGGGCTCCTGCTCCACGAGGGTGTCGACGAAGTACCCCAGCGACGCCATCTCCTGGGCGACGCCGTCGTGCATCTCGCGAGCCAGCCGGCGGCGCTCCTCGACCGTCGCCGAGTCGCGGAACGCCAGGAACAGGACGGCGGTGTCCAGACGCACGGTGGCCGGGCCCAGCTTCCGGTCCAGGGCCGAGAGCCGGCGTGGCAGGTCCATGGCCTGCGGGTCGAGGCCCGGGGCCAGGACGCCGGAGACCACGGCGGCGACGCCGCCCCCGCTGTTGAGCGGGAAGGCGAAGCTGTGTCCGACGACCCGCACGTTCCCGGTCATCAGGCTGTACTGGGCGAGCTCTTCACTGATGACGAGCTCCGGGGAGGCCAGGCCGGCGTCCCCCACGAGCGGCGTGAGCACGTCGCCGCGGGGGACGTGCACGGTCAGGGTCGCCACCGGGAGCTCGTCACGCACGGCACTGGCGATCTGGCCGCCGAGCGCCACCGGGTCGAGACCGGAGCTGAGGCGGCCCGACAGGGTGATCAGCTCGCGGATCAGCTGTTGGGCGTCACGGTAGGCGCGCTGGGGGTCGTTGACCTGCAGGAAGGTGCGGCGGAGGAACGCAGCGATGAGCCCGAGGCCGAGGCCGGTCACCGCCCAGGTGAACGCGGCGCTGCCCTGGTCCTGGTTGAGCCCGGCAGTCGTGAGCGAGACCGCGACGTACGTCGAGAGCTCCCCGGACAGGGACAGCGCAACGCCCCGCATCCCCCGGCTCAGGCCGGCCGTGAACGGAGGCACCGCCATCGCGCCCAGGATGGCGGTCGCAGAGTGCGACGACAGTCCCGCCACCGAGCCGACCAGGGCGGAGTCCAGGACCAGCAGCAGGGTGGCCGGGATGCCCAGGAGCTCCCCGGCCGTGACCGCGGCCCAGACGGCGCCGGTGGCCAGCAGCGCGAGGAGCAGGAGCTGGTTGTTCTTGAGGATCAGTGGCATCAGCAGGCTCAGGAGCGCGAACGTGCGCGCCCCCGTCGCGAGCCAAGCGTGTTGGCGGGCCGAGCTGCCCCAGATCATGGACCGAGGTCACTTCCCGGTGCCCTGGAAGGACTCCATGATGTGGATGACGGCCGGACCCATGACCGCGATGAACAAGCACGGCAGGATGCAGAAGATCAGCGGCACGGTGATCTTGACGGGGACCTTCTGGGCCTTCTCCTCCGCGCGCTGGCGCCGCTTGGTCCGCATCTCGGAGGACTGGATGCGCAACACGTTCGCGATCGGGATGCCGAAGCTGTCGGCTTGGACCATCGAGGTGACGAAGCTCTTGAGGTCCTCCACCTCGGTGCGCTCCGCGAGACTGCGCAGGGCTTCCGCGCGGCCCTGACCGATCTGCATCTCACGCAGCACGCGGGAGAACTCGTCGGCGAGCGGTCCCTCGGTGTTGCGGGCGACCTGCTGGACCGCGGCGTCGAAGGCGAGACCAGACTCGACGCTGATGGTCATCAGGTCGATGGCGTCCGGGAGGTCGCGCTGCATCCGGTTCGAGCGGTCGTAGACCTTCTGGTACAGGTACAGGTTCGGACCGAACCACCCGATCATCGTGGCAGCGGCCACCATCACGATGCGCACGGTCAGGCCGGGGCCGATCACGGCCGTGAACGCCGTCGACGTCAAGAACATGACGACCGCACCGATCACCTTGCCCGCCTGGACCCGCTCGACCGTCCAGCCGATCGGGTTGCCCGCTACGTCGAGGCGCCGGCGGATCCGTTCGGGCGCATCGCTCCCGGAGACCCGTCGCGCCAGCTTGGACGCACGCTGCTGCAGGGGCGCCATGATGCGGTCGGCGAACGAGTCGTCGATCTCCTTCATCAGCTGCTTGGGCGCCCCGCTCAGAGCGTCGATCAACGCAAGTGAGCGGTCGACGCCGTGCGCGCTGCCACCGGGCGAGATGCTCCCCAGTGCCGAGGAGAGAAGGAAGATCGACGCCAGCACGAGCACCGCACCGAGCACCAGCAGAATGGTCATGTCACACCTCGACCTTGACGACGCGGGACATCCAGAAGACTCCGACGGAGAGGATCACGGCGCCGAGGCCCAGCATCCCGAGGCCCATCCCCGTCGTGAACAAGACCATGACATAGCTGCGGTTGGCCAGCAGCAGGTAGAGCATGAAGGCTGGTGGCAGCCCGCCGAGCACCATGGCGGAGAGCTTGCCCTCGGCAGCCAGGGCGGCGACCTGCCGACGCATGTACTCCCGCTCGCGCATGGTCGCGGCCACGGTGTTGAGCAGCTCGGCAAGGTTGCCACCGACCTGACGCTGGATGTTGATCGCCATCACGACCCACTCGAAGTCCTTGCTCTGGAACCGTTCGGCGACACCCTGCAGGGCGGTCTCGAGCGACAGGCCGAGGCGCGTCTCGATGAGCACCTTGCGGAACTCGCTGGCCACCGGCTCGGTGCCGTCACGCACGATCGTGTCCACGGACTGCGCCAGCGACAGACCGGCAGCGAGGGATCCCGACATCAGCTGGAGCGTGTCGGGGAGCATCCGCTCGAACTTCTTCTTGCGACGGTTGCGCCGGACCCTGAGGTAGAAGGTCGGACCGACCGCGCCGATCAGCATGAAGATGAGGCCGATGACCAGGTTGCCCCCTCCGATCAGGAGGCCGACCACGGAGAAGGCGAAGAAGACGCCCAGGATGACCAGGAGCCACTCGTTGGACTTGAGCGCGCTGCCAGCGCCTTCGAGCTGCAGCGCCAGCCTCTGCTCGAAGGCCTGGTGCCGTTTGAGGACCTTGGTGGCCGCGGACTTCGCCGAGGTGAGCGGGCTCTCACCCCCGGACGCGGAGCGCGGGGGAGCGAGGATCGTCGGCGAAGGCGTGCCCGCTCGAGCCGCATACTGCTGAACCCGCTGCTCGGCGCTGAGCTCCTCGCGGCGCGGGATCGCCAGCACGCACAGCACCAGCAGGCCGAGACCGAGGGCGCCGAGGCCTGCGTACATCAGCACGTCGGACGATGCCAGGGAGGTGCTCGCCAGTGCGACCGTGTGAGGCGCCGTCATCGCAGGTCGTCCGGATGGAACAACATGGGGTCGACGGTCACGTTCGCGTACTCCATCTTCTGCAGGAACTTCGGCCGCAGCCCCGTCGACTTCAAGAAGCCCTGCGCCCTGCCGTCGGCGTCCCACCCTGCTTCGTGGTCGTAGAGGAAGATGTCCTGGAGGGTGATGATGTCGCCCTCCATCCGCTCGACCTCGGTGAGGTGGGTGATCTTGCGTGAGCCGTCCTTGAAGCGGGTCTGGTGCACGATGAGGTCGACCGCAGAGGCGACCTGCTCGCGGATGGCCCGCACCGGCAGGTCCATGCCCGCCATCAGCACCATGGTCTCCATACGCGACAGGGTGTCCCGTGGCCCGTTCGAGTGCAGCGTGCAGATCGAGCCGTCGTGGCCGGTGTTCATCGCCTGGAGCATGTCGAGCGCCGAGGCGTCACGCACCTCGCCGACGATGATGCGGTCGGGGCGCATGCGGAGGCTGTTCTTGACCAGGTCGCGAATGGTCACCTGGCCACGGCCCTCGATGTTGGCCGGACGCGACTCGAGGCGGACGACGTGGTCCTGCTTGAGCTGGAGCTCCGCGGCGTCCTCGATGGTGACGATGCGCTCGTCCTCCGGGATGAACGACGACAGCACGTTCAGCGTCGTCGTCTTGCCGGCGCCCGTGCTGCCGGAGACGATGATGTTCAGCCTGCCGCGGACGCAGGCCTCGAGGAACTTCGCCGACTGCCTGCTCAAGCTGCCGAACGCGATCAGGTCGTTGACCGACAGCGGGTCGGCCGCGAACTTCCGGATCGTCAGCGTCGACCCGTCGATGGAGAGGGGCGGGATCACGGCGTTGACACGGCTGCCGTCGGGCAGCCGGGCGTCGACCATCGGGCTGGACTCGTCGACACGTCGACCGATGCGCGACACGATCTTGTCGATCGTGCGGCGTACGTGGGCCTCGTCGCTGAACTGGGCAGGCGCCTTCAGCAGCTTGCCGTCCTTCTCCAGCCAGATCGACTCGGCGCCGTTCACCATGACCTCGGAGATCGCGTCGTCGCGCAGGAACGGCTCGATCGGGCCGTAGCCGAGGATGTCGTCGCTGATCTCCTGGGTGAGTCGGTTGCGGTCGGCGTTGCTGATCGGCCGTTCCTGCGAGCTCATCAGCTGGGACAGCACCGCTCGCACACGCTGGTCGAGGTCGGCCTGGTCGAGGTTCGCGTCGTACAGCTGCGGCCCGAGCTGCTTGAGGAGCTCGGCATGGACGTCCTGCTTGAGCTGCTCGAGGCGTTCGTGCTCGGCGTGGCTGCGCCGGGCGCCGACCTTCGGCGCGGGCGCGTCGACGGCCCGGTTACGAGCCGTGTCGTCCTCGCCGGCTCCTGCCCTGTCGGTAGGCGGCGGTGCCGCCTGTCCTCCCGACGGCGTCGTCGGGGGCGTCGGGGTGCCGCCGGCCTCGGTCTGCTTGCGCGCTGCGGCCAGTCGTTCAGCGAGACTGCTCACGATGTCACCTCTTGATCCGGAAGAGCTTGCCGAACCGGTCGTTGTCGGATTCCCCTCGACTCATCGCGTCCGCCGCCGTCGACTCGGCGGTCTCGCCCACGAGGAGGGCGGCCATGCGCCGGAACGCCGCGCTCGAGGGGTGGTGCGGGCTCGCCGCGATGATCGGCGTACCAGCGTTGGTCGCTGCAGCGATGTCGATCGAGGTCGAGATCTGCGTCGCGACGTGCATCCCGAGGATCGTCTCCACCTTCTCCGCACCGATGCCGACGGCGTCGTCGGCACGGTTGAGGAGCAGGTAGCGGTGACCGCGACCGATGTTGAGCATCTCCAGCGTGTCGAGGGCCACCTTGACGTTCTTCAGCGTGGGAACGTCGAGGGTCGCCACGATGATGCACTCGTCGGTCTCGTCCAGTGCTGTGAGCGTCTGCTCGTCGAAGGCGGGTGCGGTGTCGACGACGACGTAGTCGTACATCGTCCGCAGTGTGCGGAGGATCCGCGAGATCAGCAGGGGCGTGATCCGCTCGCGCACGTCCGGATGGTTCGGCGCGGCCAGCACCTTCAGTGAGTCCTGGTACCTGGTCAGCAGCGAGTTGAGCAGGGGAGCGTCGAGGTCCTCCTCGGATCCGATCGCGTGCTCGATCGTGTGCGAGGGGAACAGCTGGAGCGTGATCGCGACGTCTCCGAACGCGAGGTCGAAGTCGACCAGGCACACCTGGCGGGACCCGTTCTCGGTCAGGGTCAGGGCGAGGTTGACCGCGACCGTGGTCTTCCCGACGCCGCCCTTGGGCGAGAACACCGAGACCACATGACCGTGGCGCCGGGATGCCTCCGGGCCCTGGAGGGCCTGCGAGAACTGGTGCGCACGGGAGACTGCGCCGGCGATCAGGTGCAGGTCGTCGATGGCCACGACCTCACGCGCACCCGCCTGCATAGCGCGCGCCAGCAGCGCCGTGTCGAGCGCGGGCCGGACGAAGACCACGCTGGTGGCCGGCCGGGAGGTCCGCAGCGCCTCGCACACGGTGACGCCCTCGCCGAAGGGGATGTTCGGCCCCAGCACGACGACGTACTCCTCGGGGTGCTGTGCCAGCCACGGTACGAGGCGCTCCGTCGTGTCCACGGACTGGCAGCCGGGTGGCAGCGCCCCGAGCAGCCGCCGGGCTGTGGTGCTGTCGGGATCGACGATGACGGGCATGTCAGCTCACTTGGAGAAGAGGGACTTGATGAGGGTGGAGGTGCCCGCCCCGGGCTTGATCTGGCTGTTGCTGGTCAGGAGACCGAAGGTGAGGTCCAGGGCCTTGGACGCGAGAATCACCTTCTGCGCGTCCTTCTGCGTGACCGCGATGGTCAGCAGCGTACGAGGCAGCTGCTCGGTCGTCTGCGTCCCGTTCTCGTCCGTGGTCGTGGAGGTCGTGGGCGGCTGCGGGGAGCCGACGTTGAGCACCGTGACCTTCGGGAGCAGCAGTCGGGTCGATTCGACCTGGGCTCCGGTGCCGGCTCCGCCGGACGTCGAGTTGGTCAGGCTCCCGGTCACGAAGATCGCGACGTCGGCGCCGTTCTGGATGTTGCCGGCGACCCGGTCGGGGTCGGTCAGGTTGACCGAGATGGCGATCATGCCCTTGGGGATCGGCAGCGATGACGTGGTCGCCTGGACCGTGTTGCCGAACTGGCTGGTGATGATCTGTTGGCCCGCGAAGATCGGGACGGACGCGATCTTGCCCTTCAGCGCCGTCGTCGACGTCTGGTAGCCGGCGTTGAGCTGGTTGCGCGGAACCTCCGCGGACGCGATCTTCCCGTCGGCGAGCGCATCGTCGTAGGCCGTACCTGCGTCGATGGTGGACGTCGCCTCGAGGACGCTGACGTTGTCGAACTTGTCGCTGGCACGCTTGTCCGCGCCCTGGACGTAGAGGAACACCAGAGCCGTGCCGATGATGGCGACGAACACGGCGAGAATGAGCAGCAGCCTGCGGCGGTCCATGGCTGATTTCCCTTTCGCTCGGACATCTGCCGTCCGGCGGATGGCGGGCGGGCAGTACGTGAGGTGCGCGATCCGGGCTCGGAGGGACTGGAGCAGCCGTGATGGGCCCGGAACTCGCGACTCAGATGTTAGGTGTGAGACCGCTGGGTCCGTGGGACTTTGGCAAAGAATTCGCACCCCGGGGCCGGTGCGCCGTGGCCTGCCGGGCATCCGCGGAGCCGGATTCCGACCGCGCCGGGGGAGGCTCGAGGAGCCTCACTCCACGGGAGACGTCAGTCGAACAACGCCGCGATGTCGTCCTGGTGCTCGCGGACCACCACACTTCGCCTCAGCTTGAGGCTGGGCGTGAGCTGGCCGGTCTCCTCGGTCCAGTCGCCGGGCAGGATCGTGAACCTCCGGATCGACTCGGCGCGGGAGACCGAGGCGTTGGCGTCGTCCACGGCCCGCTGCACCTCCTCGCGCAGGTCGGGGTCCTCGACGTGGGCCGCGACGTCACCGCGCTTGTCGTGGACCTCGGCCCACGCGGCGAACGCCTCGGCGTCGATGGTGACCAGGGCCGCGATGAACGGGCGGCCGTCGCCCACCACCAGACACTGGCTGACCAGGGCATGGGCCCGCACCCGGTCCTCGAGGATCGACGGAGCCACGTTCTTGCCGCCCGCGGTCACCAGCATCTCCTTCATCCGGCCGGTGATGCGGACGAAGCCCTCCTCGTCGATCTCCCCCACGTCGCCGGTGTGGAACCAGCCGTCGCGCTCGAGGACCGCGGCCGTGGCCTCCTCGTTCCGCCAGTAGCCGGAGAAGACCTGGCCGCCGCGGAACAACAGCTCGCCGTCCTCGGCGACGCGGACCTCGGTTCCCGGGAGGGGCTGCCCGACCGTCCCGACCTTGACGGCGTCCGGTCGGTTGACGGTGACAGCGGCCGTGGTCTCGGTGAGGCCGTAGCCCTCGAGCACGGTCAGGCCGATGCCTCGGTAGAAGTGGCCGAGCCGGTCGCCGAGCGGCGCGCCGCCGGAGACGGCGTAGCGACAGCGGCCCCCGAGCGCGGCTCGAAGCCGGGCGTAGACCAGGCGTGAGAACACCGCATGCCGGGCCCGGAGGACCGCCGGGACCTTGCCACGCTCGAGTGCTCGGGAGTAGGCGATCGCGGTCTCGGCGGCACGGTCGAAGATGCGCCCGCGCCCCTCGGCGGTGGCTCGCTGTGACGCGGTGTTGAACACCTTCTCGAAGATGCGGGGCACGGCGAGCAGGAACGTGGGCCGGAACTCCGCCAGGTCGGGCAGCAGCCGTTTCACGTCCGCGCTGTGGCCCAGTCGCACGCGGGCCTTGACGGCTCCGATCTGGACGATCCGGGCGAAGACGTGTGCCAGCGGGAGGAACAGCAGGGTCGAGGCCTCCTCGCTCTCGAACAGCTCACGGAGCTCCGGGACGGCCACACCGAGCTCGTACATGAAGGCGCCGTGGGTGAGCTCGCATCCCTTGGGGCGTCCCGTGGTGCCGGAGGTGTAGATGATCGTCGCCAGGTCGAGCGGCGTCGCCGTCGTACGCCGCGTCTCGAGCAGGTCGTCGCCGACGTCCGCACCGAGCCGCCGGAGCACCTCCACGGCGTTGTCGGTCAGGGACCAGACGTGGCTGAGCTCGGTCAGCGTGGTGCGGCGCTCAGCGATGCGGGAGGTGTGCGCGGGGCCCTCCGCGACCACGGCCACCGCCCCCGAGTCGCCGAGGATCCACTCGATCTGCTCGGCCGAGGACGTCTCGTAGATCGGCACGGTGACGGCGCCGGCGAACCAGATGGCGTAGTCGACGAGGGTCCACTCGTACCGCGTCTTGGAGATCAGGCCGACGCGGTCACCCGGTTCGATGCCGGCCGCCACCAACCCCTTGGCGACGCTGCGGACCTCGGCCAGGAACTCGGCCGCCGTGACGTCACGCCACTGGTCGCCCGTGGCCTCGCCGACTCGACGTGAGAACGCCACCGCCTCGGGGGCTTCCGCGGCGTTCGCGACGACGTCGTCGGTGAGGTTGCCGGTCGCGGGGATCTCGACCGTCAGCGGGGACGAGAACTCACGCACGCTGCCTCCAGGCTCGGGTCACGGTCCGGTGGGAGGTTACCGCCGGGCCGGGCGGCTGCCCTGCGCCCCATCCGATAGTCTCGCCGGGCCGGGGACGTCCCGCGCCGACCCGGTCCGCGCGCCCGTCGACAGCCAGCCCGAGGGGGTCACGATGGCCGACCAGACCACGTCCTCCATCGTCGTCGACGCGCCGCCGACCCAGGTGATGGCGGTGATCGCCGACTTCCCGGCATACCCCACGTGGGCCAAGGGCGTCACCTCGGCCGACGTCGTGTCCGAGTTCCCCGACGGCCGCGCCGAGCAGGTCTTCTTCCGGCTGGACGTCTCGCCGATCAAGGACGAGTACACCCTGGCCTACGACTGGTCCGCAGACCGGGAGGTCACCTGGACGCTGGTCGAGGGGAAGATGCTGCGGGCGCTCGACGGCGCCTACGTGCTGACCGACCGCGGTGACGGCACGACCGAGGTCACCTACCGTCTCGCTCTCGACGTCTCGATCCCGTTGATCGGGATGCTCAAGCGCAAAGGGGAGAAGATCCTCATCGACACCGCGCTCAAGGGGCTCAAGAAGCGCGTCGAGTCGCTGGCCTAGTGCGGATCCTGCTCTTCACCGGCAAGGGCGGTGTCGGCAAGTCGACGATCGCGGCGGCGACGGCGGCTCTCACGGCCGCGTCCGGTCGACGCACGCTGGTGCTGTCGACCGACGCGGCGCACTCGCTCGCGGACGCCTTCGGCGTGGAGGTCGGTGACCAGCCGGAGCAGGTGGCACCCGACCTGTTCGTGCACCAGGTGGACGCCCAACGGCGCTTCGAGCAGTCCTGGGCGGAGATCCAGGGGTACCTGCTCTCGGTCCTCGAGGTGGCGGGCGTCGACCCGGTCGCGGCCGAGGAGCTGACCGTGATCCCCGGTGCCGAGGAGGTGCTCGCCCTCCTCGAGCTGCGGCTCCACGCGCTGTCGGGGGACTGGGACGTCCTCGTCGTCGACTGCGCACCGACCGCGGAGACGCTTCGCCTGCTGGCCCTCCCGGAGGCCCTGGGCTGGTACATGACGCGGGTGTTCCCCGTCGAGCGGCGCGTGGTGAGAGCGCTCAAGCCTGTGCTGAGCCGTGCCGCCGGGGTGCCGATGCCCGAGGACGACGTGTTCGGTGCGATCGAGCGTCTGCACGCGGAGCTGGACCAGGTCCGGGCCCTGCTCACGGGAGCCGATGCGGGGGTGCGGCTGGTGCTCACTCCGGAGCAGGTGGTGCTGTCCGAGGCGCGACGCAGCTTCACCACCCTGTCGCTGTTCGGGTACCGGGTCGACGGCGTGATCGCCAACCGGGTCTTCCCTACGGGTGGTGACGACGCCTGGCGGCGCGGATGGGTGGAAGCCCAGGTGGAGGTCCTCGACCTGGTCGAGGAGTCGTTCGCGGGAGTTCCGGTGTGGCGTTCGGAGTACCGCCCGACCGAGCCGGTGGGCCTCGCCGCCCTGCTGGACCTCGGCCGCAGGCTGTACGGCGACGGTGACCCGCTCGACGTACCGGCGTCGACCGAGCCGTTGCGGATCACCCGGAGCTCCGACGGTCCGGTGCTGCGCCTCCGGCTGCCGTTCGTCGTCCGGAGCGACGTCGACCTGGCGCGGGACGGTGACGACCTGGTGGTGACGGTCGCGTCGTATCGTCGTCTCCTCACCTTGCCTGCGGGGCTGGCACGGCGCCGGGTGACCGGCGCCCGCGTGGACGGTGGCGAGCTGCAGGTGAGGTTCGCCGACGAACGTCACGAAGGGTGAGTCAGGATGGACCACACGTGAGCCGGACCGACGGACCGGAAGAGGTGGGCAGCCTCGCGGAGGAAGCCGCCAAGCTGCTGGACGCGCTGTCGGGCTGGGCGCGCGAGCACAACGTCCGCGAGGACGGCGACGGAGTGACGGCGAACGGCGAGTCCCTGGCACACGAGCTCCACGAGCGACTCGCCACCGGCTCGCCGGAGTGCACCTGGTGTCCGGTCTGCCGCACGCTGGCCCTGGTCCGGCGGACCAGCCCCGAGGTGCGGGCACATCTCGCCGACGCGGCGTCCTCCCTGTTGCTGGCGCTCTCCGGGGTCCTGGCCACCCGTCCGCCCGCTCGTGACGCGACCGTCGAGCGCATCGACCTCGACGACGACACCGACGACGACACCGACGACAACACCGACGAGACCGGGGTCACCGACGACACCGGGACCGCCCGGGCCGCGGGGTCCGAGGACCCCTCATGAGCCTGGCGTGCGGGATCGACGTCGGCGGTACCAAGATCGCCGGCGGTGTCGTCGACGAGCACGGCACGATCCTCGAGCAGCTCCTGGTCGAGTCGCCGGCCACCGACGTGGCCGCCATCGAGGAGGCGGTCGAGGAGCTCGTGACCGAGCTGCGCAGCCGGCACCCGATCGGGGCGGTCGGTGTCGGAGCGGCCGGATACATCGACAAGGCCCGAGCCGTCGTGCTCTTCGCCCCCAACCTCGCGTGGCGCGACCTCGACCTCAAGGCCGACCTCGAGCGCACCTTGGCGCTACCGGTCGTGGTGGAGAACGACGCGAACGCCGCGGCATGGGGCGAGTTCCAGTTCGGAGCAGGGCACGACGTGGACGACCTCCTCCTGATCACGGTCGGCACCGGGGTCGGCGGAGGCGTCGTCCTCGACGGTGCCCTGTACCGCGGCGCGTTCGGAGTAGGGGCCGAGATCGGACACCTGCGCGTCGTACCAGACGGCCTCCGGTGCGGTTGCGGCAACCGCGGCTGCTTCGAGATGTATGCCAGCGGGTCGGCGCTCGTGCGCGAGGCTCGTGCGGCCGCCGGGGCCGGCTCGCTCCTCGCCGCCGACCTGCTCGAGCGCGCCGGAGGCGACCCCGACCGGATCACCGGCCCTCTCATCACCGACGCCGCCCGCGAGGGAGACACGTTCGCAGTCGAGCAGCTCGAGTCGCTCGGCCGGTGGCTCGGTGAGGGCATCGCGTCGCTCGCTGCTGTCCTCGACCCTGCGGTGGTCGTGGTCGGTGGGGGCGTGAGCGCCGCGGACGACCTGCTGCTGGAGCCTGCGCGTGCGGCGTTCCGGGCACAGCTGCCGGGGCGGGGCTACCGACCGATGCTCGAGATCCGCCGCGCCCGGCTCGGCAACCGAGCCGGCGTGATCGGCGCAGCCGACCTGACACGTCACTGACCAGTCACCGACCCGTCACCGACCCGTCACCGAGTCGTGGTCGTGCCTGGGGTCAGACCCGGGCTCCGTCGTCGTCCGGGTCGCGCGGCGCCATCGTGGCGACGAGATAGCCGAACGAGGCGATGAAGACGACCACGAGCCCGATGCTGAGCACACCGGGCAGCGAGTAGTCCAGGACGTTGAGCAGCACCAGCAGGACGGGCGACGCCACCAGTCCGACCCAGGCCACGCGACGCTCGGGGCTGACCACCGGCGGCGGGGGCAGCGGTGGTGGCGTGAACGTCTCGTCGTACTGCTCGTCCGGGAAGGGATTCTCGAGCTCGGAGCGGGGTGGGTCGAGCGGCGTCGTCAGCTCGGCGAGCTCCGCCGCGTCCGGGTGCTCGCCGTAGTGGTCGACGATGTCGCGCCAGGCGAGCTGCTCGGCCCTCGCCCGGGCCCGCTCGCCCGGCTCCTCGTCGCGCGTGCTCACGGCACCAGCCTAGGCGTTGTCCCCGAAGCGGCTACGCGGTCACCCGGGCGACGAACTCGGCGGACTCGTCGAAGATCCGGTCGGCGTCGTGGTCCAGCGTCGCGACGTGGTAGCTGTTCTGGAGCACGCGCTCCTCGACGTCGGCAGAGCGGACGCCGCGCAGCACCGTCGGCGAGGACGAGGGATCGATGACGTGGTCGGCGGCTGACCGGAAGTAGAGCACGGGCTGGGTGACCCGACCCAGGTCCGGGACGACGACCTTCCACATCTCGGTGACCGCTGCGAGCCCCCGGAGGGGGAGCCGCGGGTAGCCGTGCTCGTCCTGGCCGGGCTTCTTGATGTCGTTGACGACGCCGCGCAGCGACGGGACGACGTGCTTGATCAGCGGCAGCGCGACCAGCTCCTTGCGGGTGCTGGACAGGAACACGTTCACCAGGACGATCCCGGAGATCTCGGCGCCGCGCTCCTCCGCCAGGCGCAACGCCACCGAACCACCCACCGAGAGCCCGCCGACGACCACGGCGTCGCACACCTCGTGAAGCCGGTCGAACGCCGCCTCGGCCTCGGCGTACCAGTCGGTCCAGGACACCCGGTTGAGGTCCTGCCAGCGGGTGCCGTGTCCCGGCAGCAGGGGGACCTCGACGGCGTACCCCCGGTCGGCGAGCGCGTACGCCCAAGGCTTCAAGGAGGCGGGCGACCCCGTGAACCCGTGCACCAGCAGGACGCCGATCGCGCGGCCGCCCGTCCGGTCCGGCTCCGCCGGGAGGGCCAACGGAGCCGTGGGGTACCGGTGGGAGGGTGCCTCGGCCATGGCGGGCATCCTGCCGTACCGCGGACGGCTTGTCAGGGCGGCCGCAGCCCAGCGACTAGGGTGTGCCGCAACAGTCCGCGTCGACCAGCAAGGGGGTCGGGGGTGCTCTACTGGTTCCTCAAGCGGATCGCGCTCGGACCGTGGCTGAAGCTGGTCTTCCGGCCGCGCGTCGAAGGCGCTGAGAACGTACCGGCGTCCGGCCCGGCGATCCTCGCCAGCAACCACCTGTCCTATGCCGACTGGCTGTTCATGCCGTTGACCCTGCCGCGCCGGGTCACCTTCGTCGCCAAGTCCGAGTACTTCACCACTCCGGGCATCAAGGGCTGGTTCCAGAAGAAGTTCTTCTCCGGAGCCGGTCAGGTGCCCATCGACCGGTCCGGGGCCACGGCCGCCGAGGGCGCGCTCGCGTCTGCCAGGCAGATCCTCGCCGACGGCGAGCTGTTCGGGATCTACCCCGAGGGCACCCGCTCGCACGACGGCAGGCTGTACCGCGGCAAGACCGGCGTTGCCCGTCTGGCGTTGGAGACCGGCGTCCCGGTGATCCCGGTCGCGGTGCTCGGCACCGACGTCGTGGCCCCGCCAGGAAGGAAGTTCGGGGCCTTCACGCGTCCCGGCGTACGGTTCGGCACTCCGCTGGACTTCTCCCGCTACGAGGGCATGGAGAACGACCGCTACATCCTGCGCGCGGTCACCGACGAGATCATGTACGAGATCATGCAGCTCTCGGGCCAGGAGTACGTCGACATGTACGCCGCCAGGGCCAAGGAGCTGTCGCAGACCGAGGCCAAGCGAGCCGAGCGTGAAGCGCGGGAGGGCCGGGCGGCAGTCTCGCGCGAGCAGAAGCAGGCGTCCTGACCGCGGACGGTTCCGCGGGCCGGTGGAGCGGGCTGACCCCGGGGCTCCGCCGCCCGGTTCGGCCGGTCGAGCCGGCGGCCATCGCCGTCGAGGACCGGATGTACCGGTGGCTCGCGGTGCTGCGCTTCGTGCTGATGGCCAACACGGTGGGGCTCAACATCTACCGCGACGGCTTCGAGCACCCGGTGGGTGGCGCGATCCTGGTGGCGGCGCTCGTCGCGTGGACCTGCCTGATCAGCTGGGTCTACCACGCCTTCCGGCGACGTACGTCGCTCTGGGTCGTCGCCGACCTGGCGGTCGCCCTGGCGACCGTCGCACTCACGGCGGCCGTGAAGGAACCCGGGTACCACGCGACGGTGCCGGGCTTCTGGGTGATGGGGGCGCTGTTCGCCTGGGCGATCCACTGGCGCCTGTACGGCGGGCTGGTCGCGGCGGTGCTGCTCTCGGTCGACGACATCCTGACCCGCCACTACCTCTCGGAGACCGTCTACGGGAACCTCTTCCTGCTGCTGATCGGCGGACTGATCGTCGGCCTGATGGTCGACTCGCTGCTCCGCTCCGCTGTGCGCACCGCGGCAGCGGAGCGGGCGGCGGCGAGCGCCCTGGAGCGCACCAAGTTGGCGCGCACGGTGCACGACGGCGTGCTGCAGGTGCTCTCGCTCGTCCAGCGCCGGGCTCCCGAGCTGGGACCCGAGGGGGCCGAGCTGGCGCGCCTGGTGGGTCAGCAGGAGCAGGCGCTCCGCTCGCTCATCCGCCAGCTGAACGCCGTGGACGCGACGCCGGGGATGGTCGACCTGGTCGGAGTCCTCTCGGCTCTGGAGCGCCGGCCGGGGGTCTGCGTGGCCACGCCGTCGGACGGCGTACTGGTCGAGGGGCCACGAGCCGAGGAGATCGTCGCGGTGGTCGCCGCCTGCCTCGACAACGTCGCCGCCCACGTCGGATCCACCGCTCCTGCCTGGGTGCTGCTGGAGGCGACGCCGGCGTCCCTGCAGGTGTCGGTGCGCGACGAGGGCCCCGGCATCGCGCCGGGCCGGCTCGATGCGGCCGCACGCGAGGGGCGGCTCGGTGTCTCCTCCTCGATCCGGGGTCGCGTCGCCGAGCTCGGCGGTGAGGCGGTGCTGACGACAGGGCCGGGCGGCACCGAGTGGGAGCTGACGTTCCCCCGCACGACGAGCCCTCGTCCGGCCTAGTCGGCCGGGGTACCCGACGGCTCGGACGGGTCGCCGGCGCGACCCCAGATGCGACCGGCCAGGACACCGACACCGAGGGTGAGCGCGAGGAAGGCGACGCTCGCGACCCCGATCTGCTCCAGGACCAGCACGAACGGGTTGCTCCGCCACGCCCCGTCGTTGCCGACGAAGAACTTGTCGGTCACCGCTCCGGTGGCGATCGCGACCGTCTGTAGAGCCAGCAACGGGCCGAGCAGACGCCGGGCCCACGGGCCGGCGCTGCGCGCGGACAGGGCCAGGGCGGGCGTGCAGCAGGCCAGCATCTCGAGCGTCAACCGGTAGCCGTAGGAGAAGTCGCCGCCGCTGAACCGGTTGAGCATCGCCTGCACGACGGTGTAGACCAGGCCGCCGTAGACCAGGGCGTGCGACCAGTCGGGCAGACGGCGCCACGAGCGCACCAGTGCCGGCAGCAGGACCAGCGCGACCGGCGTCCACACGAAGAACCCGCGTGCCGGCGAGACCCACATCCCGGCCTGGTTCACCAGGCTGAACGGGTTGTCCTTGGCGTAGTCGGCGAACGGTGCGGTGTCATAGGACGCGGTCGGGTTCCAGGAGCCGTACATCCAATGCGTCCACCACGACATCGCCAGCAGGAACGCACCGCTGACCAGTCCCACCTCGAGCGCGACCCTCGGGTTGCGGCGTCGCCACGCCACGAAGAGACCCAGCACCGCGACGATCACCGCGGCGTGCAGTCGGCCCCACAGCGTGATGCCGCCGAAGACCCCAGCGAGCCACCACCGGTCGGTCGTCGCCGCCCAGACCATCCCGGCGATGCCGAGCACGGTCACGGTGTGCGGCCACATGCCGTTCGCGGCCACACTCCAGACGGGTGTCGCGAAGCCGAAGGCGAGAGCCGTCAGCAGCGCGTCACGCTGGGCCAGGTGCCGCCGTAGCGCGTCGTACACCAGGACGACGGCGACCGCCATGAAGAGCGCCGCCGTGAGACCGCCGGGCACCGTCGTCATGTGGGACGGGTGGATCAGGAGGTATGCCGGCAGGGACGCCGCGATCACTCCCGGGGCACGTCCGACCACGGTGTGCCCGTTCACGTCGAGGATCCAGAAGTGGCGCAGCGGGTTGTGGTCGAAGCCCGGCATCGGGACACCCTCGAGCCACGGGTTGCCCGCGTGCGACAGGTGCCAGGAGGCGAAGTTCGCCGTCCAGACGTCCGGGCTCAGGTTCTGCCCGTGCGAGATCGTCAGGGCGTACACGCCGAACGACGCCACGAGGAGTGCGACCGGCCACCGCCACGGGGCGCGGCCGGCACGAGGTGCGGTACCCGGTCGGGCGGCGGGGATGAGCGTGGCCATGGCTGGCTCATCGTCCCTCGGCCCGGCGGCCCGGCGTCGGAAATTCGGCGAAAAGGGTAAAAACGTCGGCTGCCCCTTCCTAGACTGCCAAGGCCGAGATCCCCGAAGACAGGGCACCCGTGAAGCTGGTCGTGCAGATCCCTTGCCTGAACGAGGAGGAGACCCTTCCCCTCGTCCTGGACTCGATCCCGCGGCACATCGACGGCGTCGACGAGATCGTCGTGCTCGTCATCGACGACGGCTCCACGGACAAGACGGTCGAGGTGGCTCGGCTGGGCGGCGTGACCCACTTCGTCCGGCACGCGCGCACCCAGGGACTCGCCCGGTCCTTCCAGGACGGCGTCAACTACGCCCTGAGCATCGGCGCCGACATCGTCGTGAACACCGACGGTGACAACCAGTACCCCCAGGAGCGCATCGGCGACCTCGTGCAGCCGGTGGTCGCGGGCACGGCTGACATCGTCATCGCCGACCGGCAGGTCCACCTGGTCGAGCACTTCTCGCGTACCAAGATCCTGCTCCAGAGGCTGGGGAGCCGGGTGGTCAACAAGGCGGCCGGGACGACGTTGCCGGACGCCGCGAGCGGCTTCCGGGCCTACTCCCGAGAGAGCCTGATGCGGCTGAACACCGTGACCAGGTTCAGCTACTGCATGGAGTCGATCATCCAGGCGGGCAACAAGCACCTGAAGATCGACAGCGTGCCCGTGGTCACGAACGCCAAGACGCGCGACTCGCGCCTGTTCCGCAGCACCCGCCAGCACGTGCTGAGGTCGATGGCCGCGATCGTGCGCTCCTACGTCATGTACAAGCCGTACGTGATCTTCGGCTGGGCTGCCTTCGCCTTCCTGCTGCTGGGCGTGTCCCCGTTCGTGCGGTACGCCGTCCTGCTCGGCCTCGGCGAGCCCGGCGGAGGTCACGTGCAGTCCCTGCTGGCCGGTGCCGTCCTGCTGATCATCTCGTTCCTGTGCGTGATGCTCGGGGTCATCTCCGACCTGATCCGCACGAACCGCATCCTGCTGGAGAACAACCTCGAGCACACCAAACGGGCCCGTTTCGACGGGTCCCAGGTCGCGTCGAGCGCGCCGGAGTCGCTCGGCGACGCGTCGCTCCGGCAGACCCTGCCGCGCTAGCCGCCCGGGCGCGGACGCGGGTCGTCGACGCCGGCCACGGTCACCGGACGACCTGCGCCCGCGGCATGAGCGCGTGCCCGCCGGGTGAGCACGAGCCCGACGACCGCGAAGAGCGCGTCGGCGACGGTCAGCGCCAGCCGGCCGAGCAGCGCCAGGGCGAGCGCCGTGGGAGTCCCGATCGTCGGCGCCAGGATGAGCGTCAGCGCTCCCTCGCGAACACCCACACCTGCCGGCACCACGACTACGACCAGCCCAGCCGCCCAGGACAGGGCCACCGCCCCGGTGAGGCGCGCCGGGGACACCGGCGCGCCGAGGGCGTGAGCGAGGACAGTGGTCGCGGCGCCGAGGAGCACCCACTGCGCGACGATCCAGGCCGCAGTGCGGATGACGCCGGCCAGGGACGGCGGCTCGGTGACCGCCGTACGGCGTAGTACCCGGGCCAGGAGCCGGGCCAGCGGGTCCAGCACGCGGGGGTGCATCAGCCCGAGCACCACGGGCAGCACGGCGAGGGCCCGCCCCCACCCCGGGGTGCTCAGCGCGAGCAGACCACCCATCGCGACCGCCACCACGACGCTGCTGAGCAAGGTCAGGAAGAACGCAGTGAGCATGCGCAGGCGGGGGACGTGGAAGCCACGACCGAGCTCCATCTGGGCCACGATTGGCCAGACGCTGCCCGGGAGGTACTTCCCGAGCTGGCTCACCGAGAAGACATGGGCCGCGGTCGTGACGGGGAGCCGGGACCCCAGGTCCGCCAGCATCGTCCGCCAGGCCAGGCAGGAGACTCCGACGGCGAGGACCGAGAGCACCAGCGCGGCGCCCCCGGACAGCACCGACACGTTCGCCAGGTCCTCGCGTACGCCCGACCACTGGGAGCGGACGGAGAGGGCGAGGGCGGCGACCAGGACCAGGAGGGCAGTCGCACGGAGGACGCCCGTGAGCCGGTCTCCGCCCATGGGGCGATCGTAGTCAGGGCAGCGGCCCGCCGTGGGCAGGCGAGCACGGTCCGTGAGGTGTTTGGATGACCGCATGCGGGTCCTCCTCGTCACCAGCACGTTCCCCCGCTGGGTCGGTGACGAGACGACGCCGTTCGTCCTCCGCCTCGCCCAGGAGCTCACCGGCCGCGGCATCGGGGTCGACGTCCTCGCACCCCACGCACCCGGTGCGCGACGCACCGAGGAGCTCGAGGGCGTGCCCGTCACCCGGTTCCGGTACCTCTGGCCCGACCGGGCGCAGAACGTCTGCTACTCCGGTGGTGCCCTCCTCAACATCTCCGGGTCTCCGGTCACGGCGGCCAAGGTGCCGCCCCTGGTGGGGCGCGAGGTCGCCGCGATCCGCCGGATGCTCCGGCGCCGCCGGTACGACGTCGTGTCGGCGCACTGGCTGCTGCCCCAGGGCTGGGCGGCTCTTCGGGGGGCCCGGGGCAGGACTCCGGTCGTGACCACCGTGCACGGCAGCGATGTGTTCGGCCTGCGCCATCCGCTCCTCGCCCGCTTCAAGCGCTCGGCCCTCCTGGGCTCGGCCGCGGTGACCGTGAACTCCTCGGCGACAGAGGATGCGGTCCACGTGCTGGCGCCGGGGCTGCGCGACGTCCGGCTGATCCCGATGGGCGTCGACGTGGGCCGGCGACCGGCGCCGGCCGACGTCGCTGCCTGGCGCCGCTACCGGCGGGGCGGGGGGCCGCTGGTCGCGTTCGTCGGGCGGCTCATGGAAGTGAAGGGCGTGGACGACCTGCTGGCCGCCCTCGCGCGGGCGTTGCCCCGCCTTCCCGAGG
Source organism: Actinomycetota bacterium (assembly GCA_046735295.1). Taxonomy (GTDB): domain Bacteria; phylum Actinomycetota; class Actinomycetes; order Propionibacteriales; family Nocardioidaceae; genus Nocardioides. Next base: position 18,329 of record JBKPTA010000041.1, on the reverse strand, counting down.
CCACTCTTGTCGTCGCCGGCACCGGCCCGCTGGAGCGACGTCTCCGGGAGACCACCGAGCAGCTCGGCCTCGGCGACCGCGTGTCCTTCGTGGGCTGGCTCAGGTCGGACGACGTCGCGGCGCTCCAGGCTGCCGCCGACATCGTCGCCGTTCCCTCGCGGACGACCCGAGACGGAGCGCGCGAAGCCCAGGGGCTGTCGGTGGTCGAGGCGCTGTCGCACGGCCGGCCGGTCGTCGCCGGGAACGTCGGGGGGATCCCCGACGCGATCGTCGACGGTGAGAACGGACTGCTCGTCCCGGAGCGCGACCCGGAGGCGCTGGCCGGCGCGCTGACGCGCCTTGCCACCGACCCGGAGCTGGCCGGACGACTGGGCGGAGCGGCGGCCCGTTCGGCGAAGCGCTATGCCTGGCCCCGCGTGGCCGAGCGCTTCGCCGAGGTCTTCGACGACGTGCGGGAGCGGCACGGCCGGTGACGCGCTGCGGTCACGGACGACGACAGACCATGAGCTCCGTCGTCGGGCTCTCGGAACGACCCGCCGTGAGCCTCAGCTCCAGGGGGTAGAGCAACCTGCCGGCGAGCTCGCCGACCCGGTCGGAGGTGCTGATCGCAGCCGCGGCGGCGTACCAGAGGCCCTTGAAGAGGGGGTTGCGCGTGTCCTGCGGGTCGTTCATCAGCCAGAAGAAGGGCCGTCGCTCGACGACGTCGAGCCCGACCTCGGCCATCGCCGCGCCGACGTCGCTCAGCGACCGGCTGACGCGGTGCTCGACACGCCGGGTCGGGCCGTGCACGAAGGCGTCCGAGTACAGCAGGTGCCCGCCGGGCCGCAGGAGGTCACGGATGTTGGACAGCGCGGTGACGAAGGCGGAGTCGTCGACGATGTGGAAGAGCACGTCCATGGCCGACACCACGTCGACCGTGCCGGCACCGATCTGGCCGACGGACGACGGATCGGCGATGTCGGCCCTCAGGAACGTGGCGGACGGGTACGCACGGCGCAGGTGGTCGACCGCCGTCTCGGTGAGGTCGATGCCGGTGACCGCCGCCCCGAGCTGTAGCCATCTGTCGACGTAGAAGCCGGTGCCGCTGCCGACGTCGACGACGCGACTCGTCGCCGGGTCGAGTTCCAGTCGTCCGACCGCAGCGGAGAAGCGAGCCTCCCGCACCCGGTACGCCCACCGGTTGAAGCTGGGACCCAGCCGGCGCAACCCCACCCCGGTCAGCGAGTAGTCGTCACCGAGCCGCTCCTCCCAGTACTGACGGGCGTCGAATGCGTCGTGCGCCATGGCGGGGAGTCTGTCACGGCCCGGACGGCGAGCCGCTCGCCCGACAGGTGGCGCCGCCCTGGCCGGGCGCATGGTCTCTACGCTCGTCGCGTGACGATCCACGCCGAGCATCCGTTCCGCGATCCCGAGCCAGACCCGGTGCGCCGGTTCCGTGGTCGCGTGGGCGGTCCCGTCAGCCTCTGGACCTCAGGTGACGGGACGGCCCGCGCCGGGCTGACGGTGACCTCGTTCCTGGTCGCCGCGGGGGAGCAGGGCCGGATCCTCGCCCTCCTCGACCCGGACGCCGACCTCACCGGACTGCTGCGGGCGACGGGTCGCAGCGTGGTCCAGCTGCTGTCCTGGGACGATCGCGACCTGGCCGAGGTGTTCGCGGCGACGGCGCCCGCTCCGGGCGGGATGTTCGCGCAGGCGGAGTTCACGACGACGGGATGGGGGCCGCGGCTCGTGACGGCGCGCACGTGGGCCGGCGTACGGCTGGAGTCCGAGGACGCGGTCGGGTGGTCGACCCTGGTGACCACGGTCGTCGAGCACCTGGAGGTCGGCGACGACGAGCCCTTGCAGCACCACCGCGGACGGTACCGGCGTTAGGGTGCGGAGGGTGTCCGAACCGGTCGGCGAACAGGCCGAGGCCAGACTGCGGGTGATGGTCGTCGACGACCACCCGCTGTGGCGCGACGCCGTGGAGCGCGATCTGCAGGCCGCGGGGTTCGACGTCGTGGCGGTGGCGGCCGACGGTCACCAGGCCATCGCCCGCTTCCCTGCCGCGCGGCCCCAGGTCGTCGTGCTCGACCTCCAGATCCCCGGCCCGAGCGGCGTCGAGGTGACCTCCGACGTGCTCGGTCGCGACCCCTCGGCCCGGGTGCTGATCCTCTCGGCGTCGGGCGAGCAGCGCGACGTGCTGGAGGCGGTCAAGGCCGGCGCGACCGGCTACCTGGTGAAGTCCGCGTCCCGTCAGGAGCTGGTCGACGCGGTACGCCGGGTGGGGGCGGGCGACAGCGTCTTCACGCCCGGCCTGGCCGGGCTCGTGCTCGGGGAGTTCCGCCGGATGACTGGTGGGGGCGACGACGAGCCGGCACCCGAGAACGCGCTGACGGCGCGCGAGATCGAGATCCTCAAGATGGTCGCCAAGGGGATGAGCTACAGGCAGATCGCCGAACGGCTCGTGGTCTCGCACCGCACCGTGCAGAACCACGTGCAGAACACGTTGCGCAAGCTGCAGATGCACAACCGGGTCGAGCTCACGCGGTACGCGATCGCCCAGGGCCTCGACGACGATGCCGAGACCGACGCGGACGACGATGACGGCCGGGCCTGAGACCGCGACGTTCCGGCCGGCGACCGCCGCCGATGTCGATGCGCTGACCACGCTCGAGCGCGACGCCAACCTGGTCGCCCTTGCTCACGTCTTCCCGGGCGTTCCCTTCCCCGTCGACGAGGTCCGCGAGCGCTGGCTGACCCTCCTCGCCGATCCGTCGGTCCGGGTCGAGGTGGTCGGGCGGGCGCCCCGGCTTGACGTCTATCTCGCGTGGGACGCCGAACGCCTGCGCCATCTCGGCGTGCGACCGGGGCTGTGGGGTCGGGGGCTCGCCCGGGCCGCGGTCGAGCGCGCCGTCGGGGTACGCCGGCTCTGGGTGCTCAGTGACAACACTCGGGCCCGCGGCTGCTACCAGCACCTCGGCTGGACGCCGACCGGCGGACGACGCCTTGCCGAGTGGCCGCCGTACCCGGAGGAGCTGGAGTACGGCCGATGAGCGCAGACACGTCCCGGCTGCTGGAGATCGCCGACGAGCTGTACGGGCTGGCGCAGGAGGACTTCACACCGGCTCGCGACGCGAAGGCACGCGAGCTCAAGGCGGACCAGGAGCTGTCCGCCTCGGTCAAGAAGCTCAAGAAGCCGTCGGTCGCGGCCTGGGTGGTCAACCTCTTCGTCCGGCGCGAGCGCGACCAGGTGGAGCAGGTCATCGAGGTCGGGACGGCACTGCGGGACGCGCAGCAGGGGATGGACGGTGCCGAGCTGAGAGCTCTGACCAGGCAGCGCCGCCAGCTCACCTCCGCGGTGACCCAACAGGCGCGGGCGCTGGCGAAGGACGAAGGCGTCAAGGTCACCCAGGCCGTCGCCGACCAGGTCGAGGCCACCCTGACAGCTGCGATGCTCGACACCGAGTGCGCGAAGGCGGTACGGAGCGGGTTGCTCACGGCCTCGCTCGCGGCGACCGGGGTCGACGTCGTCGACGTCGCCGCCGCCGTCGCGCTACCCGACGCCCTCGGCTTCTCCGCGACGTCGACGTCCGGCGCCACGCCGGCCCCGCCCGAGCTGCACGTCGTCCCGGGTGACGCGAAGGCGCGCAAGCGGGAGCAGGCCGAGACGGCGCTGGCAGCGGCTCAGCAGGCCGTGGACGACGCCGAGTCGGCCCTGAGCGAGGCGACCCGGGCGGTCGAGGAGCTCCAGGCGCGGAGCCTGCAGCTGCAGTCCGAGATCGACGAGGTCAAGCGGAGGCTCTCGGAGCTGGAGTCGGCGGCCGAGGAGACCGACGAGGAGCTGGAGGAGGCCGAGGAAGCCCAGGATGAGGCCCAGGTGGAGCACGCGGCGGCGGTGAAGACCCGGGACGCGGCTCGGCGCGCACTGGACAGGCTCTGACCCTGCCCGAGCCGGCTTCGGCGCCGGACCTGCCGCTCGCGCGATGTTCCGGCGTCCCCACACCCGCCCGGCGCGGTTGGCCCAAGTTGACGCCGGGGAGGTCCGTCGAGGGTTAGCCTGCGGTCGCGTGGGTGTTCTCCGGCGTGTGCCGTGGTGGACGGTCCCGTTGGGCATCTTCGTCCTGACCCGGGTCGTCGACGCGGTCCTGATCGTGCTGCTGGCGCGCCACCAGGTCCCGTCGACCGCACTGGCACCGGACCTGCCGATGCCCACGCTCGTCGACCCGCCGACGTACCTGCACGTGATCGCCAACTGGGACGGCCAGTGGTACCGCCACATCGTCGACCACGGCTACCCGAGCCAGCTTCCGACCAAGGGCGGGCAGGTCCAGCAGAACGCCTGGGCGTTCTACCCGGGGTACCCCGCCGTGGTGTGGTTGCTCACCCGGGTCGGTGCGTCGTTCGGAGTGGCGGCGTCGGTCGTGAGTCTCACCGCGGGCGCCACAGCCATGTGTCTCCTCTACGGACTGCTGCGTGAGCGTGCCAGCGACTACCTCGCGGCGCTGTCGGTCCTCGCCCTGTGCTGCGCGCCCGCCGCCCCCGTCTTCCAGGCCGCCTACTCCGACAGCCTCGGACTCCTCCTGCTCGTGCTGGGACTGATCTGTCTGGAACGTGGGCGACACACGTCGCTCCTCCTCGTCGGACTCCTCCTGGCGCTGACCCGCCCCATCACGCCGCCCCTCGCCCTGGCTGCCGGCGCCCAGCTCCTCCGGCGCTGGCGCCGTCGTGATGTCGAGCCGTTCCCGCGGGCCGAGCGCTGGAAGCTCGGGATCGTCACCATCGCCCTCGCGGGCTTCGCGGCCGTGTGGCCGCTGGTCGCCGGGCTCGCGAGCGGAGACATGTCCGCCTACTCGGAGACGCAGGTCGCCTGGCGCTCGGCCGTCGGCGCTCGTCCCGACACCTGGCTGTCCTCGCTCTTCGACGGCGCCGACTCTGCTCGCTGGTTCTTCGTGGCCGCCGTGGTGGCCGGTGCGGTCGCCATCGCCTGGCGGAACCGCCAGTGGACGTTCGGCACACGCATCTGGACCGTGACGTACCCGGCCTTCATCCTGGCGGCCACTCCGGCGACGATGAGCATCTTCCGCTACAGCCTGCTCGTCGGTCCCGCCTGGTGGCCGCTGCGGAGCTTCGACGGCCGCGGCGTGTCCAGACGCTGGCGGTTTGCGCTGATGGCGGTCGTCGCAGTCGGCGGCATCACCACCCAGGTGTTGTGGCTCGACTGGTACTTCCTGCTCACACCCGACTCCCGCGGTGTCCCCTGACGCACCCGTCCGAACCGGCGTGACCTCAGTCGGTGGACCACGCCAACGAGCGCCGTACCCCCTCCTGCCAGCGGGCGTACGCCGCGTCAGCGGCCTGACGTGTCTCAGGGGCGCCGGCCGGCTCGAAGCGCGTGTCGAGGTGCCAGGTCTGGCGGAGGTCGTCGACCGAGCTCCAGACGCCGACCCCGAGCCCGGCGAGGAAGGCTGCCCCGAGGGCCGTGGTCTCGACGATCTCGGGGCGCTCGACGGCGATGCCGAGCTGATCTGCCTGGATCTGGCAGAGCAGGTCGTTCGCCGACGCGCCGCCGTCGACGCGTAGCGCCCCGGATCCGGAGTCCGGCATCGTCGCGAGCACGTCACGGACCTCGAACGCGATGGCCTCGAGAGTGGCCCGGACGAGATGGGCCCGGGTCGTGCCGCGGGTGATGCCGAGGATCGCGCCGCGCGCGTGCGGATCCCAATGTGGGGCCCCGAGCCCGGTCAGCGCCGGGACGAAGACCACGCCGTCCGAGGACTCGACCGTCGCTCCGAGTGCCTCCGTGTCGGCCGCCGAGTCGACGATCTGCAATCCGTCGCGAAGCCACTGCACCGCGGCGCCGGTCACGAAGATGGCTCCCTCGAGGGCATAGGTGAGCTCGCCGGCCGGGGAGCGCCAGGCCGCCGTCGACAGCAGACCGGCCTCGGACCGCTCGAGCGACGTGCCGGTGTTGGTGAGGATGAAGGAGCCCGTGCCGTAGGTGCACTTGGCGTCGCCGGGGTCGAAGCAGGTCTGGCCGAACAGGGCGGACTGCTGGTCACCGGCCAGGCCCGCGATCGGCAGCTCGAGTCCGCAGAACGAGGCCGGGTCCGTGGTGGCGATCTCACCCCAGTTGGGCACGAGCTGCGGGAGCGCGTCGCGGGGTACTCCGAAGAGCTCGCACAGCTCGTCGGACCACTGGCCGGTCGCCAGGTCCATGAGCAGCGTCCTGCTCGCGTTGGACACGTCCGTGACGTGCCAGGTGCCGCGGGTCATCCGGGCGACGAGATAGGAGTCGACGGTACCGACGGCGTACCGACCCTCGTCCACGAGGGACCAGGTGCGCGGCTCGTTCTCCTTCAGCCAGGTGAGCTTGGTGCCGGAGAAGTACGGATCGAGCCGGAGTCCGGTCAGCTCGGTGACCCTCGCCCCATGCCCGGCACGACGGAGGCGCTCGCAGATCGCCGCGGTGCGGCGGTCCTGCCAGACGATCGCGCGACGGGGTGAGGCGAGCGTCTCCCGGTCCCACAGCAGCACCGTCTCCCGCTGGTTGGTGATTCCGACGGCGCGGAGGTCGTCTCTGTCGTGCTCCCGCAACACCGCCCGCGTCGCCTCGAGCGTCGCCTGCCAGATCTCCTCCGGTGCGTGCTCGACCCAGCCCGGCTGCGGAAAGTACTGGGGGAACTCCTGGTAGCCGCGGGCGGCGATCCGGCCGTCGGGGGTGACCACCAGTGCGGTGACGCCGGTGGTGCCGGCGTCGATGGCGAGGACGCTCATCGGCCCCAGCTCACGTGTCCGTCCCGGGGGTCGCCTCGCGCAGCCGGTCGAGGATCTGCTGGTCGATCCAGGCGCCGGCGGGGTCGACGCGCATCTCGTAGTTCTCGGTGTCCGCCCAGCTGCTGAGGTCGGGGTGACCGAGCTCGTGCACCCGCCGCTCGATCTCGGAGCCGAGCTCGTCGGTCACGACGACCCGCTCGGCCTCGGTGGAGGCCGTCAGGTAGAGGTCGTTGAGGTCGAGCAGCCGGGCCAGCTCGGTGACCGGGTCGACGCCGTCGTCGACGCGGAGGTCCACCGCGACGTCGTCGCCCCCGGCGTACCCGGCACCCTCGCGGACGACGAGCAGCGCGGCGGACTGCCGCCCCCGCCTGTCGCCTCCCGCATCGTCGCCAGCGGCCAGGGCGGCGAGCAGACGGCGCGCGAGCGCTGCGTCGGCGTCGCTCGCCTCGTAGGCGTCCTGCATCGCGGCGAGCACGAATTCGCCGGCCAGGATGTTGCCCTGGATGGCGTAGCCGTCGCCGGTCACGCTGCCGGCCCAGTCGCGGCAGGCATGGCCGGTGTGACTGGCCGAGCCGCCGTCGACGTCGACGATGCCGACCTGCCGCTCGTCTCGGCCCTCGTCCTCCTCGAGCAGACGCTGCAGCGCCACCGACGCCGTCGCGCCCTCGTCGAGGTGGGACAGGGCGAGGCCCTTGTAGGCGACGTTGGCGTCTGCCTGGGTGGCGACGGCCCCGACGCCGGCGACCGCGGCCGGAACCACCGCCCCCACGGCCAGGAACTTCGAGGCGACAGCGACGCCCCAGGACTCACCGTCGGTGGACCGCGCCACGATGGAGAAGGTCATGGCGCCACCTTAGGGGCGGGTCGCGTCGCTCTCGATGCCGGTTTGCGCTCAACCCGGCTTGAGGTTGGAGGATGGCGAGGTGCTGCATCGGCTCGGGTTCCCCGACGTCGGACCTCATCGCAGGTTCGTCTCCGCGCTGGCGATCGACGCGATCGGCAGCGGCATCTGGATGCCGTTGTCCATGCTGTACTTCCTGCACCAGACGTCGCTGTCACTGGTCCAGCTCGGCCTGGCGATGACCATTGCCAACACCGCCGTGATCCCTGTGGTGCCCCTGCTGGGATCCCTGGTCGACCGGGTAGGCCCCCGACGGGTGATGCAGCTGGGCAACGCCGGCGCCGCGGTGGCGTTCCTCCTCTACCCGTTCGCCCACTCGCTGATGGTCGTGACGATCCTGGTGTTCGCCGCGTCGGTCACCCGCTCGGCGTTCTGGGGAGCGCTCGGGCCGATGGTCACGCAGATCACCGAGCGCGGTGAGCGCGAGCTCTGGTTCGGCTTCCTCCAGGCCATGCGGAACGCCGGGTACGGCGTCGGAGGCGTGCTCGCGGCGGTCGCGCTGGCGATCGGCACCGGTCCGGCCTACCAGTCGGTGGTGCTCGCCAACGCCGCGTCGTACGTCGTGGCCTTCCTGTTGATGCTCGGCGTCAGCGGGGGAGGCCGTCCGGCCGGCGACGCCCGGGGGGAAGGCGCGCGCGGGGGCCCGTGGGTGGCGTTCGGCGACCGTGCCTACCGGGTGCTGATCGCGGTCGTCTTCTGCTATGCGCTGGCCGAGACGACCCTCAACGTCGCGATGCCCGTCTACTTCGTCGACACGCTCTCGCTGCCGGGCTGGGTGCCGGGGGCCGTGTTCGTCATCAACACCGCGATGATCGGGCTCGGGCAGGGCCTCGTGGTGCGCCGGATGACAGGTGTCGTCCGCCGCCGGGTCCTGCACACGGCGATCGCGTTCACCACGGCCTCGTTCGTGATGCTGTACGCCGCCGACGCGCTCTCGGTCACCACTGGAGTCGTCGTGGTGCTGGCCGCTGCCGTCGTCTACACCATCGGCGAGCTCACCGCCGGCCCGGTCGTCGCGGCCCTGTCGGCAGAGTCGGCCCCGGCGGCCCGCCGGGGACGGTACATGGCGGCGACCCAGCTGGCCTGGAGCTTGTCCGGCGCGGTGGGTCCACTGCTCTACTCCGCGCTCCTCGACCGCGGCCCGCTGCCGCTGTGGAGTGGCGCCGTCCTGCTGTGTGGCGCCTGGGCCGCGCTGGTGGTCCTGCTCGCGAGGCGGATGCCGCTGGCTCGCGACCGGGTCACCAACGTCGCCGAGGCCCAGGTCGTCGCCGACCCCGACCTGCAGCCGGACCAGGGCGCCGAGGCGCCGACGACGTCGTGACGACTTCGTCAGCAGACCTGACGAACCCTGCCCCGCCGGCTCCGGCGTGTGCCGCGACGCGCGGTTGACGCCGGAGCGGCGCCGGGCCCTAGGCTGACGCTGCTTGTAACGATCCAAGCAGAACAGGTCAGGAGCCAGCATGCGGATCGGAGTCCTCACCGGCGGCGGCGACTGTCCCGGCCTCAACGCGGTGATCCGGGCCGTGGTGCGCAAGGGCGTCGCCGGTCACGGGTTGGAGTTCGTGGGCTTCCGCGACGGCTGGAAGGGGCCACTCGAGAAGCTGACGATGGAGCTGGGGATCCCGCAGGTGCGCGGCATCCTGCCGCGCGGCGGCACGATCCTCGGGTCGAGCCGGACCAACCCGTTCAAGATCGACGGCGGCGTCGAGCAGATCCGCGAGAACCTCGAGGCGATCGGGATCGACGCGCTGGTCGCGATCGGCGGCGAGGACACGCTGGGGGTCGCGACGAAGCTCGCCGATCTGGGCGTGCAGGTGGTCGGCGTCCCCAAGACGATCGACAACGACCTGTCCGGAACCGACTTCACCTTCGGCTTCGACACCGCGGTGAACATCGCGATGGAGGCGATCGACCGGCTGCACACCACGGCCGAGTCGCACCACCGCGCCCTCGTGGTCGAGCTGATGGGCCGGCACGCCGGCTGGATCGCCCTCCATGCCGGCATCGCGGGCGGCGCGAACGTCGTCCTGATCCCCGAGGTGCCGTTCGACATCGAAGAGGTCTGCGACCTGGTCCGCAAGCGGTTCGAGACCCGGTACTCGCCGATCATCGTCGTGGCGGAGGGCGCGGTGCCCCGTGAGGGGGGCGACATGACGCTGGTCTCGGGCGACAAGGACGCCTTCGGGCACGTCCGGCTCGGCGGCATCGGCGACCGCGTCGCCGCCGAGATCGAGGAGCGCACCGGGGCCGAGGCGCGCGCGGTCGTGCTGGGGCACGTGCAGCGGGGCGGCACCCCCACGGCGTTCGACCGGTGGCTCGCGACCCGGTTCGGACTGCATGCCGTCGACGCCGTGGCCGACCGGGACTTCGGGAAGATGGTCGCCCTCCGCGGCACCGACATCGTCCGCGTACCCCTCATCGAGGGCACCGGCGAGCTGAAGGTCGTCTCGCCCGAGGAGTACGCCGAGGCCCAGGTCTTCTTCGGCTGACCGCACGGGAGGTCCGAGTCGAGGGCAGCGCTGCTCTCGGATCAGGGCAGCAGCACGATCTTGCCGGTCGTGTGTCCGGTGAGGATCTGGCGGTGGGCGTCGGCCGCGTCGTCCAAGGGGTACGTCGATCCCACGAAGACGCGCAGGCTCCCGTCGCCGGCCAGGCGGGCGAGCTCGGGGCGGGCGGCGTCGCGGATCTCCGTCCCCGGGTCGGCGCCCGGCCCGTTGCCCAGCAGCCGTACCGACTCCCGCGGCCCGCGGTCGAAGTTCGCGATGGTCACGATCCGGGCGCGGTCGGGGACGAGCGCCAGCGACGCGTCCATCGCCTCGTCGGTGCCGACCAGATCCAGAGCGACGTCGACCCCCTCGGGGGCGGACGCCTGGACGCGCTCGAGGAGACCGGCGCCGTAGCGGACGGGCTCGGCTCCGAGTGAGCGGAGGAGGTCGAAGGCGGCTTCACCCGCGGTCCCGACCACCCGCGCGCCGCGCAGGACGGCCAGCTGCACGGCGTAGAGCCCGACGCCGCCGCTCGCTCCGTGGATGAGCACGGTGTCGCCCTCGACGACCGCCGCGGCTTCGAGTGTGTGCCACGCGGTGGCCCCGGTGAGCATCAGGCCACCGGCTTCGGCGAAGCCGAGCGACGCCGGCTTCCGCGTCAGCGCGTCGACCGGGACCAGCAGGTCGCTGGCGTAGGCGCCGCTGACCCGGAACGCGATGACCTCGTCCCCGACGGACCACTCCGCCACGTCGTCGCCGACGGCGGACACCACCCCCGAGGCTTCGAAACCCAGGAGGATCGGCAGCCGGGACGGGTCGCCCGGTGCCGAGTAGACCTTGGCGTCGTAGGCGTTCACGCCGGCGGCCCTCACGGTAACCCGCACGTGTCCCGGGCCCGGCGCACCGATCTCGATCATGTTCACCCGGAGGTTCTCGGGTCCGCCGTAGCCGGCCGCGACGACCCGTCGTGAGGAAGTCATGCCCTGCCCAACGGGGGCCGCGGCCCCGGCATTCCTGGCGTCGGAGCCACCGTCACGCGCCGGAGCGCCTTGCGGCTCGTGTCGTCGCCGCTCATGTCGTCGGTGCGGGCGGGCAGAGCCCGGAGCCGTACCCTGGACCGGTGACCATCCCCGACCTGGCGTCGCTGCACGCGCGCGGTCCGTCCCAGCAGCCGGTGTACCCGGACGCAGCGGCCGTCGACGCAGCCGTCGCCCGCCTCCGCACGCTGCCGCCGCTGGTGTTCGCCGGTGAGTGCGACGAGCTCACCTCGAAGCTCGCGGACGTCGCCCACGGTCAGGCGTTCCTCCTCCAGGGCGGCGACTGCGCGGAGACGTTCGCCGGCGCCACGGCCGACAACGTGCGCAACAAGCTGCGTGTGCTGCTGCAGATGGCGGTGGTGCTGACCTACGCCGCATCGCTGCCGGTGGTCAAGCTCGGCCGGCTGGCGGGCCAGTACGCCAAGCCCCGCTCCTCCGACCTCGAGACGCGCGAGGGCGTGACCCTGCCGGCGTACCGGGGCGACGCCGTCAACGGCTTCGACTTCACCGCGGACGCTCGGGTGCCCGACCCGCAGCGGCTGATCGAGGCCTACCACTCGAGCGCCTCGACGCTGAACCTGGTGCGGGCCTTCGTCACCGGTGGGTACGCCGACCTCCGCCAGGTCCACACCTGGAACACCGACTTCGTCTCGAACTCGCCCGTGGGCAAGCGGTACGAGAAGCTCGCCGACGAGATCGACAAGGCCATGCGCTTCATGGCCGCGATCGGCGCCGATCCGGACGAGTTCCACCGCGTCGACTTCCACACCTGCCACGAGGCGCTGATCCTCGAGTACGAGCACGCGCTGACGCGCATCGACAGCCGCACCGGCAACCCCTACGACGTGTCCGGCCACTTCGTCTGGATCGGCGAGCGCACCAACGACCTCAACGGCGCGCACGTGGAGCTGCTCAGCCAGGTGCGCAACCCGATCGGGGTCAAGGTCGGTCCGCGCTCCACGGCCGACGACCTGATCGCGCTCGCGGCCCGGCTCAACACCGACAACGCGCCCGGCCGACTCACCTTCATCACGCGTCTGGGCGCTCACCGGATCCACGACCTGCTGCCCGCGCTCGTGGAGAAGATCACCGCGGCCGGGGTCGAGGCGGCCTGGGTCTGCGACCCGATGCACGGCAACACGTTCGAGACCTCGACCGGCTACAAGACCCGGCGGTTCGAGGACGTGATCGGCGAGGTCCAAGGCTTCTTCGACGTCCACCGCTCGCTGGGCACCTGGCCCGGCGGCATCCACGTCGAGCTGACCGGGGACGACGTCACCGAGTGCGTCGGGGGCGGTGAGGAGGTCGCCGAGCTCGACCTCGGCTCGCGCTACGAGTCGGTCTGCGACCCCCGGCTGAACCGGGTGCAGTCGCTGGAGCTGGCGTTTCTCGTGGCGGAGATGCTGCGCACGGCGTAGACCGTTCCCGTGGTCTCGACGGGCTCGACCGACTGGAACGGCGGGATCGGTTCTGCCGGCGGGATCGGGTCCAGGGACGAGGAGCCGGTGACGGGGCCGCCGCCGGTTGCCTGGCGACGGGTGCTGACACCGGTGGCGGCCGTCGCGATCGTGCTGACGGCGTTCAGCAACGGGTACGGGTACGACCGCGACGAGCTCTACTTCGCGATGCTGAAGCCCGCCTGGGGCTACGTCGACCAGCCGCCGCTCACGCCGCTGCTCGCCCACGGCCTCGCGTCCTGGTACGACGGCGGCCCGTGGCTGCTGCGCATCCCCACGACCCTGTGCGGCGCGGCCTGCGTCCTGGTCACGACGATGATCGCGCGCGAGCTCGGGGGAGGGGCGAGGGCGCAGGCCTGGACGGCCTGGGGGATGGCCACCACGTCGGCGGTGCTGCTCCTGGGCCACGTCCTCCTCACCTCGGCCCCCGACCTGGTCGCGTGGGGACTGGTCTCGTTGCTCGTGGCGCGCGCCGAGCTCCGCGACGAGCCGAGATGGTGGCTGGTCGCCGGGGTGGTGGCAGGACTCGCGACATACAACAAGCTCCTCATCGCCGTGCTGCTCGGGGGCATCGCGATCGGACTGGCGACCGTGGGACCGCGCCGGCGCCTCGCGTCGGCCTACGTCTGGGGCGGCGCTGCCCTGAGCGCGCTGGTCGGGCTCCCCAACATCGTCTACCAGCTCACCCACGACCTGCCTCAGCTGCGGATGGGTCGCGCGCTGGCCGACAACAACGCGGGCGACGTGCGGATCAGCATGTGGGTGCTGCTGCTCGTCCTGCTCGGGCCGCCGCTGGTCGTCCTCTGGGTCGCCGGGCTGCGGGCGCTGTGGCGTGACGTACGCGTGCGGTTCTTCGTCGTGGTCTTCGCCGTGGTGGTGGTGTTCACCTTCGTCTCCGGCGCCCAGCCGCACTATCCGGTGTTCATCCTGCCGATCCCGTTCGCGGCCGGAGTGGTCGCGATGGAGCGGCGGCTCGGCCGGGTGTGGGCCGGTCTGTTCGCGGTGAACGGCGCGGTCTCGCTCGTGCTCGGGCTGCCCGTGATCCCGGTCGCGCGTGTCGGCGCGACGCCGGTGCCCGACGTCAACCTGGTTGTGCAGGACTCCATCGGCTGGCCGGCGTACGTCGACCAGATCACGGCGCCGTACGACGCCCTGCCGGGCCGGACCCACGTCGTGGTCGTCACCTCCAACTACGGCGAGGCCGGCGCAGTCCACCACTATCGCCCGGACGTCCCCGTCTACAGCGCCCAGAACGCGCTCTTCGACCAGGCCAGGCCGCCGGAGGACACGACGACCGTCGTCTTCGTCGGCGGCGAGTACGACCTCGCCCGCACGCTCTTCGACTGCCACGCGGTGGGCCGCCTCGACAACGGCGTCGAGGTCGACAACGAGGAGCAGGGCGAGCCGGTCGCTGTCTGCACCCGGCCTCGGCTGCCGTGGCCGGAGCTGTGGGACAGCCTGCACCACCTCGACTGAGCGGATCTCGTCGTCGCTAGCGTGGCCGAGTGGCCATCGACCTCCGCTCCGACACGCTGACCCGCCCCACCCCGGCCATGCGACGGGCGATGGCCGAGGCGCAGGTCGGCGACGATGTGTACGGCGAGGACCCCACCGTTGTCGCGCTTCAGCAGCGTGTGGCGGCGATGTTCGGCAAGGAGGACGCGCTGTTCACCCCTACCGGCTCGATGGCGAACGTGCTGGCCGTTGCCTCGCTGGTCAGCCCCGGCCAGGAGGTCCTGTGCGAGGCGTCGGCCCACATCGCCCGCGCGGAGCTCGGCGCCCACGGTGCGCTGACCGGCATCACGATGCGTACCTGGCGTGACCCGCGCGGCCAGGTGGACCGGGCCGCGATCCAGGAGATGTTCGCGCCGGACATGGGCCCGTTCTTCGTGCACACGGCCGGCGTGTCGGTCGAGAACACGCACAACTTCGCGGGAGGCGTCGTGCTGCCGTTGGCCGACCTCGAGACGCTCCGCGCCTGGGCGGCCTCGGTCGGCGTCGGCGTCCACCTCGACGGAGCTCGGATCTGGAACGCCCACGTCGCCACCGGCGTCCCGTTCGCGGCGTACGGCGCGTGCGCGGACGTGCTCTCGGTGTGCCTGTCCAAGGGGCTCGGTGCCCCCGTCGGGTCTCTCGTGGTCGGGTCGGCGGACGCCATGGCCGAGGCCCGGATCCGTCGCAAACGGATGGGCGGCGGCATGCGCCAGGTCGGCGTCCTGGCCGCGGCCGGACTGTACGCACTCGACCACCACGTCGAACGGATCGCCGACGACCATGCCAACGCCCGGCTGGTCGCGGAGGCGTGCGGGGTGGATCCCGACACCGTCGACACGAACATCGTGGTCCTGCCGCGGACCGATGCCTCGGAGTTCGTCGCCGGGGCCCGCGACGGCGGGGTCCTGGTCTCGCCCGTCGGCCCGGCCGCCGTGCGCATCGTCACCCACCTCGACGTCAGCCGGTCGGACGCCGAGACTGCCGCGGTCGTGCTCTCGAAGCTCTGAGTCGCCGGCGCGGTGGCCCACCGGGACGGCGCTGGAAGAAGACGCGGAACACGCGGCCGACGCGCCCGGTGACCGGGCGGTTCAGTTCCGCGTCTTCTCGCCGGACCAGCGCCTCAGGCGCTGGTGGTGCGACCCAGCAGGAACACCTCGCTGATCGCGGTGTCGTCGCGGGCCGCGCGGCCCTTGCCCGGGCGCGACACCTGCGTGATCCGGAGCCGGACGACACTGGTCGTCACCGGCTTGATCGCGATCTGCTGCAGCGCCCGGTCCGTGCGGAACTGCTCCGGGACGGTGGTGCCGTCGTCGAAGAGCCAGTCCACGGCCAGCACGCGACGGTTGCCGAGGTACCAGTCGTACGGGCGACCGTTCGAGTAGGCGATCTTCGAGTACCCGTTGACCAGGCCGACGCGGCTCAGCCGGGTCGGTTGGTCGAGCCGGAACGTGAGCACCATGCCCGTCGCGTCACCGGCGGTGCGCCAGCAGGTGTCGTTCCGGCCGTCGACCATGTTCGGCGCGACGTAGGTGACCGGGCTGCCGGCGAAGTCCACGCCGGCCGGGGCGTGCGCCGGAGCGGTCGCGTCGGAGAACGCGGCGACGTTGGTCGGCGGTCCGAGGACCGTCGGCGCGGACGAGCTCGGCGAGGGTGAGGAGGACGAGGACTGGCCCGAGCCGGCCGATGCCGGCCGATGCGACTGCGGCACGATCGCGGGAGCCTGCGAGCTCGCGCCGCTGTCGCCTCCGGTGCCGCGGAGCAGGAGGAACGCTCCGAGCACCAGCATCACGGCCAGCGCCGCCGCCATGCCGACCCACAGCCCCGGGCCGGGCCCAGGTCTCGGCCGGCGTGGATCCGGCGCGAGGTGGAGGAGGTCCGCACCGTCGGCGTCCGCCGGCCCGGGCGGCGCGGAGGTCGCGGCGTACGCCGGCCGGGGCAGGTCGTAGACCCGTTCGGCGGTGTCGGTGGGTGGCGACCAGGTGCGCTGGGTGGTCGCCTCGGCGCCAAGCTCCGCGCCGCAGCTGGTGCAGAAACGACCCTCGGAGACGGCGGTGCCGCACTGGAGGCACCGCTGGGTCTGGCCGTCCATGGGGGCCAATCTAGGTCGAGAGCACGTGCTGGACCCAACCCGGCCCGAGGGTCGGGCCGTCGCTCTAGACGGTGAGGTGGGTGACCTCCGTCTCCACCTTGCGACGAGGCGCCAGCTCCGCGAGGAGCATCGCCGCGAGCACGAGCAGACCGCCGAGGAGCATCCGTTCCGTGGCGCTCTCGCCTCCGAGCAGGACCGCGAACAGAGCGGCGAAGACCGGCTCCGTGCTCATGATGATCGCGGCCCGGGTCGGCGGCAGGTGGGCCTGGGCCCAGGTCTGGCCGATCATCGCGCCGGCGGCGGCGAACACGGCCATGTAGAGGACGCTGATCCAGTCGCCCACCCGGTCGGGGAGCACGAGGCCGTTCGGTGCGGTGCAGACCAGACAGATCACGGCGATCACGATCAGCTGCACGATCGCCATGCCCAGGGCCTGCTGCCGGTCGGACCAGGCACCGAGGCCGACGATGTGGAGCGCGTAGAGCATCGCGGCAAGGAAGATCAGCGCCTCGCCGCCACCGATCGAGAAGCCGCTGAGGGTGAGGACGCCGAGGCCGGCCATGGCCAGCACGACCGCAACCCAGGTGAGGGGTCCGATCCGGCTGCGCAGGATCAGTGCAGCGAAGACGGGTGTGGCCACGACGTACATACCGGTGATGAAGCCCGAGACGCTGGCCGGTGTCTTCGCGAGGCCGGCCGTCTGCAGGATCTGCCCGACGCCGTACAGGCAGCCGAGCACGACGGCGTGCCGGCGTGAGTCGCGGGTCAGCCGGCTGAGTGCGCGCGGGGCGAGCGCGACCAGCGTCACGCTCGCGATCGCGAACCGCACCGCCAGGAAGTCCAGGGTCGGGACCCGCGCGAGCAGATCGTGGATCAGGAAGAACGTCGAGCCCCAGCAGGCGGTGACGGCGAGGAGCGCCCCCGTCGCGAGCAGCGTGGCTCGGCGGGGCTCGGGCGGCACCCGGCCCAGGCTAGGGCACGGGCGACTCAGACGATCCGGAGGACGATCGTGCTGCCGCGGGGCGCCAGCGCCCCCGGGCTCGGGTCCGAGCTCGCGACGTAACCCAGGCCGAGGTAGAGGTCGGAGTGCTCCACCTGCACGTGGAAGCCGAGGTGCTCGAGCAGGTGGGTGGCGGCCTCGACGCCCATCGCCCGGAGGTTGCCCGGGACCTCGATCAGCTCGGGCCCCTTCGAGACGGTCAGGGAGACCGTGTCGCCGCGGTGCAGGACGCGGCCGACGGGGGCCTGGTCGATGACGTAGCCCTTCGCGATCTGGTCGGAGTACTCCTGACGGCTGGTGTCGACCTGCAGGCCCTGGGCCCGCAGCACCCGCACCGCACGGTCGGCCCTCTTCCCGCGCCAGTCGCCCACGTGGATGGGGCGCGGCCCCTTGCTCACGACCAGGTCGACCTGGAAGCCGGGTGGTTCGCGGCGTCCGGTCGCGGGGTTGCTCGCGAGGACCATCCCGCGCGGCGACGGGCTGTAGCGCAGGAAGGACCGACCGTAGGCCAGGTGGGCCTTCAGCAGGGCGTCCTGCGCCTGGTCGACGGTCATCCTCGCCACCTTCGGCACGGGGTACCGCTCCTTGCCGAGGGAGATCGTCAAGGTGACCGTCCCGTGGTCGAGCACCCGTGACCCGGGCGCCGGGTCGGTGCCGACCACGTGCCCCTTCGGCACGTCCTCGGAGTACGCCGGGTCGCCGATCGCGACGTCGAGCCCAGCGCGGTCGAGCGTGGCTGTCGCGGCCTTCTGGGTCTGCCCGATCACGCCCGGAGTGGCGGTGTAGCGGGCCCAGCCGAACCAGTAGGCGCCGAGCCCGGCCGCCAGGGCGATCCCGAGCGCGACGGCGAGCAGGGCCGGCCCGCGACGCCGGCGCCGCGGTCGCGAAGCCGCCGGAAAGACCTGCACCGGCGGTTCGTCCGGCGGAACGTCCGGTGGCTGGAACCCCGGAACCGGACGCGGCTCGGTGTTCATCGGCTGCGTCGGTGAGGAGATCGGCAGGATCTCGAAGGCGTCGGTGGCGTTGTCGACGGGCAGGGACTGCACGGGCGGCGGAGCCAGATCCGCAGTCAGCTCCTCGTCATCCCGAACTCCTCCGGCCAAGGCCTG
>JBKPTA010000040.1:0-23837 GCA_046735295.1 Actinomycetota bacterium | reverse complement strand
CGTACCGGGAACGCCGGAAGCTTTGCCCGCGATCGGCCGACGGGTGCCGGTATTGGTGCTCGCGTCGCCGACGAGGTCCTCCGGCTCCTGTGCGACGGGGCCGCGGTCGCGGGCGGCCGCCTGCGGGGCGGCGTGCCTCGTAGCCCGGTCCGTGGTGGCGTTGAGCGCCTCGGGGCGACCTGGCGAGCAAGGCGGCGGCCGACGCCGCAGCCGCCCCGTCTCCGCCCGGGATCACCACAGGTCGAGCGCCCCCGACGTGCGCCCCCCCTTTCTCCTGGGGCCGTGTCGAAAGCGGGCCCCCGCGAGCGACGTAGGGGCGAACCGACACCGACCCAGGAGTCCCCATGAATCCCGACCCGATCCGCACCCGGACCCGAGCCGTCCTCGCCCTGACCGTGCTGGCACTCCCGACCCTGCTGGTCGCGGTGGACATCTCGGTCCTGGCCGTGGCCCTGCCCACCATGGGCCGCGAGCTCCACGCCGGCCCGACCGAGCTGCTCTGGATGACCGACAGCTACAACTTCCTGGTCGCGGGAGCGATGCTCACCACCGGCGCGGTCGCCGACCGGGTCGGACGCCGGCGGATGATCCTGGTCTGCGCGGCGGTGTTCGCACTCGCCTCCGGGATCGGCGCCTTCGCCACCACCCCCGAGCTGGTGATCGTCGCCCGCGGCGTGATGGGCCTGGCCGGGTCCGCGATCCTGCCGGCTTCGATGGCGCTGCTGGGCGGTCTCTTCCCGGACGAGAAGGCGCGCATCCAGGCGATGGGCGTCATGATGACCGTCTTCCTGGGCGGCATGGCGATCGCGCCGTTCGTCGGCGGGGTGCTTCTCGACCACTTCTGGTGGGGCTCGGTCTTCCTGATGGCGGTCCCCGTGATGGGCGTGACCGTCGCCGTCGTCCCCCGGCTGGTCCCCGAGTCCAGGGCCGACGTACCGGCTCCGCTCGACCTGGTCAGCGCCGGTCTCTCACTGGTCGCCGTGCTGAGCCTGGTCTTCGCCCTCAAGCGCGTCGTCAACACCGGTGTCGACGCACCTGTGCTGGTGGCCTTCGCGGCGGGTGCCGTCGTCGGCGCGGTGTTCCTGCGGCGTCAGACCACCCTCGCGAACCCGCTGCTCGACCTGGGCCTGCTCGCCCGGCCGCGGGTGCGTCGTACCCTCACCGCGCTCTTCCTGACCGCGCTCCTGATGGGCGGCACGTCGCTGTTGTTCAACCTGTACCTCCAGGAGGTCCAGGGCCTCAGGCCCCTCGGTGCCGCGTGGTGGATGCTGCCGCAGATGGTGTCGATGATCGCTGCCGCGAACCTGGGACCCTGGCTGAACCGCCGCCTGCCGCAGCGCACCGTCGTGGTCACGATGATGTCCCTGATGGTCGCCGGCTTCGTCCTGTACGCCGTGACGCCGGTGTCGGCGGCCGGGCGACCGGTCGTCGCGATCGGTGGCAGCCTGGCCACCTTCGGGATCGGCGCCGCCTTCCCGATGCTGATGGACGGCGTCATCAGTGCGGCTCCGCCGGAGCGCGCGGCGTCGAGCGCGTCGATGGCGCAGCTGGCCAACGAGCTGGGCATCGCCCTCGGCCTGACGGTGCTCGGCTCCCTGGGCACCGTGGTCTACCGGCTGCAGCTCGGGCTTCCCGGCTCACCTGCCGACCGGAGCGTGATCGACGGCGTGCGCCAGGGGCAGCACGACCCGGCCCTGCTCGCCTCGGTCCGCAACGCGTTCACCGACGCGTTCCACGTCGCCGGGCTGGTCGGGGTGGCCGTGATGATCGCCGTGCTGGTGCTGGTCGCCCGCGCGACCCGCGCGCCCGTACCGGCTCGGCCCCTGGACGGGGAGCCGGAGCCGGCAGCGGTGGCCGCCTGAGACACCTCGGCCCTCAGCTCGGTGCCGCCAGGTCAGCTCATGGCTCCCGCCGCCCGTGGGCGTTCCGGTCGGATTTCTTGCCCGCCGGGGAACGGTCTCAGCGCGCGACGCGGCGGTCGCAGCGTCGCGCGACCGCCTCGTCGAGGATCTCCAGTGCACGCACCACCGGCGGGGCGTCGGCCGCGCCGTCACGGACGTGCACGACGATCCGGCGACGCGGACTCGGGTTGACCAGCTCGCGACTGTCGATGCCCGCCATCGACTCGGGGACGGCCAGGCGGGGGAGGATGGTCGCTCCCACGCCGGCTGCGACGAACGCGAGGGCCGTGTGGTGGTCCTCCGAGCGTGCGACGTACCGAGGAGCGAAGCCGGCGGCTCGGCAGGCCTTGCCGATGATCCGCGTGCAGGAGTTGCCGTGGTAGTCGTTGTCGATCAGGGCCTGGCCGGCGAGCGCTGCCAAGGGCACCTGTGCGTCCCACTCCTCCAGGAGCTCGTGGCCGCGCGGTGCGACGACGCGGTAGCTCTCCTCTGTGAGCACGTGCCGGCTGTGCCCGGGTCGCTCGATGCCGTCGGCGTCGGCGTCCTCGGTGGTGATGTCGAGGTCGCGGCGGGTCGGGTTCGCGGGCTCGGGACCGAGCTCGTTCAGGCTCATGTCGAGCACCAGGTCCGGGAACTCACGGCGCAGCGCCTTGGCGACCTGCGGGAGCCAGAACTGCGCGGCCGAGGAGAACGCTCCGATCGTGAGCCTTCCGCTACGTCCGTCGCGTAGATGGTCGACCACGCCGCCGAGGCGGTTCACGCTCTCCATGAGCTCCTCGCTCTCGGCGGCGAGCACCTTGGCGGTGGCCGTCGGGGCGATCCCGCGCCCTGCCTTCTCGAACAGCAGCAGGCCGGTCTCGCGCTGGAGGGCCGAGATCTGCTGGCTCACGGCGGACGGCGTGTAGCCGAGGTGGTCGGCCGCGGCCTGCACCGATCCGCTCGCCACGACGGCCCGGAACACACGGAGACGCTGGATGTCGATCATGGCGTTCATCATACAGCATCACTACTGAATTCGTTAGAAACATTCGCTTGTGCTGAACAGTCGCCGGAGCCACCATAGAGGCATGAACACTTACCAGAAGACCAGCAACGGCCACCGTTTCCGCACCCTCGTGCGTCATGTGTGGGGCGACCAGGTCGCCGCGCACCGGGCGCTGCTCCGGGTCCCGACGTACAACAACGACCTCCGCAACCTCCGCGACGGGCACTGAGGGCGCACCCTCCGGCTGTCCACCCCCACCGGACGTCATACGGGCCGAGCCGTAGATGGCACGCTCCGTATGACGTCCGGTGTCATGTCCGGGCCGTGTGACCCGTCATGGGGGTAGGCCGACGAGGAGGAGCAAGGCAGTGCACACCCAGGAGCAGCTGGCCGAGCAGTTCGAGGAGCACCGCACACACCTGCGGGGTGTGGCCTACCGGATGCTCGGGTCGATGACCGAGGCCGACGACGCCGTGCAGGAGGCGTGGCTGCGGCTCGCCCGGTCCGACACCAGCGCAGTCGCGAACCTCCGCGGCTGGCTCACCACGGTCGTGAGCCGGATCTGTCTGGACCTGCTCCGCTCCCGCAGGTCGCGGCGCGAGGAGTCGCTCGACGTCCACGTGCCCGACCCGGTGGTGTCTCGCCTGGACCTCGACCCCCAGGCCGCGGCCGAGCAGGCCGACGCCGTCACCCTGGCTCTGCTCGTCGTGCTGGACGCCCTGAACCCGCGAGAGCGGATGGCGTTCGTGCTGCACGACATGTTCGGCGTGCCGTTCGACCAGATCGGCGAGATCGTCGGCAGCACGCCCGCCGCAGCCACCCAGATGGCCAGCCGCGCCCGCAGACGGGTCCGGGCGATCCCACCCCCGGCCGCCGACCTGACGACGCAACGCCGGGTGCTCGAGGCCTTCACGGCGGCCGCCGAGGCCGGCGACTTCGAGGCGCTGGTCGCCGTGCTCGACCCGGACGTCCTCCTGCGGGCGGACGGCGGCGCGACCGGCGTCTCGGCCGTGATCCGGGGTGCGGCAGAGGTCGCGTCACAGGCAGTCGCCTTCCGACGGACG
This sequence comes from Actinomycetota bacterium, assembly GCA_046735295.1. Taxonomy (GTDB): domain Bacteria; phylum Actinomycetota; class Actinomycetes; order Propionibacteriales; family Nocardioidaceae; genus Nocardioides. Next base: position 19,887 of record JBKPTA010000040.1, on the reverse strand, counting down.
GCTCACGAGCCGAGCCAGATCACGGTGCTGGTCAACGGCTCGGTCGGCTTGGTCGGGATGCGCGGCGGTCGTCCGATCTCGGTGTTCAGCCCGGTCGTCCGCGACGGCCGGATCGTCGAGATCAACATCCTGGTCGACCCCGAGCGGCTCGCAGCGCTCGACCTCAGCAACGTGGCCTGAGCCGGCGGGATCGATCGGCGATCCTGTGGAACCTGCGGCACGGGCCGGGTCGGCCGTGTGTAATGGGGCACCGGGGGGTACGCCGCAGATCCCGACGAAAGCGCCCGCATGCCACACCCGCTCGCCCCCGCCGCCGCGCTCGCCGCGCTCGCCGCGGCGGCCGCGCTCCTCGCACCGCCGGCGATCGCCGTCCATCGCGCAGCCGGCACGACCGTCACCGCCCCGGACTCTCGCGCCGAGGGCGGCAACCCCTTCCTGACCCACCCCTGGGGTGTCTACGAGGGCGCTATGGAGCCGTCCTGGGTGGCGTGGAACGACGCCACGGGGACGGCGAAGAAGCGCCTCGCCTACATCGCGAAGAAGCCCAAGGACCACTGGTTCGGCCACTGGAACCCCAACGACAAGGTCGCCGTCCAGGTCCGCGACTACATCCGGAGCTCGCAGGCCGGCAACCCCGACGCGCTGGTCCAGATGGCGATCTTCCGGGTCGTCCCCTGGGAGCACGAGGCCTGCACGCGACTGCCCACCAAGGCCGAGCGCAGGTCGTACCGGCACTGGATCGACCATGTCGCCGCGGCCGTCGGCGACACCCCGACAGCGATCGTGCTCCAGCCCGACGGCCCGTTCGCCCTGTGCGCACCGCACGGCTCCACCGTGCCGTCCGACCTGGTGGCGTACGCCGCGCGGGTGCTGTCGGCGCAGCCGCACACCAGCGTCTACATCGAGGCGGGAGCCGCGGACTGGCCGATGTCCGGCCCGAAGGGCGGGGTCACCGCCGCAGTGCGGATCCTGGTCCGCGGGGGCATCGAGTACGCGCGTGGCTTCGCCCTGAACAGCACCCATTACGACTCGATCCCCGACGAGGTGGAGCGCGCCCGGGCCATCATCAAGGCGCTGGCGGGCAGGGGCTACCCGGGTCGCCGGGCCGTGATCAACACCAGCAACAACGGCCACCCGTTCCGGTTCGGTCAGTACACGGGGTCCGACCCGACCAACCCGGTCGTGTGCGACTCGAAGGACGCACCTGCGTCGGAGACCTGCGAGACCCTCGGCATCCCGCCGACGGCCGACGTCGCCGCCGACCGGTGGAACCTCCCCGCGACGACGGCAGAGCTGGCGGCGCGGTACGTCGACGCCTACCTGTGGTTCGGCCGGCCCTGGCTCCACCACGAGGGCAGCCAGCCGTTCGTGACCAAGCGGGCGATCAAGCTGGTACGGAGCACGCCGTACCGGTGACCCGCGTTCGGCCGGGCCATGGACCGAGAGACCGCGGGCCAGGCCCGCTCGGACGAGACCCCCGCTCCGCCCCAGACCGTGTCCTGGGGAGGCTGTCGTGCCACCGTCGTGCCACGACGCTCCTTGCACCAGATCGGCAGCCGGTGTCGGATCGGAACCGAGCTGTTCGTAGGAGGGGTGAGCGGACGCCCACGAGGGGCAGCTTCGACACAGGAGACGATCCGACATGCAGTACTTGTTCTCGGTGATCGACGACACCGGCGACCTCGCCGACCCGGACGAGCAGGCGGCGATCGACGTGTTCAACGACCGGCTCCAGACCGACGGCCACTGGGTGTTCGCCGGCGGCCTCGGCTCACCCAGCTCGGCCACGGTGGTCGACAACCGGGGTGAGGGGGTGCCGATGTTCACCGACGGTCCCTTCGTGGAGTCCAAGGAGTTCCTCGCGGGCTTCTGGGTGGTCGAGGCCGCGGACCTCGACGTGGCGCTCGAGCTCGCCGCGGAGGGCTCGAGGGCGTGCCATCGGAAGGTCGAGGTGCGCCCGTTCCTGTGAGCGATGCCGACGTCGCAGAGGTGATCGCCCGGACCTACCGCGCGGAGTGGGCGCGGGTGGTCGCCTCCTTGACCCGGCGGTTCGCAGACCTCGACATCGCCGAGGAGGCGGCGGCCGAGGCCTTCGCCATCGCGGTCCAGCGGTGGGCCACAGACGGCGTGCCGCCGAACCCGGGCGCCTGGCTGACCGTGACCGCGAGTCGCAAGGCCATCGACCGCCTCCGGCGCGAGAACAAGCGTGACCACAAGCAACAGGAGGCTCGGCTGTTGTACGACGACGACCCACCCCGGCCGGTCGGCGCCATCGAGGACGAGCGGCTCCGGCTGATCTTCACCTGCTGTCACCCGGCACTCGCGATGGAGGCTCGCGTGGCGCTGACACTGCGCATGGTCGGCGGACTGACCGTGCCGGAGATCGCCCGCGCCTTCCTGGTGCAGGAGAGCACCATGGGTCAGCGGATCACCCGCGCGAAGGCCAAGATCAAGGTGGCCCGCATCCCCTACCGGGTGCCGTCCGCGGAGGACCTGCCGGCACGAGTCGCAGGTGTCCTCGCCGTGCTCTTCCTGGTCTTCAACGAGGGCTACCTGGCCACGGGCCCCGACACCGACCCCGTACGCCAGGACCTGACCGCTGAGGCGATCCGGCTCACCCGGCTGATCCGTGCCCTGATGCCGGACGACGGTGAGGTCGCCGGGCTGCTGGCGCTGATGCTCCTCACCGAGGCCCGTCGGACCGCCCGCGTCTCGGCGAGCGGCGAGCTGGTGACCCTCGTCGAGCAGGACCGCAGTACCTGGGACCCGGCCCTGATCGCCGAGGGTCACCGCCTGGTGCGCGAGCGCCTGGCCGCCCGGGTGGCCCCGGGCCGCTACCAGATCCTGGCGGCGATCAACGCCGTGCACACCTCCGCCCGAGACATGCGTGACACCGACTGGTCGCAGGTCGTCGCCCTCTACGACCAGCTGGTCCAGCTCGACCCCTCACCGATCGTCGCCCTCAACCGGGCGGTCGCGGTCGCCGAGCTCGACGGCCCCGAGGTGGCTCTGGCGGCCGTCGACGGCCTCGAGGCACAGCTCGCCGACTATCACGCCTACCACGTGACCCGCGCCGACCTGCTCCGTCGGCTGGGCCGCGGTGCGGAGTCGCGCGTCGCCTACGACCGCGCCATCGAGCTGGCGGGCAACACCGCCGAGGTCGCCTACCTGACGCGGCGACGCGACCAGCTCGGGTAGTTCCGTCAGCACGAGGGGCCCGGCCGTGCCGTTCGGGGTCAGGGCACGGGCGAGACGTTGCACAGGCTCGCCCGCATGGGCGCACTGCCACTGATGGGATCGCTGGGGGTCTGGGGCAGCACGAGGTTGAGGTTCGCGCTGTCCGGGCCGTACGGCGGGTAACCGGGCAGCCCGAGCTCGGCACACGCCTCCCACCAGCCGTGCTGGGCGAAGACGACCTGTGGGTCGAGGCTGGCGTTGAGCTTCACACGGGCGCGGACGCTGCCCTGCGGGGTGTCCAGGGACACCCAGTCCCCTGCGGCGACACCCCGGCTCTCGGCGGTGGACGGGTGCATCTCGAGCTGCGGGTCCGGGGCGCTCTTGCGCAGGGCGGCGACCTGCCGGTGCTGGGTCTCGCAGAAGAACAGCGACTTGGCGCAGCTGAGGACGAGCGGGAAGCGGTCCGCCAGGTCGCGACGGGAGCGCGGGCTGATCAGGGGCTCCTCGAACGTCGGCAGTGGCTCGTAGCCGTGGGCGGCGAGGGTGGCGGAGTACAGCTCCACCTTGCGTGACGGGGTCGCGAACCCGGAGTCGGCGTACTTGCGGTAACGCGTGGTCAGCGGCACCCGAACCCCTTCGGGGTGCGCCCGCAGCTCTTCCAGGGTGATGCCGCTCGGCGCGAGCTGATGACGGTACGCCGCCTCGATGTCGCCGTCCCAGAAGTGCCTGCCGAGGCCGATCCGGGTCGCGAGCTCGAAGACGATCTGCAGATCCGAGCGAGCCTCGCCCCGCGGGGCCACCAGCGGCTGCCTGAGCTGGACCAGCGACTGAGCCTCCTGGCTGTACTCGAACCCGAGCTTCAACGCCTCGGACTCGAAGGGTGTCGTCACCGGCAGCACGATGTCTGCGAGCTCCGCTGTCGGGGTCATGAAGAGGTCGGCGTGGACGAAGAAGTCCAGGCTGGAGAGCGCTTCGCGGCCCCGCCGGCTGTCCGCGTGAGCCAGCACCGGGTTCCCGCCGAAGCCCACCAGCACCTTGAACCGGCCGTCGAGCGCCGCTGCGTAGAAGTCCTCGCCGGTGACGAACTCGAAGCGAGCCGGCCCGAGCGGGCGTTGTTCGGCGCCTGCCGTCCGGGGTCGTGCGGCGGAGAGGAACTCGCCGCCGTCGATCCGGTTCGACGGCACGGCCTCGAACAGGACGTTGCCGCCCGGCACGTCCAGGCAGCCGGTCAAGGCATACAGGACGTCGATGGCACGGATGGTCTGGGTCGCGCCGTTGTGCTGCTCCAGTCCGCTCCAGGTGTAGAAGGCGACCGGCCGAGCGTCCCAGAGCGTTCTCGCCGTGGCGACGATGTCGGCAGCCGGTACGCCGGTGATCGTCTCGGCCCGCTCCGGAGGGAACTCCGCACAGCGCGCCGCGAGCAGGTCCCACACCGTCTCGCCGTCGACGACGTCAGTCGCGTTGGTCCAGTCGCGCACGAAGTCGGCGTCGTACCAGCCGTTCTCGATCATCACGTGGAGCAGCGCCAGGGCGAGGGCCGCGTCGCTGCCGGGTCGGACCCGCAGCCAGTGGTCGGCCCTGGACGCCAGGCCCGCCTTCCGTGGGTCGACCACGATCAGCTTGGCTCCCCGACCGACCGCGGCGACCGTGCTCGTCGCGTGCGCCAGCCGCGCCACCGACGGGTTGTAGCCCCAGAACAGGATGCACCCGGCGTTCTCCAGGTCGGGCAGATAGGTGCCGGGAACTGACGCGCCGAACGTGTACAGGGGCGCGAGGAAACGACCCCACCCGCACAGCTCCATGTAGTTGCAGTAGTTCGGGCTCCCGTAGGCACGCATCAGCCGCTGGATCCACTCGACGGCGTCGCTGATCGCCGAGGTGGACGGCGAGCTGGAGCTGAACGCCACCGACTCCGGCCCGTCCGTGGCAGCCGCGGTCGTGAGCCGCTCGGCCACGGCGTCCATCGCGGCGTCCCAGGTGATGGGCTCCCAGCCCGGATCCGCGGCACCCTTCGGGTTCGTCCTCCGCAGCGGATGGAGGAGCCGGTCCGGGTGGTAGACGATGTCGGGCGCCGCCTTGCCCTTCAGACAGATCGCCTTGCCGGTCGGGTGTGACGGATCGGGACGCAAGGCCACGAAGGTGCCGTTGCTGACCTCGGCACGCGCCCCGCAGCGCGACACGCACAACGCGCAGTACGTCGGAACCGAGTCCCCCGTCATCGCCCGATTCTCGCGTGCGCGACGCAGCCCGGCAATGGGCTCCTCCGGCGGCGTCACCGCGCGCGGAGCGGATGCCTCCGGGGTGGGCTCACGTCGTCAGGCCGACGACCGCGCGTCGGCCGAGGACGTCGCCGAGCGCGGGATGCCGCGTCCGTCCTGCGCCGACCCGCTTAGGTGCGCAGCAGGTCAGTGGGCCATGTCGACGAAGCGCGAGTAATGGCCCTGGAAGGCGACGACGATGTCGCGGGTGGGGCCGTTGCGGTGCTTGGCCACGATCAGGTCGGCCTCACCGGGGCGGGTCGACTCCTTCTCGTAGACGTCGTCGCGGTGGAGCAGGATCACCATGTCGGCGTCCTGCTCGAGGGAGCCGGACTCGCGCAGGTCGCTCATCATCGGGCGCTTGTCACCGCGCTGCTCGGGACCACGGTTGAGCTGCGAGAGTGCGATGATCGGCACCTCGAGCTCCTTGGCCAGCAGCTTGATCTGACGGGAGAACTCGCTCACCTCCAGCTGGCGGCTCTCGACCTTGCGGCCCGAGGTCATCAGCTGCATGTAGTCGATCACGATCAGCCGGAGGTCGTGGCGCTGCTTGAGCCGGCGGGCCTTGGCACGGATCTCCATCATCGTCATGTTCGGCGAGTCGTCGATGAACAGCGGAGCGCTGGAGACCTCGGCCATCTTGCGGGCGAGCTTCTGCCAGTCGTCGTCGTTCATCTGGCCGTTCCGGATGTGGTTCAGCGGCACCTTCGCCTCCGCCGCCAGGAGTCGCATCGTGATCTCCGAGCGCGTCATCTCCAGGCTGAAGAAGCAGGACGTCATGTTGTTCTGGATCGACGCCGCCCGGCACAGGTCGAGGGCGAGGGTGCTCTTGCCCATGGCGGGGCGAGCGGCCACAATCACCATCTGTCCGTTGTGCAGGCCGTTGGTGAGGTCGTCGAGGTCGGCGAAGCCCGTGGGCACGCCGTACAGCCCGGCGTCGCGGTTCCCGATCGCCTCGATCTCGTCGAGGACGCCGTCCATGATGTCGCTCAGGGGCGCGTAGTCCTCCGAGGTACGCCGATCGGTGACCTGGTAGACCTCGGCCTGGGCCGCGTCGACGACGTCGTCGACCTGGCCCTGACCGGAGTAGCCCATCTGCACGATGCGGGTGCCGGCGTCGACCAGCCGCCGCAGGATGGCTTTCTCACGGACGATCTCGGCGTAGTAGCCGGCGTTCGCCGCGATGGGGACGTTGGCCGACAGCGTGTGGAGGTACGGCGCGCCGCCGACCCGGGTCAGCTCACCGCGGCGGCCCAGCTCGTGGGCGACCGTGACCGGGTCGGCCGGCTCGCCACGGCCGTACAGGTCGATGATCGCGTCGTAGATGACCTCGTGCACCGGCCGGTAGAAGTCAACACCCCGCAGCACCTCGGCCACGTCGGCGATCGAGTCCTTGGAGAGCAGCATCGAGCCCAGCACGCTCTGCTCAGCGGCGTTGTCCTGAGGCGGCGTGCGGTCACCGGGGCGGCTCGGCCGCTCGCCCGGCGGGTACGCCGCGGGGCCGTCCCCCCAGTCGTCACCCACGCTGTCACGCGGTGGCTCCGGCAGGCCGGGGACGTCCCACGACCCCTGCTCCGTGATGCTCACCCAGACTCCTTCGGACAGCCACCGGTGGGGGTGCACCCCGACATCGATGTGACAGGAGTGACGTTAGGGGCGGCCACCGACAAGGCGGTGTCACCGCGCGGTGTACCGCCTCGAGCCGGGGGCCGACCACCGTGGGCAGACCCGCCGAGGCGGGAATCTAGGCCTCGCGCGGGCCACCCCGGAAGCGCCTTCTCCACAGGGGCTGGGGATAACTCGGGCCGGCTGGTGCATGACACGCGTGGGCCTGTGGGCCGGTCCCGTGGACAACGTGTGGACAGACCCGGCACACCTCTCCCTTTCAGGCCTCTGACCTGGGCGTTTGCGGTTCCACAGATGTGCAGGAAGAAAACCTGGGTAAAGACTTCGTTCACCTCCTCGCCATCTGGGATTCGCACGGCGGTTTGTCGACAGATCGCCCGACCCCTGGTCGGAACGGGGGATATCCACCGGTCATGCACAGGGGTAGCGGACCTGCCGCTCCCGTGACGGCGCGCGTGCCGGCCCTCGGTTCGCCGGCGGACCGGAACCAACTGGCATACAGACGACGCAGATGCGGCGCCGGAATTGTCGTCTGTATGCCAGTGAGTGACACGTCGACGGATCAGGCCGCGAGGTCGGGCCGCAGGCGCCGGAGGAGGCGAGACCGCCCAGCGGCTGTGAAGCACGACTCGCGGAGGAGGGCGTACCACGCATCGACCCGTGCCGGATCATGCGCCCGGCCCAGGGCACGGTCGGCCTCGCGGAGGATCTCCACCGGGCGGCGGAGCACCTCGTGGTCGGTGAAACCCCGGCGCTCCCATCCCGACGCCGCGATGTCACGGTCACGGCGCAGGTCGGCCCGGTGCTGGTCGCGCCCCCGGTGCACCGCCCCGTCGTACTCATGGATCACCCGCGTGCCGAGCAACCGGAGGTCCGCGCGCGCGATGAACCGGCCCCCGGTCCGGATCTCGAACTGAGGTGCGACCGGGATCTCGCAGGCGGTGTGCAGGAGTCGGAGCAAGGACTCGAACGGCGACTCGGACCGGCCGTCCGCCAGCGCAGCGGCCGCTCGCAGGCGTCGTACGCCGTGTCGCCGGGCCTGCAGGCCGAAGGCGAGGTCGTCGCAGCTCAGGTCTCCCCGGTGGAGCGCGGAGTCCAGGAACACCACGACGTCGACCAGTCCGAAGTGCCGAGCCAGGGCCAGGAGGACGTCGAGCGACGACACGACCGGAAGCCCGCGAACGCGGGTGACCACGGGCGCTGGCGTGGTCCTGATCATCCGGAGCTGGGACCGGCGCGGCCGGTTCCGGGTGTCCTGGGCAGCGAGCTCCGGCAGGCCGTCCGGCAGTGGAGGCAGCCACCAGCCTCGCAGGCGGACAGCAGTGATGTGGGTGAACCCGCTCCGCTTGTGGAGCTGCGCGGCCAGCGCATGCAGCGGAGCGTCCGGGTGCCCGTCCACCGGGACGTACAGGCCGTGCGCGACGCGCGTCCACCCGCGACGACGCACCCGGCCCTGGACGAAGGTCGGACTCTCCACGAGCCCGAGCCTCGACGTGGTCGGGGAACGACGCTGGCCGCACGCCGACGTCTGTGAAGCCCACCGGCGCGGCCTGGGGCTGAGGATGCGTCGTGGCTCGCCGTCGACCACTGACTGGCATACAGACGACGTTCAGAGGGCGTCGTCGTGGTCGTCTGCATGCCAGTTGGTGTGCTGGGGCCGCCCCAGGCGCCACTCGAGGACACCTCCCGGACCGCGGGGGTGGAGGTCCCGGGCCGGCGTGGAGAGGTACGTCGCGTCAGGCGGGGATGACGTTGAGCGCCACAGTCGCCGACACGTCGTCGTGCAGACGCACCGACACCGAGTGCGAACCGAGCGTCTTGATCGGGTTGCCGAGCGCGATCGAACGGCGGTCGACGTCCTCACCGAGCACCGCGGCCAGGGCTCCGGCGATCTCGGAGGTCGTGACGGCGCCGAACAGGCGGCCGGCCGAGCCGGCCTTGACCTTGACGTCGACCGGCGCGGACTCGAGCTTGCCCTTGATCTGGTCGGCGTGCTCCTGGTCGCGGACGGCGCGCGACGCACGGGCCTTCTTGATCGACTCGACGGTCTTCTCGCCACCGCGGGTCCACCTGATCGCAACCCCGCGCGGAAGGAGGTAGTTGCGGCCGTAGCCGTCCTTGACCTCCACCACGTCGCCGGGCTGCCCGAGTCCGGTGACCTCCTGGGTCAGGATGATCTTCATCGTCGTCCTTCCTCAGCGGCCGGTCGAGGTGTAGGGCAGCAGCGCGACCTCGCGAGCGTTCTTCACCGCGATCGCGACGTCGCGCTGGTGCTGGACGCAGTTGCCGGTCACCCGACGCGCTCGGATCTTGCCGCGGTCGGAGATGAACTTTCGGAGCAGCGTGGTGTCCTTGTAGTCGACACCGGTCGCCTTCTCCTTGCAGAACTGGCAAACCTTCTTCTTCGGCTTGCGCATCACTGCCTTGGCCATTGTGGTGCTCCCTCTGCTAGAGATTCAGTGAGCCCGCCGCTGAGTGATGACAGGGGCGGAATGGATGGGAAGTCTTCCTTTTCAGTTGTGCGGTGCTGTCGGGGTCTCGACCGGCTCGACCGACGAACCGGGCCGTGGTCCCGACCAGCTCGACCGACGAACCGGGACGTGGCCCGACCGGCTCGACCGACGAGCGACGCCCTAGAACGGTGGCTCGTCCGAGCTCACGCCCGGAGCGGCCCACGGGTCGTTCGCCGGAGCGCCGCCAGCGGCCGGAGCCGCCTGTGCGGGCGGCGCGGGCGTCGCCCAGGGGTCATTGTCGGACGGGCCGCTCTGGCCACCGCCCTGCTGCCCGCCGTACGACGAGCCGCCGGAGCGCTGGGTGCGCGTCACCTTGGCGGTGGCGTAGCGCAGGGACGGACCGACCTCGTCGACCTGGATCTCGAAGACGGTGCGCTTCTCACCCTCACGCGTCTCGTACTGCCGTGAGCGCAGGTTGCCCTGCACGACCACGCGCATCCCCTTCTGCAGGGACTCCGCGACGTTCTCGGCAGCTTGCCGCCACACCGAGCACGACAGGAACAGCGCCTCGCCGTCCTTCCACTCGTTGGTCTGGCGGTCGAAGGTGCGTGGCGTCGAGGCGATCCGGAAGTTGGCCACCGCGGCCCCCGACGGCGTGAACCGGAGCTCGGGGTCGTCGACCAGGTTGCCGACCACGGTGATCTGGGTGTCGCCTGCCATATCAGGTCTCCTCGGTTGTGCGATTCGCGTTCTGGCTCATGTTCGTCGGTGGCACCGACATCCGCCACCACCGCTCCACAAGGCCCACCGGTAGCTCGGTGCGGCGCACGGCGCTGGGCTCAGTGAGCGTCAGGACGCATCACCTTGGTTCGGAGCACGGACTCGTTGAGCCCGAGCTGGCGGTCGAACTCCTTGACCGTCGCAGGGTCGGCGGTCAGGTTGATGACCGCGTAGATGCCCTCGGCGTTCTTCTGGATCTCGTAGGCCAGGCGGCGCCGTCCCCACACGTCGACGTTCTCGACGCTGCCGCCGTCCTTGCGGATGACGTTGAGGTACTTGTCGAGCGACGGCTCCACGGTCCGCTCCTCGAGACTCGGGTCGAGGATGACCATCACTTCATAGGCACGCACAGCGGTCTCCACCTCCTCTGGGCTCAGGCGGCCACGGACCATCCGTGGCAGGAGGGCGTTGCGTGAACAGGCGGCGTCCGTGCCAGCCGTAACGACGGGACGTGGCGCCGCGGTGTCCGGAGGTCCGGACGACCGCAGGTTACCAGCGCCGTCCGGGACCTCCGAATCACCGACCCGGCGACCGGCCTCGGTCGAGTGAGATGGTCTCGGCGCTCGCCGCGGTCCCGACCGTGAGCCGGACGAAGTCGATCCAGGAGCCCGAACTCGCGCCGCTGTCGAAGATGCCGCTGGTTCGACACCGCATGACCACCCCGTCGCCGGCGTGCACGAGGCCCTCTGCGGCCAGGACGGCGTTCGGCGTCGAGCCGGTGGCGGCCAGGACCGGAACACCGGTCCCGGTCTGCAGCCAGCACGACAGGGAGCCGTCATGGGTCGCGTGGAACTCATAGCTCGCCCAGTACAGCCCGTGGGGCAGGCGCGGGAACGACTTCTCGACGTAGCTCTCGTCGCCGTCGCCGCCCAGCCAGTACCTGCGGAGCTGGACTCCGAGCTGCCTGCCGTGGAAGCCGTCGACCCGGTCGGCATTGAGACGATGCACGCGGGCCATGCTCGAGACACCCATGGGTGGTGACCCTGCTCGTGTCTCGAGACGGAGAGCCGGGCCGCGCCCGCCCATGTGCACGGTGGCGGAACGCGACTCGACGTTGCTGCGGCCGAGCAGGAGCGGCCGACCGTTGGCGGCGTAGGAGAGGACGTTCAGACCTCCGACGAGGAGCAACGCCGAGAGCAGGACGGTGACGAGACGAGAACGGGACATGTTGCCTCCGGTGACGAGCGGACTCCTCCGGTGTACGCCGCGGCGGGGCTGTGCGGGCAGGGTCGTCCGTCGTCGCCCCGCGTGACGTACTGCCTCCGGAAGTGCGCCCGACCGCTCGGCCGCGGCGGCCGGTGAGCCTGGTGCACGACGGGGGGTTCAGGGCACGAGTGCGGCGCAGTACCCGGCGATCAGCGCGTCGGCGACGGTCGCGACGTAGCCGTCGTCCGGAAGGTACGACGCGTCGTGCAGCCCGCCCCGCTCGGCCCCGGTGCCGACGAACACCATCAGACCGGGCACCTTCTCGCAGTACGCCGCGAAGTCGTCCGAGCCGAACGACCGGAACGTCGGGTCCACCGCGTGGCCGAGCTCGGTCAGCACCTCCCCGGCCCGGACCGCGAGGCCGACGTCGTTGACGAGCACCGGCTCGCCCTGCTCGATGGTCACCTGCGCCCGGCACCCGTGGCCGGCCGCCACCGACGTCGCGATCTCCTCGATCGCCCGATGGGCGGTCACCCGGTCTTCGGGTCGCATCGTGCGGACGCTGCCGGAACAGACCGCCGAGGACGGCACGACGTTGTCGGCCGTACCGGCCCGCACCTGGTTGACCATGCAGGCCACCCCCGCCGTCGGGTCGATCCGCCGCGCGGCGACCTGCTGCAGCGCCACCACGATCGCAGACATCGCCAGCACCGAGTCGTCCACCGTGTGGGGGTAGCCGGAGTGCCCGCCCCGGCCGCTCACCTCCACCCGGAACGTGTCCATGGCGGCGTTCACCGGCCCCGGGCACACCGCGATCACGCCGGGCGTGACCCGCGGCTGCACATGGGCCGCGACGACCGCCTCGATGCCGTCGAGCCAGCCCTCCTGGATGACGTCCATCGCACCGGAGTCGACCCCCTCCTCACGCGGCTGCAGCAGGGCGACCAGCGGACGGGGCAGATCGAGCCCCACCCCCGCCTTCACCACGGCTGCCAGACCCGCGAGATGGACGTCGTGCCCGCATGCGTGCATCGCGCCGTTGCGGGACGCCCAGGCCACATTCGTCTCCTCCTCCAGCGGCAGACCGTCGAGCTCCGCGCGCAGGGCGATCGCGGGACCGGTCCCGCCGGGGATGCGCAACAGCCGGCCGGTCCCCGCCACCACCTCGCCCTCGCCGACACCCATCCAGTCGGTCACGGCCACGGCCGTCGGCGTCTCGTGGCCGCCGAGCCGCGGTGCCATGTGCAGGTCGTGCCGCAGCGTGACCGCGTCCGGGACCAGGCGCCGGGCCGCCGCCCGCCAGGTCACGGCGAGGTCGTGCGCAAGCCGGAGGGCGGTCACAGCGCGTAGGCCCGGCGAGCGTTCTCGCGCCCGACCAGGCCCGCGACGTACGCCGCATCCTCGGGTGTCGCGTCCCCGGTCTCCACGAGCTCCCCGAGCACTGCGGTCATGGACCGTCGGAACAGCACGGCTCCGAGCAGGTAGAGCTCCGCCAGCCCGTAGGCGTCGGAGGAGAACAGCAGCTTGCCGAAGGGCACGAGCTCCAGGGCCTCACGCAGCACCTCGGTCGCGAGGGCGCCGGTGTTGTGGGTGGTCAGGCCGAGGTCCATGAACACGTGATCGAAGACCTGGGCCAGGTACGCCGCATGCCGGTGGTAGGGCCAGTTGTGCAGGAGCAGCACCGGCACTCCCCGCTCCTCGGTCGTCCGGAGGAACGCCGTCAGGCGCAGGGGGTCGCAGTCCAGGAGGTCGAGGTCGCGATCCCCGTACCCGACGTGGAACTGCAGCGGCATCCCCAGCTCGAGCGCCGTGTGCGCGAGCCAGCCGCTGACCGTCCGGTCGACCAGGCGGCTGGCGTCGGCCGCGGCCGCCGCGCGGGCGAGCTCGTCGGCGGTCGGCTTGCTCGCCGGCAGCTCCAGACCCACCCGATACGCCGCGATGCTCTTGGCCCCGGCCGCACCGGCGGCCCGCGCGGCGTGGAGCCGCTCGGTGAGCTCACCGGGGAGGTCATCGGTACCCGCGGCCAGCACCTGCTCGGCAAGCGTCTCCAGCCGTACCACCTCGCGTGCCCTGCACCCGGCGAGGGCGGCGAGCTCGGCCATCGGGGTCAGCCCCTCCGGCCCGAGCCCGGTGTCGACCAGCAGCATGCCGAGCCCAGCGGCAGCCATCAGGCGGCGGCTCACCTCCGCCCCACCGAGCTCTGCCCGACGAGCCAGGTATTTCTCCGCGGGCACGAGCGGCTCGAGGTCGAGTACCGGTGCACAGTGCCGCCGGATGGCCCACCCCAACGTCGAGTCGAACAGCGTCGTCGCGAGGGGACTCGCTCGAACGGCCTCGTTCATCAGGCCCTCGAACGCGTCGCGGTCGAGGTCGCCGGTGAGGATGCCGTGGCAGTGGTGGTCGACGAGGTCGCCGAGCGGCAGGTCCGGGCCTTCAGTCACCCACGACCTCGCGCTCGCCGTGCGGCCCACCGTGGTCGAGCTCCTTCAGACCGGTGGCCAGACGCTGGGCGAAGCCCGGGACCAGGAAGGCCACGGCCGCGACCACGACGATCCATCCCCCTGCGACGACGGGGAACCATCGCGCCGGGTTGGCGTCGGGGTAGGGAAGGACGTTGCGCCAGAGCGTGTAGAGGATGACCATGACGGCCGCGACCGGGATGATGATCTCCCAGGTCGCCACCTGCGGCATCTTCTTGTCGATCCAGATCAGCTTGATGCAGCCGATCGTGGCCAGCAGGTAGGCCACCAGCAGGATCAGGGTGCCGATGGCGCCGCTCCAGAAGAACGTGTCGAAGGGCTTCGCACCGAAGAGAACCGCGTCGATGACCGCCATGACGAAGACGGTGACGCAGACGACGACGGCTGCCACAGCGGGCGTGGCGTTCGTGCCGGTGCGGCCGAGCGGATGGCCCGGGGCCAGGTCACGCGTGATCGCGAACAGCAGGCGCGAGGCACCCACGACGCAGGCCAGGCAGCAGGCGAACGCCGACACGCACGCCCCGAGGGTGACCAGGTCGCCCACCCACGTCCCGATGTACGACGTACCGAGGTCGCCGACCAGCGCAGGAGACGCGATGAAGTCGGCCACGCCCTTGTCGTCGGGGCCGAAGGCCATCATCTCGATGGCGGTGACGACGGTGAAGTAGACGCCACCGAAGATCGCCGTGCCGAGGATGGCCCGCGGGATGTCGCGTCCTGGGTCGTTGGTCTCCTCCCCGAGGGTCGAGGCCGCCTCGAAGCCGGCGAACGAGAGCAGGCCGAAGATGATGCCGAGGAACAGGTCGGACGCCGGTGTCCCCGACGGGACGGAGAACACCTTCATCGTGAAGCCCGCGTCCCCCGGAGCGTTGCCGGCGAGCAGCCGGACGAGCACGACCATCGAGACGATCACGATCAGTGCGACCGTGATGCCCTCGGCGGTGAGCAGCACCTCGGCCGCACGCTTCGCCGGGACGATCGCCAGGAGGAGAGCCAGCGCCAGCGCCACGAACCCGACCAGGAACCCCGCCCAGTCGGGCTGGTCGTTCCAGACGCCGATGATGTCGAGGAACGACGCTCCGAAGATGCCGGCGGCCGACGAGGTGACCAGCGCGTAGAAGACGTAGGTGCCCATCAGCCCGAGCCCGGCGACGGCACCGGCGTGCGGACCGAGGGTGGCCCCGGTGAACACGTAGACGGAACCGGCGTGCCGGTAGTACTGGCAGAGCCGCACGAACACGTAGGCGATCAGCAGCACCGCGACGGCGGCGAGGAAGAAGGCGAGCGGTGTCGCACGCCCCACGAGAGTGGCGGTCCCCTGGGGGTTGATGTTGGCCGCCATGCTCGGGGCCATCAGGGCCACCGAGAGGCCCACCGCCTGCCAGACCGAGAGCGAGCGACGGAGGGTGGCGCCTTCGCGGACGGGAGCGGTCATCGGAGCTCCTCTCACTCGGAAGTGACCACTCCGGAGTCTGATCCCGGCCCTATTCTTTGTCCAGGCGTGTCATTCCGCGTGCGCGGATCGCTCGGCACGCACGGATCCGAAGGGAAACGCTCGTGGACCTCGCCGACCGTGACCGCCACATGACCCGCGCACAGTCACTCGTCCTCGATCTCGCCGACCGCGGCGTCGTCGCGGTCGCGACCAGCTTCGTCGACAACGCCGGCATCTCGCGGGCGAAGTCGGTACCGCTCGACCGGCTCCCGACGCTGGCGGCGTGGGGCGTGGGGTTCTCGACGGCGTTCGACTACTTCCGCTTCGACGACTGGGTCGCTGCACCGCCCGACGGCACGGCTCCGGTCGGTGACCAGCGGATCGTGCCCGACCTCGATCGGCTCGTCGTCCTGGCGGCTCAGGACGGCTGGGCATGGGCCCCCGGCGAGCGCTACGCGCAGACCGGCGAGCCCTACCCGCTGGACTCCCGTCTGCTGCTGACCCGGCTCACCGGTGAGCTCGCCGAACGGCGCATCAGCGTGCTCACGGCGATCGAGGTCGAGTGGGTCGTCTCGGAGGAGGGTGAGGA
Organism: Actinomycetota bacterium; assembly: GCA_046735295.1. Taxonomy (GTDB): domain Bacteria; phylum Actinomycetota; class Actinomycetes; order Propionibacteriales; family Nocardioidaceae; genus Nocardioides. The sequence continues at coordinate 3,943 of JBKPTA010000040.1, read as the reverse complement.
GTACCGGCCGGCCGCGAGCGGGCCGGCGTACGGGCTGGCGCGACTCACCAACGCCTCGGAGTACTGCCGCGACGTGCTCGCGGCGCTCGCCGAGGAGGGTGTGTCCGTCGAGCAGTTCCACCCCGAGTACGCCGACGGGCAGCTCGAGCTCTCGGTCGCACCGGAGTCGCCCGTGCATGCCGCCGACACCTCCGTGCTGGTGCGCACGACGATCCGCGGCGTCGGCGTGAAGCACGGCCTGCGGACGTCGTTCTCCCCGAAGGTCGACGCGGCCGGCGTGGGCAACGGCGGACACGTGCATCTCAGCCTGGGACGCGACGACCGGAACCTGATGGCCGGTGGTGAGGGCCGGTTCGGCCTCAGCGGCGAGGCCACGGCTTTCGCAGGCGGGATCCTCGAGCACCTCCCCGCCCTGCTGACCATCGGGGCGCCGTCGGTCGCGTCGTACCTGCGCCTGGTGCCCCAGCACTGGGCCGGCGCGTACGCGTGCTGGGGGCTGGAGAACCGCGAGGCTGCGATGCGCATGGTCACCGGCTCGCGCGGAAGCGAGGACTGGGCGGCCAATCTCGAGGTGAAGTGCTTCGACCTGCACGCCAACCCGTACCTGTTGCTGGCCGGGCTGGTGGCCGCGGGCACCGCCGGGCTCGATGCCGGCACCTCGCTGCCCGACCCGGTGGACGTCGACCCGGCCGCGCTCGGCGAGGAGACACTCACCGCGCGTGGGATCAAGCGGCTGCCCACCACCCTGCGCGAGGCGCTCGACGCCTTCACCTCGGACGAGGTGCTGTCGTCGGCGTTCGGCGAGCCGCTGGTCGGCGCGATCCGCGCCGTACGCGAGTCGGAGCTGGAGCTGTTCGACGGGGCATCTCCCGAGGAGGTCGCTGCCGCGAGCCGGTGGGCGCACTGACCCCGTCGGTCAGGACCGGCTCCGATGGTGGCGAGGTCAGCCCGTCTTGCGCCGGTCGAGCGCGACGGCGACGGTCATCACCGCAGCGGCGACGATGCCGAGCAGCAACAGGACGAGCACGACCAGCACGACGGCGTTCATGGGGCCCAGCCTGCCATCGACTCGCCGGGGTCGCGCCGTCGGTCCGGCTTCCTACGATGGCAGGCATGAGCACGCCGTCGAGCCCAGCCCTCGGAGCACACGTCGAGCAGACCGACCCGATTGCGGAGGCCAGGGCGCGGCGGGCGCCGCACGTGCAGTTCTTCCTCGGCGACCCGCAGGGGTACCGCGGGCCGGAGATCCGGTACGCCGGCGGGGCGGAGGGTCTGCGAGCCGACTCCGAGAAGGCAGGCGTCGGGCTGTACGTGCACGCGCCGTACGTCGTCAACGTCGCCACCACGAACAACCGCATCCGCATCCCGTCGCGCAAGCTGCTGCAGCAGCACATGGATGCCGCGGCGGAGATCGGCGCGCGCGGGCTGATCGTGCACGGCGGTCACGTCAACAAGGACGACGATCCCGCGACCGGTTTCGACAACTGGCGCAAGGCGGTCGAGGCCACCGACATCAAGGTCCCGCTGCTGATCGAGAACACCGCCGGTGGCGACCACGCGATGGCCCGCCACCTCGACCGGATCAAGGGCGTCTTCGACGCCATCTCGTCGGCCTCCGGCTCGGAGCATGTCGGGTTCTGTCTCGACACCTGCCACGCCCACGCAGGCGGTGTCGCGCTCGAGTCGGTGGTCGACGAGGTCCGAGCGATCACCGGCAGGATCGACCTGGTGCACTGCAACGACAGCCGTGACGAGTTCGACTCCGGGGCCGACCGGCACGCCAACGTCGGCGCCGGGCGGATCGAGCCGGACCTGCTGGCCTCCGTCGTGCGCGAGGCCGGTGCCCCCGTGGTCTTCGAGACCCCCGGCGGCGCCGACGAGCACGTCGCCGACTTCGAGGCGGTCCGGTCGCGACTCTGAGCGCACCGCGTCGGTCGGCCTCGTCGAGACCGTCCGAACGCGTCGGACACACCCTGCGGGTCTCGGCGCGCTGCTGCTCGCGTCACCCGAAGCAGACCAACGGTGCCGGCGGGCCGTCCGGGTGCACCTCGGCCAGCGAGCGAGCCAGGGCCGAGGCAGGAGGCAGCCCGGAGGCGAGCTCGCCGTGTACGGCGACCAGCACGTCGTGGACGACTGCGTCGTTGACGGCCGCGGCGGATGCGACCACGCACCGCGACCCTGCGTGCAGCCAGGCCGCGGTCATCCCGATCAGCTCCTCGCCGCCACGCAGGGTCGAGCGACCGACCTCGCAGGCGGACAGCAGCACCACGTCAGGAACCGACGCCAGCTGGTCGATGTCGTAGCCGAACCACGGGCCGTCGGCGAGCTCGAAGCCGGAGAACAACGGGTTCTCCGACGAGTGGCGGCCGTGGGCCGACACGTGCAGCACGTCGACCGACGCCGCCAGCGCGCTGACGGCCTCCGCCGTGGCCGTGGGACCGCGCAGCACCGCGGCGCCGGGCCAGACGGCGGCCGCTGACTCGATCTCGGACTCCGCCTGGGCCACCCGGGGGCCCGCGACGAAGCCCGCCGAACGCGACCGGAGCGGGGCCGAGGTCCGGGAGAGCCAGGAGGTCGCCGACTGCGCGACCATCACCGCCCTTCCGCGGTTGCTCGGCAGGATCGTCCACGGCACCGTCGCCAGGGCTCCGGACGGCGTGAGGACCAGCTCGCGGTCACCGACCAGCTCGGCCGGTCGAGCCATCAGCAGGTCGTCGAGGCGCCGCAGCCGGCCCCGGAGCTGCGACCGGATCGCCTGGGCGAACGTGCCGGGCAGCTCCGCCGCGGCCATGTCCAGGTCCGGGAGCAGCCCGCCGGTCAGGGCGTCCAAGGCTGCCCGTGTTCCGAGCGTCACCACGGAGGCGGACTCGTCGGTGACCACCAGAGCGGCCACCTCCTCGCGGGTCACGATGTGCGCCACCAGGGCTCCGGCTGGACCGAGTCGCGACCGCACGTCGTCCAGCGTGACGGGGTCGGCGTACTCCCCCGAGCCGCGGTACTGCCAGGCGAGCTCGCGCACCTGTTGTCGCAGCTCGGCCTGCCGGACAGCGCTGCTTCGCGACGGGTCCTCGGCGCTGGCCAGGGCGCGCAGCTCCAGCAGGTGCGCCTGGACGTCCTCGTCCCCCGGCACCCGCACCGGCTGCACGCGGCTCGCCAGCATCCGGGCACGTTCGGACCACTCGAACAGCACGGTGGGGTCCCTCGTGGCCACGGCCACCCGGAGCCCGCGGACCGCGAGCCGCCGGCCGTGGCCGGTCACCATCGTCTGCAGGTCGAGGCTGCCGAAGGAGCTCTGCCACTCGTGCAGGTCGCCGAGACCGCGCCGCAGGTGCTGCAACGCGTGCCTCGACCGCCGGTCCCGCTCGGCGAGGGCCGCTCGGACGTCGCGCTCCCGCAGCCGTACGCCGAGCGGGGCGCGCGCCGGCACGTGGATCGACGACAGACGTCGACGCGCCTGGTCGAGGTCTCCCCGACGGAGCAGGACCAATGCCGTGTCGAGCCGGATGTCGATCGCCCACCACGGCAGGGCCAGAGCGTCGAGCTCCGCGGCGAGGTGGTCGCCACGGGACACCAACGAAGGCCGCGTGGAGCCCAGACGCACCTCGGCTCCGTGCGCGAGGGCCTCCGCCTTCGACCGGAGGGCCGGGACGTCCATGCGGTGGAAGCGCACCCGCGCCGCCCGAGCAGTGGTCAGGGCGCGGCGCGGGTCGTCAGCCAAGCAGGTGCGGGCGATCAGCAGCTCGGCCTCGCCCCGTCGGTGCGGCATGCGGTGCTGGCCGAAGGTCCGGGCCGCGTCGTCCAGCGCCCCCAGCGCGCTACGCGTCATCCCCGCCGCCATCAGGACCTCGGCCCGGTCCTGGTTCGTGATCGCGACACCGACCGGACTCAGCGGCAGCAGGACCGGGCGCACCGCGTCCATGTGCCGGAGCGCCGACACGAGGTC
>JBKPTA010000039.1:0-14043 GCA_046735295.1 Actinomycetota bacterium | reverse complement strand
CTAGCTCCCCACGGACGCCGACCCGGCCGCCAGCGCGTGCGTCCAGGACGCCGGGTGGTGCGCCGAACCGGCCCCTGTGGACAGGTCCGGCGAGGAGAGGTGGCGTCGCGTCACAGTGGTGGGATGCGTGCTCGGACGCTCTTGCTGATGGTCACCGCCATCACGGTCACCACGATCGTCGCCGCGGCCCTTGCCGCGGTTCCGCCTGCGGATGTCTCTGCCCATGGCTCTCCCGATGCCGCCGACCGCGTCCGGCCGGCCGATCGGCCGGCGGTCGCCGTGCCCGACCCCTCAACGGCGACGCCGCTGTACGCCGCGGCGGTTCTGCGGTCGTGGGACCGACGACGTGCAGCGGCGTGGGCGCGTGCCGATACCGCTGCCCTCTCCAGCCTGTACGACCTCGGATCGCGCACCGGCGAGCGCGACGTGCACCACCTGGCCCGCTGGCGCAGCCGCGGCTTCCGGGTGGTGGGACTCCGTCAGCAGGTGGCCGCGCTCATAGTCCGGCGGCAGGCCGAGCGGCGGCTGGTGCTCACGGTCACCGAGCGCACGGTCGGCGGCGTCGCCCTGGGCCACCATCGGCGCACAGCCTTGCCGACCAGTGCCTGGGCACGGCATCGCGTCGTGCTGCGACGCGTGCACGGCCGCTGGCTGGTGGAGGAGGTCTCTCAACCGGCCAGATGACCCCATCGCGTGGCGAGCCGATGCCACGGGCCGGTGTCGGCCACCCGGCCCTCGACCAGCACCACGACCCGGTGGGCCTGGCCCAGCGCGGCTGCCTTGGAGGTCGCTCCGACGACCGTGGCGCCCCGCTCCCGGAGGGCGGTCCACAGCTCGACCTCGGTGGTCGCGTCGAGCGCCGAGGAGACGTCGTCGGCGAGGAGCAGGTCCGCTTCGCACGCCAGCGCGCGGGCGAGTGCAAGTCGCTGCACCTGCCCGCCGGACAGGCGCACTCCCCGGTGGCCGACGAGGGCGTCCGGACCGCCGGCGTCGTCGACGTCGCGGCGCATCCGTGCCGTCTCGAGAGCCGGCAGCACGTCGCGGCCGGCATGGTCGAGTGCGACGTTGCCGCGGAAGGTGCCGGACAGGACCCGCGGGACCTGCGCCACGTGCGCCACGCGTGCCGGACGCAGGTCGGCCTCGTGGTCGGTCAGCGCCTGGCCGTTCCACCGGATCTCGCCGGTGCTGGTGACCAGACCCGCCAGGGCACCGAGCAGGCTCGACTTGCCCGATCCGACCTGTCCGAGCAGGAGGATCAGCTCGCCCGGCACGACCTCGAGGTCGACGTCGCTGACGCCGATCGTGCCGTCGTCGTGGATCGCGGTGAGGCCGCTCACGCGCAGATCACGGAGCGGGTCACGGATCTCCGGACCCGGGTCGGGAGCGAGGCCGTTCACCAGGTCGACGCCGTCGGGCAGGTGCATCAGGTCACCGCCACCGGCCAGCCGGCTGGTCGCCCGCATCCAGGCGCGGGTGCCGGGCGCCTCGGTGATCACCGAGCCGGCGACCCGACCGAACCAGTCGAAGCCGTTCACGGCACCGGCGACCATCAGCGCGGTGGCCAGGCCCCATCCACCCGCGACCAGCAGGGCCCACGCGGAGACGACGCCCACCTGCACCATGACGATCGGGACGCCGTCGAGCATGGCCTGCACGCGGTGCTCGCGCACGGCGGCCTCCACCCGGCCACCGTCCACCTCACGCAGGTGCCGGTGGACGCTGGGCGTCGCCGCTGCCAGCTTGACGGTGCGGACAGAGTCCAGCGACGAGACCAGCGACCGGCCGAAACGCGCCCTCGCGGCGGACGACGCCGCCGCGGACCGACCGGCGACCCGACGTCCGAACGACGAGGCGACGGCCGAGGCCGTCATCACCCCGAGGAGGACGCCGCCGGCGAGGACGGTGCCCGCCACGGCCGCCGTGACCACGGCGATGGCCAGACCGTTGAGGAAGTCGACCCACCGGTCGGCGTAACGCGCCAGCCGGTCGGCGTCCATGGTGCGCGCGACCACCTCCCCGGGCGGGGTGCGCTGGAGCCGGTGGATGTCCGTCTGGCCGTACAGCACCCGGGTGCGCGCACGCAGCATCACCGCGACCCACCACTGGGGGTAGCGGCGGATCGCCACCGAGAGCAAGGCCGGCGAGCTCACCAGGGAGACCACCAGCAATGCGGTCAGGGCGAACGGATGACGCCCCTGCTGGAGGTCGGAGACGATGTGTCCCCACAGCCATCCGGTCAGCGCGCCGAACGCCCCGGTGAGGGCGCACACCAGGAACAGCGCCATCCCGAACAGGCCCCACTGCGGCTCGATCAGCAGTGCGTTCGTCGTGGCGCGGGCCAGGGTCGGCATACGACGAAGTGCCGGCGGCTGCGGGGGAGGGCCGGTACGACGCCGGGTGCCGACCGCTCCGGTCTGCAGCTCGCGGTCGACCCCGCGGAGAGCCGACTCGCCGGCCGACGCCGTCAGCAGGTCACGGAACGGCCCGGGCTGGTGAGCGAGCTCGTCACGCGGACCGTGCTGGAGCAGGCGGCCGCCGTCGAGGACCGCGACCTGCTCGGCGCGCTCGGTGGTCGAGAGCCGGTGGGCGACGAGAAGGCCGGTGCGCCCGGACAGCAGCCGTTCGGCAGCACCCACGACGCGGGCCTCGGTCAACGGGTCCATCCGCGCGGTGGCCTCGTCCAGCACGACCACCCGGACGTCTCGCACGAGGAGGCGGGCGAAGGCGACCAGCTGCTCCTCGCCGGCCGAGAGGCTCGTCCCCCCGGGACCGAGCAGGGTGTCGAGACCGCGGGGCAGCCCCGCGACCCAGGCGGAGAGGCCGAGCTCGTCGACGGCAGCCTCGACGGTCTCACGCGGCAGGTCGGCGTAGAGCGTGATGTTCTCGCCGAGGGTGCCGGCCAGGATCTCCGTGCGCTGCGTCACGACGCCCACCGCCGCGCGGAGCTGCTGCAGGTCGAGCTCCCGCACGTCGATCCCGCCGAGCAGCAGGGAGCCCGGCTCGGGCTCGACCGCCCTCGAGAGCAGGGAGGCCAGGGTGGACTTGCCGGAGCCGGTGCGGCCGACCAGCGCGCACGTCGTACCCGCGGGGACGGTCAGGTCGACGCCGGTCAGGGCAAAGGTGCCGTGTCGGTAGGCGAAGTGGAGGTCTGCGAACCGCACGCTCAGTGGACCGTCGGGCAACGCCCCACCGCCCTCCGGCTCCGGCTCGGACGCCATCAGTCCCCGGAGCCGGATCACAGCCCCGAGGCCGGCCTGGAGGTCGGGCAGGTGGCGGGCGAGCTGGTCGACCTGGCCGACGAACATCGTCGTCACCAGGAAGAGCGTCACCAACGACGCCGTCGACAACCTGTGGTCGACCACCAGTCCGACGCCCACCAGCGCCGTGGCTGCGAGGACGCCGTGCAGCATCATGCCGGTCCGCCGCCCGATGCGCGCCTCGATGCCGATGACCTCGCCGAACCGCCGATGGACCTGACCGGCGAGCTCGGTGCACCGGCGCAGCACGTGAGCCTGGCCGAGGCTGGTCCGCATGTCGTCACGGGCCGCGACGCCCTCCTCCATCGCGGCGGCATGGTCGGTCCATGCCATCTCCTCGAGCACCTTGAGCCGTGTGAGCCGCGGCAGCATCCGGCGGACGACGAGCATCGTCGCGGCCCCGGTGAGGGGGAAGAGGATGAAGGCGGGCCACCAGGTCAGGCCGGCGACGACCCACAGCGGCCCGGCTGCCATGGTGGTGCGTACGGCCATCCAGACGGTCTGCCGCAGGAGCGTGCCGACCTCGTGCGTGTCGTCGTCGACCCGGTCGAGCACCTCGCCGACGGCCTGCTCACTGAGCTCGGACAGCGGCTGGGCCATCGCGGCGTCGAGCAGGTCGGCGCGCAAGCCGCCTTCGGCCCGGTCGACGAGGCCTGCCCACAACGTGCGGCCGCAGGTGTCGAGCAGGGCCGCGCCCACCACGCACAGCGCCAGCAGCCGGACCAACGCCGGGCCCGGGTGCTGGGCGAGCCGACCCGCCACCACCGAGCCCGAGGACATCCCGATCGCGCTGGCCAGCGAGCACGCGATCGCGACCGCCGAGAAGGGCGTCCCCATCCGACGCCAGTCGACGGGTGTCCGGCCAGGCGGAAGCGCCGGCGGCGTGGCCGTCGCCGGGGGTAGGTCGGCAGGTGCCAGATCGGTGGTGGTCACGGTTCCTCGACGGTACGGCGCACCGCGGACGGGGCGCCTCCGAATATCCCTGCGGAGTCAGCGCAGGCCGGCGAGCCCCGACGCCACGACGGCCGTGGCGTCCTGGTCGCGGAACTCGAAGCCCGCGTCCACCAGCGCCTGGGGCACCAGGTTGACCGACCCGAGGAGGTCGGGGGCCATGGGTCCGGCTCCCAGCTTGATCACGGCCGCAGGCACGGGAAGGAAGGCCGGTCGGCCCAGCTGCTGGGCGAGGGCTCGGGTGAACTCCGCGTTGGTGGGGGTCCTCGGGCAGCAGACGTTGAAGGGACCGTGGGCGTCCGGGTGCTCGGCGAGGTGCATCGCGGCGCCGAGCCAGTCACGCAGCGACACGATCGGGAAGTACTGCTGACCGGAGCCCAGCCTCCCTCCGAGAGCCAGTCCGAACAGGGTCCGCAGGATTCTCAGTGTCAGGCTCTCGCGGTCGAGCACCGGAGCGGTGCGCAGCACACACACCCGCGCTCCTGCCTCCCCGGCCGAGCGCGTGGCCTCCTCCCACTGCCGGGTCACGTCTCCCATGAGCGTGTCCGCCAGTCCGTCGGTCTCCTCGGTCACCGGATCGGCGCCGTGGTCGCCGTAGCGCGCGGTCCCGTTCTGGGAGAGGAAGGCCGGCTTCCTGTCCGAGGCCGCGATGGCCTCCGCCAGCATCCGTGTAGGTGAGACACGCGACTCCAGCAGCGTGCGTGCGTAGGAGCGTGTCTGCGGGACTCCCAGCAGCGAGCTGCCGGCGGCGTTGACCACGACGTCGGCGTCCTCGATCAGGTGGGCGTCGAGCAACCCCGTCGCGGGGTCCCAGCGAGACTCGGCATCCGTGGTCGGCTCTCGGCGCACCAGCGACGTGGTGGTGTGACCGCGGCTCCGGAGGGCCTCGACCAGGTGTCTCCCGAGGAACCCGTTGGCACCTCCTACGACGACGTGCATCAGACCTCGAACTGCCCGGCCTCGAGCCTGGCCTTGACCTCCGACAGGAAGCGCGCGGCATCGGCGCCGTCGACCAGGCGGTGGTCGTAGGTCAGGGCGAGGTAGACCATCTGCCGGACCGCGATCGTCTCGCCCAGGTTCTGGTCATCGATCACGACGGGCCGCTTCACCACGGCCCCGGTGCCGAGGATCGCCACCTGCGGTTGGTTGATGATCGGCGTGTCGAACAGGGCACCGCGGCTGCCGGTGTTGGTGAGGGTGAACGTGCCGCCGGAGAGCTCGTCGGGAGTGATCTTGTTCGTCCGGGTTCGCTCGGCGACATCGGCGATCTTGCGCGCCAGTCCGGCGATCGACAGGTCACCGGCCTCCTTGATGACCGGCGTCAACAGACCCCGCTCCGTGTCGACTGCGATCGCGAGGTTCTCGACGTCGAAGTAGGTGACCTCGCCCTTCTCCGTGTCGATCGCGGCGTTCAGGCTCGGGTGGGCCTTGAGCGCGTCGATGGCGGCCTTGGCGAAGAACGGCATGAACGACAGCTTCACGCCCTCCCGAGCCGCGAACTCCTCCTTGACGGCGTCGCGCAGCCGCGAGACGGCGGTGACATCGACCTCGACCACGGTCGTGAGCTGGGCCGACACGCGCAGGGACTCGACCATCCGCTGCGCGATCACCTTACGGAGCCGCGACATCGGCTCGGTCTTCCCACGCAGGGGCGAAGGGACGGGCGGGGCCCCGGGCGCCTGCGTGGCGGGAGGCGGGGCCGTGGCCGGCTGGGCGGCCGCCGCGGCGGCGGCTGCCGGCTGGGTCGGTGTCGTGTCCTGGCCCTGCTTCTGCGCGGCGTCCAGCACGTCCTGCTTGCGGATGCGGCCACCCACCCCGGTACCGACGACGGTGTCCAGGTCGACCCCGTGCTGGGCCGCCATCTTGCGCACCAGGGGCGTCACGTACGCCGTGCCGTCGCGCTCAGCGGAACCCGGCCCGGGCTCCGCTTGGGCCGCCGGCGGAGCCGGCTCGGGCTCGGCCGAGTCCTCACCGGCGGCCGGCTGCTCGGGCTCCTGCTCGCGTTGCTGCTCCTCGGCCGGTGGCTGGTCGCCCTGCTCGCCCTGCTCGGACTGCTCGGGCTGCTCCTGCTCCTGCTCCTGCGGCGCCGGCGCCTCCGGGGCCGGCGCGGCCGGAGTCGCCTCACCCGACCCGATCACGGCCAGCTCGGCACCCACGTCGACGGTCTCGTCCTCGCTGACCTTGATCTCCAGAAGGGTGCCCGCCGCCGGCGACGGGATCTCGGTGTCGACCTTGTCGGTCGAGACCTCGAGCAGGGACTCGTCGGCGGCGACCTGGTCGCCGACCTGCTTGAGCCACCGGGTGACGGTGCCCTCGGTCACCGACTCGCCGAGCTCGGGCAGTGTGACCACCGTCCGCTCCCCGTCCGACCCCGACGCCTCAGCGGTCTGCGCCGCGACCTCCTCGCGGGGAGCCTCGCGCTCCTGCTGCTCGCCTCCCTGCTGCTCGCCTCCCTGCTGCTCGCCTCCCTGCTGCTCGCCTCCCTGCTGCTCGCCTCCCTGCTGCTCGCCTCCCTGCTGCTCAGCCTCCTGCTGCTCAGCCTCCTGGGCCGGCACGGGGGCCGGCTCGTCGGCGCTGGTCGGCTCGCCCGGAGTCGCGGCCTGCTCGGCCTGGTCGTGGGCCTGCTCGCGCTCGTCCTTCTCCTGGTCGAGCGGGGTTCCCGCCGACTCGTCCTCGGCGCTCTGGTCCTGGGCCTGCTCCTCCAGCGGCTGCTGCCCCTCCTGCGCCTCGTCGCCGCCGTCGCCACCAGAGCCGGAGTCTCCGGTCGACTCGTCGGCGGAGCCGACGACGGCGAGCACCGCACCCACCTCGACGGTGTCGTCCTCGTTGGCCTTGATCTCCAACAGCGTGCCGGCGACCGGCGAGGGGATCTCGGTGTCCACCTTGTCGGTGGAGACCTCGAGGAGCGGCTCATCGACCGCCACCTCGTCGCCGACCTGCTTCAGCCATCGGGTGACTGTGCCTTCGGTGACGGATTCGCCGAGCTCGGGGAGGTTGACTTCGGTGGCCATGGGCGTGGGGATCGCTTCCTGTCTCGGGGTCGGCGGCGGGGTCGACGGGAGGTGGTCAGGTGTGGGAGTGCAGCGGCTTGCCGGCCAGGGCGAGATGCGCCTCGCCGAGAGCCTCGTTCTGGGTGGGATGGGCGTGGACGAGGGGCGCCACGTCCTCCGCCTGCGCCTCCCAGTTGTAGATCAGCTGTGCCTCACCGATCAGCTCGCCGACACGGTCGCCGACCATGTGGACGCCCACCACCGGACCGTCCTTGCGGCGGACGAGCTTCACGAAGCCCTGAGTCATCAGGATCTGGCTCTTGCCGTTGCCCCCGAGGTCGTAGGTGAGGGTCTCCACCGCCTCGTCGCCGTACGCCGCTCGGGCCGCGGCCTCGTCCAGCCCGACCGAGGCGACCTCGGGGTGGCTGTAGGTGACCCGCGGGATACCGGCCTCGTCGATCGGTGTCGGCTGGAGCCCGGCGATCTCCTCGGCGACGAAGATGCCCTGCTGGAAGCCGCGGTGCGCCAGCTGGAGTCCCGGCACGATGTCGCCCACGGCGTACACGCCCTCGAGGTTGGTGCGGCAGTGCTCGTCGGCGAGGACGAACCCGCGGTCCATCGCCACGCCCTGCTCGTCGTACCCCAGGCCGTCGGTGGCGGGGCCACGGCCGACCGCCACCAGCAACAGCTCGGCCTCGATCACGTCACCGCCCTCGACGGTGACCGCGACCCCCTCGTCGGTGACCTTGACGCTCTGGAACGGCGTTCCCGTGCGGAGCTGGATCCTCCGCTTCCGGAACGCGCGCTCGAGCGCCTTCGACGACGCCTCGTCCTCCACCGGCACCAACCGGGGGAGCGCCTCCACGATCGTCACCTCGGAGCCGAAGCTCGCCCAGACGCTGGCGAACTCACACCCGATCACGCCCCCGCCGAGCACCACGACCGACCGAGGCACCCGGTCGAGCCGCAGCGCATGCTCGGAGGTGAGCACCCGGTGGCCGTCGACGTCGAGACCGGGAAGGGAGCGGCTGTAGGAGCCGGAGGCCAGCACCAGGTGCCGGCCGGCGTACGTCGTCTCGTCCGTCGAGCCGGTCGAGACCACGGTGACCTCGCGTGGTCCCGTCATCCGGCCCTCGCCCTCGATCATCGTGATCCCGCGACCCTCGATCAGTCCGGTCAGCCCCTTGAAGAGACGCGAGACGACCTTGTCCTGGTAGGCGTTCACGCCGCCCATGTCGATGCCCTCCAGGGTGGCGCTGACGCCGAACTGCGACGACTCGCGGGTCTGGTCGGCGATCTCGGCGGCGTGGAGGAGGGCCTTGGTGGGAATGCAGCCGACGTGGAGGCAGGTGCCGCCGAGGTTCCCCTTCTCGACCAGACCCACCGAGAGGCCGAGCTGGGCCGCCCGCAGAGCACATGCGTAGCCGCCGGAACCTGCCCCGAGGATGAGTACGTCGAACTCGCCGTCGGTCACTCGGCCATCCTTGCACTCTTTGCGGCGTGCCCGGAAAGCACCCGAACGCGTGGGCGACGACGTGGGCGCCGGCCCGGATCACCCGGCATCATGTTCCTCATGAGACTCTTCGGACGCGGTCGCGGGCCACGCTTCCGTCGCCCCCGCGGTGACACCGAGCGGACGGGCTCGACGCGGGTTCTCGCGTCGACCAGCGAGGACGAGCAGCACCTCACGCAGTTCGCCAGCACCCGCGAGGGGGTCGAGGGTTTCGTCGAACCGCGCACCGCGGTCAGTGACGTCACGCTCCTGCTCGTGGCGTGGGACGGCGAGTTCACGCGGCGACGCGTGCCCTCGTCGGACTGGGCCTACGCGTTCTGCCAGCGACGCGGGATCAAGGCCTACGAGGCCGGCGTCGTGGGCATCCCGCAACGGATGCGTGACTACATCAAGCGGAAGAAGCAGCGCGAGGGCCGCTGAGGCCGCTGGCGGTCGGCGCGGTCACTGCTCGCTCAGGGCCCGTGCGTAGTCGATGAGGGTGGTGAGTGCGAACCCGGTGCCTCCGGGCGGCCAGTGGCCGAAGGCCGCCCCGGTGTTGAACGCGGGGCCGGCGATGTCGAGGTGGGCCCAGGGCCGGTCGTCGGTGAACTCACGGAGGAAGGCAGCCGCGTAGAGACCACCGCCCCATCGGGTCCAGTCGTGCTGGGCGAGGTCGGCGATCTTGCTGGCGCGCACGCGGTCGACGACGTCCTGGGGGATCGGCATCGGCCAGTGCTTCTCGCCCGTCGCGCGGCCTGCCACGACCAGCGAGCCGACCACCTCCTCGCTCCCGAACACTGCGCCCATGCGGTTCCCGAGGGCGTGCACCATGTGTCCGGTCAGAGTCGCGACGTCGACGATCACATCGGGGTCCTGCTCGGTGGCGCGGGCGAGCCCGTCGGCCAGCACGAGCCGGCCCTCGGCGTCGGTGTTCAGCACCTCCGCGGTCCTGCCGCCGTAGATCGTCAGCACGTCGCCGGGGCGCATCGAGCTGCCCGACACCATGTTCTCTGCGAGGCAGGCGTACGCCGTCACCCGGACGGGCAGCCCGAGCCGCGCGATCGTGAGGGTCGCCTGGCTGATCGTCGCCGCCCCGGCCATGTCGCACTTCATCGTCTCCATGCCGCCGGCGGTCTTGATGCTGAGTCCGCCGGAGTCGAAGGTGATGCCCTTGCCGACGAGAGCGAGGTGGGCGACGGGATCGGCGGGGGAGTAGCGCAGCTCCACCAGGCGTGGCGGGGCGCTCGAGCCTCCGCCGACGCCCAGCAGGCCGCCGCAGCCGAGGCGGGTGAGCTCGACGTCGTCCAGCACGGTCACCGTGACCTTGGTGCCCTTCGCGGCGCTCGCGATCTCGTCGGCGAAAGCGGGCGGGGTGAGGTCCCCGGCAGGCGTGTTCACCCAGTCGCGGACGGCGTTCACGGCGGGCGCGACCACCTGGGCCTCCTCGAAGGCGCTCACCGCCTCCTGCCGTCGGGCCAGCGGGCTGAGCACGCTGACGGTGCCGGCGCGCTTGTCCGGGGACTTCGACTGGTAGCGCGCGAACACGTAGCCGCCGAGCAAGTACCCCTCGAGCACGTTGCGGACCAGGCCGGTGTCGTTCGCAGGCAGGGCGAGGGCGACCGACGCGGCGTTCGCGGTCGACCGGGCGGCCACCCCCGCGGCTCGGCGAACGGCGAGCACCTCGCCCGCTCGCTCGCCCGGCCGCTCACCCATGCCGACCAGGATCAGGAGCGGGGACGACAGCGTGCCCCCCGTGGGCACCCGGGCCACCTCCCCGGACTTGCCGGTGAAGCCCAGGGTGCTCAGCAGCGGGCGCAGCGACCGGCCGAACGCCGACCCGACGTCCTCGGCGCCGTCGGCCAGGATCACACCGCGGGCGCTCTTCCAGGCCCCGACGACCACGGCGTCGGCCCGGGTCTTCGCCGGGTTCGCGCCTCGCAGGTGGTAGCTGGTCACCGGGGCAGGATAGTCACGACGACGGCCCGCTCCGAGGTCACCGAGCCCGCCGACGCAGGCGTCCGCCCGGTGTAGGTTCGCGGGCATGGCCGACGACACCACCGGGGGGAGCGGGACGGGTACGCCGCTCCAGCAGTCGCCGCTGCACGACCGCCACGTTGCGCTCGGGGCCAAGCTCGCGCCGTTCGGCGGCTGGTCGATGCCGCTGGAGTATCCCTCCGGAGTCGTCCGGGAGCACATGGCGGTGCGCGAGTCGGTCGGGGTGTTCGACGTCAGCCACCTCGGCAAGCTGATGGTCACCGGCGCCGGTGCAGCGGCGTACGTCAATGCGACGCTGAGCAACGACCTCGGCAGGGTCCGGCCCGGCAAGGCGCAGTACACGCTCTGCTGCGACGCCGAGACGGGTGGGATCGTCGACGACCTGATCGCCTACCTCCATGACGACGAGCACGTGCTGCTGGTGCCCAACGCGGCGAACTCCGCAGAGGTCGCACGCCGGCTCTCGGCCGGCGCGCCCGACGGCGTGAAGGTGCTCGACCATCACACCCAGTACGCCGTGCTCGCGGTCCAGGGCACCAGGTCGGACGAGGTGCTCGACGCCATCGGCTTCCCCGCCGGCCACGAGTACATGACGTTCGTCGAGGCGGAGTTCGAGGACACCGGGGTCGTCGTCTGCCGAACCGGGTACACCGGTGAGCGAGGCTATGAGCTGATCGCGCGGAACGAGGTGGCCGGGGCGCTGTGGGACCGGTTGCTCGCCGCCGGCGAGCCCTTCGGGATCCTCCCGTGCGGGCTCGGGGCGCGCGACACGCTGCGCACCGAGATGGGATATCCCCTCCACGGACAGGACATCAGCATCGACGTCACGCCCAACCAGGCAGGCCTCGGCTGGGCGGTCGGCTGGAAGAAGGACGCGTTCTGGGGCCGCGAGGCCCTGGTGAAGGAGAAGCAGGACGGGCCGAGGCGCAGGCTGCGGGGCCTGATCGCACTCGATCGCGGCATCCCGAGACCCGGCATGATCGTGAGTCTCGCCCCCGACGTACCGCTGTGCGAGATCACGTCGGGCACGTACTCACCGACGCTGAAGAAGGGGATCGGCATGGCTCTCGTGCCGACGTTCGTCGATCCCGAGGCCGAGCTCGGCGTCCAGATCCGCAGTCGCCGTGAGATCTTCGCCTCCACCAGGCTCCCGTTCGTCGACACCTCGGTGCGAGAGACGTGAACCTTCCCGACCAGCCTGCGACGTTCCGCCCACCGTCTCCTGCCGAGCGGCCGTGGTGGTGGAAGCTGCTGGACGGCTCGGGGAACGAGGCGCGAGTCGCCGAGGAGTACGCCGCCCAGCGGTTCGCCTCGCAGGCCGACGCCGAGTCGTGGGTCGGCGAGGTGTGGGCCGAGCTCTCGGCCGCCGGCGTCGACGCGGTGACGCTCTTCGAGCACGACCGTGAGGTCTACGGGCCGATGTCGCTGTCGGCGTGAGCCGGAACCGGGGTTCGCGGTGACGCCGGGGTCGCCGTTTGGTGCCAAACCGCAAGAGTTTGCACAGAAATCATGCCGCTTTTGACCAATCGGCGCGGGGTCGGGGCGGGGGACGGTCGTGTGCGGGTGCTGGGATGGACGGAGGTCCGGTCAGGTGCCGGTGGGCGACAGCTCGCCGACCGGGACCTCCGCGTCCAGCCGGTTGCCGAGCGGCGCCAGGGGGCAGGCCCAGCTCGGGTCGTAGGCGCAGGACGGGTTGTAGGAGAAGTTCAGGTCGACCACCCAGGCGTCGCCGTCGCGACCGAGATCGGCTCCCTTCACGGTGTCGAGGAGGTAGCGGCCCGCGCCGTACGTCGTCCGTCCCGCCGTCGCGTCCCGCAGCGGCACGAAGAGTCCGTTGCCGTACGACCCGAGCCACCAGACGTCGAGGCTCCCGATCCCGGGGATGTCGAACCGACCCGCTCGTGTGAACGGCACGGCTCCGTCGGTCCCGGTCGTCGGAGCCCACTCCTCGGGCCCGGTCGGGAGCATCTCCACCAGGTAGCGGAACGCCGGGTCGTACGGCGCGTGGCGCAGCTCCTGACCCGGCTGCCGGGCGGAGGCCGGGTGCTCGCCGAACAGCGCGGTGCGCCGCTCGACCCACCGGGAATGCGCCGACGCAGGGTCGCGGTTCGCCCGGACGTCCGCATAGAGAGCGTGCACCTCGCTGCGCCACGACGCGACGTGCTGGGACCACCTGAGCAGATCGGTCATGCCGCCCAGCATGCCCAGTGAGCGCCAGGTCGTGTGGCCCGGGTTCGCGGGCGGTGTGTGCCGGTCTGGTCCGGCCTCACCCCAGCGGGGCGGCCGGATCGCCGGTCAGCGAGGGCACCGGGGCGGTGTCGTTGTCGGCGGCCGGCACACCCGCGACACCCAGGATCCCTTCGCGCTCGAGGAACCGCTCGGCCATCCGCACCGAAGGGTGCAGGCCGGCCACGGCCACGAGGGCGATGGCTGCGATCACCAGCCAGCCGGCGCCAGGAAGGGTGGCGGGATGCCAGGACATCGCCAGGAACGTGTACAGGGCCGGGGCCCAGCGGCCGCCGAGGGTGGCGAACACCTCGGCCACGCCGCCGTACTCTCCCCGCCGTGCGGGGTCCATGAGCTTGGACTCGAACGCCCACGTGGCCCCGGAGGTGTACAG
Organism: Actinomycetota bacterium; assembly: GCA_046735295.1. Taxonomy (GTDB): domain Bacteria; phylum Actinomycetota; class Actinomycetes; order Propionibacteriales; family Nocardioidaceae; genus Nocardioides. The sequence continues at coordinate 738 of JBKPTA010000039.1, read as the reverse complement.
CTCGGCCCCGGTCACCGCCACATGTCCGAGCCAGACCAGGAAGATCGTGAGGAACCCGGCCGTGCTGTGCGTGGCCATCGTGATCAGGCAGGCCGCGACGAAGAAGACACCGGAGATGCGCACCGAGCGCAGCGCGTCCGAGATGGTCGCGACGCCACGCGAGGTGTAGGCGGGCAGGAAGATGCAGAGCACGGTGTTCGTGCCGAACAGCCACGCCAGCAACCAGTGCGGAGCGTCCGTCACCTGCACGAGCCACAACGGGATCACCACGTGGAGCAGCACCTGGTTGGTCCACATGGTGCCCGTGAACACGCTCGCCAGCATCCAGCCGACGTTGTGCAGGGGCCCAGGAGTCCTGGGTCGCTCACGTGGTGCGGCCTCGCCGGACGACGACCGCGCGACGTCGTGCGGTGCCCGCGGCAGCCGGGTGATGAAGACCGCGTTGGCCAGGCCGATCACCAGCGTGAACAGCGGCATCCACCGCATCACGTCGAGGTTGTCGAACGCCAGCGCGACGCCGCCGATCACGGCGCCGAGGGTGAACCCGACGTTCAGCGACGAGTACATGTACGCCTGGGTGGCGACCCGCTCGTCCTCGGGCATCACGTCGAGCACGTAGGCGTTGCGGCCGGCACCCGCGGCGTTCTCGAGGATCTCGAAGCAGACCACCATGGTGACGTAGCCGGCGAACCCGTCGATGAACGGCCAGGCGCCGAACAGCAGAGCCGCGAGCAGGGC
>JBKPTA010000038.1:0-50182 GCA_046735295.1 Actinomycetota bacterium | reverse complement strand
ACTAGCAAACAATCACCAGAATCACTGTCCGTCAACTCAAAAAAACCAACCACCCAACCCCAAAAGGCCAGGCGGACGGAGGTTCAACATACAAACCAAATCATCGACAAACACACTGTTGAGTTCTCAAAAATCAGACGCGTCACGACTCCGCCCGGTGAAGGGCTTGTGTCGAGAGCCGAGGTGGCCGCCGGGGCCGGGAGCCCGACCGTGGGGCCGCGTTCGGCCCGGTCTTGCTCCCCGCCGCTCCCTGGCGACAGGAGAGACTGTACGTGAGGCTGTCAGCGGCCTGCAAATCGGGCTGCCAGGCCCAGGTCGAGGCGTGTCGCCCCAGGTCACGGGCGGGTCTCGGCTCCCGGAGCAAGCACCTCGTGCGCTTCGGCCGGGGTGGCGCAGCCGGCCAGCTGGAGCACCTCGCGGAGCTCGGCACCGAGCTCGGTCAGGAGCCGCTCGACACCGCGTGCTCCGTCCTGGGCGAGCGCGTACAGCGAGGGCCGTCCGAGCAGCACGGCCGTGGCACCCAGCGCGAGCGCCGCCATCACGTCCAGGGCGCTTCGGATCCCGCCGTCGACGTACACCTCGGTGCGGTCCCCCACCGCGGCGACGACCTCGCGCAGGGCGGAAGCCGTGGTCACGGACCGGTCGAGCTGGCGGCCACCGTGGTTCGAGACGTAGATGGCGGCGGCTCCGGCGTCGAGGCATCTCCGCGCGTCGTCCCCGCGCAGGACACCCTTGACGACCACGGGCAGACCGGTGCGCCGGCCCAACCAGGTGATGTCGTCGGGTGTGAGGTCGGGTGCCCAGCTCTCGAGCTCGGGGCCGGCGAAGTTGGCGCGCCACCAGGTGAGGTCGATGCCGGTCCAGTCACCCTGCTCGGCGGCGTACTTCGTGCCGGGGAAGGGGGTGTCCACCGTGAGCACGACAGCGGCGGCGCCCCCGGCCACGGCGGCCTCGAGCGCCGGTTCCACGAGGTCGCGACGCGGTGGCAGGTAGGCCTGCAGCCACCATGGAGACGTGGGTCCCAGGTCGGCGAAGCGGGTGCCGGAGTTGGACGACACGGCGCACAACGCGCCGGCGGCGCCCGCACCGGCGACCATCGCCCGCTCGCCGAGGGGGTGGACGGCACGCTGCATCGCGGTCGGGGCCACCCCGATCGGCGTGGCCACCGAGGCACCGAGCACGGTCGTGGTGAGGTCCACCGCGCCGTGACCATGCAGCACTCGAGGGCGGAAGCGCACGCCCTGCCATGCCCGGGTCGCCTCCTCGACGGTGATCTGGCCGTACGACCCGCTCTGGACGTAGCTGTAGACCGCCGGGTGCATCACCCGTCGTGCCTCGTCGGCCAGGTGGTCCAGCCAGCGGCGCGGAGGCGCCGCCGCAGGCTCGAGGTCCACCTCAGCCCACCTCGACGCCCGCGAAGTGCTTCTTCCCGCGCCGCAGAACCAGCCACGACCCCCCGATCAGGTCCGAGGCCTTCGGTTCCGCGTCGGGATCCTCGATCCGCACGTTGTTGAGGTACGCACCACCCTCGGTGATGGTGCGCCGCGCCTCGCCCTTGCTCTTGGCCAGCCCGCTCTCGACCAGCAGGTCCACGACCGGTAGCAGGGCCGGGACCGAGGTGGCGCCGGCCTCACGCAGTGCCGCGGACAGCGTGGAGGTGCTGAGTCCGTGCAGGTCGCCGCCCCCGAACAGGGCGGCCGCTGCAGCCTTGGCGTGCTCGGTCTCCTCAGCGCCGTGGACGAAGGTCGTGACCTCGTCGGCGAGACGCTTCTGGCCGCCGCGCTTCCACGGCTCGTCCCTGGTCTCCCGCTCGAGCGCCTCGATCTCGGCGTGGGTGAGGAAGGTGAAGATCCGCAGCAGCTCGCCGACCTGCGAGTCGTCGACGTTGAGCCACCACTGATGGAACGCGAACGGCGACATCATCTCCGGGTCGAGCCACACGGCATCGCCCTCGGTCTTGCCGTACTTGCTGCCATCGGGCTTGGTGATCAGGGGCGTCACGAACGCATGGGCCGAGCCACCCGCCGCCCGCCGGATGAGCTCGACGCCTGCGGTGATGTTGCCCCACTGGTCCGTCGCGCCGTGCTGCAGCGTGACCCCGTGGTCGCGGTAGAGGTTCAGGAAGTCCATCGACTGCAGCAGGACGTAGCTGAACTCGGTGTAGCTGATGCCGGACTCGAGCCGCCGCGACACGACATCGCGCTGCAGCATGCGGTTGACCGGGAAGTGCTTGCCCACGTCTCGTAGGAAGTCGATCGTCGACAGGCTGGCGGTCCAGTCGTAGTTGTTGACGGTCGTGGCGGCGTTCACACCGTCGAAGCTGACGAACGGCTCGACCTGGCGGCGTACCCGCTCGCTCCAGTCCTTGACGGTGTCGAGGGAGTTCAGGGTCCGCTCCGAGCTCTCCTTCGGGTCCCCGATCATCCCGGTGGCACCGCCCACCAGGATGTACGGCGTGTGGCCGGCCACCTGGAGGCGGCGGGCGGTGACGAGCTGGACGAGGTTGCCCATGTGCAAGCTCGGTGCGGTCGGGTCGAAGCCGACGTAGAACCGCACGCTTCCCGCGGTGAGGGCCTGACGCAGGGCGTCGAGATCCGTCGAGTGTGCGATCAGACCACGCCATACGAGGTCGTCGAGGAGGGTCGGGTCGATCGTGCCGGTCACGCCGGGCCTTTCGTTCTCGTCGGATCCTGCGGCGACCAGCCTGCCGCATGCGGCGGTATGGACTCCACCTGGTTCCACGTCGCTGTGGCATGACGGGCGCCACGTCCGGGAACGTGGGGAGAGGCGCAGACCGCCCCTACGCTGGCGGGGAGCGAGAGGACGAGGGTGATCGCAGACAGGTACGACGCCGTGCGCGAGATCGGACGCGGTGGCATGGGTGCGGTCTGGCTCGGGCGCGACACCCTGCTCGGACGCGAGGTGGCCCTGAAGCGGATCGGCCTGATCCCGGGTGCCGCGTCTCCCGACCTGCAGCGCGCCGAGCGCGAGGCACGCCTGGCCGCTCGGCTCAACCATCCTCATGTCGTGGCGGTCTTCGACCTGGTCGACGACGGTGACGACACCTGGCTGGTGATGGAGTACGTCGAGGGCATCACACTGGCTGCGTTCGTCCAGCGCGACGGCCCGCTCACCCCGGACGAGGCCGCACCCCTCCTGCGACAGGCCGCGGACGCGCTCGCGGCGGCCCACGCGGCCGGGATCGTGCACCGCGACGTCAAGCCCTCGAACATGCTGGTCACCCCCTCCGGCGAGGTGAAGCTCACCGACTTCGGGATCGCCCGCATGGAGGCTGACGCCACGCTCACCCAGACCGGTCTCGTGACGGGGTCGCCGGCGTACCTCGCCCCCGAGGTGGCCTCCGGTGCGACCGCGACCGAGGCCTCCGACGTGTGGTCCCTCGGCGCCACCCTCTACCACCTGCTCGCCGGCCGGCCGCCGTACGACGTCAACGAGAACCTGATGGGCGCCCTCTACCGGATCGTCCACGAGGAGCCGCCGCGGCTGACCGAGGCCGGCTGGCTCGCTCCCGTCCTCGAGCACACCATGGCGCGCGACCCGTCCGCGCGATGGACGATGGCGCACGTGGCCGAGGTGCTCGGTCAGGGAGGAGGGGTCGCCGTCGAGCCCGCCCCCGTCCCGGCCGCCGATCCGGAGAGCACCCGGGTCCTGCAGGCGACCCCGTCCGAGCCGGTAGCCGTACCGCCGGTCGTCGTCGACCCGGCGCTCGCCGCGCCGCTCGCTGTCGGGACCCGGCGGTCCCCCGCACGCTCGCGATGGCCGTGGGTGGCCGCGGCGGTCGTCCTGCTCGCGCTCGCCGCGATCGGCGGAGCGGCCCTCGTCGGTGCCAACGGCGGTGGCGAGCCCTCCACCTCGCACCGCACCTCGCACGGATCCACAGCGTCCGGTCCCTCCTCGCCGGCGTCCTCGAGCGCGCGTGCCCAGGCTGCGGCGATGCGCTCGTTCATCGCGAGGTACCTCTCGACTGCGACCAGCGACCAGCACGCCTCCTGGGCGATGCTGACGCCCCGGTTCCAGCAGGAGAGCGGGGGGTTCGGGCATTACCAGGGCTTCTGGCGGACGATCAGCTCTGCGACGCCGCGGCAGATCTCGCCTGACCCGGCCGCGCTGACCGTGTCCTACGGCGTGGACTACGTGCGGACCGACGGGAGCACGACCTCCGACCAGGTCACGCTGACCCTGGTGCGGAACGGGTCGTCGTACCTGATCGACGGCGAGGCCTGAGACCGCACTCACCCCTCTGGGTCACCCCTGCGGGCGTCGTCGGTGATGGGGCCGGCCCATACCGTCGAATGTCATGCGCAACTGGATCGGCGTCGTCCTGATCGTCTGGCTGGTCATCGGGGTGCTGGCAGCGCTCCAGCGCGGGTACCTGACCGACAAGCACGACGTGAGCTGCCGGTCCTTCGGTGACACCGCACTCACGATCGTCGCCGGACCGCTGAACTACGTGGGCGTGAACCCCAAGGTCGACTGCCACGTGAAGACGCCGCAACCCTCGAAGTAGCACCGAGCACCGCGTGGCAACCGAGCACCGCACAGCAACCGAGCGCCGCGTCACCCGGTGAGCCGGCGGCCGCGTGCGCACGAGGGAAGCGCACCTCCACGGCCGGCCTTCGTCCCCCTGCTGGCTACGGCGAGCCTGGGTCGACCTGCTCACCGGCCAGGAGAGCACCCCCGCTGCCCGGTCGGCGTCCGCCCGGGGTCGGCCCGGACGAGCACGCGCGGGTCGGTCGTCGCGGCCGGCCTGCTCCTCGACGTCGTCGAGCCCGACCGGCTGGAACTCCCGATCACGGACTTCGGCCGTGCACACCGGTGACGCCCGACGGCTCGTCGGCACGCTGACCGAAGGTGCGGGGCACCGGCCCGTTCCGGTCGTGCACCTCGAACGGGTGCTCGCCGACCTCACCGCCTGTCGGAGCGAGCCCTGGACGGTCGACGTGGTGGCGATTCCCGCAGCGCGCGATCGGTGCAGCGCGGCGCCGGGGCCTGGCGCACCCTCCACATGGGCTCGGCGCCGGCCTCCGCCCAGCGGCCCGCGGACTGTCCAGGCACCCGGACTCGCGGTTCGCCCGCCGAGTGGGACGCGGGGAGCTCCGACGCCGGCGAACCCGGCGGCGCAATGCCTCGACATCCGGTCGCGAGTCGCCCAGACGCTCACGCAGCGGAGGTCGCGCCACGCATCACCCTGTGGGCGGGGATGCGGCGCGGATCACCGGATCACTGCGACGCCCGGTGGGCACATGTCGAACAGCGGACGGCGTCATCCACCTCTCCGAACGTGAGATCGGGCCACCGGATCAGGCTCGAGGCGTCGAGCCCGCACAGCGTGTGACCGCGCGTGGTCAGTGCGTGCGCCCACCTGCCGGGTGCCCTGGCGACCCGTCGCGGCCCGTCGCCCTGACCCCGTCTGCGGAACCGTGCGACGGCACTGGTCTCCGATGCGACGCCGTACATGACCTCCGCTCTCCCGCCTGGTGCGGCCTACGCCGCCGACACGGGAGGCCCATCCCGCTTCATGTCTGGAGTCCCGCGGGATGGACCTCCCCGGTCGAGGCGCCCCCCGGTCGCCCGACCTGTCCGGTCGAGGTCGTGTTGTACCCGACGGGCGACCGGACAAACCGACGAGCCCCACCAGTCGTCGCGGTCACCCGGCCTCTGGTCAGGGCCGCAGGCGCCGGCGTCGTGCGCTTCAGGCCAGGCCGGCGGACGGGGTCCGCCAGCGCGGCGGGTCGGCTGTCGGCCCGTCCGAAGCAGCCCTCACAGCGGTGCGACGCCGGATGTCTCACAGGGCATGGCGCGCGACCACGTCTGCGTACCAGCGCGCGGAGTCCTTGAGGGTCCGGCTCTGGTCGCTGAAGTCGACGTGGACGAGTCCGAACCTCTTCTCGTAGCCCCACGCCCACTCGAAGTTGTCGAGCAGGGTCCACACGTAGTACCCGCGGACGTCGACGCCTTCACGCAGCGCGGCGAGCACAGCCGCGAGGTGGGCGCGCAGGTAGTCGATCCGTTCCTGGTCGTGCACGGTCCCGTCCTCGACGGCGTCGTGGGCCCCGAGGCCGTTCTCGGTCACATGGATGGGCAGCCCGACGTCACGCTGCACGCGGAGCAGGAGGTCGGTGAGCCCCGATGGCACGATCGGCCACCCCATCACGGTGCGCGGGCCGGGGATCTCGGCGTAGAACGCCCGGTGCGTGCCGGGGAACGGTAGGCCTCCCTCTGCCCCAGGGTGAGCGCTGACCCGGCTCGGGTTGTAGAAGTTGAGGCCGATCGAGTCCAGGCCGACGGCGATCTCCGCCTCGTCACCGCCCCGCACGAACGCCCAGTCTGTGAGGCCGGCCGTCGTGGCCCGCAGCTCGTCGGAGTACCCGCCTGTGAACATGGGGTCCAGGAACATCCGGTTCGCGATCAGATCCACGTGCTCGGCTGCGGCGGCGTCCTCAGGCGCGTCGGAGGCCGGCTCCACCTGGTGCAGGTTCAGCGCCACCGACACGTCGGCCCCGGATGGAAGCACGTCGCGCAGAGCCGCCACGGCGCGCCCATGTGCGAGGTTGAGGTGGTGGGCCGCGCGATAGGCGAGAGCGTCGTCGGTGCGCCCCGGTGCATGCTCGCCGCTGGCGTACCCGAGGTAGGCCGAGCACCATGGCTCGTTGAGGGTGGTGACCGCCGGCACGCGGTCACCGAGCTCCTTACCGAGCACGAGCGCGTAGTCCACGAAGCGGGCGGGGAGGTCTCGCGAGAGCCAGCCACCCGCGTCGCCCCTGTCGAGGCTCTGCGGGAGGTCCCAGTGGTACAGCGTCATCAGCGGCCGGATCCCGCGTTCCAGCAGGCCGTCGACCAGGCACCGGTAGAAGTCCAGTCCCTCCTGGTTGACCGTGCGGCCGTCAGGCATCACCCGTGGCCAAGCCACCGAGAACCGGTACGACGCGACGCCGAGCTCCACCATCAGGTCGAGGTCCTCGCGCCACCGGTGGTAGTGGTCGCACGCAGCGTCGCCCGTGTCACCGTTGTCGACGTTGCCGGGGGTATGGCTGAACGTGTCCCAGATGCTGGGTCCGCGCCCGCCCTCCGCGACCGCACCCTCGATCTGGTAGGCCGACGTGGCGACGCCCCAGACGAAGCCGTCTGGGAACGAATGCGGCTTCGGGGACGAACGACGCCGTGGGGTTCTGTTCAACCCTTCACCGCTCCTTGCATGATTCCACCGACGATCTGCCGGCCGAGCAGGGCGAACACGATGAGGACCGGGACCGTGCCGTAGAGGGTGCCGGCCATGATGATGGACTGCTGCGGCGCGTACCCGGTGGCCAGGCTCTGGAAGGAGACCTGCACTGTCGGGTTCTGCGAGCTCAGCACGATGATCGGCCAGAAGAAGTCGTTCCAGGCCATCAGGAACGTCAGCATCCCCAGAACCGCCATCGCGGGCCGGACAGCGGGCACGACGACCGAGCAGAGCACCCGGAAGGGCCCCGCCCCATCCATGTACGCCGCCTCGATCAGATCGTCGGGAACCGCACTCGCGACGTACTGCCGCATGAAGAACACGCCGAACGCCGTGCAGAGGCCCGGGAGGATCACCGCGCTCAGGTGCCCCGCCAGCCCGAGCTTCGCCATCAGCATGTACAGCGGGATGACGCCCATCTGGAGGGGGACCATCATGGTCGCCACGCAGATCGCCAGCAGGACGTTCGAGCCACGGAAGCGCAGCTTGGCGAAGGCGAAGCCGGCGAGTGTGCTGAAGGCGACCGTCCCGGCGGCCAGGGCCCCGGCCACGAACAAGGAGTTGAGCAGGCCCTGGTTCAGCGGCGCCAGCTCGAGCGCCTTCTTGACGTTGCCGAAGATCGAGCTGTTCGGAAGCACCGGTGGGGTGGCGGCCGCCATCTCGGCGTTGGTGTGCGACGCCATCACGATCGTGTAGTACAGGGGGAAGACCGACACCAGGGTGACCAGCCCGACCAGCAGGTAGGTCACCCAGCTGGCCTGGAGCACGCCGCCGCCTGCCCTCGGCCCGTTCGCCCGGCTCATCGCGCCCTCACCTCCGGCACGGCCGCCACGATCGAGGCCCGATGGCCCTCACGGCGCTCCCTCCTGCGCGCGAGCAGCAGGTTGCTACCGACCGCCACCACGATGATCAGGAACATCGTCCAGGCCGTTGCGGACGCGAGGCCCAGCCGGTCGTTGGTCCAGCCCTGCTGGTACATGAGCAGACCGAGGGTCTGGTACTGGTTCTGCGTGCCGCCGTCGGGCAGGCCGTTGTGGTACAGCAACGGCTCACCGAAGAGCTGGGCGGCGCCGATCGTGGACACCACGATCGTGAACAGGATCGTCGGCCGGAGCCCCGGCAGCGTGACGTAGCGGAACTGCGCCCACCGGCTCGCTCCGTCCATCGCGGCCGCCTCGTAGAGATCGGAGCTGATCGCCTGCATGCCGGCCAGGTAGATCAGAGCGTTGTAGCCGGTCCACCGCCAGATCACGATCGACGAGACTGCGATCTGCGACGGCCAGGTCGACCCCTGCCAGTCGACCGTGGGCAGATGGAGCGTCTGCAGACTCCAGTTGATGAGGCCGAGGTTCGGGTCGAACAGCTCGGCGAAGATCACGGTCGCGGCCGCAAGGCTGGTGGCGTACGGCATCAGGATGGCGATTCGGAAGAAGGTCCGACCGCGCAGCCGGTAGTTGAGCAGGTGGGCGATGCCCAGGGCCATGCACAGCTGCGGGACGGTCGAGATGACCCCGATCGAGATCGTGTTGCGGAAGGCGTTCCAGAAGAACCGGTTGGTGAACAGGTTGCGGTAGTTCTCCAGCCCGATCCAGCTCGACTCGTGATACGTCGACAGCCGGGTGTCGTGCAGCGACACCCAGGCCGTGGCGATCCAGGGGTAGACGCTGAACGCCGCGAAGATCAGGAAGAACGGCAGGACGTACACGTAGGCGATCCGGCGCCCCGGGAGGAGACTCTGGCTCGGCCGGGAGGTACGCCGCCGGGGCACTCCCTCCCCGGCCTGCACCTTGGAGTGCAACAGGGCGGTCATGGGCACCTTTCCTAGGCCATGGCGGACGGTCGTGTCTTCCATCTCGCCGCGTCCGGGCCGGGGCCGGGACGCCGACGCCCCTACCAGGGGTCGGCGTCCCGGCTCTCCGGTCAGCCCGTGACCTGCTCGATCGCGTCCAACGCGTCACCGAACGCGTCGTCCGGTGAGGTTCCCTTCGTCTCGACGTTGGTCAGCTGGGTGGTGAACGCCTGCTGGATCTGGGTGTCGTACAACCCGATGGGCGGTATCTGCATCTTCTGCGCGATGCCACCGAAGATCTGACCAACAGGTGCGTTGCTGAAGTACTCACTCTTGGCGTCACTGACCGCAGGCGCGGCCGCGGCGTCGGAGTTCGACGGGAAGTGACCGCCCTCCTTCCACATCGTGAGCTGCTGCTTCTTGGCGGACAGCCACTCGACCAGCGCGATCGCCGCGTCCTGGTGCGCCGCCTTGTCCGGGACCCCCAGCCATGAGCCGCCCCAGTTCGTGGCACCGCCGGGCAGGACCGGCGCGATGTCCCACTTGCCGGCGTAGGAGTCGCCGGCCTGGCTCTGGATGTAGCCCATCATCCAGGTGGGGCAGGCCAGGGCGGCGAAAGCGCCGCTGGAGAATGCCTTGTTCCAGGCCGGGGTGAACTGCTGGAGCCCCGCCGTGATACCGCCCTGCGCGGCCTGGGTCGCGTAGCTCCACGCGTTCTTCACCCCGTCGCTGCCTTGGACGTCGGGCTCCCCGTCGGCGTTGTCATAGGCCTCCTGGCCCTGGTAGACGGCCGTCGAGAAGACGCTCGCGGCGCTGTCGACGAAGTGTGACCCGGACGGCTTCGTCGACGACGCCTCGTATTGCTTGCCGAAGGCGATGAAGTCGTCCCACGTCCCCCACTTCTGCGCCAGCGTCTCCGGGTCCGAGGGCATCCCTGCCTGGGTGAGGAGGTCCCTGCGGTAGCAGATGGCCTCGGGTCCGATGTCCGTGCCCAACCCGACCGTGGTCGACGCGTCAGTTGTCGAGGCCAGCTGCCACTTCCAGTCGTAGAACTCTGCCTTGTCAGCGTCGGCGTTCGGCACGTCGTTCCAGTTCACGAACTGGTCCGCGTGGTTCTGCACGACGTCCGCCACGAACCCGATCTCGATCGCCTGGACATCGTCCAAGCCGCTTCCCGACGCCAGCCGGGTCTTGAGCCGGGTCCAGTAGTCCGCGGACTGCTCGACGACGTCTTCCTTGATCGTGATGTTGGGACACAGCTTGTGGTAGGCGTCCCACAGCCCCGCCTCCTTGAAGCCGAAGGTCCCGAAGAGGCCCACGGTCACGGTGGTGTCCGCGGTGGTGCCGCAGGGGCCGGCTTGCGCCGAGGTGTCGGTCGACTCCGACGAGCTGGTGCCGCCGCAGCCGGCGAGCACGACCGCGCCGGCGGCGACCAGCGCGGCCAGGGCCGCACCGGGGCGACGTGTGGAGCTTCGAGGCATGGGCTCTCCTGGGTGACGGTTCGGATCCGGGTCCGACTCTCTGTTTGTGAGAGCGCTCTCACAAACGCTCGTCGCTCAGCATGCTGCGACCGGCGGGACCTGTCAAGGGCCGACGTGGGGAAAGGCGCCGGCATCGCCCCTGTTGCAGGAGGGTCGCGGGCGTGGATCCCCCGCGACGTGGTGCACCGCGGGGTCGGGAGTCTCAGGCGGTCTCGCGGAGCACCAGCTCGACCGGTAGCACCGTGCGCCGGCGCAGGCCCTGTCGACCCTCGATGCGGTCCAGGAGGAGCCGGGTCATCGCCGTTCCCAGGGCGGCGATCGGCTGCTTCACCGTTGACAACGCGGGCTGTTGCTCCGCAGCCGCCGGGATGTCGTCGAACCCGATCACCGCCACGTCGTCGCCGACTCGTCTTCCGCTCTCACGCACGGCCCGGACGACGCCGAAGGCGGCCAGGTCCGAAGCCGCGAAGATCGCATCGACGTCTGGACGCTGCTCGAGCAAACGGACCGTCGCGGCGTGACCTCCGGCCGACGTGAAGTCGCCCACGGAGACCAGGCTCTCGTCGTACTCACGACCAGCAGCCAGGACGGCGACGCGGTAGCCGGCCAGGCGGTCCTGACCCGCGCACATGTCGAGAGGGCCGGCGACCGTCGCGACGTTGCGGCGGCCAGCCTCGAGCAGATGGTTGGTCGCCATCTCGCCACCGCCCACATTGTCCGCGTCGACGTACCACAGCCGCCGCCCACCCACGAGCGGACGCCCGCTGAGAACCGTCGGGACGCCGAGCGCCTCGAGCCGCTGCGGCAACTTGTCCTGCCCGTGCAGGGAGAGGAGCAGGACGCCGTCGACGTGGCCGCCCGCGGCGTAGGCCAAGAAACGCTCCTGATCCTCGGGCCGGGTCATCACGGTGAACACCAGCTGGAGTCCCGCCACCGCCACGGCCTCCTGGGCACTGCGCAGCATGCCCAGGAAGAAGGGGTCGGCGAACATCCGCTCCTCCGTCTCCTCCACCAGGAACGCGATGGACTCACTGCGCCCGGTGACCAGGGTGCGAGCCGCCAGGTTGGGGACGTAGGAGATCTCCTGGGCCGCCGCCAGCACCACGTCGCGCGCATGCTCGCTCACCTTCGCGTCGCCACGGAGCACGCGGCTCGCAGTCGCCCGTGACACACCGGCAACCGCTGCGACCTCTTCGAGGGTCGGGGCGGGACGGGGTCGGTTCCCCCGCCGCGGAGCCGTCGTCACGGGGGCAGTCTGGCACCACCTGCGGTGTTCAGCGCGACGGGCACGTGGATGGGGGACCTGGCGAGCCATGAGAGCCCGAGCCTTCGAGCCGGGGAGTGGACTCGGCCGATCCGCGGTTCCAGGATGCTCGCGAGGGCGCCGTCGCTGCAGGGGAAAGATCGGGAGTGTCCGGCACCACCCGAAGAAGCGTCCGGCATCAACCGGAGCCGAAACGTCCCGCATCACCCGACGCAACACAGAGACGATGTGCGGGCGATCAACGAACGACGGCTACTTCCCGGTCCTGGCGAACTCGAGCGAGTCGACCATGGAGGTGAGTTCGTCGATGTCCGCTGCGTTTGACTTCGGGGTGTACGCCGCGTTGACGACGAGACGCTGCCCGTCGACGTCGAGGATCCACAGCAGGTCGACCTGGCCGTCGTTGTAGATCCCGCGGCCGCCCGGGTATCCCCACAGATGGCCGGTCTGCTCGCACCGGCTGATGTCGTGCGGACTGGACAGCTCGAGGTAGAGACCCTCGTGCCCGGCGAGGGCCACCGGCTTGGGCGTGGACGCTCGGGTCGACTTCTGGGCGACCAGCGCGTCGGCCAAGTCTTCAACCGACGGCCCGGGGTCGAATTGCCGTCCCCTTCCAGATGGACAGGCGTCGCGATCGACCAGCCCGACCGTCCACAGGCCAAGGAACTGCTGCTGATCGCGTGACACGACGTACCAGGCGGCCTCGTCGACGAAGCCGTGGGGGACCTCGATCAGTGCCTCCGGGGGCGCGACGCCGGGGTTCGCGAGGACGGAGAACTGGTAGGTCCCTGGCTTCAGTGGAGTGGCGGGGCCCTCGACCAGATGTGGAGGACTCACCGACGCGCCTGAGTCGTTCCCGTTCTGCGTCGCGGAGGACGTGCCCTGCGGGGTTGACGACGCGGTGTCCCGGGTTGACTCTCCCGTGTCGGGGCTCCCGCCACATCCGCCGAGGAGAAGGAACAGCGCAGCAGCGATCAGCCCGGCCGCTTGGGTGGGGTGTCGGATCATGACGGTGCAGCCCGGGGGCGCCGCGGTTCAAGGCATCCGATGGCGGGCCGCTCGCGCGCTAATCGGCGACCCTGTTGTCGATGAAGTTGTACAGCTGGAACGGGTTGCCGTCCTCGTCGAGGACGAGCTTCTTGGGCTGTGCGCAGACGCTACCGTCCGCGTTGCCTTGTTCGTCGACCGCGTTGTCGACGGCATAGGGCTCCGTGTCGACGTCCCACAGCACGTAGCCGCTGCCTCCGGGCGGGCACGAACTTCCCGCTGATCCGGCGGCGTTCGAGGGAGTGGCGGCGCAGAGGAAGCCCGCGGCGGCGAGCCCGGTGATGAGCTTGTTCATGTCGGCTCCTGGTCGGAGGAGGGGTCGCTCTCAGGATTTCAGAACTGGGTGGCGCCGACCATTCGCCAAATGTCTAGTGTTCGTCCGCTCTCTCCGACTCAAGAGCCGGCTCGCAGTTGTTGGGCTGCCGCCGTTCGGTTGGTGACGCCGAGCTTGCGGTACGCGTTCTCGAGGTGCTTCCGAACCGTGTGCACCGTGACGTACAGCTCCTCGGCCACCTCCCTGTTGGTCGCACCCTTCGCGACCAACGTGAGCACCCCTCGCTCGGACGCCGAGAGGGTGCCTGCCTGCTGACTCCAGGCGCACTCCCGGACCAGGCGACCCACCGCCGGCTCGACCATCTTCAGAAGGGCGAGCTCGCGCTCGCTGAACGATTCAACCTGGCGCGAGAACCAGAGCTGCACGACTGTGCCCCGGCCGGTCTTGAAACCGAAGCGGATCAGGTCACGAATACTCAGGTCGGGAGCATTGCGTGCGCTTTCAGGGAGTTCTGCGTCGTGGATGAGCCCGGTCGGCAACGGGCCGTCACATACCTGGGGGTCACCCAAGTCCACCGACGGAAAGCTGAGCGCCCTGAGGCGGTAGCCGGTCTGGTCGGTCTCACCGATTCCGGTCTCATCGCATCCAATGAGCTGGTGCATCGCCTCCAGCGCGGTGTTTGGTAGCAAGGTCCCGACCTCGGGCTCGGCCGCGAGCAACCGACGCACGGCCGACAACGTGCGGTCTTGGAGCAAGACGGTCATTCCGACCTCCGGTGTCAGAGCGGGCCTACTTCATTGTCGGCGCATGTGCCGCTCGACAACAGTCGATATCAACGGTCGCGCGAACAGGTGCCATCTCCGGCGGTCGCGGCATGAGCGCACACTCATGCCCCTCCTGCTCGACCTCGACGACGACGTTCGAGCCCGATTCGACGAGATCGTCGCCGGCATACGACTCTCGCGATCCGCTCAGTCATTTCCGGACCGGGTCGCAGCGCTCGGCTCGCCGATGCGGGTGCTAGGCGCGACCGGCGCGGCTCAGCGCAGCACCGAGGCGCCGAAGTCCGCGGGCACCGCGTCCATGAGCACGATGTCGGTGGGTCGCCCGCGGCTGATCCGCGCGCCGCGCCGCACCCCGATGCGGCGGAAGCCCGCGCGCTCGTAGGCCGCCAGCCCGGCGGCGTTCCACTCCAGCGTCTCGAGCAGCACGTTGCGCAGCTCCAGCACGTGGAACGCGTAGTCGAGCACGAGGCGGGTCGCCTCGGTGCCGAGCCCCCGACCGCGGCGCTCGCCGAGGTAGATGGCGAACTCGGCGTTCCCGTGGGCATGGAGAATGTCGAGCAGACCCGCCGTGCCGACCGGCGCGCCGTCCTCACGGTCGTAGACCGTGAACTCGACCACCTCGGGCTCGCTGCTCGCGCCGCGCTCGAGATTCTCCTCGACCCACTTCTCTTGGCTCTGCGGCGTGGCGATGCCCATCTGGTTGAGGCCGTCGCGGACCGCCGCCTGGTTCATCCAACGCGCGTAGTCGGCGGCGAGATCGCGCCGAAGCGCTCCCAGGGCGACCCGGTCGCCGACGACGATGAAGTCGGGCTCGTGGCTCTCCATGCGCGCATTCTGCCGCGGGGGGCGGTGTCCTTCACAACTCCAATCCCCGGCTCGACACGCGACGGGCGGGCTCCAAACGCGGTCCGTCACCGAGGGCCGCGGTGCCCAGGTTCAGAGGCTGATTCGTGGCGCGACGTGCGGAAACTCTTGAGTGGGGCGAGCGGGGCTCGAACCCGCGACCCAGGGATTATGAGTCCCTTGCTCTGACCGACTGAGCTACCGCCCCGCCGACATTGTGCCGCTCCGGTGGGGGCGGGCGACCAGCCGGCCCGCCGCTCAGTGAGGCCGGTTCTCGCACAGGCGGTACCTGGTCGACGTCTGCGGGTCGCGGCAGCGGTCGTCGCCGGCACCGCCGTCGATGGCGTCGCGGCCGGCGCCACCGCGCAGGAGGTCGGGTCCTCCGCCGCCGCGGAGCCGGTCGGCGCCAGCACCGCCGGCCACCAGGTCGCGGCGGGAGCTGCCGGACAGGACGTCGTGTCCAGCGCCGCCGTCGAGGACGTCGACCCCGCGTCCGCCACGGAGGACGTCGGCGCCGGCGCCTCCGCGGAGCACGTCGTAGGATCCGCCACCGACGATCACGTCGTCTCCCCCGCGGCCGCAGATCACGTCAGGTCCGCGCGTGCCGCGGAGGACGTCGTCCCCCCTGGTGCCCGTGACCGTGCAGTGGGCGTACCGACCGAGCACGGCATGGTGACGTTCCCCGGAGCCCCGCACCAGGCCGCGCTGGGTCTGCGAGGCATAGCTCATCGTGTAGATCGTCCCGGCCCGGTCGACGTCGAAGTCCCGCGGCGTGAGCGACGGTTCCAGGACGTCGGACAGCGATCCGTCAGGGTTCAGGTACAGGAACGCGGAGACGAGGTCGTCCCCTGGGCGGGGAAAGCCTGTCGACGGATTGTCGCCGACCTCGATGACGGCCTTGCCGTCGGGAGCGGGGTGCACCTCTCCGCCACGAGCCGGCAGGTACGTCGAGAAGTCGAAGGCGGCGAGGGACAGCGGCAGGCGGGCGACCCACATCGGCGGCTGCCGGTAGCCCGCGGGCCTGGTCGGGAACCACGCGTTCTGCGTCGTCGGGAAGTCCGTGGCGTCCGAGATGCCCGTGGCCCACACGGCGCCGTGCGCGACCGCGAGGCCGGAGATCCGCTCGTCGGTCTCCTGGTGACCGCCGAACCGGGCCGACGCGAGCAGCGAGGTGCCGTCGGCACTGAGCTCCGAGACGAAGACGTCCGTCCCGGACGTGGCGTCGTCGACGGCACCCGGTGTCGTCGGGAAGTTGCTGCTGCGGGTCTGGCCCCCGACGACGACCGTGCCGTCGGGCCCGGGCTCGACCTGCATGGCCTTCGCCTCGTCGTTCCCGGGCAGGTATGTCGCCCAGCGGTACGCCGAACCGTCGGGCTTGACCTCCAGCGCGTAGGACGCCGTCTCCTGCGGCGAGGGGGGTGTCGGCTGCAACGCGTCGGATGAGGCCGGGAGGTCGTCGTAGGCGGACCCGGTCAGGACGGCCCGACCCTGGTCGTCGACCTCCAGGTCGTTGGCGGAGAAGACCCCCGGCAGCAGGGTGCTGTAGACGAGCCGTGAGCCGTCAGCGGAGAACCTGGCGAGAAAGATGTCTCCCTCGACGCCCTGGTAGTGCCTGCTGAGGGCACCCGGCGTGGTCGGGAACCCCTCCGGCTGGTTGACGTCTCCCGCGACGTAGACGCTGCCGTCGCGCCCGACCGCGACCCGGTCGCCCTGGGTGCGCACCTGACCACCGAACGTGAGCTGCCACGACACCCGACCCGTCGGGTCGTAGGCGGTGAGGAAGGCCCCCTCACCGTTCGAGCCGGGCTCGACATAGGCACCAGGGGTGCTCGCCATGCCGCCCAGCGGCGCGGTTCCCGTCACGTAGTAGCTGCCGTCCTGACCTACCCGGCTGTCCCACGCGCCCGCCACGACGAGTGTCGAGTGGTAGATCGGACTCGCATCCGAGGCCGACGCGCCCAGCGCTACCGGCATCGCGGCCAGCATGGCGGTAGCAGCCAGACGGGTGACCTGGCGAGTGCTCCGAGACGACATCGCTCCTCCTGTGCGCAGCATGAGGGACCACGATGACAGGGCACGACAGCGAGGACACCCGAAACGCTGCAGCCGCGCGGCGGTCGTTCCGTCCCCGAGGTTTCGCCGCCACCACCACCCAACATGTTGAATGTCTGCCGATGGACACCACAGCGGGCAGGACGCCGGAGGCACCGGCGTACGCCGGGGAGACGGAGCCGCCTGTCCGCGACTGGGTCTGGGTGATCCGGGTGCTCGCGGTCGTCGTCGTGTTCGCGGTCATCGCGATCGCGCGCTCGCGTCAGGTGGACGTCCCGTTCCGCGACCCGGGCGGCAAGCTGTTCACGCACAAGATCGTGAGCACGGCGCAGACGCTGCTCCTCTTCGTCGTGATCGACATCGCCGCGCGGTGGTTCCTGGACAGGAAGCGCCCGGGCCGCTCGCTGTGGCGCGCCGCGCGCGCTCGGTGGACGCCGTACCGGATCGGCATGATCGTGCTGGCTCTGGTCGCCTACCAGACCGTCTACCTCTGTTACCGCAACCTCAAGAGCTGGGACGTCTTCCGCACACCGCACGACCAGCTGCTCCTGCGCTGGGACAGGTGGTTGTTCCTCGGCCACAGCCCCGCGGTCCTGTTGCACGACCTCCTGGGCCGGGACCTCGCGGCGCGAGTGCTCACCGGCCTCTACGAGTCCTTCCCGACGGTGGTGACGATCTCCCTGGTCGCGGCACTGGCGTTCACGCCGACGGTCCGGGCGGCGTACGTCTTCGTCGTCTCGGCCATGTGGGCCTGGATCATCGGCGTCGGCTCCTACTACCTGATCCCCTCACTGGGCCCGTTCCACGCCGCGCCGCAGGAGTTCGCCGGGCTCACCCGGACCTCGATCCAGGAGACCCAGGCGACCTACCTCGAGCAGCGGGCGCACCTGCTCGCGCAACCGCACGCGCCCGACGCGTTCGCCCAGATCTCGGCCTTCGCGAGCCTGCACTGCGCGCTCACGTTCTTGGTCTTCCTGATGGCCCGGTACTACGGGCTGCGGGCGGTGTCGTGGGTGGCCGGGGCGTTCCTGGTCGGCACGCTGCTGGCCACGGTGTATCTCGGCTGGCACTTCGCCGTGGACGACGTCGCGGGCTTGGCCCTCGCCTGGGTCGCGGTGCAGCTCGGCAAGCTGACCGTCCTGGGTTCGTGGCGTTCCCTGCGGGAGCCTGTCCCCACGCCCTAGAATCCGGCCACGCTGTCCTGCCGCGACGGAGGAGTCCGGTGAAGACCTTCCTGTTCATCCTGGTGATCATCTGGTTCATCCTCGGGGCCAGCGCCGCGGACGACCGCGGGTACTTCAACAGCGGCGCCCGCCGCGACTGCGACTTCATCGGCAGCGCCCTGCTCACGGTCGTGGCCGGGCCGCTTAACTACGCCGGCATCCACCCGAGGGCCTACTGCTAGGCCGCTCGCACCGCGCGAGGCGAGCGCGGCCGCGAGGGAACGTCGGCCCGCTCGGGTGCCGTCAGACCGTGCGCTGCATCTCGTGGATCCGCTCCACGGGCACGAACCCGAACGCGTGGTTGGTGCGCTGCATCGGGACGTTGCCGGCCGCGGTCCACGTGTGGAGGGTCGTTCGCTCGGGATGCTCGCGCTGCACCACCGCGAGCGTGGCCAGCTTCAGCGCGGTACCAAGGCGGTGTCCACGGTGGACGGGCATCACGAGGGTGTCGTCCTGGACCGCTTCGTCGCCCCCACGGGGCAGGAGGACGCGCGAGTAGCCGGCGAACGTCCCGTCCGCGGTTCGCGCGGCCGAGACGACCGAGTGGAACAGTCGGGCGGTCCGCGACTCCAGCGTCCGCATCCGGTCCTCGTCGAATGCGATCGGCTCCATGTCGATCTCGCCCGTCGGCACGTCCTGGTTCATCTGGCTGCGCATCACACAGAACGCCGCGGCGTACTCGTCCGGGCAGCGGTCGCCCCACGTCAGTACCTCATAGCCCGGCACCTCCGGGGCTCCGGGTGGTGTCGCTGGCAGTCGGAGGAGGAAGTGGTCCTCCTGCTGCACGCCGGTGAATCCGCGCGAGACGGCGAACGCGTACGACGCGGTATCGGCTGGGGCGGTGTCGAGGGGCGTCGGGGCTTCGCCCAGGAGCGTCGTCCGGTCGTGCTCGCGGCACCAGGCGAGGACCGCGTCGAGCAGAGCCGTCGCGACACCCTGGCGGCGGTGTGCGGGCACGACGTTCACGTCGACGTGGGCGAGGTGGAGGTTGTCGCGCAGCCCGACGCCGATGGCGGCGGTGCCGACCGGCGCATCCCCTCGCCTGGCCGTGAGAAGCACGCTGCGGAAGTAGTCGTGCGGCTCCCCCACCATCGCGAGGTTGTCGAACGTGCGGAGGACGGCGAACGGGCGGCCGTGCTTCTGCGCCTCACGCTCGGCCAGCCAGAACTCTCGGAGCCGGTCGCGGTCGGTGAGGTCGACGGCCTCGATCTCGACCATGGCGACCACCCAACCGGACCCCGGCGTGTCGGCCCAACCCATTTGCAGGCATGCTCGGGGCATGGACAAGCCATCACCGCTCGAACCGCTCGCCGAGGACTGGACCCGCGCCCTGGCCGTCGTGGCGCACCCCGACGACATGGAGTTCGGGTCCGCCGCCGCGGTCGCGCGCTGGACCGGCCAGGGCAAGGAGGTCGTCTACTGCATGGTGACCTCTGGCGAGGCGGGGATCGACTCGATGGAGCCCGAGGAGTGCCGCCGTGTCCGCGAGGCCGAGGAGATCGAGTCGGCGCGGGCCGTCGGCGTCTCCACCGTGGAGTTCCTCCACCAGCCCGACGGCATCCTCGAGTACGGCGTGCCGTTGCGGCGTGAGATCTGTGCGATCGTCCGCAGGCACCGGCCCGAGATCGTGATCACCGTCAACTTCCACGAGACCTTCGGCGGCCGCATGCTCAACCAGGCGGACCACATCGCCACCGGCCGAGCCGTCCTCGACGCCGTACGCGACGCCGGGAACCGCTGGGTGTTCCCCGAGCAGCTCGCCGACGGCGTGGAGCCCTGGGACGGCGTGCGGCAGGTCTGGGTCGGCGGATCGGATCGGGCACAGCACGGGGTCGACACCACCGACACGTTCGACGCCGGGGTCGCCTCTCTCGCCGCCCACCAGGCCTACATCGACGGGCTGGGATGGGAGAACTGGGATCCGCGCGAGTTCCTCGAGGGCTTCGGCCGGCAGGTCGGCCAGCGGATGGGCACGGCGTTCGCAACCGCGTTCGAGGTCTACCCGATGCGGTGGGAGGACGAGTGATCGCACGATGCCGTACCTGACCTCAGATCCCGCAGTCTCCCTGGACGGGTTCATCGCCGGCCCCGACCAGGACGCCGAGAACCCGCTCGGTGTCGGCGGCGAGAGCCTCCATCGCTGGATGTTCGAGGAGCCGGAGCAGCACGTGGCCGAGCGGGAGGCGATCACGTCCGCCGGCGCCTACATCATGGGGCGCCACATGTTCAGCCCAGGGCGCGGCGAGTGGGATCTGGACTGGAAGGGCTGGTGGGGCGACGAGCCGCCGTACCACGGTCCGGTGTTCGTGCTGACGCACTACGAACGCGAGCCGCTGGAGATGCAGGGCGGGACGACGTTCCACTTCGTGACCGGCGGGCCGGAGGAGGCGCTCCGCCAGGCCGCCGACGCGGCCGGCGACCAGACGATCTCGATCGCCGGTGGGGCCTCGACGATCAACCAGTTCCTCAGAGCCGGACACATCGACGAGCTACGCCTCCACGTCGCGCCGGTCGTGCTGGGCTCGGGCGAGGCCCTGTTCCGTGACCTGAAGGGCCTGTCGTTCGAGGTCGCGTCGTCGCGGTCGACGTCGCTGGTGACCCATATGACGCTGCGGCGCGCCCGCGAGCAGGGGTAGTTCCCATGACCATGCTTCCCCAGCTCGATCCGAGCATGGTCCCTTCCTGGTCCTTCCTTCGCACACCAAGTCGCCCACCTCGCGGCAGTCAACGAGGCCCGGAGCCTCCCTCTCCCGAGGCGTCTGTCGCGCTGACGTAGCGAGTTCTACAGTGCGAGTTGATGGCCACGCACGCCGATAGGGCGAGATTCCCGCTCAGCGTCTCCCGCGAGAACCTCGGCGTCGCCGCCGGATTGCTGGTCGTCTACCTGGTGTGGGGGTCGGTCTACGTCGCGATCCGCTACGTCGTCCAGGACGTGCCCGCCTTGCTGTCCATCGGGTTGAGGTACGTCGTCGCCGGTGGGCTGCTGGCGGCGTACGTCGCCGCGCGACGCGGGCCGGGGCGACTCCGAGCGAATCGCCGTGCGGTCCTGGGATGCCTCCTGCTGGCGGTGCTCCTCCAGGTGCTCACCAACGGTACGACGACATGGGCCGAGGCCGCAGGGGTGCAGGCCGGCCCGGCTGCACTGCTGACAGCACTGGCTCCGATCGCGATCGTGCTGCTGCGGCTCGGGACCGGTGACCGTCCCCCCGTCGTGACCTGGGTCGGCGTGGTCGTCGGTTTCGCTGGCCTGGCGGTGCTGATCCTCGGAGGCCGTGCGGTGCCCGGCTTCCCGCTCTGGCCGTCGCTGCTGATCGTGGCCGCGGCGGGCTGCTGGGCGGTCGGCTCCTTCCTGCAGCCCCTACTGTCGCTACCGGACAGCACGTTCGCCACGACGGCGTTCCAGCTCCTGGCCGGCGGCGTCGTGCTCACGGTGGCCGGTGTGGCATCCGGTGAGCGGACCGACTTCCACTTCCCGGTCGAGACCTGGTGGGTGCTCGGCTACCTGACTCTCTCGTCCGTGGCCTCCTACACCGCCTACGTCTGGCTGCTCCGACACGCACCGATCTCGCTGGTCTCGACCCACGCCTACGTCAACCCCGTGGTCGCCGTCCTCCTCGGCTGCGCATGGCTGGGCGAGCCGATCACCTGGCCGGTGGTGGTCGGCGGAGTGGTCGTGCTGCTCGCCGTGGGCCTAGTGATGGCCGAACGCCGCGCGCTGGCCGAGGAACCGCCGGTCACCTGAGCCTGGACTCAGGGCGACTCTGCGCCCCGCCCGGATGCCTTGTCGGGGGCGAGAGCGGACGCGATCGGCGCCATCCCCGCGACGAGAGTCCATCCGCCGGCGAGCCGGCTGCGCGAGCAGCACTCCGGCGTCCACGGCAGGCGACCGATCCGGCCCGCCGTGCTGCAGTCGTCATCACTGATCACCCGATGACGGGCGCCCGAAGTCGCTCGACGTCCGGTCCGGATGAGCGGCCACCCATCTGGCATCCGCGCTCTCAGGACGGCTCCCGACATGGGGGTGCCCTCGTGCCGGCTGGACCGAGGCCCGGCGCAGCGCGCACAGCAGATGGGCGTGTGGGGGTCTGCGCGCCCATGTGGCGCACGCGGGCGTTCGACGAGTCGGACGCTCGCCCGGCCTGCATGACGGACGTGACGCTCCGATCGACATCGCCCGTCATCGCATGTCCGAGCACCCTGAGCGATCGCGACCCCTGCCAGCACCTGGTACGGATGGGATCCAGTGCGAGGGCGGCGGATCCCGAGCGCGAGTCCGATGGCAGCCGGCGTCGATGCTCCTAGCCTGTCTCCATGGAACTGACCTGCGCCCGCCTCACGCCCGCCCTGGGGGCGACAGCCACCCTGCCGCCGGGAACGGTCGACATCTCCGAAGAGCTGGCGGACGTGGTCCACGCCGCACTCGTGGAGCACTCGATCCTGGTGCTCCCCGATGCCGACCTCGATGCGCGAGGAATGGTGCAGCTCGGTCATGCCCTGGGCACGCTGGGGCTGCGGCACCACTCCTACACCACGCACCCGGACTTCGAGGACGTCGTGGTCCTGGCCTGGGAGGGCGATCAGAAGCCCGACGCCGCCGAGTGGCATTCGGACATGACCTACCGGTCCCAGCCGCCGTTCGCCTCCATCCTCAAGGCGGTGGAGGTACCGCCGGTCGGGGGCGACACGCTCTGGGCGAGCGCGTTCGCGGTGCATGACGCGCTCGACCCCGGGATGAGGCGTGACCTCGCCCAGCTCGATGCCGTCCACGACATGGGAGCATTCCGAACCGCGGCCTACCTGGAAGGGGGCGAGGACGGGATCAGCGCCGCATTGACCAAGGCCGGGACGGCGGTGCATCCGGTGATCGCGCACCATCCCGTCACGGGGCGACCGTATGTGAACGTCAGCGAGTCGTTCACGCGCTTCGTGATCGGTCTCTCGGCACCCGAGAGCGCCAGACTCCTGACCTACCTCTTCGACCTGATCAACCGACCCGACTTCCACGTGCGGGTCAGATGGCAGCCCGGCATGGTCGTGATCTGGGACAACCGCGGGACCCAGCATTATGCGGTCGCGGACTACCTGCCCCAACGCCGCGTCATGCACCGCGTCGCCGTGGCCACGGACCGCCGCGCCCCAGCAGAGGCGTAGCCCGAACGTCCAGCGGGCGAGCCGAGTCATCGTCCACGGGGGAATGCGTGCTGCGTGGGTCTGGTTGGCGCATGCATGGCGCAGCGGTGGATCGCCACACGACCAGGAGGCCTGGAGGTCTTCGACTTCGTGTCCTACGACGTGCCACCGCCGCCCCGTGGCGAGGTCACCGTCCAGGTGCGAGCCGCGGGGGTGAACCCGGCCGACACCTCGCATGTGGCCGAGGGCAAGCGAGCCCCGTTCCCTCGTGGGGTGGGCTATGAGATCGCCGGCGTGCTGACAGCCGTCGGTGCCGACACGGAGATCGCCTCGGGCAACGGCGCCGTCGGTGACGAGGTGCTGGCATTCCGGGTGCTCGGCGGCTGGGCCAGCGAGATGAACGTCCCAGCGCGAGACGTGTTCGCCAAGCCCGATCTTCTCACCTTCGAGCAGGCCGCCAACCTGCTGTTGGCCGCAACCACCGCCTCGGAGATGCTGCAGGTCAGCGCGGCTCTTCCCGGTGAGACGGTTCTGGTGCACGGCGCGTCGGGCGCCGTCGGGGTCAGCCTGCTGCAACAGGCCGCGCTCCTCGGGGTGCGCGTTGTCGGTACCTGCAGTCCGGCCCGTTTCGACGAGGTGCGCCGGTTCGGCGGCGAGCCGGTCTCGTACGGCGCCGGACTGGAGAGCCGGGTCCATGAGGCCGCACCGGAGGGCATTGCGGCTGCGCTCGACTGCGTCGGCACCGACGAGGCCGTCGACGTGTCGCTGGCCGTGACTTCCGACCTTGCCCGCATCGTCACGATCGCTGCGAAGCAGCGGGGCGCCGATCTGGGTATCCGGGTGATCGGCGGCGACCTACCCGACAGTGCGGCCTACCGCGACGGGTTCCGCGCTGACCTCGTGCGACTGGCCGCCGAGGGGGAGCTGGAGGTTCCGGTCGCTCACACCTTCGGCCTCGAGCGAGCCCTCGACGCGGCGGAGCTCCTCCTCGGGCGCCACCCCGGCGGCAAGGTGGCACTGCTCCCCACGCATTCCGACGCACCAGCGTCCTCGATCGCCTGACCCGAACCGCCGTCGTGGCCGCCGCAGGTCGGTCGGCATGGGTCTGGGCCTGACGACCTAGGACAGCGCACTGGCCACCATGGCGCTGAACGCCCGATCCACCGAGGGATCGGTGGGGATGTAGTCGTGCCTGCCGCTGTTGTCGCGGAACCACACGACCGACTCGATATCGTCGGCGGTCATCGCGCCGGGGATCGACTGCCAGAACTCGATCTGCTGGTCAGCGGTCCACAGCGTGACGCTGACGCGGCCCGTGACGATGCCCGTCTCGGTGATGTGGCGAGGGATGTCGCCGTACCCGTAGGGAACCAGAACTGTGTCGATGAACGTAGCGAACAGTTGGGTCGGGGTCTCACCGGCGGCGTAGCTGCGGGTCTCATAGGGGTCCCAACCGATGTTGTCGAGCTTGGAGTGGGCGGGGATGAACGACGCGCTCGTGGCCGCGTCCTTGAACCCAGCGAGCCACACCAGGGACTCGACGTGTGTCGAGTTGGCGTGGATCAGGTCGGCAAAGTGGTTGGCGGCAGCGACGTACTGGGCCGGGGTCTGACCTGGCATGACACCGGGAGTGTCGCTGCCTCCCGCGTCGTGTGGTGCGTCGTACTGAGCGTCCGGCTCCGAGTCCAACGACACCAGCACCCGAACCCCCAACGCGTCCAGCGACTTGATCAGAGCGACGATGTCGGAGTCGTAGTGGCCGCCAGCGATGCCCGTCCATGCGACGTAGGAGCCGTCGATGCTCTTGGTCCCCAGGCGGACCTGTATCTCACGGCCCTGGGCGGCGTAGGTCCTCATCAGGGCCGGAACCTCCGAGTCCCAGCTCAGATAGAAGGAAGCGATGTTCGGCTGCACCGGCCAGTCGGACGTGTAGGCGTCGAGGCCGGAGTTGTTGCCGGGCATGTAGACGCCTAGCTCCGGCGTCCCAGAGCCGGGACTGCTGGTCACCCACCGCACGACAGCGAGGATCACGACGAGGCAGGCCAGAGCCAGCATGCCGCTGCGGGACCAACTACGCCTCATCACAGGCATCATGATCCGACATCTCCGGCACCTTCCCGCCCTCGCCGGTTCGCCCCATGAGAGACACAGCCTGGACGACGCCACACATGCAGCGCGCGAACCGATGGGAGTGGCGAGACCGCGCCCGCCCCGGGGCCATGCCCACCGAAGCGGCTGGTCAGCACGTCGGCCTGCCTCTGAGGTCTTGGCACCAGGGTTCCAGATGAGGCCGAGCACGACCTGTCACGGCGATTCGCGAGGGACGCCATCGGGAAGGGCGGCGACCTGGTGCATGGCAGCTGATCGTGCGATCGTCCAAGCATGCGGAACCCTGAGCTGACACGCCGGTCGTTGTTGGCTGCGGGCACAGGTCTGGCCGGAGTCGCCGCCGTCAGCCGTTTCACGGGGCTCATCTCGCCGGCGGCAAGCGCGGCAGCGAGCGGTGCTCCGACCACTGCCGACTTCCAGGACCTTGCTGCATCCCTGTCCGGGTCGGTCGTGCTGCCGAGCACATCGGGCTACCTCGGGGCACTGCAGCTGTACGACCCGATCTTCGACACGGAGCGACCGCTCGCGGTCGTCCAACCGGCGAACGCGGCCGACGTCGCGACCACGGTCCGGTTCGGCTCCGGCTTCACGACTCCGTTCGCACCCCGATCTGGCGGGCATTCCTATGTCGGCGCCTCCGGCGGCGACGGGGGGATCCAGCTCGACCTGCGGCGGCTCAACTCGGTCGCTTACCACAGCAGCAACCGAACAGTGGTGGTGGGCGCCGGAGCTCCCTTGTACTCGGTCCACACGGCTCTGGAGCCTTTCGGCCGGACGGTCCCTACCGGTACGTGTGCCACGGTCGGGGTCTCCGGCCTCACGCTCGGAGGCGGGATCGGCTTCGAGGACCGCGCCTACGGCCTCACCTGCGATGCTCTCCGGGGAGTTCAAGTCGTTCTCGCCAACGGCACTACGGTCCGCGCCAGCGCCTCGCAGAACTCCGACCTCTTCTGGGCCTGCCGCGGCGGAGGTGGCGGGAACTTCGGCGTCGTGACCGAGTACACCTTCGCCACCAGCGCCGCGACGACGGTCGGCTACGCGACGCTGCGCTGGACCGATGCGGACATGGAAGCGGTCATCGCCGGCTGGCAGCAGCGGATCGCCGTGGCACCGACGACCAGTTGGCCGGTGTTGCATCTGGCGACGGGCTCGGGGCACGTGACGCCGAGCATCAACGTGTTCGCCCTGGGCACGTCGGCGACAGCCGAGGTCGACGCGCTGGTCGCTGCCATCGGTCGAACGCCGGCGGCGACGACGACCACGCAGTACACCCATCTGCAGGCTCTTCAGCAGGTGGCCGGCTGCACCGGCTATACCGACAGCCAGTGCCAGCTGGCGCCCGCAGGTCTGCTCACCCGTCGGGTGCATGTCTCGGGGAGCGACATCCTCGGCCGAGCACTGACGAGTACCGAGATCTCGGCCATCTCGCGTTACCTCCGGACTCGGGCCACGACGAACTCGTCCACGACGTTGCTCGTGGAGCCGTTCGGTGGCGCCTTGGCGGGCAAGGCTGTCGGGGCCACCGCATTCCCCTGGCGCACCGCGGTCGCCTCGGTGCAGTGGAAGGTCACCTTCTCCTCCGTGCCGAGCCCGTCGGTGGAGGCGTCGACGTACAACTGGATCTCGACCGGGCACACCAAGTTCGGGTCCGCCTCGATCGGCGCCTACATCAACTACCTGGAGCCGTCCCGGCCGATCTCGGCGTACTACGGTTCCAACTACGCCCGGCTTCGACAGCTGCGCACCACCTACGACCCGAGAGGGCTGTTCCACGGGAAGTACGTCATCCCCGCTGCGTAGGCCGCACAGGCGGGTCTGCATCGCGACCCGGCCTCGGCTGGCGAAGCGGAGCACGAACAATCGTGAAGCACAGACCGATGACCCGGTTCGGGCTTCTCGGCCCTAGGGTCCGATGATCTCGCACGTGTTGGTGTCGCCGAAGGCCTCGCCGTTGAGACAGGTGTCCGTGCCCTGCCCCCCCATCAGGAGGTCCGTGCCGGGTCCGCCGTCCAGAGTGTCGTCGCCGTATCCACCGTCAAGGGCGTCGTCGCCGGTCCGGCCGAACGCAAGGTCTTTGCCACGCCCGCCCAGCAGGAGGTTGTTCCTGGCGTTGCCACGCAACGTGTCGTCGAACCTGGAGCCCTTGACGCGGCTCATGCTTCTCAACACATCCTCACGATGTCGCCCGGCGACCGAACCGGTGTGGGCGACCAGGTCGACCGTGACCGCATGAGGGGCGTGCTGGTAGTCAGCCCAGTCCGGGCGTGGGCCGCCATCGACAGTGTCACCGCTCCCGTCGAGGTGAATGAAGTCGAAACCCCGACCGCCGCTGACGCCATCCCTCCCCGGGCCACCGATCACGTGATCCCGCCCCGGTCCAGCGCTGATGGTGTCGTCACCGGTCTCACCATTGATCCGGTCCTGGTCCCTTCCGGCCACGATGTCGTCGTTTCCTCCGCCACCGAAGATGTGGTCGCCGCCGTCCGAGCCGGCCACCATGTCGGCGCCACGGCCAGCACTCACGTGGTCGTCACCGTCGCCGCCGAAGATCCGGTCGGCACCCGCACCCCCGCAGATCCGATCCTCTTCCCCGAGAGCCCGGATCACATCGTCGCCGCCGCGTCCCACGATCACATCGGCGCCGCTGGTGCCCCTGAGCTCGTCCGGGGCCGCCGTGCCCACCAAGGTGGCGCGCATGCCGAGGCACCCCGTGGCTGCCTGCGCACTCGGAAATGCCACCAGGAAGCCCCCGCAACACACCACAGCGAGCAGCGTTCCAGGAAGCCAAGGGCCTGGCCGACGGAACGGGGCTCTTGCGGTCTCACTTCTCTTCACGGACGCTCCCCTGCTGCGGACTGCTCGACTCGGGATCTGGTACCACGCTCCCCCCATGGGGAGAGGCTGTCCATCCCTCGCGCTCGCCGAGCGGCGTCCAGTCGCGCAAAGCCGGTGCGACTACAGACGGGCGTTCAGCGCCGGGTTGCCGAGGAGCGGCTGCGTATCCCGTGAGGGGCGGGGCCGAGCGAGGGCGAGATCCGGTTCAACGTTTCGCCGCCGAGGAGCACGTCGTTGTTGCTGCTCCTGCTGCCGTCGAGCAGCGACCTCGACGCTTCCGATGACCAGCCGGACCACTCCGCGCAGCTCGTCCAAGCCTGGCTCATCCCCGGTGAGGTCCCAGCGTGGTGTCATCTCGCCTGACGACGCCCCCGTCGTGGTCTCGTCGCGTCGTCGGACCAGGCATGGAACCGGCCTGCGTGCTCGGTCGTCCGATCCACATGCGCATCGGTGCCGCGCTCGTCATCGCCCTGACGGTGTCGTCTCTCACCGCCTGTGGAGCACAGAGCGCTGGGCCGGCCGGAGACCGGTCGGGCGTGACGGGCCGGGTCCGCCTGGGTCCGCAATGCCCGGTCGAGAGAGAAGGCGACCCATGCCCAGACGAACCGGCCGCGGACTCATGGGTCACCGTCGCCACGCAGCAGGGCGGGGACTCGTACGCCGGTGGGCACGTGGTCGCACGCACCACCACCGACGCGAACGGCCGCTACCGCGTCGACCTCCCCCCGGGAAGGTACGTCGTCACGGCCCAGGCTGGGATGTCGTGCGAGCTCGCGGCCACGAGAGTCACGAGCGGCGCCTTCGCGAAGGTCGACATCCCCTGCGACACAGGGATCCGCTGACCCGTCGAAGCATGAGCTGAGCCCCTGAGGATCGGGCCAAGGCCGGCGCCATGCTGGTCGCGCATGGCACGGTCGACATCAGCAGGTCCCTCGAGGAAGTGTTCGACTACCTGGCGGACATGCCTCACGATTCCGGCCGGCCCCGCTGACTCACCATCACGGTCGGTCGGGTCATCAGCCGGCAGTCCCGGACGAGGCCGGCCGGGCTCGATGGGCCGCCGGACCTCTCTCCTTCGCCGGTGCACCGCTCGCGGGGCTCGCACCGACGGGGGACCGGGTCTGCCGGCTCCCCACGGGACGACATCGGGGTGCACGTTCGCCCAGCTTCGGCTGGTCCCTGGTCCTCCGGGGAACGTCGATCAGGTGCACTGAGGCTCACAGCGCCTCCTTGATCGCTGGTCCTCCGCACGCGATCCTGGACCATCGACCAGTCCTCGCGTGATGGCTGTCATGCCCAGACGTTGTGGAGGAGGCCCGAGTGAACGCCGCCCGCCACGCCCGGAGGCCCCGGCAGGTCTCGCCGCCGGTGACCTGATGGCAGACGATTCCGTCGCTCTGTCCGCCGAGCGGCTCGCGCCCGCGGTGCGCCGCGCGCTTCGCGCACCCGAGGCCTGGCCGGTTGAATGGACGTGCGAACCGATCGAAGGCCCTGGGGTCAACCCCAGCACGGCTGGGTTGTATCGGGTTCGGGGCACCGCTCGGATGGCTGAGCGGATGGGTGCGGAACGGGTCTCGTCGTGGCGGATGGTGCTCAAGGTGGTCCACCTTCCCGACCTGACCGGAACGCCGCTCGAGACCGGTTACATCAGCGCCCCGGGGGATTGGAACTACTGGAGACGCGAGGCCCTGGCTCGACGTTCTGGGTTGCCCGATCGCTTCACCTCGCCAGTGCGGCCGGTGGCGTGCTGGGCGACCGAGGAAGTCGACGACACGACGGAATGGCTCTGGTTGGAGGATCTGGAGCCAATGCCCCACCCTCCAGTCTTCACACTCGCCGAACTGGCCGGCGCTGCCCACGACCTGGGAGGTTTCGCCGCACAGGGGGTCCCCCACGTGGAGGACATCCAGCGCCTGCCGTGGGCGGCACGAGACTGGCTGCGCGGCTGGCTTGCGACCGCCCAGGCTCTGGGCGGCAGGCACGCCCGTTTCCACGAAGGATGCTGGACCCACCCCCTGGTGCGAGACCGGCTGCCGGTTTCGGTGCGCCAGTCGTTCACTGCGTTGATGACGGCCTCCGAGTCGCTGCTCCGACACCTCGACCGCCTGCCCCGGACGGTCGCACATCTCGACGCCCAAGCCAGCAATCTGATTCCGGAGATCGGCCCGGAAGGACGCCGCACCGTTCTCATCGACTGGGGGTTCCTCGGCGACGCCCCTATCGGGGAGGACCTCGGCCATCAGATCGCACTGAACGTCTACGTCGGCGCGGTCCGCCCCACGGACGCCGAGGAACACGAGCAGACGGCCAGCCAGGCGTATCTCGATGGGCTCCGGGAATACGGCTGGAGGGGGAAGGACGACGATGTCCTCTTCGCCGCAACCGCCGGCGGGGCGTTGCAGATGCTCCCGTTCGCCGCGTGCCACCTGGCGCTCCTGTGCCCGGCATTCGAAGCATCGGACCGTTGGCCCGAGGAGATGGCCGAGGCACAGGGCCGCGACGTCGATGACGTCATGGACTCCTGGTGCGGGGCCGTCGCCTACCTCGCGGGCATGGCGGACCGCGCCATCCTTCGACTTGCAGACCAGTGACCGAAGAGTCGGTCGTCCGACGATGGCTCGTCAAGACGAGGGCGACGCCCGATGAACCGCGCCGCGCGCCCACCGGGTCGGGTGTCACAGTCACGTCACCGAGAACGCCGCGGTTCAGGTAGGTCCCGCGTCCCCTCCGATCGCGATGCGGTGTCGTGAACGACCCCCTCTATCGTCCGAGCAGCGCCAGCACCGCGAGCACCCGGCGGTTGTCGTCCTCGCTGTCGGACAGTCCCAGCTTCTGGAAGACGCTTTGCACATGCCGCTCGACCGCGCGCGAGCTGAGAAAGAGCTGCTTGGCGATCGCCCGGTTGGACCGACCTTCTGCGACCAGAGCCAGCACGGCGCGTTCGCGATCGGTGAGGTCGTCCAGCGCCGAACGTCGGCGCCCACCGACGAGGCTCTTGACGATCTCCGGATCGAAGGCAGTGCCCCCTGATGCCACTCGCTCCACCGAGCTGATGAACTCGCCGACATCGCGCACCCGGTCCTTGAGGAGATAGCCGACTCCGCACGGGTCGTCACCGAGCAGCTCGAGCATGTAGGCGGGCTCGACGTGTTGCGAGAGCACGAGCACGGCGACATCCGGATAGGCCTGCCGGATCTCGGCTGCAGCGACCAGTCCGTCGTCGGCGTTGCCAGGAGGCATCCGCACGTCGACGAGCGCGATGTCAGGAACAAGGGACCTCACCTTGATCAGCAGGTCATCGGCGCTGCCGGACCGGCCGACGACCTCGTGTCCGGCGTCCTCCAGCAACGAAGCGATACCTTCGCGCAACAGTGCGCTGTCATCGGCGATGACGATGCGCAGTGGTCTGTCCGTGGTCACGATCGCTCGATCCGGTCCTGGCGATGCCGCTCGCGCGGCGTACACAATGGTCCATGGTCACCGGTCGAGCCGGCACCAGGTTCGCAGACGCCGGCAACATCCAGCGAGTCGAGTACGCCGTTGCCCGGATCCTCGCCGAAAGCGATCGGCCCGTCGAGGTGTACGAGGCGGTTCTGCACGTCATCGGCAGCTCGCTCGGCTGGGAGCTCGGCGCGGTGTGGGAGGCCGCACCCGGAGACGGGCTGCTGCGGTGCATCCGCACCTGGCACGCAGGGGGAGGCTTCCCCGAGTTCGAGGCGCTCAGCGAGCGGATCACCCTCACGCCGGGCGAAGGCCTGCCGGGGATGGTCGTCGAGTCCGGCGAGCCGGCGTGGATCGTCGACGCGCCGGAGAACCCGGAGTTCCCCAGGGCCGACATCGCCCGCCGCTCGGGCCTCCACGCGGCCTTCGGCTTCCCGTTGCTCAGCCCCAAGGGCGTGGTGGGGATGATGGAGTTCTTCAGCCGAGAGCTCCGCCAGCCCGACGAGCCTCTGCTGGAGACGATGCGAGAGCTCGGCAGCCAGGTCGGGCAGTACGTCGCTCGACGGCATGCCGAGGATGCGGTGCGCGCAAGCGAGTCTCGGCTGCGGGCCATGCTCGAAGCCGCTCTCGACGCTGTCGTGACGATGGACCACACCGGAAACATCGCCGGATGGAACCACGCGGCGGAGACGACCTTCGGATACCGCGCCGACGAGGTCCTCGGCAAAGAGATGGCGGACACGATCGTTCCGCCATCACTCCGCGCCGGGCATCGGCAAGGGCTCGCCCGCTTTCTCGAGACCGAGAACCCCGTCATTCTCGACCGTCGTCTCGAGCTGTCCGGGCTGCACAAGAACGGCACCGAGTTCCCGGTCGAGCTGACGATCACCCGGATCCCGCTTCCGGGACCACCCATGTTCACCGGCTATCTGCGGGATATCACCGACCGGAAGCGGGCAGAGGCCGAGCTGCGTGCGTCCCGCGCCCGGCTCGTGGAGATCGCCGACCGTGAGCGTCGACGAATCCAGCGGAACCTGCATGACGGGGCACAACAGCGCATCACCGCCGTACTGCTCGACCTGGGACGCCTCCGCCAGGCGCCTCTCGAGCATCCGGAGCTGATCGATGTCGCGATCGACGAGCTGTCAGCGGGCCTCGACGAGATCCGCGAGCTCGCACGAGGTCTCCATCCGTCCGTGCTCTCCGAGCGTGGTCTGGTCAAGGCGCTCGAGGCACTCGCCGTACGCGCCAGCATCCCGACGGACCTGCACGCCGATGTTCGCTCGGGTCTTCCGGAGCAGGTGGAAGCGGCTGCCTACTACGTCGTCGCCGAAGGCTTGGCCAACACGCACAAGCACGCCGGCGCCGAGAGGGTGGAGATCGTCCTGCGGACCGACGGGGATGCTCTTGTGGTTGACGTGCTCGATGACGGCATGGGCGGCGCCGACGAGGAGGGCAGCGGCCTGCGGGGTCTGGCGGACCGGATCGAAGCACTCGGCGGGACACTGGCGATGGAGAGCCCGGTCGGCGGCGGCACCCGCCTCCTGGTCCACATCCCGCTCCCCTGAGCGACGCGGCGTGGGTGGTGGCCGCTGATCGGGACAGATCGGGAACCCCGTGTCGGAAAACCGACAGATGGTCGGCGTGGAACCGGCACCGTGTCGGCGGTCGATCCCCTCCCGCCAACAGGGTCGGCTCGCCGAGACTCGAGTCCTCCGATCCCACAGACAGGAAGCCATGAACCTCAACATCGATGCCCTCGAGACCAGCTTCGACCAGGTCGCCCCACGCGGTGACGAGCTCATGGATGTCTTCTACACACGACTCTTCGCCGAGGCGCCGTCCGTGCAGCCGCTCTTCTTCGGCACCGACATGAAGCGGCTCAAAGGCATGCTGTTGGCCGCACTGGTGCTCCTCCGCAAGTCGTTGCGCGACCTCGAGTCGGTCACGCCGGCGCTCAAAGGACTAGGAGCACGCCACGTCCGGTACGGCGCCAGGGCCGAGCACTATCCGATCGTCGGTGAGGTCCTGATCGCGTCGATGGCCGAGATCGCAGGGGAGACCTGGACCGTCGAGCACGAGAAGGCCTGGACCGAGGCGTTCGCCGTCGTGTCCGAAGCCATGCTCGACGGAGCGAAGGGCGCCGTGTGCGTGGCATAGCTCCTCGCTGCCACGGGGAACGAGGGCGGACCCCAGGAACGTCGAACCTGCTCGAGAAAGGACTCCCATGGTCACACCTCCACTCAGGGGATACCCGGTGGATCGCACGATCATCCGACGCCGGCAGCGCGAGCGCCACGAGCACCGAGTTCGCACCCAGGCCCGCACGTCCATGGCTCGGGTGGCTCGAAGGCTCAATGAGCGCAGTGTGACGTTCCTCCTCCGCCGCCAGAGGACCGGCGTGGCACCGTCCCGACGCTGACTCGGACGCGGCCGACGTGCCACGCGGCGACCCCGGCAGCCCGAATCGGTATCGCCGACACCTGTGGGCCGACTGACCTGCGCAAGGGCGAAAGTGAGGGGGAGCTCGCTCACGAACTCCTGCGAGGTCGATGTTTCACCCCACTGGCACGTAACGGTGCGTCAGCGCGTCAGCGGAGCGCAGGACCAAATGCCGATTTCGTGTGCTCGGGGAGATGGTTGAATACCACCATGGGCAGGCGGATCGAAGGGCGCGAGCGCGACCTCGAACGGCGCGAGGCCCACCTCGAACGGCGCGAGGCGGAGGTGTCAGCTCGCGAAGCCGCCCTTGCCAAACGCATGAAGGCCGCCCAGGCGATCCTCGCCGCCGCCGACACACGTGACGCCACCGCAGATGCCCGAGATACTGCCGCCGACAAACGTGAGAACGACCTGGATCGCCACGAATTCATGGCATGGCGAGATGAGAGCGCGTACGGCGGCGACTGGCCTGAACGCCGCAACGCCAGCCTCGACCGCGGGCACGCAAAGGATAACCGGACGGCATCCCATGATGATCGGATCGCTCTGACAGAGGACAACGCCGAACCTGGCGCGGATCGGGCCTGAGCGCCTTCCCTGACCCCCTGGCACGCCCTGTCATCGGCATGTGAGTGCGTTGCCGATTGGGCGCGCGAAGAACGTTGTGTCGGCCCTGGGCCGACGGGCCGGTGTTCCGCCTTCTACGGGCCGATACTCGGCCGCGTGCGGGTGATGTGGGCCGTGAACGGCGATGGCCTGAAGCCACGACCGGCGCACGGATAGCGGCATGAGGGGTCGAAGGACTTGATTCGCGGTACGATCGGGGAGCCGAGGATTTCCAGCACGAAGAGTCTTGCTCCGTCGTTTTCGGTGATCACCAGAGATCCGACTGTTGTCAGCCGGGGACGGGCAGAAAACGTGACGTCGATCCAGGTTCGCGTCCTTGCTCCCAAGCCGGTTGAGCGCCGCCCGGTTGCCCCGCGCCTTCGTGATGTGGTGGCCCGAGTGGCAGTGAGCCTGGCAACCGCTGTGATCGCACCGACGGCGCTCTTTGCAGCGACGCTCGTGATCTTCAACCTGACCACCGCGGTGCTCGTCGCACTTGCCTGGATGGCGGGCGCGATGTGTTGGCGGTGGACTGCCAAGCGGCCGGTCTCGGGGTTGCTGATGCTGGCCTTGGGAATCATGGCGGTCAAGACGGCTATCACTCTCGCCACGGGCAACACGTTCATCTACTTCGTGCAACCGGTATTCGTCGACCTGGTCGTCTCGGCTGTCTTCTTAGGGTCCCTGTGGTCGGCGCGACCGATCGTCGCTCGCCTGGCCCCGGACTTCTACCCCATGGACGCCGCGGTCGCCGCGAACGCGGCGATCTGTGGGCTGTTCCGAAGGCTCACGCTGCTGTGGGGCCTGGTCATCCTGGTCAAGGGAATCGTTACCTTCTGGCTGCTGACGTCCCTGTCGACG
This sequence comes from Actinomycetota bacterium, assembly GCA_046735295.1. GTDB lineage: Bacteria > Actinomycetota > Actinomycetes > Propionibacteriales > Nocardioidaceae > Nocardioides. The sequence continues at coordinate 14,757 of JBKPTA010000038.1, read as the reverse complement.
GTTCATTTCGTCCTGATCAAGGGCGGCGCGATCATCAGCCTGACCCTGACCGCGGCTGTGGTGACCGTCGTGTGGTCGGTCATCGTGGGCCGCCAGGAGGGCCTGCTCCGGGACACAGCGAGGCCGGGTCGGACAGACACGCCACGAGGCCCGGCGTAGCAAACCGCCCCAACCGGCCAGAGCCAGTGGGACGGTCCCAACCGGTCCGCTCGGGCCGGATGGGCCTCCAACACATCCCCCCAAGGTTTGAATCGGAAGCCACTACCGCCAACCTACCCGTCTTGACTCACCATGGACGACTCCTGGCCGCTCCTGCGTGTACCGGGAGCTGTCGGCGCATCGGCACGAGGGGCCAGGTCAGCGGACGACCGGGGGGCTGCTCTCGCGGTTACGGCCCATGCCCTGTGGGACGCGCACGCCGCCCCCCTCGACCGCGCCCCAGCCCGTCGGGGCGCTGCATCGGGCGAGTCCCGGCGGGAGGTTACCCCGGCAGTACGAGAAGGTCCGCCGAAGACGGAGGGCGAGCGGGACTGCGCCGGCGCTCCCCCTGGAGATCGGTCATGAATCATGGCCGGAACACATGTAGGTCGCCGGAGCACCTTGGCCAGATGCCGGTCCGCCATCGGGCTCCTGGCAGCGCAAGCATGTTGTTGTCGCTGGGACGCGCCGTCGTCCCTCCGTCCAACGGGCGCTGCTGACGCCGTCCTGACTACACCTCGGGACCGTGGCTGTCTCCGACCGTCACGGATGAAGAGTCGTCACCGAAGCGCCTTCTGAACGACGTCACGGCAGTGTCGATCAAGTGGTCCAGGCTCCCGTCGAGGACCGTGTCGCCCGGTCTCACCGTGAGGGTCACCTCCACCACCTCGGTCACGTTGGTTCGGTCATCTCGTGGCCGTTCGAAGTCGATCCCCTCCACACGCAACAGGTGAGCAAGCGCGCCCAGTAGGACGGGCGGCCCTCGGTATGTGATCGTCTGAGAGACAACGAGAGTCCGTGTGGCCATGGCCACCGCCTTCGGTTGCTGCGGCAGAACCTGCATGAGTGATCTGCGCTCGCAGTGAAGCCATCCTAGCCTTGCTGAGTCGCTGACGAAGTGCTTGCGAGCACACCGTTTGGGTCGGCCTGGGATTACGGTCGAGGACATGAGCGATCGAACGGATGATGCACGGGCGAGGGCCGAAGCAGTGCTCGCGGCCGAGCAGACCAAGACCGACCTCTTGGAGGGGGAACTGCTCGACCGGATCGCCGCGGGCGTTCCGACCGCCGTCGATGGCATCGCCAAGCGTGCCGCTGAGTCTCAGCCCGAGGTCACCAGGCTGCTCGGGAGTGGCGGGATCAGGGCCATGCGAGCAGAGCTGGCGGAGAAGGCCATCGAGCTCGCCATGGAAATCCGGACGGCAAAGATCAACTGGCCCGTCGAGCGGTCGGTGCGGTACGGCGAAGTCCCGACCCGCCACGTGGATGCTGCCCTGTTCAGCTACTTGCACGGTCCGCGGATGGACGCGATCGTCGAGGTTCTGCAACGCCACGGCTTCGCAGTCTCCAGCGACGGCGAGCATGGTGCTCAAGACCTCATCAACCCCCACGACCTGTACAACGAACGATGGCTGGCCCCCCTGGCCGAAGCCCGCACCACCCTTTCGGTAGCCGAGTCCCGTGTCAGGGCTGTCAAGCAATCCGACGACGATGCGGCCGTCCGGTCGATCTGGGACCGCAGCCAGAAGTAGCTGGACCTTCCACCCGGGTCTCATGGTGCGTCGCGTCCTCCACAGTGAGTCCTCACCACCACAACGCCAGCAGCACTGCGGACTCCGCAACCGCCGTTGTGGATCGCCCACGACCCGGGCGTACGCCTTCGTGACATCGTCGCCAACCTCGTTGGGGGCGGATACGTGCACGAGGCCAAACAGGGCCGCCGCAACGGCTCAAGCATCCATGTCGACAAACCCCTGCCCGAGGCTTTCCTGCGGCAGCGGTCCAGCGGGCATCGGGCCAGCATGGGTGGTTGAGAAGTCCGAGCGCACGGATCTGGGCGGTCAGCTCCGTGGATCCGCCCGGCTCGTCGGCGGTGCACCACTGGCGGGGAAGGAATCGGTCCTCGCGTGCTCGTTGGTCGTTTGGACGCCGGGCAGCAACGGCACGACCTCACCGCGACAGCTGGCCACCCTCGTTCTCCCAGCCTTGCTCGTCGTCCCGTCCCGACAGCCGAGACCGGGCGTGGCTGGTCAAGGCATTCAGGAGCTCCTCTGCCTCCTCCGTCGGGGTGTCAGGAGGGATCACGGTGATCGACCGGCGGTGCCCGTCGCGCATCGACAGGGTGAGCAGGTGCGTGTCGTCACGAGGGAAGGACCCCGTCTTGACCGTACGTCCCGGCACGGTGACCGAATGGGGGTGGTCGTCCCAGTCCGGGGGTGAGTAGACAACCCTTGATATCCGGCCCGCCTCGGGGGGCCAGAGCGCGAACAGATTCCCGAGCTGTTCGCCCAGCCGGCGATTCTCCGGCCACCAAGCGCCATCGGGCATGCGCGGGTCGAACGCCGGGCGCAACGCGAGCCGTGGGAGTGAGGTGATCGTGGCCATCAGCCACCGCCTTGTATGGCCGCGGCGGTCAGACTCAGCAGACCGGCCGGGCCGGGGCCCTGGTGTGTGACCTGATACTCGCGGTACCTCGAGAATACCTCGTCGACAACAGAGGCCGGCCCGTTATCGGTGCGAGGTAGTGTGGAGGTGTTCCCGGAATCGACGACATCCCGACTTGAGGTGCCGGCCACCCCGGCCCAGATCTGGAGATGTTGCTCATGACCGGACTCACCACCGCACTGGTCGCAGTCGTTGTCGTGCTGGCGATCGGCTATGCGCTCAGTGTGCGAGTGATCAAGCAGTACGAGCAGGGCGTGCTCTTCCGACTCGGACGGGTCCGGGATCTCAAGGAACCGGGCTTTCGGCTGATCATTCCCTTCATCGATGTCATGCGTCGCGTGTCGCTGCGCGTGGTGACCATGCCTATCCAGTCGCAGGGCATCATCACCAAGGACAACGTGAGTGTCGATGTGTCCGCGGTCGCCTACTTCAAGGTGGTGGATGCCACCAAGTCGGTTGTCGCCATCGAGAACGTGTACGCCGCCATCGACCAGATCGCCCAGACCACGCTCCGCAAGGTCGTCGGACAGCACACACTGGACGAGACACTGTCGGAAACCGACCGGATCAACGTCAACATCCGTCAGATCCTCGACGTCAGCACCGTCGATTGGGGCATCGAAGTGACTCTGGTGGAGCTGAAGGACATCCAGCTGCCCGACAGCATGAAACGGGCTATGGCCCGCCAGGCCGAGGCCGAGCGCGAGAAGCGCGCGAAGATCATCAACGCAGAAGGTGAGTCGCTCGCCGCGGCCGCACTCGGCGACGCGTCGGACGTCATGATGGCCCACCCACTCGCCCTCCAGCTACGCAATCTGCAAAGCCTGGTCGAAATCGGCGTCGACAAGAACACAACAGTGGTCTTCCCCGCCCCCCTCATGACCACGATCGCCGAGCTCGGTTCGTTCCTGACCGCCGAGGCCGCAGCCGCAGCGGCGACCCCGACTCGTCGGAGCGGGCCAGAAACCGTAGCCGCCGCGAACGGCGTTCCTGGCTGACCCGCCGACCGACGTGATGCTGGCGATGCGTGCGCCGCACCCGTGGCGACACCAACAGCGCTGCGACACCGAAAGCTCGCTATCTTGCCTGGTCGCCAGTGCGACCTCGATGTCAGCGACGCCAGGAGCTCACGTGGCGATGCCCTTGCCCGTTCGGCTGGCCGAGATCGCGGACTTGCCGCGGATCTTGCCTGCCTCGAGATCGCGCATCGCGTCGGATACCCGTTCGAGCGGGTAGACGCGATCCAGCGCAGGTACCAGTGAGCCGTTTGCGACGAGGCCGGCGAGCTCTTCCAGGTCCGCGGTGCGCTCCTTGCAGAGCAGCGTGGTCAGTCGCTGGCCTGTCAGGCGCGCCAGAACGAGGGCCCGCAGCTGGCGGCCCATGCCGCCGGTCAACCGGCCGCCCTCCTCTCCCCCGACGATCACCGCCGTGCCGCCAGTGGAGAGTGATCGACGAAGCCGCATGACTCCTGGGTTTCCGCCGATGTCGAGGACGAGGTCGTAGTGCCGCGATCCGTCTGCGAAGTCATCTTGGGTGTAGTCGAGGACGCGGTCGGCGCCCAGCGAGCGGACGAAGTCGACCTTGGCCGTGCTGCACACGCCGGTGACCTCTGCGCCAGAGGCCTTCGCGAGCTGGATCGCGTAGCTTCCGACACCGCCGGATGCGCCCACCACCAGCACCTGCTGGCCAGACACGAGCCCGCCCGCGCTTCGCAATCCTTGGAGGGCTGTCAGGGCGGACACCGGTACGATGGCCGCCTCCTCGAAGGTCGCGTTTGCAGGCTTGTGCGCGAGCTTGTCTTCCTCGGCAGCGGCGTACTCGGCGAAGGTGGCACGACCGATGCCGAACACCTCGTCGCCGACAGCGAACCTGGTCACGTCAGCGCCGACTTCTAGAACCGTGCCGGCCACTTCTCGACCCAGACCACGCTCTCGCGGCCGGAGGATCCCGTAGGCGAGGCGCAGCAGGTAGGGACGGCCGGTCATCAGATGCCACGTTCCCCGGTCCAGCCCGGCGGCTTCGACGCGGAGGAGCACTTCATCCGGTGAGATTCGGGTGCGGAGCACCTGTTCGATCTCGATCACCCTCAGACCGCCATAGCGGACTCTGATGACGGCCCGCATGGTCTCGGCGTCCGCGGAGCGCTGGGCCTTCGAGATGGGAGGAGCTTGTGGCGATCGCATGATGTGCCTCTCGCGCCGGCAGAATCATTCCGCCGTACTATGTACGGTCACAGTACCGTACTTAGTACGTTATCGTCGCCAGGTCATGACAGACCCCCGTGAGCCAACCGCCCCCCGCCCTTCCCTCACCCGCGAGCGCGTCTTGGAGTGCGCGCTGGCAGTGGCAGACGCTGGAGGGATCGGGTCCCTCACGATCCGCTCCTTGGCCGCCGAGCTAGGCGTCAAGCCGATGTCGGTCTACCACCATGTCGAGAGCAAGGACGCGATCCTCGACGGCCTCGTCGACCTGGTCTTCGCTGAGATGGAACCTCCCGCGGATGACGTCGCCGACTGGCGAACCCAAATCGTTCGGCGCGCGCATGCAACGCGGGCCGTGCTTCTTCGCCACACATGGGCCATCGGGCTGCTCGAGTCCCGAAAGACGCCGGGGCCAGCGACCCTCCGTCACCACGACGAGACGATCCGGATCCTGCGGGAGGGTGGATTCTCGGTCGCGATGACGGCACGCGGCTCCGCCCTCCTCGACAGTTTCGTCTGCGGATTCGCGCTCCAAGAAGCCGCCCGGCCCTTCGGCGGCAGGCCAGGAGGCCCTGATGGGGAACGCGGCCAGACTGCTTTCGACGCGAAGACCTACCCGCATCTCGCGGAGATGGCCGAGGAGCACGTGCTCCGCCCGGGCTACGACCTCGGGGATGAATTCCAGCTATGTCTCGACCTGATCCTTGCCGTGCTCGGCCGCTCGATGCACGGGTGACATCACCGTCACGTGAGCCACGACACAGGACGGGCGTATCGCGGTGTGTCCGAGCCGGTCCCCTAGTGGCAGCAACGTGAGGCGAGCTCCCTTGTGCCCGGCAACCGTCGAGAGACAACTTGAGGGCGCTCAGTCACCGAACGGTGCTGCCCTGGACCCGGTAGCGCGTGCCGAACGCACAGCCTCGAGGGGTTTCGTCTTCCTTCCCCTCGCTCCGGCGCTGCCTCGCCACATGCACGGGTGGATGCGCCTGGCGGGGCTGTGGGAAGCCGCCGGGCGCCCCTTCTCGGCGTCCGCCAGCCGCGGTCGGGTCGACCTCAGCCCGGCCCCGACGTCGTGGAGGTGCCTGATCGACGTGGTGTAGGAGGCGAGGGCGGAGGATTGGGCATAGGCGATGCCGCGGTCGGCGCAAGACTTCTGGACGACCGGTTGCGCGTGGCGGAGATTGGCCCTCGGCATGCTCGGGAAGAGGTGATGCTCGATCTGGTAGTTCAGCCCGCCGAGCGCGGCGTCGATGAAGGGGCCACCACGAATGTTGCGGGACGTGAGGGCTTGTCGCAACAGTGGGTCGGCGGCCTGATGGGCCGCGAGCATCGGCATGCCTTTGTGGTTGGGAGCGAAGGAACACCCCAGACAGAGTCCCTGAACCCCCTTGTGGATCGCCACGAACACCAGTGCCTGACCCCACGTCATGGTCACGGCCAGTAGCCCCACGTACCCGACGAAGTGGGTCACGACGAGCAGTGACTCGGCTGCGCGCAGGCGCAGCCCGGGCGCAGCAGGCGGCGGATGCTCGCAAGGTGGAGGTTGATCGCCTCGCCGAGCAGGAGCGGAAAGAACAGCGCGGCCTGATGGAGGGCGATCCATGCCGCGAGGCCGCGGCGGTTGCTCGCCTGGCCCGCGTCGAAGACGAACGTCCCGACGCGCACGTCCGCGTCGGCCTCGAGGTCGTTGGCGTGCGCGTGGTGGGCGTTGTGCTTGGAGACCCACCAGCCGTAGCTCAGGCCACCCAGGAGATTCCCGTCGACGAGGCCGAGGATCCGGCTCAGGGGCAGAGCTCCGGGTTAGCTGGAGATGGCCGACGTCGTGACCCAGGAATCCCATCTGGGTGGCGATCACTCCGAGTTCCGAGGAGTGGATTGGGAGACCTGAGCGCGCGAGGCAGTGGGGCGCGGTCAGCGCTAGGCTCCGCGATCCAGGGCGCGATCAACGCGCCGAGGAGATACCGCACTTCGCCGGGTAGCGCCAAGCCAGGACTTCGGATGGGCGAAGCTCGCTTCTCACCTGCTAGTGGCGCGCGCAGGCCGACCTCGTCGCTCGGCCCTCGTCCCGCACTCGATGTGCGAAGGCCCCGACCGCGTGCGGTCGGGGCCTTCGGGCGAGATCAGGAGACGCGGACGTTCTCCGCCTGCGGACCCTTGGGGCCGGCGGTGAGGTCGAACTCCACCTTCTGGTTCTCGTCCAGCGACTTGTAACCACCGGACTGGATGGCGGAGTAGTGGACGAAGACGTCCTCGCCGCCACCGTCCTGCGCGATGAAGCCGAAACCCTTTTCGGCGTTGAACCACTTGACGGTTCCCTGAGCCATGTTCGTTTTCCCTTGTTCGTGCCGAGAGCACCGTGCCCTCAGGCTGCTGAAGACACCCATCTGTGCTGATGTCCAGCGAACCGAAAACCAGGAATACGAGATACCAGCCGCACCATCGTGCGCGGCCAGGACGACTTGCAGAGCCATCCCTTCAACAGGTCCGACACTACGGCATTGCCGCCCGGTTCAGCGCATCACCGAACTCGCCGGACCCATCGCACGACCAGCCCGTGGACACGCGCGCCTATCTGCCGCGGGTGGGGCCTCGTCAATCCGGCACTGCGGGCGCTCTTCCAGCAAAGGATGCAGAGGTCAGCGACGGCTTGGGGACCCTGGGATCGCTCCTCCGACTTTGGGGAGACTGGGCCCGGAGCCGGTCGATCTGCCTCACTCCTGAATGTAGATGGCGAGCGTCTCGCCGAGCACGCCGTCGTACTCCATCGCTGCAGCGCCGGCCTCCGACTGGAGCGCTGCCATCATCGCGGCCATGTCTGGCACGTCCATGCTGATGCTGACGTGGCTACGGTCTGTCGGACTCACGAAGGTACGGATGTGGGTGATCCCGAGAGGGCCGAAGAACTCCCCGCGCTTGGGTGATGCCAGCCAGTGGTCGACGTCTTTGACATCGTGGGTTGCAACGACTGTTGGCATCGGGGGTCTCCTCGCCTCACGGGTCGACGAAAATCGACCGCTGATTCACACTAGGGGGCTCCGACCGCTGTGGGCATGACACCGCTGGGCCGGGTGGAGGGGGTCAACAGAGCGGGCTTCACATGCGCAGGACATGAATCGACACCATGCGACGCACACGAGCCATTCCGCCGGACCTGGACGTCCTTGGAGGCCTCTGGTCAGAGGTGTCGGATCGGCGCGGGGTCGTTCGTGGAAGAGATGGGCGGGCTGCCGTGTTCGCCGTTCCGCATCGACCACAACTCACGTCGGGGCGACACCTTGAAGCTTCTTCTCACCTCAGCCGGTGTGACGAACGCCAGCATCCGCAACGCGCTCGTCGAGCTCCTTGGCAGGCCGATCACCGAGTCCACCGCGTTGTGCATTCCTACGGCGCAGTACGGGCATCCGATGGTCGGCCCGGGAGTGCAGGCCTCGGCAGTTCATGAGCGGCAACTCCCAGAACCCCATGGTCGACCTGGGCTGAAAGTCCGTCGGGGTGCTGGAGCTGACCGCGCTGCCCAGCATCGACGAGGAGCGCTGGGTGCCGCTGGTCGAGGAGGCCGATGCCCTGCTCGTCGCGGGCGGCGACTTCCTCTACCTGTGCCACCGGATGCGTGAATCCGGGCTGGCGGACCTGCTGCCGTCGTTGAGCCAGACCGTCTGGGTAGGGCTCAGCGCCGGGAGCATGGTGATGACCCCCAGGGTCGGCGACGACTTCATCCAATGGCGACCACCATCCGGCGAGGTGACCACGTGGGGCGTCGTCGACTTCTCGATCTGCCCTCACCTGGCTGCCGAGGGAACGCCGGGCAACTCCCGGGCGGAGGTGGAGCAGGGGGCGGCCGGCATCCGAACCCGGCGTACGCGATCGACGACCAGACGGCGATCATGGTGGTCGACGGCGACATCGTCTTCGTTTCCGAGGGGCACTGGGAGCAGCTCAGAACACTGAGCTCAGATCCCAACCGCACGTAGACGGGCCGGGACACCTGGAGCCTCAGGGCCGTCATGATCCAGAACGCGCGGTTGGGAAGCGCTCTCATGGGATGAGGTCGTCTATCCGCCGCCTGCGACCGCAGATTCGAGAAGCACATGGCGCATAGAGGTCGGCGCGCGCGCTCTCTCTGAGTGATCCCAGCCATGTTGGCGGGCCGCCGCGGATCTCCTCATCTTCGGGGCGGTTCAGATCGATGTTCTGCGCGTACTGTGGGGGATGACGGAACGTGCCTCAAGTGCAGATGACTGTGCTCGCGCTGCGCCACACGCGCGAGGAGTTGCGTTTCATGACCACCACCCCCACCGCCGCCGGTCAGGTCCGTCCGGACGACGGCTCCGATGCCGCACGCGCGGGCCATATCGGCCGGATCGTGGCCGGGTCACTGGCGACCGGCCTCATCGCCGCTCTGCTTCTCGCTCTGGCCCCGTTCATCTCGCCAGAAGAGAACGACGTGACGGGTGCGGTGCTGTGCGGATTCGCGGTGGGGTGGGCGTTGTTGGCGATCCTCTCGACACGGTCCACCGACCAACCCCAGCGATGGGCGGCAGCACCTGCACTGTTCATGGGCCTGGGCGGTCTTCTCCTGATCGGATTCGGCAGCTCGCTGCGGGAGGTGCTGAACTGGGTCTGGCCCCCGGTGCTGCTGGCACTGGTGATCTGGATCTTCATACGGGCGCGTCGACAGCTTCATAGCCGAAGCCGATTCTGGCTGCTCTACCCGGTGTTGGCGGTGTTGGCTATCGCCGCGGTCGGCGGCGGCTATGAGACCGTTCGCGAACACGCCGACGCCAACGCCTACCCGATGACGGGTCAGCTGATCGACGTCGGGGGGCACAGTCTCCACCTCAACTGCACCGGCTCCGGCAGCCCCACCGTCGTCCTCCAACCGGGCGGAGGCGACTTCTCCTCGGTCATGGCGTGGATAGCCCCCGCCGTAGCCGCCGATACCCGGGTCTGCGTCTATGACCGAGCCGGTCGCGGTTGGAGCGAGCCCGCAGACAGCCCACAGGACGCCACCCAGATAGCCATCGACCTGCACGCACTGCTGCAACGCGGAAACGTTCCAGGACCGTACGTGCTGGCCGGTCACTCCTTCGGCGGCCTTTACGTTCTCACCTACGCCGACCGCTACCCCGACGACGTCGCGGGCATGGTGGTGATCGACTCCACCAACCCGGCCACCACGGCCGACCCGGCCAATGCCAAGGCGTACGACACCGGTTCCTACGACGCTGTCACGGACCGTGTCGCCGCCCTCGGCGCTCTGGCCGCACGGATCGGAGTGGTGCGCCTGATCGGGAGCTTCGCCTACGGCGACCTGCCCCCGCAATCGCGGGATGAGGTCCGCGCCAAGACCGCCACCGCCGACTACGCCTCCAGTTGGATCGACGAGTTCGTCCAGGCCAACGCCTCCGGGGCAGAGGCCGCCATGCTCACCGACTTCGGTGACAAGCCTCTGGTCGTCCTCACCGCCGGCGCCGAAACCGACGCCACCCACGACGCCGCGCAGAACAAGCTGGCGACGTTGTCGACCGACAGCTCACACCGCGTCGTCCAAGGCGCAAGCCATCCGGCGCTCATCTACAACCAGCGGTACGCCAAGGCCACCACCCGGGCCATCCTCGACGTCGTCTCATCGGTCCGGAACAACCAACCACTGGTGAAGTGACCGACAACGCGGAACGTGCGGCAATGAGCCGTCCCCCAACCTCCACTCATGTCGCCGTCAGGGCCCGTCATACCGGCACCCCTCTGCATGGCCTAGGTGCTCTAGTGTCGAGGGGATCTGCGAGAGGTGATCGAGGGGGAGCGATATGCCGAGTCCCCTGGTGTGGACCAAGCTCTACGTCCCCCAGGCGCGCCATGTCGTGGTACCACGCGCCCGGTTGGCTGACCGTCTGGGCGGGGGCGCTCGGCCGCGGCTGACGCTGATCTCCGGGCCGGCGGGGTTCGGCAAGACGACCCTCCTGGCGGGATGGGCCGGGGCCGCGGCGGCTGCCGGTCGCCCGGTTGCGTGGGTGTCGCTCGAGGAGACCGAGCAGCAGGCCGCGTCATTCTGGACCTACGTCGTCACGGCGCTCGACACCGCGGCGCCGGGTGTGGGCGCCGGGGTGCTTCCCCTCCTGCAGGCTCCGCACCCGCCGATGGAGGCGGTCCTCGCCACCCTGGTCAACGAGCTCGGCGCCCTGGCCGATGGCGTCGACCTGGTCCTCGACGACTACCACCTCGCCGACGGTCCCGAGATCGCCGGCGACGTCGCAGTCCTGCTCGAGCACCTTCCCCCTCACGTGCACCTGGTGATCAGCACCCGTGCCGACCCTGCCCTGCCGCTGGCCCGGCTGCGGGCGCAGGGTGAGCTGGCGGAGATCCGCGCCGCCGACCTGCGCTTCACGATCGACGAGGCGACGGCGTACCTCAACGGCGTCGCCGGGCTCGACCTCGACCCCCCCGAGATCGCCTCTCTCGGCGGACGGACCGAGGGATGGATCGCCGCACTGCAGCTGGCTGCCCTCTCACTCCGAGGACGCGAGGACACCGCCGGCTTCATCGCCCGATTCGCCGGGGACGACCGGTACGTCCTCGACTACCTCGTCGAGGAGGTCCTCAGCCGCCAGCCGGACGCCGTACGGACCTTCCTGCTCGACACCTCGATCCTGGACCGGCTCAGCGGCTCCCTCTGCGACGCCGTCACCGGCAGCAGGGACGGCAAGGCCGTGCTCGAGTCGCTGGAGCGCTCGAACCTGTTCGTGATCTCCCTCGACGACAGTCGCCAGTGGTACCGCTACCACCACCTCTTCGCCGACGTCCTGCGTGCTCACCTGCTCGAGGAGCGGCCCGCCGAGATCGCCGGCCTGCACCGGCGCGCCGCCGAGTGGTACGGCGCGGCCGGCGAGCCGGTGCCCGCCGTTCGGCACGCGCTCGAAGCCCGTGACGTCGAGCTGGCGGCCGACCTCGCGGAGCGCGCGGTCATCGGGATGCTGCGGCAGCGGCAGGAGGCGACGGTCCGCGGCTGGCTCGACAACATCCCCTACGACCTGGTGCGACGACGCCCGGTCCTTGCCGTCGCCTTCATCGGGGCGCTGATGTCGTTAGGCGACTTCGAGAAGGTCGAAGGCCGGCTCGATGATCTCGAGCAGCTGCTGGCCGACCCGCCGGCGGACATGGTGGTGCTCGAGGAGGGCGAGCTGGCACGCGTGCCCGGGGGCATAGAGACCTATCGTGCGGCTCTCGCGCTCGTCGGCGGCGACCCTGCCGGGACCGTCTCTCACGCCGACCTGGCGATCGCCAGAGCCGCGCCCGGTGACGATCTCACTGTCGCGGCCGCGTCGGCCCTGGCGGGGCTTGCCTCATGGGGAGGCGGAGATCTGGAGGCGGCCCACCGCGGCTACTCGGTCGCCGTGAAGGGTTTGGAGCGGGCCGGGAACATCTCGGACGTGCTGGGCTGCTCGATCACTCTGGGCGACCTCCGCATCACCCAAGGTCGGCTCCATGACGCCCTGCGCACCTACGAGGACGCGCTCCGACTCGCCGCCGCCCACGAGGTCGACGGACCCCTGCGCGGGACAGCGGACATGGTGATCGGCCTCAGCCAGATCGCCTTCGAGCGGAATGACCTCCCCGCGACTGCGGCGCACCTGCAGCGCGTGGACGCGCTGGGCGAACGCCTCGGGCTGCCTCAGTTCCCCTACCGGTGGCGGGTCGCCCGCGCGCGGTTCCGCGAAGCCGAGGGAGATCTGGCCGGCGCGGTCGCGCTGCTGGAGGAGGCCGAACGCATCTACGTCGGTGACTACTCCCCCAACGTGCGCCCCGTCGAGGCCCAGCGTGCACGGGTGCTCGTCGCGCAGGGCCGCATCGACGAGGCCTTCGACTGGGCCCGCACACAGAACCTCGCGCCGGACGACGACCTGGCGTACGTCCGTGAGTACGAACACCTCACCCTGGCCCGGATCCTGATGCACCAGCAGGACACCTCCGGGAAGGCAATGCGCACGGCGTACGGACTGCTCGACCGGCTGCGGATCGCCGCCGAGGAGGGAGGGCGGTCCGGCAGCCTGATCGAGATCCTGACCCTGCAGGCCCTCGCGCACCACGCCGAGCACGGACGGCACGACGTATCGGGCGCGCTCGTCCCGCTGGAGCAGGCGCTCCGGCTGGCGGAGCCGGAAGGCTACGTGCGGGTCTTCGTCGGTGAGGGCTCGCCGATGACCGCACTGCTCGAGGCGCTCGTCCGGCGGGACCCCTCGTGGCACTACCCACGTCGCCTGCTCGGAGCGTTCGAGCGCGCACCGACCGGGCCGGTGGACCAGGTGCTGGTCGACCCGCTGAGCGCGCGCGAAATGGACGTGCTCCGGCTCCTCGCCACCGACCTCGACGGGCCGGAGATCTCCCGCCGGCTCTACATCTCGCTCAACACCGTCCGGACGCACACGAAGAACGTCTACGCCAAGCTTGGCGTCAACAGTCGGAGAACGGCGGTCACCAGGGCCGGCGAGCTCGGGCTGCTCTGACGGACCTCCGCCGAGGATCACCACCTCGCTCACCACATGATGTGATCCCCACTCACCGCCTCGGCTCCTAGCTTGCGGACATGAACACCGCAGCCATCAACCCGGACGGGTCCGGTTGGTACGAGATCCGCCTCCAAGGGCGGCTCGACCCCCGATGGTCCGCCCGCTTGGACAGCATGACATTGACTACCGGTGACGGCATCACCCTGCTCGCCGGGCACGTCGTCGACCAGGCCGCGCTGCACGGCCTGCTGCACCAGCTACGCGACATCGGTCTGCCCCTGCTCTCGATCCGCCAGGTCGAGACCGATGCCGAGCCGCGCCCACCTCATCACCCCGACACCACCACCACAGGAGCCTGACATGACCATCACCGCACCCGCCGTCACCGTCCCCGCCGTACGCCGTGATCCCACGCGCAGCAACGCCCGCGCCGCCGGGATCTTCTACCTGCTCACCTTCGTGTCCTCGATCCCCGCGCTGATCCTGATCGGGCCGATCCTGAACGACGCCGGCTACGTCACCAGCGCCGGCCAGGACACCCGCGTGCTGTGGGGCTGCCTGCTCGACTCCGTGAACGCCCTGACCGCTGTCGGCTCCGCCGTTGCCGTGTATTCGGTGGTGAAGCGGCAGAACGGGTCGATGGCCCTCGGCTTCGTCACCTCGCGTCTCGTCGAGGCGGCCGTGGTCATGATCGGCGTGGTCAGCCTGCTCGCGGTCGTCACGATGCGTCAGGACTTCGCCGGCTCCGGTGCCGATCCCGCGTCGGTGACGGTGACGGCCAACGCCCTGGTCGACGTCCGGAACTGGACCTTCCTCTTCGGCCCCGGCCTGATGCCCGTCTTCAACGCCGTGCTCTTCGGCACCCTGCTCTACAAGTCCCGCCTGGTGCCCCGGATCATCCCGACCGTCGGCCTGATCGGCTCCCCCCTGCTGTTCACCGCCTTCGTCGCGACCCTGTTCGGCGCCTTCGACCAGGTCTCGTCGGCCGCGTTCCTCCTCACCCTGCCGATTGCGGCCTGGGAGCTCACCATCGGCCTCTGGATGACCTTCAAGGGTTTCAGTCCCGAGGCGGTCGCGGCCCTCGACACTCGGGACGACGCCTGACGACTGACACCCGACCTCCCCCGGCACGTCACGAAGGCGGCCCCGCATCAGCGGGGCCGCCTTCCTCGTTCCCCCGCCCAGGTCGAGAGCATGGCGCGTCGGTTGGCGGACCCGGCTCGTTCCCCGGCAACTGCCAGATGTGTCATATCGCCACGAATGGCGCCGGGCCGTGCTACCGGCGGCAGTCCCGGGACCGAAGCCGGCCGGGGCGGGGAGCGGGTGACGCCCGGAAAGTGGCACAGTGTGAACAAGGAGGGCCCAACTCGAGATCGGCCGGCGGTCCAGGACCTGTCGCCGCAGGTCAG
>JBKPTA010000037.1:0-12347 GCA_046735295.1 Actinomycetota bacterium | reverse complement strand
TGTCTGTGCTCGGCCTGTCTGTGCTCGGCCCGGACCGGGATCCGGGAGGGATCTCGATCTGGACAGCCGCCGTGGCGTGGCCGGTCGGCCCACATCTCCGACGACCTGCAGGCCCCTGCCCGTGCGGACCAGGCGAGTCGGCGGTGGGCCGGATCGCCGCCGCCTCGGTCACGGGCGGCGAGCGTCACACGTGTTCGCTGCTGACCGGTGGGGCGGTCTCTGCTGGGGTATCGGTCCTGGTCTCGACGAGCTCGACCGGCTCGACCGACGCTCGACGGACGCTCGACGGACGCTCGACCGACGTAGGCGGCGTAACTTCCCGGCGCCGGGTCCGTTGACCCCAGGTAGCACGGCCGCGAGCCCCGCGCTGCCGGCGACTCCTGGGAGGCAGCGGACCCATGGGCGTGGAGATCCAGATCGAGGGCCTGACCAAGTCCTTCGGCACGCAGCTCATCTGGGGGGACGTCACGCTCACCGTCCCCGCCGGCGAGATCTGCGTGATGCTCGGTCCCTCCGGCACGGGCAAGTCCGTCCTGCTGAAGACCCTGATCGGACTCCTCAAGCCTGACCGGGGCCGGGTCGTCATCGAGGACGTCGACATCACCAGCTGTCCGGAGAGGCAGCTCTACGAGGTCCGCAAGCTCTTCGGCGTGCTGTTCCAGGACGGCGCCATGTTCGGCTCGATGAACCTCTACGACAACGTCGCCTTCCCTTTGCGCGAGCACACCCGGCGGCCGGAGTCCCAGATCCGCTCGGTCGTGATGGAGAAGATGGACCTGGTCGGGTTGCTCGGAGCGGAGAACAAGCTGCCCGGGGAGATCTCGGGCGGGATGCGCAAGCGGGCCGGTCTGGCCCGGGCCCTCGTGCTCGACCCGGAGATCGTCCTGTTCGACGAGCCGGACTCCGGGCTCGACCCCGTCCGGACGTCGTTCCTCAACCAGCTGATCGTCGACCTGAACGCCCAGATCGACGCAACGTTCCTGATCGTCACCCACGACATCAACACGGCGCGGACCGTGCCCGACAACATCGGACTGCTCTACCACCGCCACCTGGCGATGTTCGGCCCCCGCGAGATGCTGCTGTCCTCGGAGGAGCCGGTGGTCCGGCAGTTCATGAACGCCCAGACGATCGGGCCCATCGGCATGTCCGAGGAGAAGGACGCCGACGAGCTCGCAGCCGAGCGCGAGCGGGGCGCTCGGCTGCCGTCGCTGCCGCCGATCCCGTTGCAGCTCGAGCCGTCCAACGGCATCCCACGTCGGAGCCAGCGGCCACCCGGCGAGTGGTGCCGGGAGAACGACGTGACTCCTCCACCTGGCTCCTTCGAGGAGCAGATGACCATGAGCGTTGGTGGCTGAGCGATGGCCGACCTGACAGCCTCACGCGTGCTCGCGCCCGTCGGCACGGCGGGCAGGCTCTTCGCCTTCGCCCTGGACGTCGGCCGCGGGCTGTTCCGTCGCCCCTTCCAGTTCCGGGAGCTCGTCCAGCAGGCCTGGTTCATCGCGTCGGTCACGATCATCCCGACCGCGCTGGTGGCGATTCCCTTCGGCGCCGTGATCGCGCTGCAGGTCGGCGGTCTGGTCAAGCAGTTCGGCGCGCAGTCGTTCACCGGCTCGGCCTCGGTCCTGGCCGTGGTGCGCGAGGCAGGCCCGATCGCCACCTCGCTGCTGATCGCCGGGGCAGGCGGCTCAGCGATCGCAGCCGACCTCGGGGCGCGCAAGATCCGCGAGGAGCTCGACGCGATGATGGTGCTCGGGATCGACCCGATCCAGCGCCTGGTCGTTCCGCGCGTGCTCGCCTGCATGCTGGTCGCGGTCTTCCTCAACGGGCTCGTCAGCGTCGTCGGCGTCGCCGGCGGCTACGTCTTCAACGTCGTCCTGCAGGGAGGTACGCCGGGCGCCTACATCGCCAGCTTCACAGCCCTGGCGCAGCTGCCCGATCTCTACCAGGGCATGGCCAAAGCCCTCGTGTTCGGTCTGATCGCCGCGATCGTCGCGTCGTACAAGGGCATGAACGCCGGCGGCGGCCCCAAGGGCGTCGGCGACGCGGTCAACGAGTCCGTTGTCGTGACGTTCATGCTCCTGTTCGTCGTCAACTTCGTGATGAGCGCGATCTACTTCCAGCTCGTCCCACCGAAGACCGGTTGACATGGCCGACCTCAGAGCCGTCTACCGCAAGCCCCTCCGCACCCTGGACGACCTGGGTGAGGAGCTGGCCTTCTTCCTGCGCGCCCTCGCCTGGACGCCGAAGACGGTGGTCCGCTACCGGAAGGAGGTCCTGCGCATCCTGGCCGAGGTCACCCTCGGCTCGGGCGCGCTGGCGGTCATCGGAGGCACTGTCGGCGTGATCACGGCGATGTGCTTCTTCACCGGCACCGAGGTCGGCCTCCAGGGGTACGCCGCACTGAACCAGATCGGCACCGCGGCCTTCTCCGGCTTCGTGTCGGCGTACTTCAACACCCGGGAGATCGCACCGCTCGTCGCCGGCATCGCCCTGGCCGCGACGGTCGGCTGCGGCTTCACCGCCCAGCTCGGCGCCATGCGCATCTCGGAGGAGGTCGACGCGCTGGAGGTGATGGCGGTGCCCTCGCTGCCGTTCCTGGTCAGCACCCGGATCGTCGGCGGCCTGATCGCGATCATCCCGCTGTACGTCGTCGGGCTGGTGTCCTCGTACTTCGCGACCCGGCTGACGGTCACCCGGTTCTTCGGGCAGAGCACCGGCACCTACGACTACTACTTCCACACCTTCCTACCACCACACGACGTGCTCTGGTCCTTCGGCAAGGTGCTGGTCTTCGCCGTCACCGTCATCCTCATCCACTGCTACTACGGGTACAACGCGTCCGGCGGCCCGGCGGGTGTCGGCGTCGCGGTGGGGCGCGCGGTCCGGACCAGCATCGTCGCGATCAACGTCATCGACCTGTTCCTCTCGATGGCGATCTGGGGCGCGACCACCACGGTGAGGCTGGCCGGCTGATGGGTGCGGAGCTGAGGGTCAAGGGGCTCGGGCTGCTGTTCCTCGCTCTCCTGGCATCGGGCGTGTGGCTCACCTACGGCGTGTTCACCCAGCAGTTCACCCACCTCGAGGAGGTGACACTGGACGCGCCCAGCATCGGGCTGCAGATGCCCGACCGCGCGGACGTGAAGATCCGCGGCGTCATCGTCGGCGAGGTGCTCGGGTTCAGCGCCACCGACCAGGGTGCTCGGGTGCGGCTGGGCATCTACCCGGGCCAGATGCACACGATCCCCAGCAACGTCACGGGCGCGATCGTGCCCAAGACGCTGTTCGGGGAGAAGTACGTGTCGCTCGTGGTCCCCCACGACGAGCCGGCCACCACCTCGCTGAAGCCCGGGGCGACCATCCCGCACACCCGGGTGCCGGTCGAGGTGCAGAAGGTTCTCGCCGACCTCTACCCGCTGCTGCGGACCGTCCAGCCGGCCGACCTCAACCTGACGCTCAACGCCATCTCCACTGCCCTCGAGGGCCGCGGCGAGGCGCTCGGCCGCGACCTGGTGACGGTCGACCGCTATCTCGAGCGGATCAACCCGCAGATCCCGCACATCGTCGACGACCTCCGGCTGACCACGAAGGTGTCCACGACCTACTCCGAGGTGATGCCGGAGATCGCGCAGATCCTCGACAACACGGTCACCACCACCGGCACGCTCGAGGCTCGGCACCGGCAGCTGCAGGCGCTGTTCACCGACGTCTCGTCGTTCTCCGACACCGCGCACGACTTCCTCCGGCACAACGGCGACAACATCATCCGGCTGGGGCAGGTCAGCCGGCCCCAGGCGGCGACGCTGGCGCGCTACGCGTCCGAGTACCCCTGCCTGCTCCGCGGCCTGGTCAACGCCGGCAGACGCGTGGCCGAGGCCTTCCGCGGGTTCACCCTGCACATCGTCCTCGAGACGCTGCCGAACCAGCCGCGCGGCTACACCGCCTCCGACCGGCCGGTGTACGCCGACAACCGCGGCCCCGACTGCCTCCACCTGCCGAGCCCGCCGTGGAGCCAGAGCAACCGGATGCGGCACCAACCCGACTTCGCCGACGGCGTCGACACCCCGACCGGCAAGGGGACCGACCGCGTGGCGCCGTCGTACGGGCGGTCCTTCACCCGCGGCACGGGATACGCCGGCGGAGCGGCCGAGGCGGGCGTCCTGAAGAGCCTGCTCGGTCCCTCCCTCGGGATCCCGCCCGACGATGTGCCGGACCTCGGAGTACTGCTGGTCGGACCGATGGCTCGCGGCGCCGAGGTGTCACTGCGATGAGCCTCCTGCTGACCCGCTCCGGCACCGTGACCGCCGGCCGAGGCGCCTCGTCGATCTCACGTGTGAACACCAAGACCGCCTCGGCACTCGTCAAGCTGCTCGTGTTCATGGTCGTCACCGCGGTGGCCACCAGCATGCTCGCCATCGTCATCGGCAACATCAGCTTCGGCTCGAGCCGGACGTACCGGGCGGAGTTCGTCGACGCGACCGGACTGGTCAAGGGCGACGACGTCCGCATCGCCGGCGTGAAGGTCGGCTCGGTGAAGAGCGTCTCGATCGTGGACCGCATGCGGGCCCTGGTCACCTTCGACGTGCGCAGCGACACCGCACTCACCCGCTCGACCCACGCCGACATCCGCTACCGCAACCTCGTGGGCCAGCGCTACGTCGCGCTCACCAACGAGATCGGCAACGCCGGCGTTCTCGAGCCCGGCGAGACGATCCCGGTCTCGCACACGTCGCCGGCCCTCGACCTGACCGTTCTCCTCAACGGGTTCAAGCCGTTGTTCCAGGCTCTGTCCCCGGCCGAGGTCAACGAGCTCTCCTACGAGATCATCCAGGTCTTCCAGGGGCAGGGCGGCACGCTCGAGGGGATGCTCGCCCACACGGCCTCGATCACCCAGACCCTGGCGAACCGCGACCGGGTGATCGGGCAGCTGGTCACGAACCTGAGCTCCGTGCTCGGCCACGTCGGGCGACGCAACCGACAGCTCAACCAGCTGATCACGACGTTCCGGCAGTTCGTGGGCGGACTGAAGCAGGACCGAGGAGCGATCCTCGGATCGCTCGACCAGATCGCGGACCTCTCGACGCAGACCGCCGACCTCGTCTCCGGCGTCCGGGCGCCGTTCGTCTCCGACATCCAGCACCTGCGTGGGCTGGCTGCGAACCTCGACCGAGGCCGCCCCGAGCTCGACCGCGCCCTCCAGGTACTGCCGATCAAGCTGACCAAGGTGGGTCGCACCGCGACCTACGGCTCGTGGTTCAACTTCTACCTCTGCGACTTCACCGGCCAGGTCCGGATCGGCGGGAAGGCGTTGCCGGTCAGGTACGACACCGGCTCGAGCAGGTGCAACCTCGGATGAGCCACCTCACGACGTCGCATCCCGCACCCACGCGCTGCGCGTGCCCGAGCGCACGGCCCATGCGACCCGTTCCACCCGCTCCGCTCCTCATGGGAACGACCCCGCGGAGGCTCCGATGAGCACGCCGTTCCGTGAGCGCAACCCGGTCGTGATCGGGGCGATCGGCATCGCCGTCGTCCTCGGCCTGGTCCTCGTCGCCTTCAACGCCGACAGGCTGCCGATCATCGGCGGCGGTGACACCTACTACGCCGACTTCGCCGAGGCCGGCGGCCTCCAGGCCAACGACGAGGTCCGCATCGCCGGCGTCCGCGTCGGCAAGGTCGACTCGGTGTCCCTCGCTGGCGACCACGTGAAGGTCGCCTTCCGGATCGACGGCGACGCCGGCTTCGGCACCGAGACCCGGGCCGCGATCAAGGTCAAGACCCTGCTCGGCGCGATGTACCTCTCATTGGAGCCGGCCGGGTCCGGGCAGCTCGCACAGGGGAGCGAGATCCCGGTCGACCGCACCTCCTCGCCGTACGACGTCGTGCAGACGTTCTCAGGGCTGGCCCGCACGTCGGAGCGGATCGACGCCCACCAGCTGGCACGCAGCCTCACCACGCTGGCCGATCTCGCCCGCCACACGCCGGAGAGCTTCCGGAAGGCCCTCGCCGGCGTGTCCGCCCTGTCGATGAACCTCGCCGACCGCAACGAGCAGATCGGCACGCTCCTGCAGAAGCTGCACGGCGTCACCACGACCCTGAACGCCCGTGACCAGGACATCGTCGGCTTGATGCGCGACTCGGCCGTCCTGTTCCGCGCGTTGGTCGAGCGACGCGTCGCCGTGCACCGCCTGCTGCGATCCACCTCGGAGCTCTCGGTCGGGCTGACCAGGCTGGTCCGCCGGAGCAGGGCCGACCTCGAGCCGGCCCTGACTCACCTGAGCTCTGTCGTCGACGTCCTGCAGAAGAACGCCGACAACATCGACCAGAGCATCCGTCTGATGGGCCCGTTCTACCGGGTCTTCGCCAACACGCTGGGCGGCGGGCCATGGTTCGACACCTACATCCAGAACATGCCGCCGGTCCCGCAGGTGGGTGGCTGACATGCAGCTGCTGACGAGGATCGTGGTCCCGGTCGTCGTGCTGGCGCTCCCGATCGCCGCCCTGGTCGCGTTCGTGCTCGGTGGCCACGACCAGAAGTCGCTCACCGCGCAGTTCCCGCGCACGGTCTCGCTCTACCAGGGCAGTGACGTCAGGGTGCTCGGTGTCCCCGTCGGCAAGGTCGACTCGGTGACCCCGTCGGGCACCCAGGTCGTCGTCACGATGCACTACGACCCGAGCGTCTCGATCCCGGCAGGCGCCGAGGCGGTGATCATCTCTCCCTCGATCGTGGGGGACCGCTACGTCCAGCTGACGCCGGCGTACACCGGCGGTCCGGTCCTGGCGGACGGCGCGATCCTCGACCAGGACCACACGGCCGTGCCACTCGAGCTCGACCAGATCTACTCCAGTCTCGACGACCTCACGGTGGCTCTCGGGCCCAACGGCGCCAACGCGAAGGGTGCGCTGACCGACCTCCTGGACACCACCGCGGCGAACGTGGGCGGGCAGGGGAGAAAGGTCCACCGGACCATCGAGAGCTTCGGGAGGCTCAGCGGGACCCTCGCGGACAACAGGGGCCGGCTGTTCGGGTCTGTCCGCCAGCTCGAGGGGTTCGTCCGCACGCTCGCCCACAACGACCACACGGTCCGGGCGTTCAACCGGACGCTCTCGCGGGTGTCGGGAATGCTCGAGGGCGAGCGGGGCGACCTCGCGGCCTCGCTGCACGACCTCGGCATCGCCATGCGTCAGGTCTCCCAGTTCGTGCGCGACAACCGGGAGGTGCTCGGCCAGAACATCGCCGGCCTGGACGACGTCACCGAGATCCTGGTCAAGCAGCGCGCCGCGCTCGCCGAGACCCTGCGGGACGCGCCGCTGGCCCTGAACAACCTGGCTCTCGCCTACAACCCGCAGGCGGGCACCCTCGACACCCGTGCGAACGTCGGCGAGCTCGGCCACCAGGTCTCCTCCGACCCGGCCACGTTCCTGTGCGGCATCCTCGACCAGGCGAACCACGGCGGTCGGGCGTGCCGTCTCGTCCAGGAGCTGCTCGGGAGGAACCGGCCCGGGGCTGTCGGCGGCGTACCGCGGCGGACCGGCGCTGCTGGACCCGACCGGATGGACCCGACGCTCGGGGGACTCGTGGAGGCCGGCCGATGAAGCGCTTCCGCTCGATGCTGCGGGCCCTGGCGGTCCTGTGGGCCACGGCGCTGGTCCTGACCAGCTGCTCGTTCGACCCCTACCAGCTGCCACTTCCCGGCGGCCCGGACGTCGGGAGCGACCCGATCACGGTGCAGGCGCAGTTCCGGGACGTGCTGGACCTGGTCCCCGACTCGACGGTCAAGGTCGACGACGTCACCGTCGGCAGGATCACCGACGTCCGGCTCCAGGGCTACCACGCCCTGGTGACCATGCAGCTGCGCAACGACACCGAGCTGCCCGACAACGCCGTCGCCACCATCCAGCAGACCAGCCTCTTGGGCGAGAAGTTCGTCGCGCTCTCGGCACCCGCCGACCCGAGCCGCGACCCGCTGCGCACCGGCGACGTCATCGCGATGGACCACACGGGTGCGAACCCCGAGGTCGAGCAGGTCCTCGGCGCGCTCAGCCTCGTGCTCAACGGCGGAGGCGTGGGGCAGCTCCACACCATCGCCGAGGAGCTGAACAGGACGCTGCACGGCCGCGAGGGCAGCGCCCGCTCGGTCCTGCACCGGATCCGCACCTTCAGCGGTCAGCTCGACCGGCACAAGCACGACATCGTCGCCGCGCTCGACGCGCTGAGCCGACTGTCGGCGCAGCTGAACCGGCAGCGCGGCACGATCGACGCCACCCTCGACCAGCTCCCGAGCGCACTGCACTCGATCAACACCCAGCGGCACGACCTCGTGCGGATGCTCCGCTCGTTGGCCCACCTGAGCGGCGTCGGCACCCGGGTGATCGACCTGTCCCAGGAGTCGACCATCGCCACGCTGCGCCAGCTGAGCCCCGTGCTGAGCCGGCTCCAGGCGTCCGGCCAGGACTTCGTGAACGCCTTCCAGGTCGCTCTGACCTACCCCTTCGTCGACGACGTCGTCGGTCGCGACCCGCAGGTCGCCCGCAACCTGCAGATGGGGGACTACACGAACCTGTCGGTCAAGCTCGACCTGTCCCTCGACCAGGACGGCAGCCTGCCGCGCCCGGCCGGGTTGCCCACGGACCTGCCCACCGACCTGCCGACCGACCTGCCGACGTCGGAGGTCACCTTGATCCTCGGCGACGTGACGGCGTGCCTGCGGAGCCGCGACATCAGCAGCAGGGCGTGTCAGAGGGTGCTCGGGGACCCCCAGGAGCTGCTCCGGCTGATCACCAGGTGCGCGAAGCACAAGCACCAGGACAACCCGGTGTGCCAAGCGCTCGACGCACGTCCGAGCATTCCCACGGCCGGCACGCCGCTCCCCACCCTGACCCTCCCGACGCTCCGGTCGACCGCTCTTGGGAGCGGAGCGGTCGGGGTCCAGCGGCCGGCGTTCGGCCCGCGCGGTCCGACGATGCGGCAGCTCAGCCGGCTGTACGACCCGGCGCTGGTCGACCTGCTGGTGCCCGGGATGGTGACGGACCGATGATCACGCCCCGTACCAAGGTCCAGCTGGCGGTCTTCGCCCTGATCACGATGCTCGGGGTGAGCTTCGTGGGCGCTCGCTACGCCCAGCTGGGCCGGCTGTTCTCCAGCACGTCGTACACGGTGGTCGCACACTTCCACGACTCCGGCGGGATGTACGCCGGTGGGCTGGTGTCCTACCGCGGCGTCCGGGTCGGCGCGGTGCAGAGGCTGGTGCTCACCCGGGACGGCGTCGACGCCTACCTCGACATCGACCACGGCTGGGACGGCAGGATCCCCTCCGACACGCTCGCCGTCGTCGGCAACCGGTCGGCGGTGGGCGAGCAGTACGTCGACCTCCAGCCCAGGACCGACCACGGCCCCTACCTCCACGACGGCTCGCAGATCGCGATGGCCGACACCCGGATCCCGCTGCCGACCGAGAAGCTGCTGGCCGACGTCTCGACCACTGTCGAGTCGGTGAACCGGAGGTCGTTGCGCACCACCGTCCACGAGCTGGGCACCGCCTTCAGCGGGACCGGGCCGGCCCTCCAGCGGATCATCGACACCGGCACCGCGTTCATCCACGATGCCAACCGGAACTTCGACGTCACCACCGCCCTGCTGCGTGACGGCAACACCGTGCTCCGGGGCCAGCTCGCCTCGGCGAGCGCGATCCGCTCCTTCGCCCGCGACCTGCGGCTCTTCACCGGCACTCTGGCCGGCCACGACCGCGACCTGCGGCGCGTGATCGGCAACGGCGCCGTGACGGCCACCGAGCTGCGGCAGTTCCTCGTCGACAACCAGGTCCACCTGGCCGGCCTGGTCAACAACCTGGTGACGACCGGTGACATCGTGGTCAAGCACCTCCCGGGCCTCCGCCAGGTGCTCGTCCTCTACCCCTACGTCGTCGAGAGCGGGTTCACGGTCGTCTCGAGGTCGCCGGAGACGGGGCTGTACGACGCCCACTTCGGCATGGTGCTCACCGACCACCCGCCGGTGTGTCACAACGGCTACCAGAGCACCGACACCCGGCCACCGCAGGACGGCACGAACCGCCCGATGAACGTGAGCGCACACTGCGCCGAGCCACCGACGCAGTCCGACCCCCGCGGCGCCCAGAACGCTCCGTCCGACCGCCCCGGCGCGGCGTACCGCACGCCGGTGGCCTGGTACGACCCCACGACCAAGCACCTGACCTGGGGATCCCGGATGCCCGCCCGGCTCGATGACGCGGGGCGGCCCGCCCCCGCGACGCTTGGAGAGGAGACATGGAAATGGCTGTTCCTGCAGCCCTTGACGACCGTCCGGAGGTGACCACCGACGAGCCGACGGCGAGCACACCTGCGCGCGCCGCGCTGCTCCGGCTCGTGCTGCTCGGGGCGCTGACGGTGGCTCTGGCGGCCTCGCTGGCGTGGCTTCCGGCCCTGCTGGCGCATCGACAGGTGACGCTCCTCGGGCACCACGTCGGAACCGACGAGTCCACCTCGGTCCGGGTCGATCGGGAGGCAGCGATGGCCGCCACCCAGCAGTTCGTGCTCCGGGTGAACACCTATGGCCCGAAGCTGCTCGACTCCCAAGGACAGATGCCGGCGTACCGGGCGCGGGTGAGGGCCGTCATCACGCCGACGTTCGCGGCCTCGTTCGACCAGAGCGTCCCGGTCGCCGAGCAGAGCGTGAAGACCTACGGCCTCGACCGCACCTGCGCGGTGTTCGCGACGGGCGTGGAGGTCATCGACGGCGACTCCGCCCAGGTGCTCGTCGCCGGGTCGATCAGCCAGACGGTGCTCAACCGGAAGCACCAGCGCGTCTCGACCGGTGAGCCGGCGCCGTTCCGGCTCCGGGTGAGCCTGGACCAGATCGACGGGCACTGGCTCGTCAACGACTACGAGCCGGTGACGACCTCATGACCGAGACCCTGACCGCGAGCTGGTACGACATCCTCGACGTCGACCGGGCCGCCCCCGCCGACGAGATCCGCGCCGCCTGGCGCTCCGCGGTGACCGACCTCGACCCGACAGACCGGCGCTTCCGGCTCTACAGCCAGGCCGCGGAGGTGCTGCTCGTCCCGAGCCGACGGGCGGCGTACGACGCCGAGCTCGCTGCCGGGGAGCCGGAGCCGGCACTCGAGCCGGGCCTCGCGGCCGATCCGGTGCGCCAGCACCTGTCGACAGGTGCGGAGAGGGCCGCGGACCGCCGCAGCGCAGCCCTGCCCGTCGTCCCGGGCTGGGTGCTGGGGGTGGTCTCCGCCCTGCTCGCCCTGACCCTGGTCGCGGCCGGTGCGCTGCTCGCGCACCCGGCGGACAGCGCCGTGGAGGGAGACGCCCAGGCGGCGCAGGCGGCCGCGGAGCGAGACGTCGTGCCGCTGCTGTCCTATGACGCCCACCATCTCGACCAGAGCCGCGCGGCGGTGCTGCCCCTGCTCACCCCCACGTTCCGCGCCCAGTACGACAGGTTCTTCGAGGGCGTGGTCCAGCGCAACGCCCAGGGTCTCGGGACCGTGGTCCGGGCCCGGGTCCTCTCCTCGGGGATCGTCCGGACCGGTGCCGACCAGGTCGACGTCCTGGTGTTCGTCGACCAGAGGACCTTCAACCGGCAGCACCGCACGACCCCCGTGGTCTACCGGGACCAGGCGACGCTGACCATGGTGAAGGCCGGCGGCTCCTGGCTGGTCGACGGGCTGACCACGAACATGGACCGGCAGTAGGCCGGCGTGCCGGGTCGTCGGGCCGGCGCTGACCTGCAGGTTCCGCCGCCACGCGGGGTCAAACCTGTGCAGAAGTGCTTGACCTCGGGGCCTACCGGGTTCACACTCGTGGAGACGTTCGGCCAGCAGGCCGGATGCCATTTGTGGTGCGCGCCTTTCTGAGGTACGATTCCTCTTTGCGCCCTGCCCTCAAATGCTGATCGCCTACCCGGTGGCTGATTGAAGTGGTGGGCGGGTGCCCTCTCCGCGAGCATTGTCGAAGGACAGATCTTGGCCGCGCGTACCACCGCCGACACCTCCACCCCCACCCACGCCGCCCAGAAGCGCATCTCGTTCGCGAAGATCAGCGAACCTCTCGAAGTCCCCAAGCTCCTCTCCCTCCAGACCGACAGCTTCAACTGGCTCATCGGCAACGAGGCCTGGGAGGCAGACATCGCCACCCGTGAGGCAGCCGGGGAGGACGTCTCCCACAAGTCCGGTCTGCAGGAGATCTTCGAGGAGATCTCCCCGATCGAGGACTTCTCGGAGACGATGAGCCTCTCCTTCGAGAACCCGGTCTTCTACGACCCGAAGTACACCGTCGAGGAGTGCAAGGAGAAGGACTTCACCTACTCCGCGCCGCTCTAC
>JBKPTA010000036.1:0-133164 GCA_046735295.1 Actinomycetota bacterium | reverse complement strand
GCCGACGTCGGCCTCGAGCACGGCGTGGCGCTGCCCGTCTGGGACGCACTGCGCCGTTCCGAGGGCGCCGACCTGCGCGAGCTCGCCGAGAAGGCGTCGGCCGGCTCGGTCACCTTCCGTCTGCCCGAGGGTCAGGACGCGAAGCGTGCGCGCACGGCCGCGGCCAGGGCGGTCGGCGCCGGCGTCAGGCGCATCGACTCACGACGCCGCGAGCGCGAGCGGCTGATCGCTCGCATCGGCGAGGCTCCGCGGCAGCCCTGGATCTACCTGATCGTCGCGACCGGCGACATCTACGAGGACATCCCGCAGGCGCAGGCAGCCGCTCGCGAGGGTGCCGACGTCATCGCGGTGATCCGGTCGACCGGGCAGAGCCTGCTCGACTTCGTCCCCGAGGGTGCGACCCGTGAGGGCTTCGCGGGTACCTATGCCACCCGGGAGAACTTCCGGCTGATGCGTTCCGCCCTCGACGACACGTCGAAGGAGCTCGGCCGGTACGTCCGGCTGACCAACTACGCGAGCGGTCTCTGCATGCCGGAGATCGCGACCCTGGCCGGCCTCGAGCGGCTGGACATGATGCTCAACGACTCGATGTACGGGATCCTGTTCCGAGACATCAACCCGATCCGCACCTTCGTGGACCAGAGGTTCAGCCGGCAGGTGCACGCGCGGGCCGGGATCATCATCAACACCGGCGAGGACAACTACCTCACCACCGCGGACGCCGTCGAGGCCGCGCACACGGTGACCACCAGCCAGCTGCTCAACGAGTACTTCGCCAAGGAGGCCGGCCTCGAGGACTGGCAGCTCGGCCTCGGTCACGCCTTCGAGATCGACCCCGACATCCCGGACTCCTTCCGGCTGGAGCTCGCGCACGCCATGCTGGCCCGCGACCTCTTCCCAGCGGCCCCCCTCAAGTGGATGCCGCCGACCCGGCACATGACCGGCGACGTCTTCCGCGGCTACCTGCTCGACGGCTTCTTCAACCTGGTCGGGGCGCTCACCGGCCAGGGCATCCTCCTGGTCGGGATGATGACCGAGGCGGTCGTGACGCCGTGGCTGTCCGACCGCGACCTAGCCCTGCAGAACGTCCGCTACGTGATGAACGCCGCCGGCAACCTGGGCGAGGACTTCCGTCCCCAGCCGGACGGGTTCATCGCGCAGCGTGCTCGCCAGGTGCTGGCCGAGACCATCGACCTGCTCGAGCAGATCGCGGCGGAACCCGGTCACGCCCCGCTCCTCGAGGCGATCGCCGACGGCACCTTCGGCCTGATGAAACGACCCGCTGACCAGGGCAGAGGCCTCGAGGGGGTGGCGCGTCGGGCTCGCGACTACTGGAACCCGGCGATCGAGATCCTGGAGGCGCCATGAGCAAGGTTCCGTCGACAGGCTCAGGACGGCGCTCGTCGGGCTCGCCCAGCTCTCCGGGCTCGCCGAGCTCTCCGGGCTCGCCGAGCTCTCCGGGCTCGCCGAGCTCTCCGGGCTCGCCGAGCTCTCCGGGCTCGCCGAGCTCTCCCGGCCCGATCCGGCCGTACGGCGACACGACCGGTGACGGCATGGTCCAGCTCAGCTTCACGCTGCCGATACCTCACTCGAAGGTCGCCGAGGGCGCAGCCGTGCAGCTGGCCAACAGGATGGGCATGGACCCGGCCCTGGTCGTGCACGCCAAGCAGATGGGGGAGGAGTACACGTTCTTCGTCGTCTACGGCCGCGTCCACCACCTCGTCGACCCGAGCCAGGTGGAAGTTGTCGAGCGGGACTACCCGCTCCTCACGCCGAAGGAGGCGAACGCCGCGATCAAGCGCGGCCTGCGCCGGCGCCTCGTCGTCGTCGGCGGCTGCATCGGCACCGACGCCCACACGGTCGGCATCGACGCGATCCTCAACGTCAAGGGGTTCGCGGGGGAGAAGGGCCTGGAGTACTACCGCGAGCTGAAGGTCGTCAACCTCGGCGCGCAGGTCAGCGTCCCGCATCTCGTGGAGCGCGCGCGGCAGGAGAAGGCGGACGCCGTGCTGGTCTCGCAGGTCGTCACGCAGCGGGACGCCCACCTGCTCAACACCCGCGAGATGTCCGCCGCGTTCCGGGAGTCCTATCCGCCGGAGAAGCGCCCGCTGTTGATCGTCGGCGGGCCGCGCTTCGACGAGACGATGGCCGGTGACCTCGGCGTCGACCGCGTCTTCACGCGCGGTACGACGCCCGGTGAGGTCGCGTCGTACCTGGTCCATCGCCTGGCGCCGACGCCCGAGACGCCTCGGCAGAAGGCGAGCTGAGGAGACACCCATGCCGACCAGGAACGGCCAGGACGCCGGCTTCCGCGTCGTGCACCGCCGCTACGTGCCGTACTCCGACGCCCACTACGCCGGGAGCCTCGTCGACGGCGCCTACAGCCTCAAGCTGTTCGGGGACGTCGCGACCGAGATGTGCATCGTCACCGATGGCGACGAGGGCCTGTTCGCGTCGTACTCCGAGGTGCAGTTCAGGGAACCCGTCCGAGCCGGCGACGTTCTCGAGATCGTCTGCGAGCTGGTCAGGGTCGGCACCCGCAGCCGGGAACTGGAGCTCTCGGTCAGTGTCGTGGCCCGGGGTCGCCCGACCGACGAACGCCCGGGAGCCGCCTCGCTGCTCGAGCCGCCGCTGGTGGCCACCACTGCCGTCGGAACGGTCGTCGTTCCGGGCTGATCAGGCAGGTTAGCGATCGTTCACCTGGTCGGCGTGTCGATGGCGAACACGCCGCGAGTTCGGGCAAATTCACGGTGAACTTCTGACGACCGGGGCTCGGCTGACCTGCGAGAACACAGGTCTGCGCAGGTCAGCAAGCGGTTGACAAGAGGGCCGCCGATGATCCAGGTTTTCGCCCATCGCTTCGGCATTCGTGAGATCAAGACCGACGTCCGAGTGACCGGGTCGCCCGGTGGGAGACCGCCCATCGGGGTAGCCGGTTCGCGGAGGTCGGTTCTTGGTCCGCGAGAGCGAGACCGGAGGGGGACGTGGTCCCCCTAGACAACTTCCGGCGCCGCGGCAGCCAGTCGCGGCCCGGTCGGCCCGAAGGGCCACAACCCCCCTCCGGTCAGGCCCTCGCGAGCACCGTTCGGTGCGGCGGAGCCGCGACGGACCGAACGCAGCGAGCGGCGATGCGCGCTTGCGCGCGAGCCCCCCACTCCGGTGCGGGGGGAGCTGCGACGGACCGAGCGCAGCGAGCGGCGATGCGCGCTTGCGCGCGAGCCCCCCACTCCGGTGCGGGGGAGCCGCGACGGACCGAGCGCAGGTGCGGCGGAGCCGCGACGGACGGAGCGCAGCGAGCGGCGATCGCGCTTGCACGCGAGCCCCCCACTCCGGTGCGGCGGAGCTGCGACGGACCGAGCGCGAGCGGCCACCACGGAGCAGCCCACGTGCCGGGCGCGAGCCTCTCGGCGGCGCGGCGGGTACTTTCTGACCCATGCCGACCCGCTGCCTGGTGGCCTTCGTGGCCGGGGTGGGTCTCGCCCTCGCCTTTCCACCGGTCAACGCGTTCTGGTTGCTGCCGTTCTCGGTGGCGGCGTTCTTCGCCATCACCGATGAGTTGCCGATCCGTCGGGCGTGGTTGCCGGGGCTCGTCTTCGGCGGCGCCTTCCAACTGCCGCTGCTCTGGTGGCTCCATGTCCTGGGCACCGTCCCGTGGCTCGGTCTCTCGGCGACCCAGACCGTCTGGTACGGCGTGCTCGGCGCGGCGGCGGTGCCGCTGCGGCGACTGCCCGCGGCGCCGATCTGGCTGGCGGCGGCCTGGGTGGCGATGGAGTCCCTCCGATGCACGTGGCCAGCGGGCGGGATGCCCTGGGGGAGGTTGTCGTTCGCCGCGGTCGACACCCCGGTGGCAGGCGCCCTTCCCTTCGTGGGCGCCACCGGGGTGACCCTGGTCCTGGCGCTCACCGGCGCTGGGCTCGCGTCGGCGTACCGCCGCCCCGGTCGACTGCGCGTGGCCCCGCTCCTGCTCTCAGCCGGCGTACTGGCGCTGGCCTCGGTGCCGCAGATCACGCCGTACCGGACACAGCCGAGCGACCGGATCCACGTGGCGGCCGTCCAGGGCGACGTTCCAGGCGACGGCACGGACGTGCTGGCGCACTTCCGCCAGGTCACGGCCCAGCACGAGAACGAGACCGGCCAGCTCGCCGCCGACGTCGTCGCGGGACGCACGCCGAGACCCGACTTCGTGATCTGGCCGGAGAACTCGACGGCCGTCGACCCGTTCGAGGACCTGCAGATGCGCGCCGACATCGAGGCGGCGGTCGATGTCGTCGGCGTACCGATCCTGGCCGGTGTGGTCGTCGACGGCGGCCCGCAGCACGTCCTGAACCAGGGCATCGTCTTCGACCCGGTGACCGGCGCGGGGGACCGGTACACCAAGTGGCATCCAGTGCCGTTCGGCGAGTACATCCCCTGGCGCTGGCTGTTCGGCAACCACCTCCCCCAGCTGAACCGGATCCCGCGAGACATGGTGAAGGGCACCCGTCAGGACCCGCTGGACGTCGGCGGCACCCGGGTCGCGGACGCCATCTGCTTCGACGTGGCCTACGACGACGGCCTGTATGCCCAGGTGTCGCGCGGAGGGCAGCTGGTGGTGGTGCAGACCAGCAACGCCTTGTTCATCCACACGTCCCAGATCGACCAGCAGTTCGCCATCAGCCGGCTCCGGGCCATCGAGACCCACCGGTACGTCGTGGTCGCGGCCATCAACGGCATCACCGGTGTGATCGCACCCGACGGCTCGGTGGTGGCCTCCGTGCCCGCGCGCACCCAGGCCTACCTCGACACCACGGTCGAGCTGTTCGACACCGTCACTCCGGCCGTGCGGATCGGGCCGTGGCTCGGCCGCGGCTGCGCAGGCGTGGTGGTCCTGGGATGGCTGATCGCCGGGGGCCGGTATCGTCGGCGAGACCGCGTCGGCGGCGCCGCCCCGGGCGCCCTGGAGCCCTCGGTCGCCCCCGCCGTCGTCGCCACCGCCGGCCCGACCGACAGGACCCCAGCATGAGCACGCCGGACCCAGCGCCGCACGGGCGGGTCGTGATGGTGGTCCCGACGTACAACGAGGCGGAGAACCTGGCCTGGATCGTCGGACGCCTGCGCGACGCGCAGCCCGACGTGCACGTGCTCGTCGTGGACGACAACTCACCCGACGGAACCGGGAAGCTCGCCGACGAGCTGGCATCCTGCGACGAGTCGGTCCGCGTCGTCCACCGGGCGGAGAAGGGTGGCTTGGGAGCGGCCTACAAGCACGGGTTCCGGGTAGCGCTGGACGCCGGGTTCGACGTCGTCGGCGAGATGGACGCAGACGGCTCCCACCAGCCCGAGCAGCTCCATCTCCTCCTGGAGGCCCTGCCCGACGCGGACCTGGTGATCGGGTCGCGGTGGGTGCCGGGCGGCCGCGTCGTGAACTGGCCGTTCCGGCGTGAGCTCCTCTCTCGTGGGGGCAACCTCTACGTCCGGCTCCTCCTCGGGATCGGCGTACGCGACGCGACAGCCGGCTTCCGGCTGTTCCGCCGGTCCGCGCTCGAGGCGATGGACCTGTCCTCGGTGGCGAGCACCGGCTACGTGTTCCAGACCGACATGGTGGTGCGGTGCCTGCGCCAGGGGCTGCGGGTCCGCGAGGTGCCGATCGAGTTCGTCGAGCGGGTGCG
This sequence comes from Actinomycetota bacterium, assembly GCA_046735295.1. Lineage (GTDB taxonomy): Bacteria > Actinomycetota > Actinomycetes > Propionibacteriales > Nocardioidaceae > Nocardioides. Next base: position 127,516 of record JBKPTA010000036.1, on the reverse strand, counting down.
CGGCGACTCCAAGATGAGCGGGCGGGTCGCCGCGGAGTCCTTGGGCCGGATCACCGCCTGGGGTCTGCGGGAGCGCCGCGAGCAGCTGACCGGACGGAGGCGCCCATGAGCGCGACCCCGTTCGGGCAGCGTGGCCGCCGCCGAAGGTTTCCCTGGTGGCTGCTGGTGGCGGCGTTCATCGTCGTCCCGATCGTGGAGATCTACGTGATCATCCAGGTGGGACAGGTGATCGGCCCGTGGTGGACGATCCTGCTGCTGATCGCCGACAGCATCGTCGGCAGCTGGCTGGTCAGGCACGAGGGGCGGCGAGCCTGGGAGGCGCTGACGACCGCGATCCGCTCCGGCCGGATGCCTGCCAAGGAGCTGGCCGACGGCGCATTGATCCTCGTCGGCGGGACGCTGATGATCAGTCCGGGCTTCGTCACCGACGTCGCCGGCATGCTGTTGATCCTGCCGTTCACCCGGCCCCTGGCCAGACGCCTCCTGACACGCGTGGTGTCACGTCGGCTGGCCGAGGCGCGGTACGACGTCCGTCGACCTGGAGCCGAGGGACCCGGAGCCGACGGGCAGGGGCCGGTCGTCCGGGGCGAGGTCATCGACGAGTGAGGCTCACGCCTTCGACTTCACCCGTCGCTTGGCGTTGGCGCGGTGTAGGTGGGCGGGCCCGATCTCACCGTCGCGGAGGAGCTCCAGCCGCTCCTCGAGGATGACCTCGAGCTCCTTCTCCGAGCGCCGCTCGAGCAGCATGTCCCAGTGGGTGCGCGCCGGCTTCTCGATCTTCTCCTCGGGACTGATCCCCGAGGTGCTCAGCGCTTCGGCTCCGCAGCGTGGGCACTCCCACACCGCGGGCACCTCGGCCTCCACCGACATGGTCACCTCGAACTCGTGACCTTTCACGCAGCGGTAGCCGCACTGCTGACGGGCCGCGAACTCGATGCCGCGCTCGTCCTCGAAGCTCTGTCCTCCCAGGCGCGCGCCACGAAGTGTGCGCTCTGCCATGAAGGTCACCTCCAGCGTTCTGTAGCCCCCGGTACGCGTTCCGAGGCGTACGTCGACAAGACGTCCGTACCCCGTGTTCGTGATGAGCACACGCCACGGATTTCCTGTCTCGTCCAACGTACGCCGGTGGCGCTCTGTTCCACCATGATGACGCGACTCATGTCACATCGGTTCGGTTTCCGATGCAAATTTCCGCCGGTCGTGATCCAGGCCCCGTGGATCTGCCCGTCAGACCACCACGGGGACCTCGTTGCCGGCCTCCTGGACGCCTCGGCGGGGATCGAGCCGGAGCAGGAAGGCGGCGCCGAGCAGGAAGAACACGATGAGCGCGACGATCGCGGGGCGGTAGGAGCCGGTGACCTGGAAGACCACGCCGAAGAGGAACGTGCCGAACCAGGAGGTCCCGCGCTCGCAGGCGTTGTACAGGGCGAAGTACTCGCCCTCCCGGCCGCGGGGGATCAGCAGGCTGAAGAACGACCGTGACAACGCCTGGGTCCCGCCCAGGACGATAGCGATCGCGATCCCCGCGAGCAGGAAGGTCACGACGTTCTTGCGGGGCAGGAACATCGCGAGCACGACGATCGCCATCCAGGCATAGGTGCCCGAGAGGATGCAGCGGTAGGCGCCGTACCGCTCGGCCAGCCGGCCGAAGAGCAGTGCCCCGCCGAAGGCGACGAACTGGATCAGGAGGATCGTCGCGATCAGGACGCTGTCGCCGAAGCCGAGCTGTTTCGAGCCGTACGTCGACGCGACGCCGATCACCGTCTGGATGCCGTCGTTGTAGAAGAGGAACGCAACCAGGAACGTCAGCGTCATCGGGTATCGCCGCATCTCCCGCAGGGTGGTCACGAGCTGCCCGAACGAGCGGCGCAGCAGGCCGCCCGCCTCGGGAACGACGTTCCGCGCCGGATGGTCGCGGAGCCGGAAGAACGGGATCAGCGTGAACCCGGCCCACCACAGCGCGGCAGACAGCAGCGACAACCGGACCGCCAGCTCCTTGTCGAGCCCTACCGCGTCGTGGGCGAGCACCACCACGAGGTTGAGCGCCAGCAGCAGGCCACCCCCGAGATAGCCCCAGGCCCAGCCGCGCGAGGAGACCCGGTCGCGCTCGGCCTCGGTGGAGATGTCGACGAGGATCGCGTAGTAGCTGACGAGGGAGCAGCCGGCAAGCATGCTGCTCGCCACGACGGCGAACGCTCCGAGCTGCCAGTGGTCTCCGGCCATGAAGTAGAGCAGGGCGGCGAAGAAGGAACCCGACCAGGCGAAGGCAGCCATGTGCAGCCGCTTGCGTGAGGAGCGGTCCACGAGAGCGCCGACGACCGGGAGGAGGAACGCGCTCGCGATCGTCGCGAAGCTGGTCAGGTAGAACGGGAGGGACCCCGCCGCCAGGTGCAGTCCGAGCAGGTCGACGGTCTTGTCACAGGTGTCGTCCGCCGAGTTGCCGCACCCCGCGGCACGGCCGGCGACGGTGATCATGTAGGGCGCGAACAGCACGCTCAACACCGTCGTGTAGTAGGCGGAGTTCGCCCAGTCGTACCAGTTCCACGCGCGCTGCTCCCGGGAGCGCCACAACGGCTCGAGGTCGGCGAACTCCGGCTGCTGGCTCACCCGTGGCTCCGTTCGTGGTCCTGGGGGTGCCACGCGCACCGGCGGCGCGGCACCCCACGGAGTATGCCGATGCGCCAGGCCTGTCAGAGATCCCGGAAGGTCTCGATCTGGGCGCCCAGCTGGTTGAGCCGCTCGGCGAGGTCCTCGTAGCCGCGGTGGATGACGTACGTCGACCTCAGCACGGAGGTCCCCTTGGAGGCGAGCATCGCCAGCAGGACGACCACGGCCGGCCGGAGGGCGGGCGGGCACACGATCTCCGTGCCGGTCCACCGGGTCGGCCCTTCGACCATCACGCGGTGGGGGTCGAGCAGCTTGACCTGGGCGCCGAGCTTGTTGAGCTCGACGAGGTAGATGGCGCGGTTCTCGTAGACCCAGTCGTGGATCAGGGTCTGGCCGTCGGCGACGGCCGCGATCAGGGCGAAGAACGGCAGGTTGTCGATGTTGAGCCCGGGGAACGGCATCGGGTGGATCTTGTCGAGCGGAGCCGTGAGGTGCGACGGCTCCGTCGTCAGGTCGACCAGACGGGTGTGACCGTTCCGGGCGAGGTACTCCGCAGACCGCGAGTACCGGAAACCCATGTCCTCGAGCACCGCGAGCTCGATCTCGAGGAACTCGATCGGCACGCGCCGGATCGTGATGGACGACTCGGTGACGATGGCCGCAGCGAGGAGCGACATGGCCTCGATCGGGTCCTCGGCTGGGGCGTAGTCCACGTCGACCTCGATCTCGCGACACCCCGTGACCGTGAGCGTCGTCGTGCCCACTCCTTCGACCTGGACCCCGAGCGTCTGCAGGAAGAAGCAGAGGTCCTGGACCATGTAGTTGGACGACGCGTTGCGGATCACGGTGGTGCCGGGATGGAGCGCGGCGGCCATCAGGGCGTTCTCGGTGACCGTGTCGCCGCGCTCGGTGAGAACGATCGGCCGGGTCGGCTCCATGACCCGGTTGACGGTGGCGTGGTAGGAGCCGTCGGTCGCCTTGACCTCCAGCCCGAACGGGCGGAGTGCGGCCATGTGCGGGTCGACGGTCCGGGTGCCCAGCTGGCACCCGCCGGCGTACGGCAGCTCGAAGGTGTCAGCCCGGTGCAGCAGGGGACCGAGGAACATCAGCACCGACCGGGTACGACGGGCGGACGCCTCGTCGATCGAGCTCAGGTCCAGCTCCCTGGGCGGGACGATCTCGAGGTCGCCCTCGTCGCCTATCCAGCGTGTGTGGACCCCGAGGCTCCGCAGGACCTCGAGCAGCCGGTTGACCTCCTCGATCCGGGCCACCTTGCGCAGGGTGGTCTTCCCCCGGTTGAGGAGGGAGGCGCACAACAGCGCGACACCGGCGTTCTTGGACGTCTTCACCTCGATCTCGCCCGACAGCGTCGTCGGGCCGGTGATCCGGAGATGGGTCGGGCCGGCGCCGAGCGCGACGATCTCGGAGTCGAGGGCCGAGCCGATCCGGGCCACCATCTCCAGGGAGAGGTTCTGGTGACCCTTCTCGATGCGGTTCACCGCGCTCTGGCTGGTCTGGAGCCGCTCGGCGAGCTGTTGCTGCGTGAGCCCACGGTGGGTACGTGCGTCGCGGATCAGCTTCCCGATGCGGCCCTTGAAGTCCTCCGACATGGGGCCACGGTATCTCATCTGTGAGATAGGTCCACCCTCCTGGTAGGCGTGTCCGGATGGGTCAGGATGTCCCGCCTGAGGTTACCCAGGTGGGCCAGGGGCCACCAGCGCGGGAAGGCCGCGATCCACAGTCCTTCGGCAGGGCACGGCGCGGCTCAGTGCCGCTGCGGCCTGGTGCCAGCCGTAGGGGGCTCGCCGGTCGCCGGGCACCGGCTCCCGCGACCTGGTCGCGGGAGCCGGGAAGCCCCGAGCGTGGCCGGGGGGAGGCCGGTCCGGGTGTCCCGCTAGCGGGAACGCGCACTCAGCAGGTGGCTGCCCGGCATCTCGCACGGGGCGCAGTCACAGTGCTCGTCGCACACCAGGAAGGTGTGCATCGCGTGGCCGCACCGGGGGCAGGGCAGGTCGTGAGAGAGGTGCTGCTCGTTGTCGCTGACCGTGTCCCACATGTCTGCCTCCTTTCCCGGCGGTTCACCCGGAGTGAGATCCATGCTTGCCTGATGCCGAGACCGGCACAGTCAGAAAGGCGACAAATGGTCACAACGTGCTAGGGAGTCAGGACCATCGGCCGGTCCCTGGTGCGGATGACTCAGGCCACGAGGTGCCGGATGGCCCGACGACTGGCGAACCACAGGCACAGGGCCGACATCGCCAGGCCGAAGACCAGAGTCGCGGTCAGCACACCGGTCGCCCGCACGACGGCGCCGAGGGCCGGCACCGACAGCGGCATCAGGGTCATGTCGCCAAGACTCGTGACGGACGAGACTCGGCCGAGGTGTGAGGCGTCGATCGCGCGCAGGAACGCCGCGCTGAGCCAGACCGAAGCCGCCCCGGCGGTGAAGCCGAGCAGGGTCATCGCACCCATCAGTACCGGTCGCCACCCGATGCCCACGGCGGCGATCGCGAGTCCCTGGAGCACCAGAATGCGGAAACCGGCGGCCGCGCCGTACGCCGGCTGCCACCGGATGCCGACGACGCTGCCCACGATCGCCCCTGCGGCCAAGCAGGCCTCGGCGATCCCGAGCCAGTGCGCGCTCCACCCGGAAGCATTCACCCGCAGCGCGACGCCCAGACCGGTCACCGGGGTGACGAAGACGTTCAGCGCGGTCAGCCCGATCACGAACAGCTTGGCGGTGTCGTGCTCGCGCAGGTACTGCATGCCGTCGGCGAACGAGTCGCGCCACCGCTGGTGCGTGGCCCTGGGGGGCCGGAAGCGAGGTCGGACGACGAGGATCAGCACTGCGGCGATGCCGACGAACGTCCCGGCGTCGACCAGCATCACGACGACAGGACCGCCCCACGCGACCAGCACACCGCCCACGGGTGCTCCGAGCAGCTTCATGGCCCGGCCGCTGATCTGGTTCCATCCCTGGACGGTGCCCAGCTCCTCGCCGGCCACGATCTGCCGGATCAGAGTCATGCCGGAGGGCATGGTGAGCCCGCTGGCGACGCCGAACGACAGCGCAATGCCGAGCAGCACCGGGGCGCCGTGTGCGCCGGAGGACCAGGCGACCGCGCCGAGCACGAGGGTCACAGCCTGCCCCAGCTGCCCGGCGACGAGCATCCGGCGTGGGTCGTAACGATCGGCGAGGACTCCGCCGACGAGGACGAGTAGGGCTTGCGGCAGCATCTCGGCGCCGAGGACGACGCCCGCCAGGACCGGACCCAGCGTGTGGGCCGCCGTCCAGGCGAGCGCGACGTTCCAGGCGTAGTCCCCGAACCACGACAGTCCGACTGCGCTCAGCCAGCTCAGGACCATGGGGTCCCTGCGAACCGGCGGGGGAGCGGACCCGAGCAGCTCCAGGGGGGTGCCGCTGGTGCTCACGGTCGTACCGGCTCGCTCGGGAACACACGCGCGATGGCGCGTACCGGGCGGCGGGGGGCGTCGGGGTCCTCGTCGGCGGACGCCAGGCAGGCCGCCGACCAGTCGCGGAACAGCGCGCTGAGCCGGCGGGCGAGGTCACGCACCTGCTCCTCAGTCGCAGGCACGTAGGTGTCGGTGGAGCTGGCGGCAGTCCGCCAGCCCGCGGTCTCGTCCGGAGCGCGGCGCAGCCACTCCTGCATCGCGCGGACCTGGAACCGGAGGTTCTCGGCCTCGGCCGTCTGGGCCACCCGCCGCCCCAGAGTCCCTTCGTCGAAGTCCTCCACGCTCCAGGTCATCGATCGAGGTCTCAGCCGCCACCAGCTCTCACGCGTGTCTCTGGCCAGCTCGGGAGCCGGCTCGATCAGGTCCTGCTGGTGCAGGACCTTGAGGTGGTGGCTGACCGAGCCCACGGCCAGACCCGTTGCGGCGGCGAGCTGCCCCACGTTCGCCGGACCGTCCACAGCGAGGAGCTCGGTGAGCCATCGTCGGACCGGGTGGTGGAAGGCCACCAGCAGCTCGGCGAGCTCGGTCGACGGGTCCCGGTCCAGGCCGCGCTGTGGTGCCGAGTCTCTGTGCCGCTCGGTCGCGGTGCGGCGCGTCATGGACCCAGCGTGGCGTGCCCGCGCAGGTCGTACAAGATTGCTTGTATGACTCAGAGCCAGCCGGGCCCACTGCCGCCGACGGTCTCGAGCAGGTGGCGAGCCACAGGCTCGGCGTTCGCCCGGTGCACGTCGAGCGGGACCGCCGGGAGGTTCTCCTCCCAGTCGAGCAGCGGGGACCCCCGCAGCTGGAGCATCCGCGCGGGGCGACCGAAGAACATCAGGTGCAGATGCGCACCGCCGTCACCGTACTTGGCCAGCTGCACGCGGCCGACACTGGGCAGCGACTCGACGCCGGCCGAGACGGCCACGATCAGTCGCCCCATCTCGCCGGCGAGATGGTCGGGCACGGTCGGGAGGTCGCAGTGCTCGTGCGGGCCGAGGCTGAGCCCGATCGGCAGCCGGCTCGAGGTGTCGAGAACCAGCTGCCAGCGGTCGTTGCTCCATACGGTGCGCTCCCGGAACGCGGGGTCCGGTGGCCCGGCACAGGGGCACTCGGCCGGGTCCTCGCCGGCCCGGGCCGGCTCCTTGTCGGCCAGTGGCTGGAGGGGCTTGAGCCGTAGCGAGTCGATCTCGTACGGGTAGATGTCCCACCCGGGCATCTCCTCCACGGCGACCGGCAGCCGCCCCTCGTCTCCGGTGGCTGCCTGTACGCGGGCGTAGAACTCTTCGGCTGACTCAGGCTCCATGCGCCCATCCAACACGAGGGCTGCCCCTCCGCCGGGGCCGCCGAGCGCCGATGTGCGCAGGGCGCGGCCACCGTGTTCGTACTCCGCCTTCCCCGGCGTACCCCCATCCGTCGATTGGTCAAAACCGGCACGAAATCTGTGCAATCTCTTGCCGTTTGGTGCCATACGGCAAGAGGGCGAAGCCCGGGGGGACGGGCTCCGCCTTGCCGGCCATCCCCACCCCGTCGATTGGTCAAAACCGGCACGAAATCTGTGCAATGTGTTGCCGTTTGGTGCCAAACGGCGGGAGGGCGGAGCCCGTTCAGAGAGCGGTGCCGAGCCACCAGCCGAGGGCGGCGGCGACGAGTCCGACGACCAGGGTGGCGAGGACGTTGGCGACCGCGATGGCGCGCTGGCCCTCCTCGTGAAGGCGGACGGTCTCGTAGCCGAATGTCGAGTACGTGGTCAGGGCTCCGCAGAAGCCGGTGCCAGCCAGGGTGACCAGCCAGCCCGGTCCGACGGAGAGCACCACGCCCAGGACGAGGGACCCGGTCACGTTGACGGTCCAGGTGCCCCAGGGGAACGAGGTGCCGTGGAGTCGCTGGACGGTGACATCGGTGAGGTAACGGGCCGGCGCGCCGACGGCACCCCCGAGCAGCACGAGCAGGACCGTCATCGCGTGAGCACCCGCTCGGTGGTCCGCAGGCCGGCGACCACGGCGAGCAGCCCGAGTACCAGGGTCGAGGTGACGTAGACGACCGCCAGTGCCGGACGGCCGGCCGCCAGGAGCTCGCGGGTGTCGACGGCGTACGTCGAGACCGTGGTGAAGCCGCCGAGCATCCCGGTGCCGACGAAGGGACGGATCAGCGGGCGACCCGGCCACTGCTCGACCACCAGCACCATGAGGACGCCGATCAGGAGGCAGCCGACGACGTTGGCCGACAAGGTCGACCAGGGGAATTCCGCGGCGTCGTGGGGGAGGGCCTCCGTCAGGGCCCACCGGGCCAGGGCTCCCACGGCACCTCCGGCGGCGACCACGCCCACCACGGTGGTGTGTATCCACGGTGGTGGGACGTCGGCTTCGGGCGTGACGTCACTGTCGACGGGGAAGCCGGCGAACGGGTCGTGGTGCTCGTGCGGCGCGGGTGTGGGCACGTGGGCTCCTACCAGGAGAGGTAGGGACTGTCGGCGGACCTTCCGCGGTTCACACCCGGCATCGGGTCGTCGGCGAGCCCCACCGCCGCGCACGACACGCTACTGGACGTCGACGGCCGGGCCCGGACGGCTCAACCAAACCGTCCACGCCGACCGCCTGGTGTCCGAGCACCGCCTGCCAGAACTCTCGGGCGGCGCCGGCGTCGAGGGCATCGCGGGTGTCCATCACCGCTGCCCGCCGCCCCGGTCGCGACGAGCCCGTCCACGCCAAGGGCGTCGGAGACCGACTGCGCGACGGTGATGTGGCTCCGCCCCGAGCGGCCCGACCTCTCGGTGTCCGGGACCGGCAGGTTCAGGGCCTCCACTCGGCCGGCGGGTCCTCGCCGACCCGGCCGTCCACCGCCTCACGGACCAGGTCCATGTGGCCCGTGTGCCGGCCGTACTCCTCGAGCAGGTCGAACAGGATGCGCCGCAGACTGGCCCGCGTGCCGTCCTCGAGCTCGACCGCCGAGTCTCCGCCGAGGCCGAGCTCCTCGAGCGCCGCCCGGATCGTGTCCCGAGAGCGCGCGACGGCCGCGTCGTACAGCGCATACAGCTCGTCGGGCGACTGCAGGGCCGCCGACGTGAACTCCCAGTCGTTGTCCGCGTCCCAGCCGTTGTCGTCCCACACCGAGGGCATCGCCCTCCCGGTCACCTTCACCTGGGCGGCGTAGTCCTCCTGGACTGCCAGGTGCTTGAGCAACCCGGCGACGGTCAGCGTCGACGAGGGGGCAGCGACGTGGATCTGGTCGGCGTCGAGGCCGTCGGCCTTCCAGCGGAACGTCGCGCGGAGACGGTCCAGCGAGCCGAGCACGTGCTCGGTCTCCGAGCCGGCGAAGGGCGGCTCCCAGGGCGGGTAGGCGCGGTCGGACATGGCGGGGCTCCTTTCGGAGAGGGAGGTGGGTGTGGTCAGGAGCTCTCGGGTGCGCCTTCGCCGACCAGCCCGTCGATCGACTCACGGATGAGGTCAGCGTGTCCGGTGTGCCGCGCGTACTCCTCGATCATGTCGACCATCAGCCTGCGCAGGGCCGGCGCCTCACCCCTGGACCAAGCGGTCCGCGCCCGCGCGTCCGGGCCGTGGTCGGCGTACGCCGCGGCGACGTTCGCTCGGGACCGCACCACACAGGTCGTCCACAGCGACATCAGGTCCTCGGGGCTGTCGTCCGCTGCGGTGCGCCACTCCCAGTCGGGGTCGGTGTCGAAGTCCACGGAGTCGAAGGGCGCGGAAAGTCCAGGCGCCCCGGTGAGCTGATGGGCGAAGTAGTGGTCCTCGACAAGGGCGAGGTGCTTGACCAGGCCGCCGAGTGTCATCGTGCTCGGGCCCAGGGTGCGACGCATCGCATCCGCGTCCAGGCCGCCGCACTTCCAGGCGAAGGTGCGCCGGTTGCGCTCCAGCGCCCCGACGAGTGACTCGATCTCCGTCCCGGCCACCGGCGGGCCGAGGAGGAGGGGAGCGGCGTGTCCGGGCGCGGCGTCGTGGCCGGTGCGGTCCGGTCCGTCGGGGGGTTCCGAGGTCATGCCGGCACGATACGGTCCATTGCGGACGCTTTCCTTCCGGATACGGAGGCAGGCTGTGACCGTGCGCGATGCGAGCCCTGCGGCCCGGGCCCTGCTGGTACTGGAGCTCATCCAGAACGCACCCGGCATCACCGCCGATCGGCTGGCCGACCGGTTGGGCCTCAGCGACCGCGCGGTCCGGCGCCATGTCGGCATCCTGCGCGAGGCCGGCATCCCGGTCGAGTCCACCCGGGGACGCTACGGCGGCTACCGGATCGGCCGCGGGATGCGCCTCCCACCGCTGATGTTCACCCCGACTGAGGCGCTGGGTCTGGTGATGGCTGTGCTGGAGGGGCATCCGGCCAGCGAGGACGACCCGGTGGGACAGGCACTCGGCAAGATCGTGCGCGCCCTGCCGGAGCCGCTCGCGCGTCCCGCGGACGCCGTACGACGCATCCCGGCGCGCGGGTGGCGAGTGGTGGTGCCCGACGTCGAGATCACGGCGCTACTCGTCCAGGCGACCGACTCGAGGAACCGCGTCCGGCTCCGCTACGGCATCGACGAGGGGCGCGTGTGGGAGATCGAGCTGGACCCCTGGGCGGTCGTCGTCCGACATCGCCGCTGGTACCTGCTCGGCTGGTCGCACGGCAAGGGAGCCCGCCGGGTGCTGCGGGTCGACCGGGTGCGCCGGGTCGAGGTGCTGGCTGCCACCTTCGAGACGCCGCCCGACCTCGACGCGCTGGGCGCGGTCGAGGAGCAGTTCTCCATGGGGTGGAAGTACGACGTCGAGGTCGTCATCGACGCGCCCGCCGATGAGTGCGGACACTGGCTGCCCCGCAGCCTGGGCCGGCTGGAGGTGGTCGACGATGCGACGACCCGGCTGGTCGCCACCACCGACGAGCCGGACTGGTACGCCGCCCAGCTCGCCAACCTCCCGTTCGCGTTCCGGCTGGTCGGCTCACCGGAGCTCCGCGCCGCCATGCTCGCGCTCGGTCGTCGTCTGAGCGACGCCGCCGAGACGGACGAGTCGGCCTGACCCGGGGTTCCGCGCCTGTCATGCCATCTCCTCGACGATGCCCGTGACATGGCACGATGATCGGGTGACCGGGGCAACCGACGAGCAGCGTCTGAAGGACCTCGTGCTGCTGCGCCGCGTACGCGACCGGATCGACCGTGAGTACGCATTGCCGCTGGACGTCGAGGCCTTGGCCCGTGGCGTTCATGTGTCCGCCGGGCACCTCAGTCGCGAGTTCAAGCGGGCGTACGGGGAGTCGCCGTACAGCTACCTGATGACGAGGCGGATCGAGCGCGCCATGGCGTTGCTCCGCCGCGGAGACCTCACGGTCACCGACGTCTGCTTCGAGGTCGGCTGCTCGTCGCTCGGCACGTTCAGCACGAGGTTCGCCGAGCTGGTCGGCGTCCCGCCCAGCGCGTACCGCGAGCAGATGGCGCACCGGATCGAGGACGGTGTGGCGGAGACGCCGCCCTGCATCACCAAGCAGGTGACCCGGCCGATCAGGACCAGATCGGTCAGGAATGGAGAAGCATCGGCCCCTGGCCGGCCCTAGCGTGACGTCCATGGACATCACGATCCACTCGAGCTTCCTGCCGCACACCGACCCGGAGGCGTCGCTGGCCTTCTACCGCGACGCGCTCGGCTTCGAGGTGCGCCTCGACGTCGGACAGGGAACGATGCGCTGGCTCACCGTGGGTCCGCCGAACCAGCCCGACACGAGCATCGTCCTGCACCCTCTGGCCGTCGACCCGGGCATCACCGAGGACGAACGACGCACCGTGACCGAGATGATGGCCAAAGGCACGTACGCCGTGCTGCTCCTGGCCGCGGACGACGTCGACGCGGCGTTCGCGGAGGTCGCCGGCCACGAGGTGGAGGTCGTGCAGGAGCCCATCGACCAGCCCTACGGCATCCGCGACTGCGCGTTCCGGGACCCCGCCGGCAACCTCGTCCGGATCCAGCAACGCCCCTCCGCCTGACCCCGCACACACCGCCCAACACTGGTATGTGCCACCCAGGACTTCCTGTGGAGGTGCGCTGCTCCGCGACGACAGGGCCCCGCGCGGTCCGGGCCTCGGTCGCGGACGGGGCCGCCGTGAACCCGACCTCGGTGCGCCTGATGCGGGCGGACCGCCCACCGACCCGGACGAGTGCGTGGCAGAGGCCGTCGCCGGGCGACGTCCACGTGAGGCGGACGGCGTGGGTGCCCGCGCCGTACCGCCGCGTGCTGGGCCACCGCGTCGTCCGACGACTGCTGGAGCCCGCTGGGCGCTGACCTGATGGCCGTCGCTCAGTTCGGACGCGTGTGCCTTCGCATCGGCATGCCCGCGGTCACCGCGCAGCGCAGACGTCGATGCACCCCAGGCAGGCCGGCCCGACCACCCCAAGGCCGACGCAGGAGCCACCGAAGGCCGGCGGCGACGGCTAGGAGGAACAGGGTTGGTGGCCCGTGCTGGCAGGCCTGGCATCAACGGCTCGTCAACACCCGTCGCCGACCATGAGAGTCACGTATTTCTCGACTTTGGGGGAGCTCCAATGGGTCACGCTCGGATGTTCGATCTTCGTCGGCGAGCGCTACGGCACGTTCTGCGGCGGGCGAGGGCCGGCATCACCGCCGTGCGGGCCGGTGTCCTGGCGACGGTGATGGCGGCCGGGGTGCCGGCGGCGGTGTTCGCGTCGCCCGGTGACCTGGATGCTGGGTTCGGCGGTGCCAGACACGGCGGGGTCGTGTTCGACATGGGTCTGCTCACCGGCACGGCCGTGCAGCCCAACGGTGGGATCGTGACGGTCGGCTACACAGATGCCGCTGCGAACGTCGACGCGGTGGCGGCCCGATTCCACGCCGACGGGACTCGCGACTCCCGGTTCGGGACGGTGAAGCTGCCCCCGGGACCGGTCGACGGCATCGAGACGGCACGCGCCGCGGTGGCCCAGCCTGATGGCAAGGTCGTGGTGGTCGGCTCCGTGAACGACAACAGCGGGTTGAACGATGTCGGGGTGTGGCGGATCATGCCGTCCGGTCACCCGGACACCTCCTTCGGCGGCGACGGGTTCGTCGAGATCGGCACTGCCACGACCAGCGAGGCTGCCTTCGCAGTGGCACTGGACCCGAAGGGCCGGATCCTGGTCGCAGGTGTGCGGGTCACCGGCACAGATGCCGACGTCGCGGTCGCACGCCTGACCCCGGGCGGCGGCCTGGACCCTGGCTTCAACCAAGGCACGGTGTTCGTGGTTGCCCATCCCGGCCTCGACGTGGCCCGAGCCGTGACCGTCGAGTCCGGCGGCGAGATGGTGGTCGCCGGCGCCTTCGCAGGCGTCTCGGGGAACGCGGTGCTCCGGGTCACACCAGGCGGCAGTAGTGCGCCAGCGAGCGTCGACACCATCACTGGCGTGCCCGGCACTCTGGCTACCGACCGCACGGATGTCGCCGTGACCGGCGATGGGCACATCCTGGTCCTGGACGGGGTCCCGTCCGCCACCACTCCCGGCGAGAGGGACACCACCGTCGTCCGGCTCACCAGCACCGGTGTTGTGGATCCCACGTTCGGCTCGAGCACTGGCGCGGCCATCGACATCCCCGGCACCACCACCGTCCCCGGAGCCCTCACTGTGCTGCCCCGCGGCGGCGTGGCCGTCGTGGGCTCCACGAACGATCACACGACCTTCGTCGCCAAGCTTCACAACACCGGGAGCCCGGCGGACGCCATGGGTCCGGGCGGAGTCAGGACCCTCCCCGTGGGCGGGGACCTCGCCGACGTCGCGGCCCTGACCGACGGCCGCATCATCGCAGCGGGCAATGCCGGCACCAAGAACGTCGTGCTCCGACTGCTGGGCGACCTCAAACCTCCCTCGTGTGGAGGGGAGCAGGCCACCATCGTCGGGACCAAGACCGCCGACAAGCTCGTCGGTACCTCACGCCCGGACGTCATCGCCGGTCTGGGTGGAGGAGACACGATCACCGGCCTTGGCAAGGGCGACGTCATCTGTGGTGGACACGGGAACGACACTCTCAAGGGAGGCGCCGGCCGAGACACGCTCTACGGTCAGACCGGCCGAGACAAGCTCCTCGGCGGCCCCGGCCACGACGAGCTCCGGGGCGGCCCCGGACACGACATCATCAAGCAGTAGCGGGCGGACCCGCCGCTGTCGCCACGGGGTGCAGGTGTTCGCCGATAACTGACATTATGTCAACTTGTCGATCCAGATGGGGGCTCGGTCCCGAAGGGATGGGCGCGCCCCGCTCACTCTCGCGAGGTCCGGGCGATGTTGGACAAGCAGCCTTGCTCAGGCAGGCCCCGGGCTACGGGACCAAGCTGAACTTCTGCCCGAGTTGGTCCGGTCCGGGCTCAATGGGACCGCCGGCTGGTCGGTCTGCGCGGTTCGGGCGCACCTCAACAGAGTCTCAACGGTGTGTTCCGAGACTCGTCCGCGTCCGGTGAGGACGGCTCACTCCTGCTCGGGGATGGGTCCTGAGCGGACGCATCGTGCGTCTTGTTCACATGGGCACAACGGCGGAGGTTTCATGACGATCAGCATGGCTCCAGTCGATCAGGCGGTCCCGGTGTCCGCACAGCTGGGCGCGGACGGCGCCGGGGTGCTCACTGAAGCGGTCGGCGAGTCTGCCGGTTCGTTGCCTCTGACGCCTGGGAGCATCGTCCGGATTGTGGTGTTCTGGCTGGCCGGTGCGATGCCTGTCGGCGCCATTCCCCTGCATGTGATGGGAGTGCTGCCCATCCACGACACGGCGCTGTTCATCGTGCTGCCGCTTGCGGTCACCGCGGTGGTGCTGGCCGTAGGTGGCTCCTACGAGGCGTCATGGGCGAGACGGGGGGCGGCCGCGGGTCTCGTCGCGGTGCTGGCTTATGACGGCATGCGCCTGCCCATGGTGTTGCTGAACATCTGGCCGGACTTCATCCCAGCGCTCGGTGGCTGGGTCACCGGGTCGCGGGGATCCCAGCCGTTGGTCGGGTACGCCTGGCGGTACTTCGGCGATGGCGCCGGTATCGGCATGGCGTACTTCCTGGTCTGCGGATGCGCCCTGTTGATCCGGCCGGCGGCGGTTCGTGCCCACCCCGTGTGGCTGTCGGTCGGGTACGGCGTGTTCATCTGGACCGGCCTCCTCGCGACCGTCATCCTCACCCCGGCCGACGGGGTGGTGCTGTTCCAGCTGACCGCGGCGAACTTCGTGCTCAGCCTGCTCGGCCATCTGGTCTACGGATCGGTGCTCGGTGTGTTTCTCCGGCACTTCACGACCGGGGCCGCCTTCAGCAGCTTGAGTCTTCGTCCGCGCATGGCGCATCGGCTGGCTCACCTGGGCCTGGGCGCGAAGCTGGCGCTGGGAGCGAGTACCGCGTTCGCCGTGGCCGTGGGCACGCTCGGCGTCGTCCAGCACCATCACGCGCAGCCGACGATGATCCAAGGACTTCACAGCCAGCCTCTCGCGGTCGATCACGACGATCAGCCCACCGGCCACGATTCGCAGAGCGGTGCCTCCCGGGGCACGGCCGCCCCCCGGGACCACGTGCAGACCCAGGTACGGGCGTCGGGCTACATCACCACTCAGCCGGTTCCTCACAGCAGCTCGACCGGCCCTGGGCAAGTCCAGCCCGGGTCACACCCCGGTGACACCGGCGGCACCGGCATCGGTGACTCCGGCAACGGCAACCCCGGTGACGGTGGCGGTGAGCCCGGTGACGGTGGCGGGAACCCCGGCGACGGTGACGGTGGTGGGAACCCCGGTGACGGTGGCGGTGACCCCGGTGACGGTGGCGGGAGCCCCGGTGACGGGGACCCCGGTGACGGCGACCCCGGTGACGGCAACCCCGGTGACGGCGGTGGGAGCCCCGGTGGCGGCAACCCCGGTGGCGGCAACCCCGGTGACGGCAACCCCGGTGACGGCAACCCCGGTGACGGCGGTGGGAGCCCCGGTGGCGGTGGTGACGGTGGCGGTGGTGACGGTGGCGGGAGCCCCGGTGACGGCGGCGGTCACGCCGACGACCACAGCCCCAGCGGCGACACCAACCACGGTCACGACGGTGACACGAACCACGGCCACGGGCACTGACCAGAGCCAATACTGGCCGCGCGCCGGGAGACTCGCCCTGCGCCCGAAGCTTCATGTGACGCAAGAACTCCCTGTATCAGCCGGCGGTGCTGTGGCCACTTAGGCAGGTGTGGAGCCTTTGGGATGGATGTATCTGGCGAAAGCGGGATTGGTCGTGTTCGTTGTATTCGGGCCGGTCTTGTATCTCGGCACGGTCTTCGGGTTCTGTGTCTGGAAGGAGCGGCAGACGGAAGCGGCAGACTGAGAAGCCGGCCCCTTCTCCGAAGAAACGGTGGTCCGCGCGCCGCCCACCCGAGATTTGTAGGGGGCTGAAGAGCCCTCTCTCCCGCCGACCCACAGGGGGTCAGCCGTCTGAGCGATCTTGAGCTCCCTCGGCCTGGCGATGTGCCGGTGCGGTCAAGTCCGCTGGCTGCATGGGTTGTTCAGGCAACCCGCGTCGACCAAGCCCTCCGCCAGCGTCTCCACCAGAGGTCTGTCGCGACCACACCTGCCCGACCTCTGGGTTCTTCACCCGAAGCGGCGTGACCGGATCCGGACGACGGTGCCGATCACGAGGAGTGCAAGGCTCGCTGCCAACACAAGCGGCGCGACGATGAACACCATCCACAGGGTGACTGTCTCGGAGGACGGGGAACCGCTCACCCAGTTGTTCCAGGTGTCCCTTCCAGAGATCGAGGAGATCACAGTCGCCAGGACCGCGACGAGAATGGCGCCTCCGGAGAGCATGGAGGCACCAGCGAAAGGCCAGCGGGGCTCGCCGCCCGCCGTCCGGAGGCCGTACACAGAAGCCGCAAAGACAACAAGAAACAACAGAGCGATGATCGACATTTCCGGACTCCTTCTTCGACAGTCCCCCGCAAGCCGCGGTCGCCGACAAACGGCGAGAGATAGATGCTCATGCATTCAGAGTGGTCTCTCCGTGGCGCGTTCACATGAGCACCGGTACTCAACCCCGCGAGTGAACCCCAGACCACGTCGATCGTGCTCTGCCGTGGTGTGAGTGAGCCACGAGCCCTTCGGAACGCGGCCCCGATCGAGTCGGTCCTGGCGGCGACGACCCTTCCCCCACGGCATCTGGCGGTCCCCACCCCGTCGCCGATCAATCGTGATGTCACGTACAGGGATCCCCCCTTCTCAACATCATCTCAACGGGTGCCCAGCAGGGTCGGTCTCCTCGCGGTTCGCGAGTACAACATGAGGAGGCAGCATGCAATCAGACCTTCGTACTCGTCTCCGGTGGTATCGGCGCCGGGCCGTGCGAACCGCGCTCGCGGCAGCTTTCCTGGCCGCGGGCATCGGTGGACAGCAGCTGGCCACGGCGTCGGCCGCCAACGCGGTACCGGTCGTCCACTACATGGGTGACGGTTGGTTCTGTTCCGAGCTCAGCTCGTGGCCGTACTACACCTGCTACAACTGATTCGTCGTCGATTCCTCCCTGTCTCCGCAGTCCTGACTGGGTCTCGGTCGACCGACCGACGTACGACGAGCCCGGGTGCCGCACGGCGTCCGGGGTCGTTCCCGGCCACGACGGCGACCATGCACAAGAAGACGAGTGCCTGCCCGGGGTAGCCCACGTGGAAGGAGCGACTGTCGGCGGTCGCGACAACGAACTGCACGGCGGAACTCGATCAGCACCTTGTGGGACGACCGCGACTGCCCCGGCGGCGGCCGGCGGTTTGCATCCCCGACCGGGGCGAGCAAGGGTAGATGGTCCTGTTAGCAATCTACGAAGGAGAGCCTGTGCTCACCCTCACGGAGAACGCCAGCACGATCGTCAAGGACATCGCCGCCCAGCAGGGCGGGACGGATTCCATCGGCCTGCGGATCAGCAGCGAGGACCCGCAGCAGGGGCTGATGGTGACCGCTGCCCAGCAACCGCACCCCGGCGACCAGACCATCGAGTCGCACGGCGCCGTCGTGTACCTCGATCCCCCGGCCTCCGAGCAGCTCGACGACCAGGTCCTCGACGCCTCGGTGGACGAGGCCGGCCGGGTGCAGTTCGCACTCGCCCCGCAGTCCTGACGGGTCTCGACCGGCCGGCCTGGCCCGGTTGACCGACCGACGTACGACGACCCCGGGTGCCGCACGGCGCCCGGGGTCGTCTCTCGTCAGGTGATCGTCCGGACCGGCTCAGGCGGCCACCACACATCGACGGCATCTGCACCCCTGTCGCCAGATCGCCGACACGCCGCTGGAGGAGTCCCGGACCCGATCAGAGGCCGACCAGCTCTCGGCCGCGGTCGACCAGGTCGTAGCGGAACGAGGCCCAGACGATGACGCCGGCGCCGACCAGGCCCAGGACCGTCACGACCGTGGTGTGCACCGGCTTCTCCCTGGCCTTCTCCCACGCCACTGCGCCCTTCTCCTTCATCGGGCGCAGCCACCTCCGGGCGAACTCGAACTCCAGCGACCACAGCCACAGGCCCGCCACGATCGGCGGGATCGTGAGGGGGCCCGGCAGGACGATCAGGACGAGGCCGGTCACGATCAGGAGCAGCCCCGACACGAAGAGGACGACTCTTCGCAGGGTCCGGGACATGGCGACTGTCTAGCAGGTGGTGCGGGGAACCGACGGTCCGGCGGTCACCGGGGCTCTCCTATTCTCGACGCCGTGCACCACCGCTCTGCTCTTCGGCCTGCCGCCGCTGCCCTGGTCGTCCTGCTGACCGCCTGCGGAGGTGGCGGCTCCAGCCAGACAGCCGACGATGCCGGCTCTGGTCCACACGAGTCACCCGGCAACGCGAAGGGGGTGACCTGCGACTACCCGCCCGACCCGCAGGCCGCGACCCGGCGGGTCGACCGGCCGCCGGCCACGCCGGAGGTCCAGGGCAAGGTCGCGGTCACCCTGACGACGTCCATCGGCACGCTCCATGCGACGCTGGACGCCGACAAGACACCGTGCACGGTGAGCTCCTTCGTCTCCCTGGCCCGACAGGGCTTCTTCGACAAGACGCCGTGCCACCGGCTCACCACGGCCGAGACCGGCATCTTCGTGCTGCAGTGCGGCGACCCGTCGGGCACTGGCACAGGCGGCCCCGGCTACACCATCCCCGACGAGCTGTCGGGCGACGAGACGTATGGACCCGGCACGCTGGCGATGGCCAACACCGGCCAGCCGAACAGTGGCGGTTCGCAGTTCTTCATCGTCTACCGGGGCACGCCGCTGCCATCGACGTACACGGTGTTCGGCCAGGTGGACGCCGCCGGGGTCAGAGCGGTGCAGAAGGTGGCGCGTCAGGGCACCGACAACGCCTTCGGCCAGGGCGACGGGCACCCGAGGGTGACGGTCACGTTGGAGTCGGTCAGCACGGGCTGACCGTGGCCGGCGACGGCTCAGGCCTGCCGGTAGTCGATCGTCGAACCGAGCTGCAACGTGCGCCCCACCGTGCACAGGCGGTCCGCTGTCTGCCGGATCGCCCGCGGGAGCACCTCGCGGGCTCGGTCGCCGTCCTCCCCCTCCGGGAAGCGGATCGACACCGTCACCTGGAGACCGACCAGGTGCGACCCGTCGTCGTCACGGACCTTGTGCCCCTCGACGTGGACGTCGAACGCGTCGGGCGAGGCGCGCTTGCCCGTGATCAGGCCGACGTCGATCGCTGTGCAGCCGGCCAGCGACGCGAGCAGGAGCTCGACCGGGGTGAAGTCGGAGTCGTCACCGGAACCGATTGGCAGCACTCCCCCGCGAACGTTGACGGCTGTGTACCGATGGTCACCGATCTGCGTCAGGTCGAGCCGCCGCAGGGTCTCCTCGCTCATGCCGACACCGTAGCCAACCTCACCCGCCCCGCCCGGGCAGAGCAGGCGCCACCCGCCCGTCCTCATGTGGACCTAGGCTGGTGTCGTGACCGACCTGGCGCGGCGTACCGGACCGATCTCCCGGTTGCGGGTCACCGAGGCCACCCCCGACGGCGAGCACGACCGCGAGGACCGGGTCGCTGCCGAGGAACCGCTGGAGATCCGGATCGGCGCGCCCGGCGCGGAGCCGCGGCGGGCCTGGGTGACCATGCGGACACCCGGGAACGACTTCGAGCTGGCGACCGGGTGGGCCTTCCACGAAGGACTCGTGGGGTCGGACGGGCCGGCGGAGGTCGCCTACTGCACGGACGAGGACCTCACCCCCGAGCAGGAGTTCAACGTGGTGACGCTGCGCACCCGAGGCCCGGTCGACCTGAGCCATCGACACGACGCGCTGTCCGCGGGCTCGTCGGCGTGCGGGGTCTGCGGGAAGGACAGCATCGAGGCCGCGCTGGCAACGGTCCGGGGATCGCGCTGGTCCGGCCCGGCACCCCAGCCCGACGTCGTACGCCGGCTGCCGGGGTTGCTCCGCGAGGAGCAGTCCGTGTTCGCAGCGACCGGGGGTGTGCACGCGGCTGCGTTGTTCACCGCCGGCGGCGACCGGCTCGTCGTACGGGAGGACGTCGGTCGGCACAACGCCGTCGACAAGGTGTCCGGGGCCCGCCTGCTGGCGGGCGAGTCGCCCTCGGACGCCTTCCTCGTGGTCAGCGGTCGTGCCGGGTTCGAGCTCGTGCAGAAGGCTGTCGCGTCGGGGGTCGGCGCACTCGTCGCCGTGGGTGCGCCGTCGTCCCTGGCGGTCCACCTCGCCCGCGAGGCAGGCCTCGGGCTGTTCGGCTTCACGCGTCAGGAGCGCACGGTCCGCTACGCCTGAAAGGGGCAGCGGTCTCCCGGTGGTCGAGGAGGTCGCGCGGCGACCGTCTCGAAGCCACCCCTGCCTGGCCCGGTGGTCTCGAGACTCGCGCCAGGGAGCCCCGCGCGACCACGTGGAACGACCCGCCAGCACGCCTTCGTCGGCCACGGACCGCTCCCCCGCGGATGGCAGGTCGGCGTGGGATCGCCCTCCTGTCGGCGTTCGAACCTAGGTTCGACCTGTGCGGATCCTCCACACCTCCGACTGGCACCTCGGACGCTCGTTCCACCGGGTCGGCATGCTCGAGCACCAGGCGGCGTACGTCGACCACCTCCTCGGCGTCGTCGAGTCGGAACAGGTCGACCTGGTCGTGGTGGCCGGAGACGTGTTCGACCGCGCCCTCCCCCACGTCGACGCCGTCCGACTGGCCGACGAGGCGCTCGCCCGCCTCGCCGCCTCGCGCACCCGCGTGCTGCTGACCTCGGGCAACCATGACTCCGCCCAGCGACTCGGGTTCGGTGCCCGCCTGTTCGACAGCGCGGGGGTCCATGTCCGCACCGATGCCTCCGCGGTCGGGACGCCGGTGGTCCTGGATGACGAGCACGGCCCGGTCGCCGTCCACGGCATCCCGTATCTCGACCCTCAGGCCCTGCACGAGCCCTGGCAGCTGCCGGTGCGCTCTCACCAGGCGGCTCTGGCGGAGGCCATGCGCCGCGTCCGGGCCGATCTTGCCGCACGGCCGTCGAGGTCGGTCGTGGTCGCCCACGCCTTCGTGGCCGGGGGCCTGCCCAGCGACTCCGAGCGCGACATCAGCGTCGGAGGTGTCTCGGCGGTCTCCAGCGAGCTGTTCGACGGCGTCTCGTACACCGCACTCGGCCACCTGCACGGCCGTGCCGTGCTCGGCGAGACGCTGCGCTACAGCGGGTCGCCGCTGGCGTACTCGTTCTCCGAGGCCGCGCACACCAAGGGCAGCTGGCTGGTCGAGCTCGGCGCCCACGGTGACACCGACGTCACGTTCGTCGAAGCCCCCGTCCCCCGTCGGCTCGCGGTCCTGAACGGCCCGCTCGAGACCCTGCTGTCCGATCCGGCGCTGACCCGCGCCGAGGCGCACTGGGTCCAGGCGACGCTCACGGACGCGGTGAGACCCGAGCGGCCGATGGGGCGCCTCCGGGCGCGCTTCCCCCACACGCTCGTCCTGGCGTTCGCCCCAGACGGCGAACCCGCTCCCTCCGTCGTGGCCGCGCCCGCTCAGGGGCGCACCGACCACGAGGTCGCTCTCGACTTCGTGGAGTCCATGCGTGGGGCACCAGCGTCGGCCGACGAGTCAGCGCTCCTTCAGCGGGCGTGCGACGCCTGCCGGGAGGACCCCGAGGCGGACGTACTGGTCTCGTCCACGCGGCCGGCTGACCCCAGCGGGAGCCGTTGATGCGGCTCCACCACCTGTCGGTGACGGCGTTCGGGCCGTTCGTGGAGACCGCACGGGTCGACTTCGACGCGCTCTGCGACGCGGGGCTGTTCCTGCTGTCGGGAGCCACCGGCGCGGGCAAGTCGAGCGTGCTCGACGCGGTCTGCTTCGCCCTGTACGCCGCGGTGCCGGGCGACCGGCAGGACGCCGGGAGGCTGCGGGCCGACCAGGCGCCGCTGGGCCTGGCACCCGAGGTGTCCCTGGAGGCCACCCTCTCCGGGCGACGCTTCCGGGTCGTCCGGTCGCCCGCGTGGGAGCGCCCGAAGAAGCGCGGCAGCGGCACCACCCGGGAGCAGGCGCGCGTCACCGTGAGCGAGCGATGCGGTGACGGGTGGGTGCACCTGACGAGCCGCCTCGACGAGGCCGGCGACCTGCTGTCCGGCCTGCTCGGCATGAACCTGGACCAGTTCTGCCAGGTCGCGCTCCTGCCCCAGGGCCACTTCCAGGCCTTCCTCCGGGCCAAGCCGGACGAGCGGCAACGGCTGTTGGCACGTCTGTTCCACACCGGTCGCTTCGAGCGGGTCGAAGGATGGCTGCGTGACCACCGCCTGGCGCTGCGACGTGCCTCCGAGACCCATGCCCAGGCCGTGGCAGATCTGGTCAGCCGGGTTTCGGAGGCTGCGCACCGACCGGTCCCGGAGCGTTCCGACGACCCGGTCTGCGAAGCGCACGTCCGGTTGGCGGTGTGGGCGGACGACGTCCGCGACGAGGCCTCGACCCGGCGTACGACGAGTGCCGCCGACGCCGTGCAGGCGTCCAGCGCCTACGAGGCTGCCGCGGCTGCGTTGACCACGGCTCGTGACCTGGCGACGTCCCGGTCCCGCGTCGTCGCCGCGGCCGAGACGGTTGAGCGACTCGACGCTGAGCGACACCGGCATCTCGACGAGGTGGCGCGTCTGGAACGCGCCCGCCGGGCCGATGGCGTTCGCCCCTTGTCCCGGCTCGTCGACGAGCGGCGACAGGCGTGCGTCGACGCCGAGGAACGAGCCGCGTGCTCCCGGGCGGAGGCGGCGCGTGCCGGCATCGACGTCGACGCAGTGCCCGAGGAGCTGGAACGGATGTCCGAGGAGCTGGCCACACTCACTGCGCTCCTGCCCACCGAGCAGCTCCTCGACGAGCTCCGTGGGCAGGAGACGCACCGGCTCGGACAGCTCCAGGAGCTGACCCGGGCCACCGAGCTGGCCGACGCGGAGGCCGCCTCCCTCGCGGCTCTCCAGCGGGAGCTGCGGGCAGCCGTCGAAGCCGCTGACGCCGCGGCGCGCGACGTTCCGGCCGCCGAGCGCGCGGTCGACGAGCTGCGCACCGTCGCGACGGCTCGGGCGGATGTGGTCCGGCTGACCGCCGAGCACGCGGCCACCGCAGAGGAGCACGCGGCTGCGCGCCGGTCCGTCGTCGACCTGCGCGAGCATCTGCTCGACCTCCGCGAACGCCGCATCGCGGGAATGGCCGCCGAGCTGGCCGGTGGCCTGGTGGTGGGGAGTGACTGTCCGGTGTGCGGCTCGGCCGAGCACCCCCATCCGGCACGTCCCGCGGGCGCCCAACCGGACGCTGACGCCGAGCACACGGCTCAGCGGGCCGTCGACGACGCCCAAGCCGTGGAGCTCGCCCTCCAGCTCCGGGTACGCGAGCTCGCGATGTCCCTCGAGAAGGCACGCAGAGCCGCCGGCGGCAGCGAATCCGACGACGTTCGCCACGGCCTCGCCGACGCCGAGCGAGCGCTGGCCGAGCTCCGAGCCCGCGTTGCCGAGGTCGAGCCTCGTCGCGCCCGGCTGGAGGAGACGTCGATCCGATCCGCCGAGCTGACCGACCGGGCCGCAGAGCGGCGGGTGCGGCGGGCCGAGCTGGAAGCCGACGTCGAGCACCTCCGTACCCGGGCCGCCGAGGCCGAGTCACAGGTGGTGGCGGCGCGTGGGTCCCATGCCGAGCTCCGGACGGCCGTGGAGTCCCTCGCCGCCCGTCGCGATCGGCTGCGCTCCGTGCGGTCCCACGCCATGGAGCTGGACGTCGCGCGTGAGGCGCTTGCCGTCGCGCGAGCCGCGCTCGGTCGGGCCGTGCTGGAGGCCGGGTTCGGCACTCCCGACGAGGCACGCGAGGCCCTGCTGTCCGCCGAGGCGACCGCCGCCCTGGAGCGATCCGTGCACGACCACCGCACGCACCTGGCCGCGGCGCGTCAGGCGCTCGACGAGCCCGGCTCCTGGGAACTCCTGGCCCTCCCCGACCCCGACCTGCCCGGTGCGGAGGCGCGAGCCCGTGAGGCTGCCGACGCGCTGGAACGGTGCCGGGCGGCCGAACGCGACGCGGCCCGCACCGACGATCGCGTAGGCCGCCTCACCGACGAGCTCGCTGCGGCGCTCGGGGCGTGGGCCCCGGTACGCCGGCAGCTTGCCCTGGCGACGCGCGTGTCGGCCTTCGCCGAGGGCAAGGCGCCCGACAACAGGCTCCAGATGCGGCTCACGGCGTACGTCCTGGCCTTCCGGCTGTCCCAGGTGGTGGCCGCCGCGAACGCCCGGCTCGCGCGGATGAGCGACCAGCGCTACGCCCTGGAGCACGTCGGCCGACGAGGGGCGGGTGAGACCCGCGGTGGCCTGAGCCTCGCCATCCGTGACGACTGGTCGGGTGAGGCGCGCGACCCGGCGACGCTGTCGGGGGGCGAGACGTTCGTGGTCTCGCTCGCCCTCGCACTCGGGCTCGCCGACGTCGTGACCCAGGAGACCGGCGGAGCCGATCTGCAGACGTTGTTCGTCGACGAGGGCTTCGGGTCCCTCGACGCCGAGACCCTCGATGACGTGCTCGACATCCTCGACGCGCTCCGCGAGAACGGTCGGGCGGTCGGCGTCGTCAGTCACGTCGCGGAGATGCGCGACCGCATCCCGACCCAGCTCGTCGTCGGGAAGGGACGTGCCGGGTCCACGCTCCACGTCGTGCGATGAGTCGCGACTGTGCACGTCGTGACTGATCTCGACTCCGGATTCAGCGCTCCCCCACCGCACCCTCGGCGACGCCGCCGCACCGCTTCCACGAGCTCGGCGCGACCCCCCGGCGGCGGAGGTTCGAGCGCGAGCGATGCAGGACGTGCGCGTCCATGACAGCGCGCTGCAGGGTGCGGCGGACGACGTCGACCGGGTTCGCGATGCGGGTCCACGTCGACGCCGGCCTGGAGCCACTGGACGACGTACGCCGGACTCAGCGAGCGTCGTCGGTGGACTGCGCGAACGCCTCGGGCGGAGGGCAGGAGCAGACCAGGTGCCGGTCGCCGTACGCCTGGTCGATCCGCGCCACCGGCGGCCAGTACTTGTCGGGGTCGGCTCCCGTCGGGAAGGCTGCGACCTCTCTCGGGTAGGCGCGGTCCCAGTCGCCGACGATCGCGCGGCTGGTGTGTGGAGCGCCGCGCAGGGGCGATTTCTCGACGCTCCACTCCCCTCGTTCGACCTGGTCGATCTCGGCTCGGATCGCCAGCATGGCGTCGCAGAACCGGTCGATCTCTCCCAGATCCTCTGACTCCGTGGGCTCGACCATCAGGGTTCCGGCCACGGGGAACGACATGGTCGGGGCGTGGAAGCCGTAGTCGATGAGTCGCTTCGCCACGTCGTCGACCGTCACGCCGGACGCCTTGGTGACGGCGCGCAGGTCGAGCACGCACTCGTGGGCGACCAGACCTCCGTCGCCCTGGTAGAGCACGGGGAAGGCGTCGCCGAGCCGGGAGGCGATGTAGTTCGCCGAGAGCACGGCGACGGCGGTCGCGCGGCGCAGCCCCTCCGCGCCCATCATCCGGATGTAGGCCCAGGAGATCGGCAGGATGCCGGCCGATCCGTACGGTGCGGCGCTGATCGCGCCGATGCCCTCGCGTCGCTCCGGGTCCGGGTGGCCGGCGTGGGTCGGGAGGTACGGCGCGAGGTGGGCACGCACCGCCACCGGACCCACCCCCGGTCCGCCGCCGCCGTGGGGGATGCAGAAGGTCTTGTGCAGGTTCAGGTGGGAGACGTCACCGCCGAACTCCCCGGGACGGGCGTAGCCCAGGAGTGCGTTGAGGTTCGCGCCGTCGACGTACACCTGGCCGCCGGCCTCGTGGACGATGGAGCACAGGTCGGTGATGGTGTCCTCGTAGACACCGTGCGTCGACGGGTAGGTGACCATGATCGCGGCCAGTGCGTCCCGGTGCTCCTCGCACAGCCGGCGGAGATCGTCGAGGTCGACGGCGCCGTCGTCGCCCGACTTCACCACGACCACGCGCATCCCGGCCATCACCGCCGACGCGGCGTTCGTGCCGTGCGCCGACGAAGGGATCAGGCACACGTCTCGCGAGACGTCCCCGTTCGCCCGGTGGTAGCCGCGGATCGCCCGCAAGCCGGCGAGCTCACCCTGCGACCCGGCGTTCGGCTGGATCGACACGCGGTCGTAGCCGGTCGCCTCCGCGAGCATCGACTCCAGCTGCTCGATCAGCTCGCGGTACCCCTCGGCGTCCGCCGCGGGCACGAAGGGGTGGAGGTCGGCGAAGCCCGGCGTCGAGACGGGCTCCATCTCGGTGGTCGCGTTCAGCTTCATCGTGCAGGAGCCGAGCGGGATCATGCCGCGATCCAGGGCGTAGTCGCGCGCCGAGAGCATGCGCAGGTAGCGCAGCATCTGGGTCTCGCTGCGGTGGGCACTGAACACCTCGTGGGTGAGGTACGGCGTGCTGCGCGCCAGCTCCTCCGGGACGGTCTCGTCGGCGATGGCCGCGTGCGCGCCCTCGTCGGCGGCATCGAAGGCCTTCAGCACGGCCGCCAGCGTGGCCGGACCGAACGTCTCCCCCACGCTGAGCCCGACGTGGTCGTCGTCGACGTGCCGCACCTGGACACCCAGGTCCCGTGCGGCCGCGACGACCTGGCCCGCGCGACCCGGGACGCGCGTGAGCAGCGTGTCGAAGTAGTGGTCGTGCACGACCTCCACCCCGGCCTGGCGGAGCATGCCGTCGAGCTGACGGGCGTAGCCGTTGATGCGCTCCGCGATGCCGCGAAGTCCCTCGGGGCCGTGGTACACGGCGTACATCGACGCGACGACGGCGAGCAGCACCTGGGCAGTGCAGATGTTGGAGGTCGCCTTGTCCCGACGGATGTGCTGCTCGCGCGTCTGCAGAGCCAGGCGGTAGGCCGGACGGCCCTCGGTGTCGACCGAGACCCCGACCAGGCGGCCGGGGAGGTGACGCTCGAGGCCCGACGCCACCGACATGAAGCCGGCGTGCGGGCCGCCGTAGAACATCGGGACGCCGAACCGTTGCGACGACCCGACGACGACGTCGGCACCCAGGTGGCCAGGTCCCTCGAGCATGGTGAGCGCGAGCAGGTCTGCCGCGACGACGGCGAGAGCCCCGCGCTCGTGGACCGCCTCGATCACCGCTCGTGGGTCGAGGATCCGGCCCGAGGCGCCCGGGTACTGCACCAGTGCCCCGGAGAGGTCGCCCTCCGGCAGACCGTCGGCGAGGTCGGCCACGACGACCTCGATGCCCATCGCCTCGGCCCGGGTGCGGACGACCTCGATCGTCTGCGGCAGCGCGTCCTCGTCGACGACGAACGGACCCGACGCGGTGCGCTTGGCACGTCGTACCAGGGTCATCGCCTCGGCGGCGGCGGTGCCCTCGTCGAGCAGGCTCGCGTTGGCCGTCGGCAGCCCGGTGAGGTCGCTCACCACCGTCTGGAAGTTCAGCAGGGCCTCCAGCCGACCCTGCGAGATCTCGGGCTGGTACGGCGTGTAGGCGGTGTACCAGCTCGGGTCCTCCAGGACGTTCCGGCGGATCACTGGTGGCGTGATCGTAGCGTGGTAGCCGACGCCGATCATCGACTCGGCCGGGCCGTTGAGTCCGGCGAGGCGGCGAAGCTCGCGGGCGGCGTCGTACTCCGAGAGGGGCTCGGGCAGGTCGAGGGCTCGCGACGCGATCGCGGCCGGGACGGCGGCTGACATCAGATCGTCGAGCGAGTCGAAGCCGACCCGCTCGAGCATCCGGGCGATGTCGTCGGCGCGGGGGCCGACGTGTCGATCGACGAAGACGGGCTGCTGGCTCACGGGTGGCTCCTCGACTGGATCGTCAGATTCGCCTCCCCCTCTGTCGTACCGCCCGGATGTGGTGCCGGCGCTCCAGAGTTGCCTGACCCGCGTGGTCCTGGCGCCTGAGAGGTTCCGGGGAGGGGTTGCCCCTTCGGCGCTCCGGCCGGGCAATGGTCGTCACCCGGACGAAGACTCTCCCGCGCGGGATCGTCAGCGTGTCCACTCTAACCCGGGCCTGTTGAGTTGGCCCTCCGGGCTCGTTCAGTTGGCTCTTGTGGTCGCTGGCCCAGCCCGGAGGGCCAAGTCAACGAGCCCGGAGGGCCAAGTCAACGAGCCCGGAGGGCCAAGTCAACGAGCCCGGAGGGCCAAGTCAACGAGCCCGGAGGGCCAAGTCAACGAAGGGGGTTACCCCAGCCTCATCGCGCGACGGGCGGCGAGCTCGTCGTTGGTGTGGGGGCTCGCTGCTTCCTCGGCCGTGCGCTCGCTGGGCAGCTCGGAGAGGGTGCCCTCGATCTCCCGCCAGACGCCGCCGATGGCGATGCCGAAGACGCCCTGACCGCCCTGGAGCAGGTCGATGACCTCGTCGTTGCTGGTGCACTCGTAGACCGACGCCCCGTCGCTCATCAGCGTGACGCGGGTCAGGTCGTCGGTACCGCGAGCTCGGAGATGCTGGACCGCGGTGCGGATCTGCTGCAGCGAGATGCCGGCGTCCAGGAGGCGCTTGATGACCTTGAGCAGCAGGATGTCGCGGAAGGAGTAGAGGCGTTGCGAGCCGGAGCCGGTCGCGCTGCGAACCGAGGGCTCCACCAACCCGGTGCGCGCCCAGTAGTCGAGCTGGCGGTAGGTGATGCCCGCGGCGTTGCACGCGGTCGGCCCCCGGTATCCGGTGTCGCTGGGCAGCGGCGAGACGTCGTCGGTGAAGAGCAGGCCCTGCTCCTCTGCGGCCTCGGCCGCGCGCGCCGCGTCGGTCTCGTCGGCCCGGGCGGGCGTCCCGTGCTGCTCGTTGTCGCTCACTACGACCTCCGTCGGCTACCTCGTCTGCGGTGACTCCTGGGAACCGCACGGCGCGAGCCACATCGGTGGAGTTACAACGAGGACAGTTCACGGTAAGCCCGCGTCGCAGCCCCGTCAAAGAGCCGGGCGGCGTGTCGCAACCCTCAACCTCAGGCTGAGAGTGATGATAGCGGTGACCGCGCGGCGACCTGTGCGCGGTCAGCGCGACTCGAAGTCCTCGGGAGAGACCTGGTCGAGAAACTCGCGGAACCGCTCGACCTCGTCCTCCTGCTCGGCCGGTGCGTCGAGCCCGGCCTCGGCGAGCACCTCCTCCGCGCACACGATGCGGCTGCCCGTGCGCAGGGCGAGCGCGATCGAGTCCGACGGTCGGGCACTGACCTCCACGCCGGAGGCGAGCACCAAGGTCGCGAAGAACATGCCGTCCTTGACCTCGGTGATGCGGACCTCGGTCAGCTCGTTGCCGGTCGAATCGAGGATGTCCTTGAGCAGGTCGTGTGTCAGCGGCCGGGGTGGTACGACGCCCTGCTGGGCGAACGCGATGGCGGTCGCCTCGACCGCCCCGATCCAGATGGGGAGGTAACGCTGTCCTTCGACCTCGCGCAACAGCACGATCGGGCTGTTCGACGGCATCTCGACCCGGACACCCAGGACGTCGACCTCGCGCATGCGTCCACAGTACCCCCGGCCGTCGACGGGCACTCCGGGCGCAGCGCATCCCTCGAGGGCGCCTCCGCACCGCGCTCAACGACCGTGCAGACCGGCCTTCACCAGGGTCGCGTGGAGCCGCACGGACAACGACGCGATCTCGTTGACGGTCTCCTCGGCACGACCGCGCGCGCCCGCGTCTCGTCCCCGCTTCTGTGGAGCGACGACCTGCTCCACGAGACCCACCTCGCGGTCGGCGGCCGTCTTGAACGCGCGCAGGTGGCGTGGCTCCAGCCCGAACTCCGACAGCTCGCGCGCTGTGGTCACGATCACCAGGGCGTTGGTGTCGTAGTGGCCGGTCCCGGGCCGCGCGGTGACCAGGCCGAACTGCTCCAGCTGGGTGAGCAGCTCCTCGGAGACCTCGGCGATCTTCAGCAGCTCCTTGCGCGACAGGCGCAGGTTGTCCCGACGGGAGAAGGACTCGGGCGAGGGCAGGCCGTCGGAGGCGAGCGCCACCGTCGGCACCGTCGGGACAACGGACTCGATCGGCGGCGGCTCCCTCCCGCGGTCGATGGCCTCGAGGTGCTCACCGATCACGCGCAGTGGCAGGTAGTGGTCACGCTGCATGCGCAGGATGTAGCGAAGCCGGTCGATGTCTTCCAACGAGAACTTGCGGTAGCCGGACGGCGTGCGCTCCGGCTTGATCAGCCCCTTGTCCTCCAGGAACCGGATCTTCGGGATGGTCACCCCGGGGAACTCGGGCCGCAGCCGGTCGAGCACCTCGCCGATGTTCAGCCGGACGTGTCCGGCGGTCGCCGCACCGAGCGCGTCGGTCACGGGTTCTCGTGACCCTGGAAGAACACGAGCCGGTACTTGCCGATCTGCACCTCGTCGGTGTCCTTGAGGACGACGGTGTCGATGCGGTCACGGTTGACATAGGTGCCGTTCAGGCTGCCGGCGTCGGAGACGGTGAAGGTGGTGCCCTCGCGGGTGAACGTCGCATGACGACGCGACACGGTGACGTCGTCGAGGAAGATCTCGCTGTCGGCGTGACGTCCCGCCGTCGTGACGTCCTTGTCCAGGAGGAAGCGGCTACCCGCGCCCGGCCCCCGCTGCACGACGAGGAGGGCCGACCCGACCGGCAGGGCGTCCACTGCGGCCGCGTCGACGGGGTTCAGCTGCCGGTCCGAGGAGATCTCGACGCGGTCCGAGCCGGCGAGGTTGATCGTCGCCGTCGAGTCTCCTCCGGGAGCCGGTGCCCCTTCGCTCGCCAGGCGAGTGCCGCACTGCGAGCAGAAGCGCGCATCGTCCGGGTTGGCGTTGCCGCAGTTGGTGCAGTACGGCATCGGTGATCGTCTCCTGTCCAACCCTCAGGGAGGGGCTGAGGTTGATGGTTGCCTGCGAACCTATCAGGCACCTCCAGCCCCCGGGCCAGGTCGGCTGGCCGCTTGCGCACCGTCAGCGGAGACGCAGAGGGGTCACCCGCCCAGGGTCGCCTGGTACGCCGCTGCGTCCAGCAGACCGTCCACCGCGCCGGGGTCGGTCGGTACCACCTCGTAGAGCCAGCCGCCGCCGTACGGATCGCTGTTGACCAGCTCCGGCGTGGCGTCCAGGCTCTCGTTGACGGCGACCACCTCGCCGTCGACGGGCGAGTAGACGTCGCTGACCGACTTGGTCGACTCCAGCTCACCGCACGCCGCACCCGCCATCACGGCCTCGCCGACCGCGGGCAGCGAGACGTAGACGATGTCACCGAGCTGGTCCTGGGCGTAATGGGTGATCCCGACACGCACGGACCCGTCGGCGTCACCGGGCGTGCGGACCCACTCGTGCTCCGAGGTGTACTTCAGGTCGTCGGGGTACACGGCGCTCCTTCGTGGGACGGCCGGCCTGGGGCCGGGGCGAATGGCGGAAGGTCGGTCTGGCGGCAGGCTACCCGTGCCTATCGGGTTTGGGCCCACTCCGGGGTCGTCGGTTGCCGCACGGCCGTGATGTCGAGAGAGTCGAGCTCGTCGAGGTCGACCGTCGCTCCGGCATCGTTCTTGAACTGGGCGATCGGCCCGTCGACGAGCTCGAGGGCACCGCTGAGGGTGTGCGGGTCGCCGATCGCGTCGAGCACGTACGGCGAGGTCACCAGGCTTCCGTCGATCGTCAGCCCGCCCGGCGCGGGCTCGATCGCGCTCTGGGCGACGAGGCGCACCTTGCCGTTCACCTGCATGGCCTCCGCCCCGGCAGACCTGAGCTCCTCGACGGTGTCGAGGACGCTGTTCACGTCCACGGGCCGCGGTCCCTCCGTCACCGTCAGCCGGATGCCGGGACCGGTGACCGGCACCAACCCCGCCAGGATGCTGAGCTCCTGGGCCTGCTTCTGGGCCGCCTGCAGGGCCGCGCTCTGGGCCTGCTGGTTCTGCTCGAGCTGCTGCCGCTGGTTCTCGAGCCGGTTGATCTCGCGTTGCGCGCGCTCTGATGCCCCCGACAGACCGGACAGGACGTCGACGAGATCCTGCTCGCGGTACCCGGCGTAGGTGTTGTCGGTGGTGTTCGTGCGCACCTGGGTGATCGCCGCGAAGCCGAGGACGGCCAGCAGCACACCGACGATGAGCTGGCCCCGCGATGGACGGAGAAGCGCCTTCCGGAGGCGCTCACGACCGATGTCGTCCGGGGAGCCGGGCCCGGCGAGCGTGAGCCGGTCGGGCGGCGTCCCCGTGGTCGGTTCCTCAGGCATGGAAGACGTACCGCCTGATCTGGGCCACGTTGGAGAAGATCCTGATGCCGAGGACCACGATCACGCCGGTCGAGAGCTGGCCCCCCACGCCGAGCTTGTCGCCGAGGTAGACGATGGCGGCCGCGATCACGACGTTGGAGAAGAAGGACACGACGAAGACCTTGTCGTCGAAGATCCCCTCGAGGTATGCCCGGAGCGCGCCGAACACGGCGTCCAGGGCGGCGACGACCGCGATGGGGAGGTAGGGGTCCAGGCCGGCCGGCACGTCGGGCGTGAAGATCAGGCCGAGGACGACGCCGACGAGGAGTCCGAGTGCCGCGATCATGACCCACTGTCCCCCGTCTGCGTCCGTGTGTGATCGTCGTTCGCCGGCCCGAGCTGTGCGGAGCGCAGCCCCTGGAGCGCCGCCGCCGGCAGCGACATCGTGCCACCGTCCCGGACGTCGAAGCGGAATCCGAGACTGTCCTTGAGCGCATACCACTTCTCGCCGATCGCGCTCGACAACAGGTTCGCCGGCATGCTGTCCGGGTCTCCCACCACGTCGAACACGTACGGCGGGGTGACCGGCCGCGCGTTGACCAGGATGCCGATCCCGACGTTGCGGAAGGCACTGAGCACCGTCAGGCGTTGGCCGTTGACACTGATCGCCTCGGCGCCGGCGGCCCACAGCGCGTCGGTGAGCAGGGTCAGGTCGGAGTCCCGGACCAGCTCGGTCCCCGCGCTGTCCGGTGCCGAGCTGACCGTGACCTGGATGCCCGGCCCGGTGACGGCCCTGAACCCCGTGCGGCCACCCAGTCGCTCCAGGCGGGCCCGCGCGGCCCGCTCCTCGGTGGTCAGGCTGTTCGCCTTCGCCTGGAGTGCCAGCACCTGGGACTCGGACCGGTTGAGCTCCCTCTGGAGCTGGCTGAGTCCCTCACGGCGTAGGTTGACCTGGTCGATCAGGCTCTCGCGACTCGCGTTCGAGGCCGACGCGTGACGGCTGGTCTGCACGGCCGCGACCGTGACCAGCAGTCCGAAGACCAGGAGCACCAGCGCGGCCGTACGCCGAGGCACGGGGTGCGCGGAGGCGGAGTCTGCGGCCGCGCGACGACGCGCCGCGACGTGCTCGTAGTCGGCGTCGAGCGAACGCTGCGTGATCAGCATCAGGAGCGGCACGGTGACGTGGTCGGGCAGCTCGGGCCCGGCCCCGACGGGCCCGGGGACCATGGGTGCCTCAGCCATGGGCGACCGCCCGGCGCTCGGTGGTCTTCACCAGCTTGTAGACCTGGTAGGCGTAGAGGATGCCGGCCCACCAGTAGAGACCGATTCCCCAGCCGGCGAAGGCCCACCCGAAGACCTTGGCCAGCGTCGCGGCGGAGCCTGTGCCGTCACCGAGCAGCAGCAGCGGGAAGGCGTAGAGCAGGTTGAAGGTGGCGGCCTTGCCCAGGAAGTGGACCGGCAGCGCGCTGTAGCCGCGAGTGCGCAGGATCGGCACCAGTCCCCACAGCAGGACGTCGCGCAGCGGCAGCACGATCGCGAACCACCACGGGAGGATGTCGCGGAGGGCGAGGCCGATCACGACGGCCAGGATGTACAGCCGGTCTGCTACCGGGTCCAGCACCTGCCCGAGACGAGAGGTCTGGCCGAGCCGGCGAGCGAGGTAGCCGTCGAGGTAGTCGGTCACGCCCGATGCCGCCAGCAGCGCCAGCGCCCACCCGTCGGCCTCGGGCCCGAGCACCAGCCAGAGGAACAGCGGGACCCCGAGCAGCCTCAGGAAGCTCAGCACATTGGGAACGGTCCACACGCGTGCGTCCTCGCGTGCCGTCTCGTCCGCCACTACGCCTGCACCCTCCCAGCCCCAGGTCCGGCCGCCCAGATCCGGCCGCCCAGGTCTGCCCGTCCAGATCCGCTCGCCCAGGGTCCGTTCAGAACCACCGGTCACACCCTAACGGGCACCTCGAGATCCCTCCGGGCGCCGTCGGCTCGTCCGCGGCTGGCTGACGACGTCCGCGTGCCGCCGCTCGCCGCTCACGCGTCGGGCTCGGCCCGGTCGTCCGTGGCGTCGGGCCGCACGGGGTACGCCCGTGCCTCGAGGTGGACGCTGTCACGGATCTCACCGACCAGCTCCTCGATCACGTCCTCGAGGGCTGCGACCCCGAGTGTGGCGCCGTCGGCGTCCACCACCCGTGCCATGTGCGCGCCTCGGCGCTGCAGCTTCTCGAGGGTGTCGTGCAGGAGGTCGTCGCTCCGCACCGGCGCGAACGGCCGGATCCACTTGTCCTCGACCGCCCGGTTGCGACGGCTCTCGTCGGTCTCGAGCACGTCCTTGATGTGGAGGTACCCGATCAGCTCGCCGTCGTCCCCGACCACGGGGAACCGGCTGTACCCGGTCGCTGCGCACAGCGCCTCGACGTCGGCGGCCGTCGAGCCGCGCCGGACGGTCTGGAGGGTGGCTGGTGGCATGAGGACCGTCGCCACGGTCTTCTCGGTGAAGCCGAGGGCGCCGGACAGCCGGACGTACTCCCCCTCCTCCAGCAGTCCCTCACCCCGCGACTCCTCGACGAGGGCGGCGACCTCCTCGCGGGTGTAGGTCGAGCTGACCTCGTCCATCAACCGCACCCCGAACAGTCGCAGCACCGCGGCGGCCAGACCGTTGACCGCGGCGATGACCGGCCGGGTCACCGAGACGATCGTCCAGATCGGCGTCCCGAGCACCATCGCGGCGCGGTCGGGGCCGGCGAGCGCGATGTTCTTGGGGATCATCTCCCCCATCACGACATGCAGGTAGACCACGATGGCGAGCCCGACGGCGAAGGCGATCGGGTGACGCAGCGACTCGGGTGCGTGGGCGGCGTGCAGCACCGGTTCGAGCAGCCTCGCGGCGGTCGGCTCGGCGACCGCTCCGAGAACCAGTGAGCACACGGTGATGCCGAGCTGGTTGACCCCGATCACCAGTGACATGTTCTCCATGGCTCGCAGCGTGGTGCGCGCGAAGCGCGAGCCGGCCTCGGCCCGCGGCTCGATCTGGGTACGACGCGCGGAGACCAGCGCGAACTCCGCGGCCACGAAGAACGCGTTGCCGAACAGCAGCAGAACGGCCAGCAGGACCGACGTGGTCGTGCTCATGACTCCCCGTCCTGGGCGCCACCGGCGCCGCGCGGCCGTTCGTGGACCGGCCCGTCGGCCGGCCGCTCGGACGGCCCACCCAGCACCCGGAGCAGGAGCCGGTCGATGCGCAGACCGTCCATGTGCTCCACCGTGAGCACCGCGAGCCGGTGTCGCTCGGGTTGCTCGGCATCGGCATGGTCCGGGACCGGCACCTCGGCCACGTCGCCTCGCTCGGGCACGCGACCGAGGACCTTGAGCACCAACCCGGCGATCGTGTCGTAGTCCTCGTGGTCGGGCAGCTCGACCCCCGTGAGGTCCTCGACCTCGTCCGGGCGCAGCAGACCCGAGAGCGACCACGAGCCGTCGGTGCGACGTCGAGCGCGCGCTCCGAGGCGGTCGTGCTCGTCGGCGATGTCGCCGACGATCTCCTCGATCACGTCCTCGATGGTGACGATGCCGGCCTGGTCGCCGTACTCGTCGAGGACCACCGCGAGCTGTCCCTCGCGGCGCAGCAGCGCGAGCAGCGGGTCAAGCCGGAGCGAGTCCGGGACGACGATCGGCCGGGTCATCAGGTGCTTGACCTTGGTGGTGTGGCGTTCGGTGATCGGGAGCGCGACGGCGTGCTTGACGTGCACGGTGCCGATCACGATGTCGTCCTGGTCGAGCACCGGGAACCGGGAGTGGCCGGTGTCGCGTGCCAGCTCGATGACCGACCAGGCGCGGTCGTTCGCGTCGAGGCTCACGGTGCGGACACGCGGCGTCATGATCTCGCCGGCCGTCCGGGTGCCGAACTCGACGGACCGCTCCATCAGCTCGGCGGTGTCGGCGTCGAGCGTGCCTTCGTCGGCCGAGCGGGAGATCAGCGAGGCGAGCTCGGTGGACGAGCGGGCGGAGCGCAGCTCCTCCTGGGGCTTCATGCCGAGGCGCCGGACGATGGCGTTCGCCGACCCGTTGAGCACCCTGATCGGCCCGCGCATCAACGCCGTGAAGAGCCGTTGGAACCCCTGCGTGGCACGGGCCGTCTCCAGCGGTCGCGCGATGGCGAGGTTCTTCGGGACGAGCTCGGCGAAGACCATGGTGACCAGCGAGCTGAGGGTCAGGCCGATCGCGACCGCGACCGGGTCGACGGCAGCGCCGGGAAGCCCGGCTCTCACCAGCGGGTCGGAGATCAGGCGCGAGATGGCCGGCTCCGCCAGGAAGCCGATGGCCAGGTTGGTGATCGTGATGCCGACCTGGGCGCCGGACAGCTGCGTGGACAGTGACCTGAGGGCGGTGAGGACGCCGGCGGCGGGAACGTCGCCCTCCGCGGCGGCCCGCGCGACCTGGGCGCGGTCGACGGTGACGAACGAGAACTCCGCGGCGACGAACACGCCCGCCGCGGCCACCAGGATCACCGACGCGCCGAGCAGGATCCACGCGGTCAGCACGGAACCACACCCACGCAGTCCGACGAGCAGCGTGAACGACAGGGTGAGGGGCGACTGTCAGAGCCGTCCATGAGCGGGTCGGGGTCCTTCGGACTCGGGATGCGTGTGTCGGGAGACTCTACCGACCCGGGTCAGGTGCCACCCGCCCCGGCGAGGGGCCGGCCGCACCACGGTCGAGCCCGCGCCGGCCTCACTCCGCGGTGGCGTCCTGGGTTCGGGCGAGCCAGTCGACGAACGCGACCAGGTCGGGGTCGTCCGCGGGGACGACGATCTGCTCGGCCAGGCACAGGGCCAGTCCGTCACGCAGGCTCGGGTCCGCCGACCAGCCGGCCGCCAGGTCGTCGTCGCAGAAGGCCCACGCGGCGTTGTAGGCGTCGACCTGCTCGGGGGTGAGGTCGGCGAGCTCGTCCGGTAGCGGGTCCGGTAGCACCGGCGGCTCGGTCGGACTGGGACTGGGGTCCGGCGTGGGCGTGGGGTCCGGTGCCGGCGTGGGGTCCGGTGCCGGCGTGGGGTCCGGTGCCGGCGTGGGGTCCGGTGCCGGCGTGGGGTCCGGTGCCGGCGACGGAGTCGGGTCTGGCGAGGGGTTCGGGGACGGGGTCGGCGTGGGCGACGGTGACTCGGTGGCGGGGCCGGGGGCCTGCTGGCCGTGGGTGTCGGTCTCGCCGCTCAGCGTGCTCGGCGGCTGGTTCTGGGGCCGGCGGTGACGGCTCGGGCCGCTCCCCTCCACGACGGTGAGGGCGCCCGCCGTACTCAGCACCGTGCTGGAGGAAGCCACGACGCTGCTGGCCCGCAGCTGGTCGGCGATCGCGAGCACCCGGTCGGCGTAGACCCGGCTGTGGTTGTAGCGCAGCAGAGCCCGTCGCTGTCCAGCCCGGGTCGTCAGGTCGTTCTGGTCGGCACAGAGGTAGACCGCGGAGCCGAGCGACGCGTCGTCGATGTCCTGCACGTCGCGGCGCCCGTCGCCGTCCCCGTCCACCGCGAAGGCCGCCCAGGTAGACGGCAGGAACTGCATGGGACCCACCGCCCGGTCGAAACGGGTGTCACCGTCCAGACGCCCTGCGTCGGTGTCGGCGATGCGCGAGGTGCCGTGCGTCCCGTCGAGCCGGGGACCGACGACCGCGGGGTGCGCGATCCCGCTCCGGCCCAGAGAGCTGCCCGCGACCCGACCGTGGTCGGACTCCACCTGCCCGATGGCGGCGAGGAGCGCCCAGTCGAGCCCGCAGCCGGAGTCGGCGGCGTCGATGACGACTGCCGAGCGTTGGTACGCCGCAAGGGCGACGTCCGGGATCTGTGCGGGTCCGTCGGCCGTGTGGGGCCTCCACGGGACCGACAAGGAGGCCGGCTCGTGCACCTCGCTTCGGCTGGGCACAGGCAGCCGGACCGGCGCCCCCACCGCCGGCGCCACCGCCGCCCGGCCGGCCGGCACGGGGGCGGTCGTCAGCACACCGCGCGTCGGCTGATGGGCTCCAGCCACGAGCCAGGCCGCGAGCGCGGCCACCAGGAGGACGGCCAGACCCGCCCGCACGGGCCCGCCGCGCAGCGCACGGCAGGCTCCCCACAGGTCCCGAGACCGTCCTTGTCCCCCCATCGTCCTCCGACCGTAACTCGCAGGTCGCGGATGAACACCCCTGATATAGGTCACGATCACGCGAATGCTGCACGACGGCGCGGCGGCGGCATGGCAGGCGCCTGTCCTGGCCCGGAGGGGTGAGGGCGGGGCACCGGCCCCTCCTAGGCTGTCCGGGCCGGCTGGTCTTCGCCGGCCCTGGACAGGAGTTCCCCGTGCTCGCTGCCTGCCTGCTCGCCGGCTTGATCTGTGCGCCGTTGGCGACCCTCGCCCTGTTCACCCGGGCGACGCGCCCCTCCGGTGCGGTGGGCGCATGGTCGTCAGCCCGCCGGCTGGTCCTCTCCGCCGTCGCGTCCGTCGTCCTGGCTGCGGTCACGGTGGTCGCGCTCCTCGCCATCGACGTGACCCGCGCGAACGCCGTGGCCGGCTCGGTCGCTCTCCTCGCGGTGAGCACGCTGTGGCTGCCGGCCACCCGGCACTGGAGTGCGCGGGCGCACCTGGCGTGGGCGGCGACCTTCTACCTCTTCGCGGCCTATCTCGCCTACATGCTCTGGTGGACCTTCATCAGCCACCTCGGCGTCGTCGGAACGATCGGCGCGCTGCTGCTCTGGGTGATGGAGGTCTTCGCGGCGTTCCTCGGAGTGGCCTACCTCTGGGAGCTGTGCGACGCCCTCGGCCGAGAGGCCTGGGAGCGTCGCATCGTCGACGGCGCTGACCCCGCAAGCCGCCGGGACACCCCGTTCGTGAGCCTCCAGGTCCCGGCCTACAACGAACCGCCCGACATGGTGATCGAGACCGTCCAGTCGCTGACCGAGCTGGACTACCCGGCCTACGAGATCATCGTGGTCGACGACAACACCGACGACGAGGCCCTGTGGCGCCCGGTCGAGGAGTGGTGCCGAGACCACGACGGCCACGACGGCCACGTCCTCAGCCGCGGTCTCGGAGTCGGCGAGCCCGTGACGTCTCCGGGGCTGTGACCACCGGGGTCGATCGGGAGCCCGGGCTCTCGGCGTGGCGTCCGACGGACACCTGCGTGGCCGTCAGCGAACGCTGATCCGCGCGCCGTCACCGCCACGGCGTACCAGCCGGCCCACGACCGGGTGGCCGGGAAGCTCGCCGGCCACCAGCAGTCCTCCGGAGGTCTGCGCATCAGCGAGCAGCAACAGCTCGCCCTCGTCCACGGCTGAGTCGACGTCGGGCCGCACCCAGTCCAGGTTCCTGAGGGAGCCGCCCGGGACGAACCCGTCGGAGAGTGCTGCACGGGCGCCGTCGAGGTAAGGCACCGCTCCTGCGTCGATCTCCGCGGCGACCCCACTGGCGCGGCACAGCGTGAGCAGGTGGCCCAGGAGCCCGAACCCCGTGACGTCGGTCGCGCACCGGATCCCGGCCCGGAGGGCAGCCCGCGACGCGTCGCGGTTCAGCGTGGTCATCGCGGCGACGGCCTCGGGGAACACCTCTCCGGTCGCCTTGTGCCGGTTGTTGAGAACGCCGAGCCCCAGCGGCTTCGTCAGGGTCAGCGGGACGCCGGGCGTCCCCGCGTCGTTGCGCAGCAGCCGGGCAGGGTCGCCGAGGCCGGTGACCGCCAGCCCGTACTTGGGCTCCCGGTCGTCGATGCTGTGCCCACCGGCCAGGTGACAGCCCGCCTCCGCGGCGATCTCCGCGCCGCCAGCGAGCACCTCTCCCGCCAGGTCGATCGGCAGGAGCTCCCGCGGCCAGGCCAGCAGGTTGACGGCGACCAGCGGCTCGCCACCCATCGCGTAGACGTCGGAGAGAGCGTTCGCGGCGGCGATGCGGCCCCAGT
Organism: Actinomycetota bacterium; assembly: GCA_046735295.1. GTDB lineage: Bacteria > Actinomycetota > Actinomycetes > Propionibacteriales > Nocardioidaceae > Nocardioides. The sequence continues at coordinate 87,003 of JBKPTA010000036.1, read as the reverse complement.
CGCGCGGGTCGTCGACGACGGGCGTGAAGAAGTCCGCGGTGACGATCACGGCGTGACCGCCGTCCATCCTGACCACGGCCGCGTCGTCGCCGTTCTCCAGGCCGACCAGCAGGTCGCCGGTCGCCCTCCCCGAGGGCAGTCCCCCGAGCACACGCTCCAGCTCGCCGGGGGGCACCTTGCAGGCACAGCCGCCACCCGCGGCATAGCCGGTGAGGCGGACGGGCAGGTCCGGGCTCATGCGTCGAGGCTAGGTCACGACCTTGTGCTGCTCACGAGGACGCCGAGAGAGCCGCTCGCGCTGCGGGACCACGACGTACTTGGGGTCTCGTGCGGACTGCTTGCCGGCCTCGAAGACGCCGAAGCGGGTGACCAGCGAGTCCACCACGAACGTCGCGCCCGCGGCGAAGCGAGCGAACCTGCTCCTCATGCCGAGCACGGACAGCGCCAGGCCGACGCCGGTGAGCCGGCGCTGGGCCCGCTTCAGCCGTCCGGAACGCCCTTCGTGGTACGGCTCGGCCAGCATGCCGAGTCGGTGGTCGAGGGCCTTCGTCGCGGCCGTCTCCATGACCGCTCCGGCGACGGCCAGGCGCAGGGCCGGCCCGCTCTCGGCGTACGGCGCGAGCATCATGCCGAGGCCGCCCGCAGCCGAGGCAGCGGACCCGCCGAAGACGAAGGGCAGCTCACGGTGCGCCTCGTGCCACGCGGGAACGGCAGTGTCGGCGATCAGCGCGGCGGTGTACGTCGCGAGCGGCGGGCCGAGAACGGCTGCTCCCACTCCGCCGAGCCGGCCGACCCTGGGGAACCAACCGGTCACCTGCGACGCGGCCGCGATACCGGCCAGGCCGCCGAACGGGGCCAGGATGAACGACCCGACCGAGAGCGGGGACGTCGGCTTCAGGACCCGCAACATGTTCAGGAACCGCCCGGGTCGGCCCAGGTCGTGCACCAGCGCCACCGTGCCGGCGGCGGCACCGCCCGCGGCCGCGAGCCGGGTGACGCGCTCTAGGCCGGGACGTCCGGTCGCGGCTGCACCCTCGGCGAGCACCGCCGAGGCGCCGGCCAGACCGCCGAGGAACAGGTACAGCGGCACGTCCGGCGACTTCCAGGTCGGGGTCTTGAGGATCTGCCGGCCGTAGTACGACTCGAACTCCGGTGGCTCGGCCGGAGCCGAGGACGGGCGCTCTCCCGGGCTCATCGGCGCCTCCCGAGACATGAGGCGAGACCGAGCCCGAGCACCGCCGCTGCGGCGCCGCCGACGGCCTTCCAGATCGAGGCCAGGTCGCGAGTCGTGACCACGGGATCGGGCGGGAGCCCGTAGACCTCCGGCTCGTCGAGGAGCAGGAAGAACGCACCGTCGCCCCCGACGCCGTCATCGGGGTCGCGGCCGTACAGCCGCGCGGCGTCGACACCCTGCTCCCGCAGCTCTGCCAGCCGGCGGTCTGCCCGCTCCCGGAGCTCGTCGAGCTCCCCGAACTGGATCGACTCGGTCGGGCAGGCCTGGGCGCAGGCCGGCGTCTGGCCCTCCTTCAGCCGGTCGTAGCACAACGTGCACTTGAAGGCCCGACCGTCCTCCGGGCGGAGGTCGATCACACCGTAGGGGCATGCCGGCACGCAGTAGCCACATCCGTTGCAGACGTCAGGCTGGACGACCACGGTGCCGAACTCGGTGCGGAACAACGCCCCGGTCGGGCAGACGTCGAGGCACGCGGCGTGGGTGCAGTGCTTGCAGACGTCGGAGGACATCAGCCAGCGGACGCCGCCGTCGCCGGACCCGGCGTCCTGGTCCTCCCCCGGCGGCCCGTCGCCCGGCATGCCGAGGTCGACGGTGGCGGCGTCGGTCCCGACAGGCTCGACGGATGACGCGGGCTTCTCCACGAACGTCACGTGCCGCCACGTGCTGGCGCCCAGCTCCTGGGTGTTGTCGTAGGACATGCCCGTCAGCAGGTACCCGTCGTCGGGCACGGCGTTCCAGGTCTTGCACGCCACCTCGCAGGCCTTGCAGCCGATGCACACCGAGGTGTCGGTGAAGAAGCCCATCCTCGGCGGGTGGTCGGCGTACCCGGCGTCGCCCGCGACGTCGTCCAGCCGGCCGAACAAGCTGCCCATCAGCTGCCTCCCCCCTCGGTCGCCGCCGGGTCCTCGATGCCGGCCCGCCGCCGGTAGTCCGCGACGTACGCCGTCAGCGCGCGGCCGCGCGGGCGTCGCCCGGGCTGGACGTCACAGGTGCCGACCTTGTCCTGGATGTAGACGTTGGGGTCCATCTGGACGTTGACCAGGTCGTTCTGCGAGTCGCCCTGTGAGATGCCGTTGCTCCCCCAGTGGTAGGGCAGACCGACCTGCTCGACCCACCGGTCGCCGAGCCGAAGGGACCGCAGCCGGTCGGTCACCAGGACCCGCGCTTCGATCGCGCTCCTGCTGGTGACGATCGTGGCCCACCCGCCGTGCTCGAGCCCGCGCTCGCGGGCGAGCCGTGGCGAGACCTCGCAGAACGGCTCGGGCTGCAGCTCGGTCAGGAAGGGAAGGGTCCTGCTCATGCCCCCGGCCGTGTGGTGCTCGGTGAGCCGGTAGCTGGTGAACACGTACGGGAACACCTCGCTCCGGCTCGGGTTGATCGGGTTCGAGGGGTGGTCGAGGGCACGCCGGCTCGGATTGCTCTGCTGGGTGTAGAGCCCGTTGGCGACCGGCGACTCCGGCGGTTCGTAGTGGGCGGGCAGCGGGCCGTCCGCAACGCCGAGAGGTGCGAACAGCCAGGCCTTGCCGTCGGTCTGCATGATGAACGGGTCGGACCCACCGATCGCGTCGGGTCCCCTGGCGCCCTCCTCGGGCACGTGACCGGGCGGCCGGTCCGGCACGAAGTCCGGCACGTCCGACCCGGTCCACGTCCCCTCCTCGGCGTCCCACCAGACGTATCGCTTGCGCTCGCTCCACGGTCGTCCGTCGGGATCGGCCGACGCGCGGTTGTAGAGGATCCGCCGGTTCGCCGGCCATGCCCAGCCCCACTCTGCGGCCACGAGGTCCTGCTCCCAGTGCGGCTTCCGGCGTCGCGCCTGGTTGACCTCGTCGGCGTACACCCCGCAGTAGATCCAGCAGCCGCAGGCCGTCGACCCGTCGGACTCGAGCTCGGTGTAGGCAGAGAGGGCCCTGCCCTCGGGGCCCGTGCCATTGATCTCGCGGAGCACCTGCTCACCATCGGGCTCGCCCGCCTCGTCGTACGGGTAGTCCCAGGCGAGGTCGAGCAGCGGCCGATCCATCTCGTCGGTGGATCCGGACAGCTTCTCCCGGATGCGGTTGCCGAGCTCGACATAGAACCAGAGGTCGCTGCGGCAGTCCTCGGGCGGGTCGACCGCCTTGTCCCGCCACTGGAGCATCCGCTGGGTCTGGGTGAAGGACCCGGCCTTCTCGACGTGGGAGGCGGCGGGAAGGAAGAAGATCTCGGTTCCGATCTCCTCGGTCGACAGCTCTCCGGTCTCGATCTCGGGGCTGTCCTTCCAGAACGTGGCCGACTCGATCATCTGCATGTCGCGGACGACCAGCCAGTCCAGGTTGGCGAGCCCGAGCCGTTGCATCTTGCCGTTGGCGGATCCGACGGCGGGGTTCTCGCCGACCAGGAGGTAGCCCTTGCAACGACCTTCGATCATGGCCTTGACCGTGGTGTACGTCGAATGGTCGCCGGTCAGTCTCGGCAGGTAGTCGAAGCAGAAGTCGTTGTCCGCGTTCGCCGCGTCACCCCAGTACGCCTTGAGGAGGCTGACGGCGTACGGCCGGATGTTGCCCCAGAAGCCCGCCTTGCCCTCGTCGTCGCCGACCCACTCGTCGAGCGACCGGTGCTGCTCGGCATGAGGCATCGGGATGTACCCGGGCAGGATGTTGAACAGGGTCGGGATGTCGGTCGACCCCTGGATCGACGCGTGCCCGCGCAACGCCATGATCCCGCCGCCAGGGCGTCCGATGTTGCCGAGCAGCGCCTGAAGGATCGCGGCGCTGCGGATCATCTGCGCGCCCACGCTGTGGTGGGTCCACCCCACGGCGTAGCAGATCGCGGAGGTGCGCTCGCGGCCACTGTTGCCGGTCAGCGCATCGGCGACCTGGGTGAACTGGTGGGGCGAGATCCCGCACACCTCCTGCACCATCTGCGGGGTGTAGCGCGCGTAGTGGCGCTTGAGGATCTGGAAGACGCACCGCGGGTGCTGGAGCGTCTCGTCGCGACGGCCCTTCCACAGCACCGGCGCACCACCCGATCCGTGGGTCTCCGAGTGGGCGGCCTGGTGCGACTCCTTGGCGCGCGAGCCACCGCTCTCGTCCGCCTCCAGCATCTCGGCACTCGCCCGGTCGTCGGCGGACATCTCCTCCGGCGGCTCGTAGTGCCACGACAAGGGGTCGTAGTCGCCGCTCTCCGGGTCATACCCCGAGAACAGGCCGTCGAGATCGTCGGTGTCCTGGAAGTCACCGTCGATGAGGTTCGCCGCGTTCGTGTAGGCGGCGACGTACTCGCGGAAGTCGAGGTCGTTCGACAAGACGTGGTTGATCAGCCCACCGAGGAAGGCGATGTCGGAGCCGGCCCGGATCGGCACGTGGATGTCGGCCATCGCCGACGTACGCGTGAAGCGCGGGTCGACGTGGATGATCGTGGCGCCCCTGCGCTTGGCCTCCATCACCCACTGGAATCCGACGGGGTGCGCCTCGGCCATGTTGGAGCCCTCGATGAGGATGCAGTCAGCGTTGCTGAGGTCCTGCAGGTTGGTGGTCGCCCCACCACGGCCGAACGAGGCACCCAGACCGGGCACCGTCGAGGAGTGTCATATCCGTGCCTGGTTCTCGATCTGGATGGCGCCCATCGCGGTGTAGAGCTTCTTCATGAGGTAGTTCTCCTCGTTGTCGAGGGTCGCTCCTCCGAGGCTCGCCAGGCCGAGGGTGCGTCGCGTCCGCTTCCCGTCCGTCTCCCACTCCCAATACCGACGGCGCGTGTCGACGATGCGGTCGGCGATCATGTCCATCGCCGTGTCGAGGTCGAGGTCCTCCCACTCCGTCCCGTGGGGTCGGCGGTACCGGACCCGGGTGACCCGCGTCGGCGAGGTCACCAGCTGGAGGGAGGCGCTTCCCTTGGGGCACAACCGTCCGCGGGAGACGGGGCTAGCCGGGCTTCCCTCGATCTGGGTGACCTTTCCGTCCTGGACGAACACCTTCTGCGCACACCCGACGGCGCAGTAGGGGCAGACCGAGTCCACCGCACGGTCGGCGGTGGCGGTTCGCGGCTCGATCGTCCGGCTCCGGTCCGACTGTGCCGCCTTCCCACGCCCGAGCCGGTCACGGCCCCCCAGCTGGCGCAGCAGCGGCCAGGAGCCGATCCGGGACCTCCGCGTCACGGCATCCTCGTAGCCATCCGGCCGGCGGTTCAAACCCGAGAGCCACGCGCTGCCGTCGAGCCGGCGTCGCTCGAGCCTGTCGAGACTCGCCACGCGCTCGTCCCCGCGGCTGTGTGGCGGAGGCGGACGGGAATCGAACCCGCCTGACCGGGTGACCCGGTCACTACGGTGTTGAGGACCGCGCCCGTCACCAGACGAGGTACGCCTCCGCGGGCAAGCGTAGGGCGGCCTCGTCACGCCACCGACGGTGAGGGGAAGATGGATCGCGTGGCAGAGCACGACCCCCGCCGGCGGACACCGCGCACGGACGTCGTGCTCGGCGACCCGCGGTTGCAGGAGGCGAGCGAGCGACTCGGCCGTCCGCTGGTGAAGGATGCCGTGACCAGCGCCCTGCAGCGTGTGCGCGACGGTGCTCTCGCCGCGAACGCCGTGGTGGACCACGTCGTCGCCGGCCTGCCGCCGGCGTCCACCTCGCTGCGGCCGGTCATCAACGCGACCGGAGTCGTGGTGCACACGAACCTGGGCCGCGCTCCGCTCTCCCCCGCTGCGGTGGATGCGGTGGTGAGGGCATCAGGGCACACCGACGTCGAGCTCGACCTGGCGAGCGGACGCCGTGGGCCGCGCGGCCGCGGCGCGCTGGCTGCCCTGGCTTCCGCGGTGCCCGACGCGGGCGCTGTACTCGTGGTGAACAACGGCGCCGCCGCGCTCGCCCTGGTCGCCAGTGCTCTCGGCTCCGGCCGTGAGGTCGTGATTGCGCGCGGCGAGCTGGTGGAGATCGGCGACGGCTTCCGGATCCCCGAGCTCCTGGAGTCGGTCGGTGTGACCGTGCGTGAGGTCGGCACCACCAACCGGGTGCACCTCGCGGACTACGAGTCAGCGGTCGGACCGGGCACGGCGTTCGTGCTCAAGGTGCACCCGTCCAACTTCCGGGTCGAGGGCTTCACCTCCTCGGTGCCCGTCGAAGGCCTGGCCGCACTGGGCGTCCCGGTCGTGGCCGACATCGGCTCCGGACTGCTCGCTCCCCACCCACGGCTGCCCGACGAGCCCGACGCCGCGTCGACCCTGCGTGCGGGCGCTGCCCTCGTGACGGCGTCCGGCGACAAGCTCCTCGGAGGGCCCCAGTGCGGCCTCGTCATGGGGGATCCCCAGCTCGTCGCCCGGGTACGCCGGTTCCCGCTCGCGCGGGCGTTGCGCGTCGACAAGCTCACCCTCGCCGCCCTCGAGGCCACGCTGCTCGGGCCGACTCCGCCCGTCCCGGCTGCCCTCGGTGGGGACCAGGGCGAGCTGATGCGCCGAGCACGGCGGATGGCCTCCGCCCTGGGCGAGGAGCTGGCGGAGGCGGTCGAGACGGAGGCCGCCGTCGGCGGCGGCGGCGCACCCGGCGTCGTTCTCCCGAGCGCCGGTGTCTCGCTGCCCGCGTTGCTCTCCGACGGGCTGCGCAGCGGTGACCCGCCGGTGGTCGGCTACGTCTCCGGCGGACGGCTCGTGCTCGACCTGCTGACCGTTCCGGAGAACCGGGACGACGACCTCGTGGCCGCCGTGCAGCGCGCCGAGCGCGGCTGACGTGCACGTCGTCGCAACCGCCGGGCACGTCGACCACGGGAAGTCCACGCTCGTGCGCGCCCTCACCGGTCAGGACCCCGACCGGCTGACCGAAGAGCACCGCCGAGGCCTCTCGATCGAGCTCGGATACGTCTGGACCGAGCTCGACGGCGTCGGTGACGTCGCGTTCGTCGACGTCCCCGGTCATGAGCGGTTCCTCTCCACGACCCTGGCCGGGCTCGGCCCGGCGCCGGCCGCCATGCTGGTGGTCGCGGCCGACGACCCGTGGATGCCGCAGGCCGCCGAGCACCTGGCCGCCATCGACGCCCTGGACATCCGGCACGGTGTCCTCGTCGTCACCCGCTCCGACCTGGCCGACCCGGCGACGGCCCTCGCTCGCGCGAGAGCCGAGGTCGAGCAGACGACCATGGCGGGTTGTCCTGCCGTGGTCGTCAGCGGGCGCACCGGGAAGGGCCTCGACATGCTCCGGTCGGCGTTGGCAGGCGTGCTGCCGGGGGTGGACGCCGACAGGGACGCCGACGTCCGGCTCTGGGTGGACCGGGTCTTCTCCGTCGCCGGCGCCGGGACCGTGGTCACCGGGACGCTGCCGGCGGGCACCCTCCACGTGGGTGACGTACTGGCGTGCGGCGAGACGACGGTGAAGGTCCGTGGCCTGGAGGCCCTCGGACGGCCGGTCACCGAGATGGCCGGGCCTGCCCGCGTCGCGCTCCGCCTGGGCGGTCACGCACCCGAGCAGCTCCACCGAGGCTCGGTGCTGGTCAGCCCCGACAGGTACGCCGAGGTGCGCGAGGTGGACGTACGCCTCCACGGTGACGGCCTGCCTCCCGAGCAGCCGCTGCTCCACATCGGGACGGCCCGGGTGACCACGCACGCCCGGCCCCTCGGCGACCACCACGCCCGCCTGCGTCTCGCGACGCCCCTGCCCCTGCGGCACGGCGAGCGCGTGGTCCTGCGCGACCCCGGACGGCGGACCCTCTGGGGCGCCGACGTCCTCGATGCGGCCCCGCCGGCCCTGACCCGTCGGGCCGGTGCCCGGGCCCGCGCGGCGGAACTGGAAGGGCTCGTGAGCGGCGTGGCCGGCGAGCTCGACCGCCGCGGAGCCGTACGCCGGAGCTTCCTGCAGCGTGTCGGCGTCCAGCTCGACACGCTTCCCGCCGGCACAGTCACGGCCGGTGACTGGCTGGTGTCCGCGGCCCAGCGTCACGTCTGGCGCGAGGCCGTGCGCGAAGCAGTCGCGGCCGCCCCGGACGGGATGTCGCCGTCGGAGGCATGCCGGGCGGCCGGCCTTCCCGACCCCGACCTCCTGCGCGTCGCCGTCGCCCCTCCGGTCACGATGCGCCACGGGAGGCTCGTCGCGGACACCGACCTGCCTCGCGCCGTACGCGCCGCTCTCGACGCGGTCCGAGCCGATCTGGCCGAGCATCCGTTCCGTGCTCCCGACACCGGGCGCCTGACGGAGCTGGGTCTCGACCGACGGGTGGTGGCCGGCCTCGCCCGCGACGGACACCTGCTGTCGCTCGGCGACAACGTCGTGCTGCTCCCGGGAGCCGACGCCGCCGCGTACGAGGTGCTGGCCGGGCTCCCCCAGCCGTTCACCACCAGCCAGGCCCGCCAGGCACTCGACGTCAGCCGACGCGTCGTGCTGCCCCTGCTGGCCTACCTCGACCGCACCGAGCGCACGGTTCGGCTGCCGGACGACACACGTCGAGTCAGACCGCGACGCCGCCAGTGAGGTCCGCGCCCATCACGACGCCCCGGCTGTGGCACATGACCAGGTCCCGACGCGGCGTACTCGTTCGGAGCCGGATTACGATGGTGACGACCGCCACACCAGGAGCACACCGATGACGACCGCGCCCACGACCGACCGCGCCGCACTCGTGCGTGCCATCGCGTCCCAGCACCTCGACGACCGTGGCCCCCTGATGCCGATCCTGCACGAGGTCATGGAGGAGCTCGGGCACGTCGCACGCGAGGACATCGAGACGATCGCCGGCGTACTCAACCTGTCGGTGGCGGAGGTGCACGGCGTGGTGAGCTTCTACCACGACTTCCGCACCGAACCGGCGGCAGCACACACCGTTGCCCTCTGCCGCGGTGAGGCCTGTCAGTCCGTCGGGGCCGAGGCGCTGTACCACGGCACCCGCCAGCGCGCGTCCAGCCTGGGCGCCGACGTCGAGGTGTCCGACGTCTTCTGTCTCGGCAACTGCGCTCTCGGGCCGTCCGGGACCCTGGACGGCCGTCTCCACGGCCGGCTCTCGGCCGACCGCATCGACACCCTGACGGAGGCATGGCGTTGACGGCCCACGGTGGGCGGCTGTTCGTCCCGGGTGACGCGGCGGCGGTCTCGGTCGGGGCGGACGAAGTGGCCGCCGCGTTCGAGGGGGCCGGAGCCCCGGTGGTCCGTACCGGTTCGCGCGGCATGCTCTGGCTCGAGCCGCTGGTCGAGGTCGAGACCGAGGCCGGACGGGTCGGATACGCGAACGTCACGCCGGACGACGTGCACGACCTGCTCGCCCTGGTCTCGGGGGGGTCCCCGGGCGAGCTCCTAGACCACCGGAGCTGCATCGGGGTGGTGGACGAGCACCCCTGGCTGACGTCTCAGCGGCGGGTCAGCTTCGCCCGGGTCGGGGTGGTCGACCCGAGCTCGATCGCCGACTACGAAGCCCACGGGGGGTGGACCGGCCTTCGTCGCGCGCTGTCACTCTCTCCGGCCGAGGTGGTCCAGGAGGTGACCGACTCGGGGCTCCGCGGCCGGGGCGGCGCCGGGTTCCCGGCCGGCATCAAGTGGCGGACGGTGCTGGAGACGGCGGCCGACCTGAAGTTCGTCGCCTGCAACTTCGACGAGGGCGACTCCGGGACCTTCGCCGACCGGATGGTCGTCGAGGGCGACCCGTTCACCCTCGTCGAGGGCATGACCATCGCCGCCCACGCCGTCGGTGCGAGCGAGGGCTACGTCTACGTGCGCTCCGAGTACCCCCATGCCGTCGCGGCGCTCCGGCGCGCGATCGACACGGCCTACACCCACGGCTTCCTCGGCCAGGACGTCCTCGGCTCCGGTCTCAGCTTCGACCTGCACGTCCGCGTCGGGGCTGGCGCGTACATCTGCGGCGAGGAGTCCTCGATGCTCGAGAGTCTCGAGGGCCGGCGCGGCGAGGTGCGCGCCAGGCCGCCGCTGCCGGCCGTCAAGGGTCTCTGGGGCCGCCCGACCGCGGTGAACAACGTGCTCACGCTCTGTGCGGTGCCGATGATCCTGAGTGACCCCGTCGACGGCGGCCCCGGATGGAGCCGGTACGCCGAGCTGGGCACGGGCCGTTCGCGGGGCACCCAGGTCTTCCAGCTCGCCGGAAACGTCAAACAGGGCGGCATCGTCGAGCTGCCCTTCGGGGTGAGCCTGCGCGAGCTCGTGGAGGAGTACGGCGGCGGCACGCTGTCAGGACGTCCGGCCAGGGCGGCGCAGGTCGGCGGGCCGCTGGGCGCCTACGTGCCGGCGTCCGGCTTCGACGTCGCCATGGACTACGAGGCTCTGGCCGAGACCGGCGCCATGCTCGGGCACGGCGGCGTCGTCGTCTTCGACGAGACGGTCGACATGGCGCGGATGGCGCGGTTCGCGATGGAGTTCTGCTCGGTCGAGTCGTGCGGCAAGTGCACACCGTGCCGCGTGGGGTCGACCCGCGGCGTCGAGACCATCGACCGGATCATCGCGGGACACGACGTAGAGGCCAACCTGCGGTTGCTCGACGACCTCTGCGACACCATGACCAAGGGTTCTCTGTGCGCCATGGGCGGGCTGACGCCGATGCCTGTGCTCAGCGCGATCAGACACTTCCCCGAGGATTTCGAGCCACAGGAAACCGAGCCGAGCGGAGCACCGGTATGAGCGTCGACAGCCACAGCATCTGGGACCCCGAGGTCGACTTCGGCACCCCGGCGATCCACGACGCGGAGTCCGTGACACCGTCCGTGACGGTCACCGTGGACGGCCGGCAGGTCGACGTGCCGGCCGGTACGTCGGTCCTGCGCGCGGCCACCGAGGCCGGTGTGTCCATTCCCAAGCTGTGCGCGACCGACTCCCTCACCGCATTCGGCTCGTGCCGGATGTGCCTTGTCGAGGTCGACGGAGCCAGGGGTGTGCCTGCCTCCTGCACGACGCCGTGCGTCGACGGCATGGTCGTCAGCACCCAGACCGAGACGGTGCGCGACCTGCGCCGCAACGTCATGGAGCTCTATCTGTCCGACCACCCCGAGGACTGCGACGGTTGCGCGCGAGGCAACTGCGAGCTCCAGGCGATGGCCGTGCGGGTCGGCGCCGCCGAGGTGCGCTACGGCCGACCCGGCTCACGCGAGCAGGTCGCGCACCCGGTGCCGCTCGACGTATCCAACCCCTACTTCGCCTTCGACGCCTCCTCCTGCATCGTCTGCTCGCGCTGTGTGCGCGCGTGTGCCGACATCCAGGGCACGTTCGCGCTGACGGTCGAGGGGCGTGGGTTCGACTCCAGGATCAGCGCGGGCGGCACCGACTTCCTCTCCTCCGAGTGCGTGTCGTGCGGCGCCTGCGTGCAGGCCTGCCCGACGTCGGCCCTGCAGGAGAAGTCCGTCGTCGAGCTCGGCATGCCGACCCGGTCGGTCGACACGACCTGCGCCTACTGCGGGGTCGGGTGCTCGTTCCGCGCCGAGGTCCAGGGCGACGGCGACGACACCCGGGTCGTCCGGATGGTCCCGTCGAAGAACGGCGGCGCCAACGAGGGCCACAGCTGCGTGAAGGGCCGGTTCGCCTACGGCTACGCCAGCCACCGGGACCGCCAGATGTCGCCCATGGTGCGCGACTCGATCGACGACGAGTGGCGCACGGTCACCTGGGACGAGGCGATCGCCAGGGCCGCCGAAGGCTTCAAGGCCATCCAGGCCGAGCACGGCGTCGGCGCGATCGGCGGCATCTCTTCGAGCCGCTGCACCAACGAGGAGGTGTACGTCGTCCAGAAGATGGTGCGCGCGGCGTTCGGCAACAACAACATCGACACCTGCGCCCGGGTCTGCCACTCCCCCACTGGCTACGGCCTCAAGCAGACCTTCGGCACCTCGGCCGGCACCCAGGACTTCCGCTCGGTCGACCAGGCAGACGTGATCCTGCTGATCGGCGCCAACCCGACCGACGCCCATCCGGTCTTCGCCTCCCGGATGAAGAAGCGGCTGCGGGCAGGAGGCCAGCTGATCGTGGCCGACCCGCGCCGCATCGACCTCGTCCGCAGCCCGCACGTCGAAGCCGCGTACCACCTGCCGGTGGTTCCGGGCTCGAACGTCGCCTTCGTCAACGCGATGGCCCACGTCATCGTCAGCGAGGGCCTGCACGACGAGGGCTTCGTCCGGGAGCGCTGCGAGGACGCCGACGACTACCTCGCGTTCATCGCCGACCCGGCCCACTCCCCCGAAGCAGTCGCCGACGTGACCGGGGTCGACCCTGATCAGCTGCGCGCGGCCGCCCGGCTGTACGCCGCGGGCCCCAACTCGGCGATCTACTACGGCCTGGGGGTCACCGAGCACTCGCAGGGCTCGACGATGGTGATGGGCATGGCGAACCTGGCCATGGTCAGCGGCAACATCGGCCGCCCGGGTGTCGGCGTGAACCCCTTGCGTGGCCAGAACAACGTCCAGGGCTCCTGTGACATGGGATCGTTCCCCCACGAGCTCCCGGGATACCGGCACATCTCGCAGGACGACGTCCGCGGCATCTACGAGCAGCTGTGGGGGCTGACCCTCGACCCCGAGCCGGGGCTGCGGATCCCGAACATGTTCGACGAGGCGCTGGCCGGCACCTTCCGCGGGCTCTACGTCCAGGGAGAGGACGTCGCGCAGTCCGACCCGAACACCCAGCACGTCGAGGCAGCCCTCCGCGCGTTGGACCTGGTGGTGGTCCAGGACCTCTTCCTCAACGAGACCGCCCGCTTCGCGCACGTGTTCCTCCCGGGCACCTCCTTCCTGGAGAAGGACGGCACCTTCACCAACGCCGAACGGCGGATCAACCGGGTCCGGCCGGTGTTCCCGTCCAAGGTGGGCATGGACGAGTGGGAGGTCACCTGCGCCATCGGCCGCGCCATGGGCTACGACATGTCGTACACGGACCCGTCGGAGATCATGGACGAGATCGCGGCGACCACCCCGACCTTCGCCGGCGTCTCGTTCGCCCGCCTCGACGAGCTGGGCTCGATGCAGTGGCCGGTCTACGACGACTCGTCGACCGGTACGCCGATCATGCACATCGGCGAGTTCGTACGCGGCAAGGGCAAGCTGGTCCAGACGGTCTTCGTCCCGACCACCGAGCGTTCGACGCGGAAGTACCCGTTGCTGCTCACGACCGGCCGGATCCTCTCCCAGTACAACGTCGGCGCGCAGACCCGGCGTACCCCCAACAATGCCTGGCACCCCGAGGACGTCCTGGAGATCCACCCCGCCGACGCCGAGCTCCGGGGCATCTCCACCGGTGATCTCGTGGACCTGTCCAGCCGGGTCGGCTCCACGACGCTACGCGCCCAGGTGTCGGAGCGGATGCCGGCCGGAGTCGTCTACACGACCTTCCACCACCCGGTGACCGGTGCCAACGTGGTGACGACCGAGAACTCCGACTGGGCCACCAACTGCCCGGAGTACAAGGTCACCGCTGTTCAGGTCGGCGTCGCCAACGCGCGCGGTGAGAGCGCCGTCGCCGAGGGCCGTCAGCCTGCCGAGACCCACGCGTGAGCAGCACCGTGGGCATCCCGCCCGAGGCGCGGATGGGCAACGACATCGCCCGTCAGTTCGCCCACCTGCCCGCTGCCGAGGCTGCCGAGGCGATCGCCCGCCACATCGAGACGTTCTGGGATCCGCGGATGAGGCGCACCCTCGAGGCACTCGCCGCGGCGCACGCGGACTCACTCGACCCGCTGCTCGTCGACGCCGCCGGCCGTCTGGCCACTCACGCCGCTCGCTCGGAACCTGACGCCCAGCCGTAACCACCGGTGACAGCCACCGGTCCCAGCCATCGGGCCCTGGACCCGCCGGGCCTCGGGTAGCCACCTGGCACCGCGTGGCTGCGCCCGGGGTGGCCCGCACGGGCTGCCGAGAACAGGCTACGAGGCGACCTCGTCGCGGACCGCCACCCAGGGGGCGGTGATGCCGTGGTCGACGGCCCAGATGACGGCTTGGGTCCGGCTGGTGACACCCATCGCCCGGTAGGCGGTCCGGATGTGTGACTTGACGGTGTTCATCGACAGGCCGAGCTGGCGGGCGATCTGCTTGTTCGGGGCTCCTGCGGCGATCAGGGCGACGACGTGGGTCTCCCGAGGCGTGAGGCCGATGGCCCGCGGCACCTGCGGGTCGGTGCGCCGGCTCAGGTCCAGGGCGACGATGCGCTCGCCGGCGTGCACCTTCTCGAGGGCCGCGACCAGCTCGACGGCCGGCAGACCCTTCCCGAGGTACCCGTCCGCGCCACCGAGCATGGCCCGCTCGACGAACCCGTCGCGGCACTCCCACGAGAAGACCGCAACCCGCGTCGTCCCCGGCGGCCGGATGACGGTGGTCGGGGCCGTCGTCTCCTCCTCGTGGCGTCGGGCGAACGGGTCCACCAGGGCGATGTCGGCCAGCTCGTCGCGGCTCGCCTGGGGCGGAAGGACCAGGATCCGGTCGGCGTACTCGGACATCATCTGGGTGAACCCCACGGTCACCAGCTCGCATTCGTTGACGAGCCGCACCCGGAGGGATCTGTCGAACACCACGGGGCCCCCGTACCCCCAGCCTCATCCACCATGCGGGCAGCCCGCTCGTCGGAGACCGGGCACCCGCGGCCGGCGACGGCCGGTCAGCACACGGCCGCGACCCGAGCCGGCACCCGGGTGAAGGGCGGTTCGGAAGGCCTCGGCGAGGTCGCCAGGGACGTCACGGGGCGGCCGAGAGACGGTCCGCGGCGACGACGAGGTCTGCAACGAGCGCGGCGTAGTCCTCGTCCCGCCGCCGGGAGCGCAGCACCGCCGATGGATGCGTCGTGGCGACGACCCACGACGGGCTCCATGATGACCCGATCCCTTCGGCCGGCCAGTCGAGCGGGTGCCCGCGCGCCGTGCCGACCCGGAACGAAGGCCCGTAGACCGCTCCACCTGCGGTGGCCCCCAGCAGCACGACACCGCGTGGACGGACCAGGTCGAGCTCAGCCACCAACCACGGCGCACAGGCGGCCACGTGGACGCGGCTGGGCCCCTTGTGGATGCGCTTGCCTGCGCGACCCGGGTCCCATCGGAAGTGCTTGACCGCGTTGGTGCGGAACACCGCTCCCGGGTCGAGCCCGGCCTCCTCCAGGGCCCGGTTGAGCAGCTGGCCCGCCGGGCCGACGAAGGGGAGACCTTGGCGGTCCTCCTGGTCGCCGGGCTGCTCGCCGACGACCATCACCGGGGCGCCGGTGGGTCCGTCCCCCGCCACACCCTGGGTCGCATTACGGTACAGCTCGCACCCACGACAGGCCTGCACGCCGCTCGCCAGGGAGTCGTGGTCGAGGTCGTCCGGCACCCACCGCTGCGCACCAGGGCGCTCAGGCCGGTCGGCAACGCCTTTCCGCGTCGATCTCACCACGTCTGTCCTTACCCAGGCCGAGTCGTCCTCATGAGCAGGCCGCTCGTCGAGGAGCTCGCCCACGCCCCGGTGGTCGAGGAGGCCGCCCGGTGACCGTCTCACCGTGGTCAACCCGCGTCAGCGGTCGAAGGCCGCCCGGACAGCCGCCATGTCGGCGCCGCCCAGACCCTGCTCGGACGCACGGTCGTACAGCGCGAGCAGCGAGGCCAGGTGGTCGTCGGGGAACCCGCTGTCGCGCGCCGCGTCGAGCATGAGGCCGACGTCCTTGACCACGCTGTCGAGGCCGAACGCCGGGTCGTCCCAGGAGCGCTCCAGCATCAAGGAACCCTTCAGCTGCGCGTACGCCGAGTCCGTGGCGCTGCCCTCGATCGCCTCCAGGAAGAGACGCGGCTCGAGTCCGAGAGCCTCGGCCAACCCCAGAGCCTGGGCCGTCGCCGCGCACAGCGAGGCCACCCAGGAGTTGCACGCGAGCTTGAGGGCGCTGGCGTCGCCGAGCCGTTCGCCCACGTCGACGGTCCGCGCGCCGACCGCCTCGAACGCCGGAGCAGCGACGGAGCGGGCGGAGGCCGGTCCCGACACCAGGACCGTGAGCTTCCCGGCCTCGGCCGGCTGCCTGGTGCCGAGCACGGGGGCGTCCAGGAGCCGTGCCCGGACGGCGACCGCCGCGTCGGCGATGCGTCGCATGCCGCTGGGACCCACGGTCGTGCTCTGGGCCCATACAGCATGCGCACCGAGGGCGCCGACGATCTCCGCGGCGATGTCGACCACCGAGTCCGCGTCGTACAGCATCGTGAACGCGACGTCGGCGCCGATGAGGGCGTCGGCGACGGCACCGCAGGCGGTGATGTCGCCCGTGGCCAGTGCCTCGGCCCGAGCCGGCGTCCGGTTCCAGACGGTCACCTCATGGCCCTCGCGGGCGAGCGACCGAGCCATCGCTGACCCCATGATCCCGGTTCCGAGCACAGCAACGTGCATGCCCCGATGGTGCCATCGGTCCGACCGTGGGGTCAGGTCGGGTTGCCGTCGGGGTCACACGGCAGGCTCGCCGGCAGGCTCACCTCGCGGGACATCACGGTGAGGGACGCCGAGAGCCGACTCGGCGTGACCTCCGCGCCCCGGTTGTTGAACGGCCGGTCCAGTACCCAGACCAAGGTGAGCGCCGCGAAGAGCGTGGCAGCCATCGACGCCATCGCCACCGACTGCCCGAACGCGGTCGCCGAGGGGTCGGCGAAGAGGCACTGGAACAGCACCACCACGAGGACCATCAGGATCAGCACCAGCCACACGAACGGCGGCACGAACGGCTGTGACTCCGCGATCCGGGTGCGCCGCGCCTCCTGACGGTCCTCACTCAGCTGCAACCAGTGTTCGAGGGCGGCTCCCTGCTTGTTCCCGTGTACCTGCGCCCGCTGGATACTGGTGACCAGCCGGTCGACCCAGTCCTGCGTCACCGTGCTCTCGCGGCCGTCCTGCATCGCCGGCCACTCCTCGTGGATCACCGAGCGGCTGTAGCAGATGACCTCGGCGCGCAGCTCGACGGTCTTGTCGGGGAAGAAGCCCGCTGTCTGGTACATCTGTTGAGCCGCCACAGCCTCCTGACCGGCGGCCTCACGTCCGTTCTCGTAGCTGGAGAACACCGTGAAGATCACGAACGCCAGCACCACCGCCAACCCGGCCCCAGCCGCGCTGAAGATGCCGTCGGCGGAGTCGATCCCCCTCAAGAAGCCGCCCGGCGGCGCGATGCGGCGGACCACGAGCATCGCGAGAACGGCACAGGCCGTGCCGCCGACGATCACCAGCAGTGAGACGACCATCGCCAGCACAACCCTTCCTCCCAGGGCCAGCGCCGAGGGCCCACCTGCTGCATCATCGCGCACCAGCGACGCCGGTTCGGCGAAGCGACGCGTGAGCACGGGCCCTGCGCGGCCGACACCCGCGTCGGAGGCCAGGCAGCGGCGCCCACCGTAGGATCGACCCATGCCCGACGTCGCCGAGGACGCCTCCGAGGATGCGCCCGAGAGCCCCGAGGGCTCCGACCGACTCGCGTCGCCCGACGACGCCCGCTCCGGTCTGGCCGGGAAGGTGCTGCGCTTCGGCACCGGCTCGGTCGTGGCGACGGTCTGCAGCCAGGTGACGTTCTTCGTCCTCTACGGGCCGCTCGGAGCGTCGACGACCGTCTCCTCGGTGCTCGCCTGGTGCGCCGGCGCCGTCCCCAATTACTGGATCAACCGCGCGTGGACCTGGGGCCTGCGTGGACGTCCCAGCATGCGGCGAGAGCTGCTGCCCTACGCCGGCATCGTGCTCGGCACGCTCGTCCTGGCCGTCGCCGCCACCACCGCGGCCGACCGTGCGCTGGACCGCACGTCGGTGACGAACGGCGTCCAGGCCCTGCTCGTCACCGGCGCCTACTTCCTGGTCTACGCCGTGATGTTCGTGTTCCGTTTCCTGCTGTTCGATCGGCTGTTCGCCACGGATCGGCCGCGCCCACAGGACTAGACCACTGCTCGAGGGGGAACGTTGCACACAGGCACGGACGCTCCCCCCGGTACGCCCGGATGGGCGTTCTCGGGCGCGGCAGGCTAGGTTTCTGCCCGACCGGTCCTAGGAAGGGGTCCACGGTGCGAGTTCTGGTGCTCGGAGGCGACGGCTACCTCGGCTGGCCCACGGCGATGAGCCTGTCGGCGCGCGGCCACGAGGTCGCAGTCGTCGACAACTACCTGCGTCGCCAGATGGTGAGCGAGTCCGGCAGCGACAGCCTGACTCCCATCCTGAACCTCTCCCAGCGCGCTCAGGCCTGGAAGGAGATCTCGGGACGAGCCATCGACGTCCACCTGTTCGACCTGCGTGACTTCGACCTCGTCAACCGGCTGGTTCGTGACTTCCGGCCCGAGGCCGTCATCCACTACGGCCAGATCCCGTCGGCGCCGTACTCGATGACGGATCGCCGGCACGCGGTGTTCACCCAGCTCAACAACATCGAGAACAACCTCAACGTGATCTTCGCGATCGTCGAGAACGACCTCGACTGTCACCTGATCAAGCTCGGCACGATGGGTGAGTACGGCTGCCCGAACATCGACATCGAAGAGGGCTTCATCGAGATCGAGCACAAGGGCCGCACGGACACCCTTCCGTTCCCGAAGATGCCGCACAGCTGGTACCACGCGAGCAAGGTGGCCGACTCCACCAACATCCACTTCGCCACCCGCGTCTACGGGCTGCGCGCGACCGATCTCAACCAGGGCGTCGTGTACGGCGTCCACACCGACGAGACGCTCCTCGACGAGCGGCTCCTCACCCGCTACGACTACGACGAGCAGTTCGGCACCGCGCTCAACCGCTTCTGCGTCCAGGCCGTGATCGGCCACCCGCTGACGGTGTACGGCACCGGCGGCCAGACCCGAGGCTTCCTCAACATCCGCGACACGCTCGCCTGCGTCGAGCTGGCTCTGCTGAACCCCGCCGAACGCGGCGAGATGCGGGTCTACAACCAGTTCACCGAGTCCTTCTCGATCCGTGACCTCGCCGTCGAGGTGCAGCACGCCGGCAAGGAGCTCGGGCTGGACGTCGAGATCCGTGAGATCGAGAACCCTCGGACCGAAGCGCAGGAGCACTACTACAACCCGACCCACACCAAGCTGCTCGACCTCGGGCTGGAGCCGACGCTGCTGTCCGAGGACCTCGTCACCGCGACCCTGAGCACCCTGATGCAGTACCAGGACCGCGCGATCCACGAGGCGATCGCCCCGCGTACCAGATGGCGGTGACGCGGGGGCGCGTCCTCGTGACCGGCGGCGCCGGGTTCATCGGCGTCAACCTCGCCCCCGTCCTCGCAGAGCTCGGGTACACGACCCGCTGCTTCGACGACTTCAGCACCGGGCACCGCGCCGACGCCGAGAGGGCGGCGTACGACGAGATCGCGGAGGGCGACGTGCTCGAGGCTGCGGCTCTCGCCGAGGCCACCCGCGACTGCACCCATGTGGTGCACCTGGCAGCTCAGGCCGGGGTGCCGGCCTCGGTCGAGGATCCGGTCACCGACCTGGAGCTCAACGTCCGCGGTACCGTCCACGCCTTGCTCGCCGCCCGGGACTCCGCCGTGTCAGGCTTCGTGTTCGCCTCGTCGAACGCCCCCCTCGGTGAGATCACCCCGCCGGCCCACGAGGGCGTGCTGCCTCGCCCCACCTCGCCGTACGGCGCGTCCAAGCTCGCGGGTGAGGCCTACTGCTCGGCTTTCGCGGGCTCCTACGGCGTGCCGACGACGGTTCTGCGCTTCGCCAACGTCTACGGCCCGTACAGCTACCACAAGGGCTCGGTCGTCGCGGCGTTCTGCAAGCGGGGGCTCGCCGGGGAGCCCCTGGTCGTCTACGGCGACGGCAGCCAGACTCGCGACTTCGTGTTCGTCGAGGACCTCTGCCGGGGCATCGCGGCCGCGTTGGGGTACGGCGGCAAGGGCCTGGTCGCGCACCTCGGTTCCGGCCACGAGACGACAGTGCTCGAGGTGGCTCGGATGGTCGCGGTCCGGCTCGGCGGCGTGCCCGTGGAGCATCGCCCGCCCCGCGTCGGTGACGTCGGTCGCAGTGCCTCCGACATCTCGACTGCCCGGGAGCTGTTCGGGTTCGAGCCGCGGGTGCGGCTCCAGGACGGCCTCGACCAGACGATCGACTGGTTCCGGGAGTGGGGCGCGTGACCCGCCCGCGCACCGTCGTGCTGGGGTCGGTGCTGGGTCTCGTCGCGGCGGCTCGGGTACGCCGGCACCGCGACAGCTCGAACCGCCGGGCCGTCGCTGCCGTCGTCCGCGCCGCCGCCGCGGACGACGCGGTCGCCTCCGCAGGAGACCTCGTCCGGGAGTCGGCCTTCCTCGCCGTGGTGATGGCGGCGTACGACGAGGGCGACAGCATCCGCCGGGTGCTGGGCTCGCTCCCCGCGCACGTGTGTGGCCTGCCCGTGTGCCCGGTGGTCGTGGACGACGGCAGCCTGGACCGCACCGCCGATGAGGCGCGCACGGCCGGCGCCGTCGTCGGCTCGCACCGCAGCAACCTCGGTCAGGGCGACGCCCTGCGCACCGGGTTCGCGGTGGCGGAGCGGCTCGGAGCCCGGGTAGTGGTCACCATGGACGCCGACGGGCAGCACGACCCGGCCGACCTGCCCGTCCTGGTGGCCCCGGTGGTCGCCGGGGACGCCGACTACGTGCAGGGGTCCCGCTTCCTCGGCCTCTACGACGACGCCGGTGGCGCACGCGACCTCGGCATCCGAGGCTTCACCCGGCTGATCCGGTTGCTCACCCGGACGCCGATCACCGACTGCACCAACGGCTACCGCGCCATCGACGGCGCCGCACTCTCCCGCCTGGAGCTGGTGGAGGACCGCTACTCCGCCTCGGAGATCCTGATCCAGGCCGCAGGCCACGGGCTGCGGATCCGCGAGGTCCCCGTCCACATCCACAGCCGCGAGGCGGGCCAGAGCAAGAAGCCCCGGGGCCTGGGGTACGCGTGGGGCTACCTCGGCGCGATCGCGAGGTCCTGGGCGAGGGTCCACGACCCGCGGTCGCAGCGCTGAGGAGGCGCACGGCCGTCCCATGAGCGCCCTCGCTGCCCTGTTCCTCGTCCTCGTCCTCCCGACCATGGCGGGAACCGTGACGCTCGCGGGCCAGGACACGAACGGTTCCCGCCTGGTCTCGCCGGAGCTTCGGCTGGCGCGCGGCCTGGCGTGCGGTCTCGCCACCTGGCTGGTCGGCTCCGGCCTGCTCGTGCGCACGTCCCATCTCACCGGGGCCTCGGCCTGGGCGTGGGAGGCGCTCGTCGCAGCGGCGTCGCTCGCCGTGCTCCTCCTCCCCGGCAGCCGGACGAGAGTCCGAGCGGTCCTCGGTCCGGCCGGTCGACGTCTCGCGGAGGTCGGCGGCCTCACGGCAGTCGTGTTCCTGCCGCTGTGGTACGTCATCGTCCACACCTCGTGGTCACCGCTCGGGTCGACCCCGTGGTACTACTACGGCCTGGCCCAGCAGGTGGCCGACCTCGGCTCGCTCCCCACCACGTCCCTGGAGTTCGGCACGTCGACGCCGTTCCTCAACGACTACCACCTCTTCACCACGGGTACGGCGATGCTGCTCGTCCAGCAGTCCGCCGGACCGATGGCGGTGATCATCACCATCACCTTGGTGGGGGTCGTGCTGCTGGCGCTCGGCGCGGCGACGCTGGCCTCGGGGCTGGGCGCCGGCCGGTTCACGGCACTGTTCGCGGTGCCGATCGCGGTCGCAGCCGGGATCGGTCCGATCCGGCTCGCGGCGTACCGGCCCGAGGGCTTCGGGCTGGGCCTCTCGCTGCTGATGGTCGCCCTCGGGATCGACTGGCTCCGCCACCGAGACTGGCGTTCCCTACTTGCCGCCGCGCTCCTCGCCGCCACGTTGTCGCAGGTGCACGGTATCGCCGCGGTCACAGCGGGCGTGATGGTCGCGGCGGCGGCCGTCCTCTCGCTCGCGCGAGGACCGCGTGGCGAGCAGCTCCGGCGTACCGGCCTCGTCGTGGCGGCGTTCCTCGGCGCCGTCCTGGTGGCCGCCCTGGTCTTCCACGAGGCCTCGGGGACCGTGCACGCCGGCGGCCTGGTGGACCAGGGCGGGCTGGGCGACCCGACCTGGGAGTTCTACCGCGCGGCCCGGGACGAGGCTCCGTCGATGCCACCGCGCAACCTCAGCATGATGGGACGGACGTTCCTGCAGCTCTACGACTGGCAGCTGTGGTGGGTCGTTCCCGCGGCAGCGCTCGCGGCCGTCGGGCTGTGGCGTACCCGCCGTGAGGCGGCGACTCGCGACGTGCTCTCCTTCACCCTCCTGTCCCTGACCGGGCTCCTGGCCGTCGCCTCCGTCTTCATGCTGGGATGGCAGGGTTACGTGCCGCGCCGCACCGGGGCCTCGCGGATCGTCCTCGAGATGAGTCTGCTCGGCCCACCGCTTCTGGCGATCGGGCTGGGCGGCGCAGCCCGGGCGACGTGGAACTGGCGAGGCCGCCCGACCTTGTCGACGCCCCGTCTCCGCCACGTGGTCCTGCTGGTGGCGGTCTCGGGCTGCGGGATGGCCAGCTTGGTCAGGGACGCCGAGTACTACGACGGACAGGCGCCCAGCCGCGAACAGCTGGCGGTGTGGCACTCGATCCCGGCCACGAGCTCGGATGTGGTGCTGGCGAACGGCTACACCGAAGGCTTCATCCCCGACAACACCGGCGCCGAAGGGCTTCTTGACGGCCGCGCGCCGTACACCTTCGACACCGAGCTCCTCCATGCCAACGAGCTGCTCCGAGGGGCACAGCGTTTCTTCGACGATCCGGCGCGCCACTGGTCCTTCCTCGCCGAGAACGACGTCTCGTGGGTGGTCGTCGGCGAGCCGGGCTCGTTCTCCCTGGGCACCGGCAACGTCTGGAAGAGCCCGCCCCACCTTCGCGCGCTGGACGGATGCCGAGGGCTGGTGCGGTTCGCCGCCGTCGACGGCTTGACAGTGTTCCGCGTCGCGGACGCGGGTGCGCAGGGCTGCGCCCCGGCTCAGTGATCTAGCAACCCCGGGGTGTCGCCCTCCGAGAGTCCAACGGGAGTCCCAGGGTCTCGGGTCCAAGGCCCGGAGCGGGATGGACGTTGTCCCCGAGACGTCCTACCGAGCGGTGACCAGGCTGGAGGGGCAAGGACGTTCACCAGGAGGTGTCCCATGAAGGCGCTGGTCTACCACGGCCCCGGCAGTCGCAGCTGGGAGGAGGTTCCCGACCCCACTGTGCAGGCCGACACCGACGTGATCGTCGGGGTCGACGCGGTCACGATCTGCGGCACCGACCTGCACATCCTCAAGGGCGATGTACCCGAGGTCACTCCGGGCACGATCCTGGGACACGAGGCGGTGGGCACGGTGGAGGAGGTCGGCAGCGCCGTACGGTCGGTCCGGCCGGGTGACCATGTGCTCGTGTCATGCATCGCAGGATGCGGCACCTGCCGCTTCTGCCGTGAAGGCCACTACGGCCAGTGCCTCAACGGCGGTGGCTGGGCACTGGGTCACACCCTCGACGGCGTGCAGGCACAGTACGCGCGGGTGCCGTTCGCCGACCTGTCGCTGCATCCTCTTCCCCGCAGCGTCAGTGACGAAGCCGCAGTCCTGCTGGCCGACATCCTGCCCACCAGCTATGAGGTCGGCGTCCTGAACGGCGGCGTTCGTCCGGGCGACATCGTCGTGATCGTGGGCGCAGGACCGATCGGGCTCGCCGCGGTGCTGACCGCCAGGCTCTACTCACCCGGGTGCATCATCGTCATCGACCCCGCCGAGCCTCGTCGTGACGCCGCGAAGAGCATCGGTGCGGACGTCGTCCTCACCGCGGAGCTCGAGCCGGCGCGCGAGGTGGTGCAGAGCCTCACCGGAGGCCTCGGCGCCGACGTCGTGATGGAGGCGGTCGGCATCCCCGAGACCTTCGAGATGTGCACCGAGCTCGTGCGTCCGGGCGGCCGGGTCGCCAACATCGGTGTGCACGGCGCGCCGGCGACGATCCACCTGGAGACGCTGTGGATCAAGAACGTCACGATCACCACCGGCCTGGTCGACACCAGCAGCACGCCGCGGTTGCTGCGGCTGCTGTCCGACGGCCAGCTCGACCCGACGCCGATCATCACGCACCGCTTCGCCCTGGACGACTTCATGCAGGCCTACGACGTGTTCAGTCGCCCCGCCGAGACCGGGGCGCTCAAGGTCGTGCTTCAGCGCGGCTGACGACAGCCCTCGAGAGGAGAGCCGTGATGTACACCCGCACAGTCCAGCCGGCGACACCGATGAGCCGGGTCCGCGCCGTGATGATGTGGCCCGTTGCCATCGTCGACGGTGGCGCGACGCTGACCGAGGTGGCCGAGGCACTGGCTGCCGAGGAGATCGGGGCCCTGTGTGTCACAGAGGAGGGCAGGCTCGCCGGCATCGTCTCCGAGAGGGACGTCGTCGCCCACGTGGCGGCGGGCGCCGATCCTGCACATCTCACCGCCGGCGACGTGATGTCGACCGAGCTGGTCACGGCATCGCCGGACGACTCGATCCTCCTGGCGGCCCGGGCGATGCAGGAGGCCCAGGTCCGGCACCTACCCGTCGTGGACGGCAGTCGCATCGCCGGGATCGTGTCGATGCGTGACCTGTTCACCGTCCTCCTCGACGACGTCGGACATCCCGTGCTCGGGTGATGGAACCTGCCACACCGCCTCGTGACCGACGGCCTCGCTGCCATGACGTTCGGCCGTACTCCGGCGTCCCGGCGGCCGAGATGTTGGAACGAGACAGCGGCCCGGAGGTGCGCATGCGATGAGTTCCCTCTCAGCGGGGCTTCAGCGGCGCCACGGCCTCCCGACGCGCCTGTCCCCCACCAGCGCCCGTGAACGCATCCCGGCACACATCGTGGCGGCCGGCCTCGTCGTGGCCTCGACCTACGGCTTCCTGGCCAGCGACCCGTACGCGGGCGTTGACCGCGCCACGGTCACTGCGGCACATGCGCAAGACATCTGCAGTCTTCTCGTCGCCGTCCTCCTCGTGCTCCTGGCCGGGCGCGCCTCGGCGCGTGCTCACCTGGTGCGGCTCGGGTTGATGGCCTATGTCGCGTACAGCTACTTCGTCTACATCTACGGAACCGCCATGAACCGCGCATTCCTGGTCTACGTCGTGCTGGTGGCGGTCTCCCTCGCTGCGCTGCTCGACGGCGTGGTGCGGCTCCGTCCGCAGGCGTGGTCCCTGCCTGCCTCAGGGCGGCTCGTCCGGGGTACCGGGTGGTTCCTGGCCGGGGTGGCGGTCCTGTTCGCCGCACTCTGGCTGTCGACGCTGCTTCCGTTCGCACTGGGTGGGACGCGACCGGACCCGGAGGGTCCCGGAGGGTCTCCGTTCCCGGTCTTCGTGCTGGACCTCGCCATCGTCCTGCCGTGTGTCGCCATGGTGGGACTGCTCCTGCTGCGCGGACACACGATCGCCGGGCCGCTCGCGGTGGTGGTGATCGTCAAGATCATCACGCTCTTCACCACTCTGTGGGCGGGAACCGTGGCGGGGATCCTCCGCGACGACGGCGTGCACCTCGGCGCGGACGCTCTCCCCAGCGTGCTGATGGTGGCGACGTGCTGCTGGCTGGTGACCCGCTGGTGGCGAGAGGTCGCGGTCGACGAGCCGGGTCGCCGGCCGGTCTTCTGGCCGCGGTCCTGAGGCGCGAGTCACGCCGGCTCACTCGCGGCGGTCGTCGTCGTCCTCGGGCACCGGGGTGGCCTGCTCCACCAGATCTGCCTCGTCCACGTCGTCGCGCGCGCGGACGTCGACGTCCTCCTCCTCGCCGACCGGCGTGCGCTGGTCCGCCAGGTCGGCGTCGTCGGCGTTGTCGTGAGGGCTGTTCGTCATGGTCGACCTCCGCCTGCCGTGGGTGGACGTACCCCAGTCTGCACCTGGTCCGAGGTGCGTCACGGACCGGTCTCGATCCGGTGACGAGTCGTCCGCGCCACTCCCCTCAGGCCACCGCCGGTCCTAGGTTCTGGCCCATGGGCGAGCACGGAACGGCTCGGGACTTCGACTTCTGGGTCGGCGAGTGGGATGTCTTCGGCCCGCAGGGCCGTCAGGTCGGCACGAACTCGGTGACCCGGGTGCTCGACGGGAGAGCCCTGGCCGAGCACTGGCGCGGTGCGGGCGGCGTGGAGGGTCACAGCCTGAACGCCTACGACGCGGCCACGGGCCGCTGGCACCAGACGTGGATCGACTCGACCGGCGGCGTGCTCCTCCTCGACGGGGGGCTGGTGGACGGGGCGATGGTCCTCGAGGGCGTCGTGCCCGGGGAGAAGGGCTCCGGCCAGCTCCAGCGCATCACCTGGACGCGCGAGCGGGACGGCGTACGCCAGCACTGGCAGGCGTCGGACGACGAGGGCGCCACGTGGCAGACCGCCTTCGACGGCCGCTACCGCCGCCGTCCCAGCTGACCGATTCGCGACAGCCGGTCGTGAGCAAGGGCGGCGCGGGCGGCGTTCATGCCGGGCGCGCCGTGCACGCCCCCGCCTGGGTGGGCCGAGGCCGAGCCGAGGTACAGACCTCGGATGCCCGTCTCCGCTCGTCCACGCCCGGGAACCGGCCGGAACACCAGCTGCTGGTGGAGCTGCGACGTGCCCCCGTTGAGGGATCCGCCGACGAGGTTCGCGTCGCGCGCCTCCAGCTCGTGCGGACCGAGGACGCGTCGTGCCAGGATCCGGTCCCCGAAGCCGGGAGCCCTCGCCTCGATCCGGTGCTGCATCCGGTCGGCGAAACGCTCGCAGTCGTCGTGGTCCCATCGTCCGGTGATCGCCGGGCCCCCGTCGCCCGCGCCGGCGTCGCCGGCGGTGTGGCGCGGCACGTGTGTGTAGGCCCACAGCGACTCGGTCCCGTCCGGCGAGCGGGTGGGGTCCGTGGTCGTCATCTGACCGGCCAGCAGGAAAGGCTTGGCCGGCACGAGGTCGGACGAGAGCTGTCCGAGCGCCTCGGACAGGTCGGCGAGGTCGTCGGCCACGTGCACGGTTCCGACCGGGTACGCCGGAGGCGCAGCCCACGGGACCGGCGCGCTCAGCGCCCAGTCGACCTTGACGGTCCCGGGGTCCCACTGGAAGCGCCGCATGCCCCGCCGGACCCGACGTGGCACGTCGTCCGCGGCCAGCAGTCGCTCGTAGAGGATCGGCGCGACCACCGCGGCGACGACGGCGCGTCGCGCGGTCGTCCGCGTCCCGTCCGCGCTCTCGACGGCGACCACGCGGTCGCCGTCGACGACGATCCGCCGCGCGGGGGTCGAGCAGCGGATCTCACCACCCTGCGCCTCGAGGCGTCGAGCCAGTGCCGTGGAGAGCCGCCCGGCGCCACCCTCCGGAACGGGGAACCCCACGGTCTGTCCCAGCATGGTCATCAGCACGCCCATCAACCCCGACCCGGGTGCGTCGAGGGGGATGTCGGAGTGTCCGGCGTTCCCGGCCACGATCAGCCGAGGTCCGTCACCGGAGAAGGGCCAGAGGCTCCGGTCGGCAGCCGGCGTCAGCAGGGTCCGGATCAGCTCGAGGCCACCGGCCCTCGGCAGGCGTCCCATCAGCGACAGCCCGGCGCGCAACGGCGGGAACGGCGTCAGGAGCGCCTGGATGATCTGGTCACCGACGCGGTCCCAGAGGCCGCAGAGCTCCAGCCAGGCCGCGCCGTCGCCCGGGCAGGCCTCGTCGAACAGCTTCGCGGTGAGCTCGCGGTCACGGTGCAGCAGGGCCCAGCTGCCGTCGCCGCGGACGTGGCCCAGCACAGCCGGGGCGTGCCGCCACACCAGCCCGTGCTCCTCCAGCCGGAACGACCGCAGGGCCGCCGACGCCGCCGCGAGCGGGTAGAAGGAGCTGAAGGTGTCATGGACGAAGCCGGCATGGACGTCCTCGGCGCTGTGGACCGCACCGCCCACGTCCGGCTCGCCCTCCAGCACCAGCACCGACCAGCCGGCGTCGACGAGCCGGTTGGCCGCGACCAGACCGTTCGGCCCCGCCCCGATCACCACCGCGTCGTACGCCGCCACCACAGCGTCATCCTCGACGTTCCGCGAGCCAGGCGAGTCGCTTCAGGCTCTCACGGTTGCGCCACATGAGGATCGGCGCGCGGACCGGCTTCGGGACCAGCCGAGCCGGGCCCCCGGTCACGTCCTCGATCAGCTGCACCCGCGTGCCGGCCCCCTGCGCCTCGAGGCGAACCGTGACGTTGGCCTCTCCCCCCGGCCAGGCCCTCGCGTTGAGCTCGATGATGCTCTCAGGCAGGCAGGTGAGCACCTCGGTCTCGTCGTTGAGCACAGCCGGCCACAAGCCGACGGAGTGGTGGATCTTCGAGCCCGGCTCCGGCCAGGTGTCGTCGACCTCGCGAACCCGGGAGGCACCGACGACCCAGAGCGGGTAGAGCCACCCGTCGGCCAGCACGCGCCAGACGGCATCGGGTGTGGTGTTGATGGTCGACTCGACTTCGATCACGTCGCACCGTACCCGTGCGGCCACGAGTGATGCCCGAGGAGACGGGCCGGAACAGGCCGAGACCGACCGAGCCGGTGACAGGGCCGGCCCGGTCGGTCCTCGTTCTCCGCGACCGAGCCGTGGCCTCGGCCGCTCTCCGATGACCGGTCAGTTGTTGTCGGCTTCCCCCGAAAGAGCCGCGACCAGCTCCCCGGCCTGCTCGGGCGTGGTCTCCCGCGCGACGTCGGCCTGGCTGAGCATGCCGACCAGCCGGTCACCGTCGATGACGGGGAGCCGGCGGACACCGTGCTCGATCATCGTGCGCAACGCCTCGTCGACAGGGTCGTCGGCGCCGATGGTGACCGGCTTGCCCTCGGCCAGCTCGGAGACCCGCGTGGACGACGGGTCGCCGCCCTCGGCGACGCAGCGCACCACGATGTCGCGGTCGGTGACCATGCCCTTCAGGCGGTCGTCGTCACCGCAGATCGGCAGGGCTCCCACGCCCAGGTCGCGCATCTTGCGAGCGGCGTCGGCGAGAGTCTCGTCGGAGCGGGCGCAGTCTGCGCCCTCGGTCATGATCTCGCGAGCAGTCGTCATGGTCGTACCTCCTTGTCTCGGGGCTTGTCCTGGTCCCCGGTCATCCGGTGCCCCGAGGACCCGGCGACCATGCGTTCCTCCTCAGCCGGAGCGGAACTCGTGCGGCCCTCGACGGCGACGTGGTGGGAGACCCGTCGTCACGGAGCCGTCACGGAGGTCACGGTGCTCCGCCCGTCCTCGCGGTGCGGCCCCGACGGGCCCTCAGTGCGACCCCGGCGACGACCATGACCAGCCCGAGAGCGAAGTGCAGCCAGTCGTCCGCGCTGTCCAGCGGCACGAAGTTCGCCTGGCTGGACTTGTCCACCACAAGGCCGTAGAGCCACAGCACCAGGTAGACGACCCCGCCGCCGATGAGGAAGCTGACGGCTCCGGCCGGCGTCCGCGCCAGAGCCAGCCCGACCACGCCGAAGAGCAGGTGGACGATGTTGTGGAGGACGGAGACCTCGAAGATGCCCAGCAGCTGGGCGTTGCTGTCGTGCCCTGCGAACGTCATGTCGCCGTAGTGCGAGGTGATGCCGGGAATGAACCCGAGCACTCCGACCAGTAGGAACGCCAGCGCGATGACGGTCGCGACGGTCTGAGCCGGTGACCCGGTCATCCGGGCTGTTCGAGCTGTCCGCGTCGCGCTCATGTGTCCTCCTATGACGTGAAGCGTCGTGGAAGGCGCTCGGTACCCGCCGCGGATGAAGACATGCGCGTGTCTCGGGCCCACTGCTGGGTACGGGCGGCCATGACCTCATGGAGCAGCACCCAGAACGCTCTGACCTCGCTGTGGCGTGACCGGGCGCCGGTGGAGACCGACGCGGAGCTGGGTGAGCAGTACGACGACGTCGTCGTCGGCGCCGGTATCACCGGCCTGACCACTGCGCTGCTGCTCTCACGCTCCGGCCGATCCGTGGCTGTCATCGAGGCGCGCGACGTCGGAGCCGTCACGACCGGTAACACGACCGGCAAGGTGTCGCTCCTGCAGGGCACCCGCCTCTCGCGGATCCTCGAGCGCCAGAGCGAGCGGGTCGCCCGCGCCTACGTCGAGGCCAACCGGGAAGGACAGGCATGGCTCCGGCGCTTCTGCGACGACCACGGCGTGCGCTACCAGACTCGGACGGCGGCGACGTACGCCGGTGATCGGCGCGACGTCGAGGCGGCGCGCGGCGAGCACGAGGCTGCCCTGCGGCTCGGTCTGGACGTCGTCTGGCGCGACGATCTCGGCGTCCCGTTCCCCCATGCCGGCGGCACCACCCTGGACGACCAGGTGCAGGTCGACGCGATGGATGTCCTGGAAGCGCTCACCCGGGCCCTGCGAGGCGAGGGTGGCGTCGTGGTGACCGGGCGCCGCGTCGTGGGGGCGCCGCTCACCGGGTCGACCGGCGTGGCCCTGGCCGACGGATCGCGGCTGCGGGCGGACAACGTCGTGCTCGCGACCGGGGTTCCCGTCCTGGACCGCGGTCTCTATTTCGCCAAGGTCGAGCCCCAGCGCTCCTACGCGCTGGCTTTCCGGCACCCGTCGCCGCCCGAGCTGATGCTGCTGTCCGCCGGGTCGCCGACGCGATCGGTCCGTGACGCGCCCTCGGCAGCCGGTTCGCTCCTCCTGATCGGCGGCGAGGGTCACACGGTGGGTCGGACGCGGTCGACGACGGCGCATCTCGACGCCCTGCGTGACTGGACCGAGGAGTGGTTCCCTGGAGCCGAGGAGACGCACGCGTGGTCCGCTCAGGACTACTCCTCCCACGACGGGCTGCCGTCGATCGGTGCGCTGCCGCGGGGCCGTGGCCACCTGTACGTCGCCACCGGCTACGGCAAGTGGGGACTGGCCAACGGGGTGGCGGCAGCCCTGTCGTTGACCCAGCAGATCCACGGCGAGCGCCCCAGCTGGCAGCGGCCGATCTCGCACCGGATCACCCGGCCGAGCGGCGCTCTGGAGATCGTGCGGCTCAACGCCGCTGTCGGTGCCCACCTGGTCGGCGACCTGGCCGCCGCGGAGCTGCGCACGACCCGACAGCCCGGAGAGGGCGACGGCGTCGTGGGCCGTCGCGGGGTCCTGCCCGTCGGCGAGTCGCGGGTCGAGGGTCGTCGATGCGCTGTGGTCGCCTTGTGCACGCACCTCGGGGGCACCCTGTCCTGGAACGACGCCGAACGGTCGTGGGACTGCCCACTCCACGGTTCCCGGTTCGGCGCCGACGGCCGGGTCCTGGAGGGGCCCGCCACCCGTGACCTGCGCCGCGCGCAGGGTTCCGAGGACTGAGCCGACGGGGTCGAGTGGGTCAGGCGTGCCCGACCCGTCCCCGGCTCGTCTCGTCGACGATCTCGAGGCGCTCGAGGAGGTAGAGCACCGCCTCGGCGAACGGCTGCCCCTCGGTCCGCCGACGCACCTGCGCCCAGTCCACCTGCTCGCGGAGAGCGCGCATGGTCGGGAGCACGGCAGCCAGATCGCAGTAGTGCTCATCGAGTGCGAGCAGCTTCTCGGACGTGACGTCCGTGGCCGACACGACCGGCATCCGGACCGACAGGACGCTCGCCTCCTCCGCAGCCTCGAGCATCTGCTCCACGCTTCCGCCCAGCGCCCGGTGGAGGACGTCGACCACGGCACCGTCCACCTGGACCTTGAACAGCCAGTCCTCCGCCGGCTGCACCACGTCGAGCCCCCGCCCTACCAGGTCCTCGACCACGGCGGCGGCGTCCTCCTGCCTGACCAGGAAGTCGACGTCATGCAGGGGCTCGGGTGACCCGTGCACCCACGCTGCGTACCCCCCTGCCAGGGCGAACCGGTGCCCCGACTCCTTGAGGGCGACCGCCACCCGCTTCAGACCCTCGCGGAGGGCTTCGAGGTCCGAGGGGTCGACGTCGGTCATGGGCCGGACGTACCCGATTCGCGCCGCGGATCAACGGTCAGCGCGCTCATGCCCCTGGTCGGCGTGGTTACGTGGGGTGGTGCGGATCGCGACGTTCAACATCCTGAGCGGGCGCTCGCCGGTTGACGACCGGGTCGACGAGGAGCGCTTCCGGTCGGCCATCCGGGCTCTCGACGCGGACCTCCTGGGGCTCCAAGAGGTCGACCGCAACCAGCCGCGCTCGCAGCACGCCGACCTGACCGCCCTCGCGGCCGAGGCGATGGGGGCGCCGCACCACCTCTTCGTCGCCGCCCTCGCCGGGACGCCCGGCGCGACATGGTCGGCCGCCACGGGTGAGGAGCAGCCCGACTCCGCGGCGTACGGGATCGCCTTCCTCAGTCGGTACGACGTGTCCGGCTGGCGCGTCGTCCGTCTTCCGGGAGCACCGGTCAGGGTGCCGCATCGGTTCCACGGACAGCTCCTGCCGACGTGGGTCCGCGACGAGCCGCGCGTCGCCGTGGTCGCCGAGGTCGACACCCCCCGGGGGCCCCTGGACGTGGTCACGACACACCTGTCCTACCTTCGACCCTGGAACGGTCGTCAGCTGCGCCGGCTGCTGGCTGCCCTCGCGCCGCGCACCCGCCCGCTCGTCCTGCTCGGCGACCTGAACATGGGACCGTCGGCCGCGCACCGGATCACGGGGCTGACCCCACTCGTCAGCGGTGCCACGTTCCCTGCGGGTCGTCCGGTCGAGCAGATCGACCACGTCCTGGGCGACCGAGCACCCGCTCCGCACAGCGCCCGCACGGTTGCGCTCCCGATCTCCGACCACCGGGCGCTGGTCGTCGACCTCTGACCCCCGACGGGTCGGCGGCCCTTCGGGCTCACCGGCCCGTGCCGGCCGGGGTGCTTGCCGTGCATCGACCTGGGTACAGCGACAGCACGCCCGAAGGAGGAATCCATGAACGACGTCGTCGACCTGATCGTGCAGGACCACCGCGAGCTCCAGCGGATGTTCGAGGAGCTCCGCTCCGACCCGTCCAAGCGCCAGGCGCTGGCGCCGGTGATGAGCACGCTGCTCTTCGCCCACAGCCGCGCCGAGGAGTCCGAGGTGTATCCGCAAGCCCGGGTCGCGGGCGGCGAGGACGACGTGGAGCACAGCCAGGAGGAGCATCTGCTGGCCGATCAGCTCGCCGAGCGGCTCGCGAGCCTCGACCCGCAGTCGGACGAGTTCGGCGACGTCCTGGAGCAGCTGATCGAGGCAGTGACCCATCACCTCGAGGAGGAAGAGGAGTCCGTGCTGCCGCACATGCGCGAGCGGATGAGCGCAGACGACCTCCGTGAGCTCGGTGAGAGGTTCCTGGCCGCACGCGCCGAGCACCTCGGCGACCAGCCCGACGACATGACCAAGAGCCAGCTCGAGCAGCAGGCACGCAACATCGACCTCGACGGAGCGTCGTCGAAGTCCAAGGCCGAGCTGAAGAGCGAGCTCGAGCAGCACGCCGACAGCTAGAGGCACCCCGCGGCAGAGTTCCGGGGGGAGCCGCGGGGCACCGTTCCAGGACGGGGACACCCCGCGGCGTGTTGGGCCCTCACCCGCGGGGTGCCGGATCGAGTCGAACTCCCGTGAACGATCCAGGTTAGACAACGGCGTCGTGACGTGGACCATCCGTTGGGATGGGGCGGCGATCGGGAGAGACGCGCTAAGCGGGCGTTCAGAGGTCCAGCTCACGCCCCACGGTGATGGTGCGGTCCCGCGGCAGGCGCAGCTGGGCGATGCGGTCGGTGCTGAGCTCGTCGAGGAGCAGGAAGAGCCGTTGCCGCCACCGGGCCATGGGGCTGTCCTTGCTCAGTCGCGGATGCGGAACGGATACGAAGTAGTAGGCGGTCTCCGGATCGACGGCGGCCACCTCGTGGTCCTGCTCGGCCGCGTCCTGCAGCACGGCCATGACGTCGAGCCGCTCCTGGTAGCCCAGGATCACCTCGACGGAGACGACACCGTCATAGGCGTCGCCGAACTCGCCGACCCGCACCCGGCTCTCGTAGGGTCGCGCGGTCGGGCTGTCAGCGAGCTGCCAGCTGAGGATCAAGGTGCGTTCGGGGAGCAGCTGGCCGAGCTCCAGCACCGTCCGCATGGCGAGCGGCGCGACGGCGGCGTCATCGGTCAGGAAGACGCCGGTGCCTGGCACCCGCGCGGGCTCGGTCTCCTGCAGATCACGGACGAAGTCGGACGAGGAGAGCTCGACGCGGTGCCGACTGTGCGCAAGCCGGGCGCACCCGGACCACCAGGTCCACATCACGACGAACAGCACACCGCCGATGAAGGTCGGCAGCCAGCCGCCGGAGACGAACTTCGGGATCGCCGCCGCGAAGAAGCAGAAGATCACCCCGCCGAGCGCGACCCCGGCGATGACCCGCAGCCGGCTCTCTCTCCGTCCCACCATCAGCGTGACGAAGAGAGCGGTCGTGGTGAGGATCGTGAGACTGACCGCCAGCCCGTACGCCGACGCCAGCCGCTCCGAGCTGCGGAACATCAGCACCACGGCGAGCACGGCCGCGCCGAGCGTCCAGTTGGCCGCCGCGATGTAGATCTGTCCCGCCTCCTGCGCGGACGTGTGCCGCGTCCGCAGGTAAGGGAACAGCCCCAACCCGCCCGCCTGGTGGAGCACGGTGAAGCCACCGGCGATCACGGCCTCCGACGCGATCACGGTGGCAGCCGTCGCCACCACCAGGACCGGGATCGTCGCCCAGGACGGCACGACCGCGTAGAACGGGTCGCCGGCGCTCGCCGGGTCTCGCAGCACCTGCGCGGCTTCGCCCAGGTAGGCCACGACGAGGGCCGGCAGGACCAGCCCCAGCCAGGCACGGGTGATCGCAGCCCGGCCGAAGTGCCCCATGTCGGCGTACAGAGCTTCGGCGCCGGTGACCACGAGGATCACCGAGCCGAGGGCCACGAACGTCGTGAGCGGCTCCTGGACCGCGTACGCGACGGCGTACTGGGGTGAGACCGCGGCCAGCGTCTGGGGGTCTCGGGCCAGGGAGGCTCCGCCGGTGACGGCGAGCAGTGTGAACCACACGACCATCACCGGCCCGTACACCCGACCGATCGCGCCGCTGCCGACACGCTGCAGCACGAAGACACCGACCAGGATGGCCAGAGCCACCGGCAGGACGATGCTGCTCAGCGATGGGCTGGCCACCGTCAGGCCCTCGGCGGCGGAGAGGACGGAGATCGCCGGCGTGATCACGCTGTCGCCGAGGAACATCCCCGCCCCGACCATCGCGACCATCGTCGCCGCGACCATGACCCGACCCCCGGAGAGGCTGTGCCGCAGCAGGCCGAAGAGGGCCAGCAGCCCGCCCTCCCCGTGGTTGTCCACGCGCATGAGCAGGCAGATGTACAAGCCGGTGACGACGAGCAGCAGCGCCCAGATCACCAGCGAGGTGAGTCCGTAGACGGTGTCGCGGTGCAGGTCGCCACCTTCGCCGAGCACGGAACGCATCGCGTACAGCGGGCTCGTCCCGATGTCACCGAACACCACTCCGAGGGCGCCCACCAGTCCGACAAGAGCCCCTGCCTCCCGCTTGGCCACACCCCGCCCGTACCCCATGCCCATGGGCCGCGATCCCAGGACCGGTCCGCATACCCGGATACCTGGGCTGTGACCTGGGACAACCAGCGCAGAGCGGCCCGGTCGGGAACACCTGACCCGCGGGTTCCTGCACGAAAGCGGAGACACGGACCGGTCTCGTTCGACCGGCCCGCGTCACGGCCGCACGTGGCCTCGTCCCTTGGGCTGCGTCAGGCCGCGTCAGGCCGCGTCAGGCTGCGTCAGGCCGCGTCAGGCCGCGTCAGGCCGCGTCAGGATGCGTCAGGCCGTGGCGGCGGGGACGTTGTGGCTCGGCACCCCCACCGTCTCGTCGGACGGCATCAGGATCCACAGGATCGGGTAGACCAGGATCTGGCTGCCGGGGACGACCAGGAGCAGGAGCACGAACAGGAGCCGTGCGGTCCACGGACTGAGGCCGAAGCGTCGGCCGAGGCCGGCACACACACCGCCGAGCAGACGGCGGTCACGGGATCGGACCAGGCCGTGCCGGGCGAAGCTCTCGCGGATGTCGTTCATGGTGATGCACGTCCTTCGAAGTCGTTGTCAGGGCACTTCCCTGATACCTCCACTGTGCGACGCAGGACCGGCAGATCACATCAGGTGCTGCCCTGACTCGCCCCCCGTCACCGGCGTTCCGGCCTCAGGGTCCACTCATGGTGAGCCTGTCGAGACGGCCGATAGCCATGTCCGGCAGCGACGGCGATGGCCGAGCCAGGGCGCGATTTCACGGCATCCCCCAAGTTGGGGATCCGCTGATGCTGATCTCAGGCAAAATGTGAGGGCACTGGGAAGGGCGCTGCCAGGACACACCTTCGGGGGGACGCACATGAAGCGAGTCATTGATCGGGCACGCCCGCGGCACCGCGCTGAGCGCCGCCACCGGCACGCCCACGTCGGGCTGGTGTGCGCCGCGGCCGTCCTTCTCCTCTGGGTCGGCGCCGGCTCCTCGGCAGCGGTGGACGGGCCCCAGACGCTGTGGACCGGGTTCGAGTCGGGCGATTCGCCGAGCTGGTCTGAGGACCAAGGCATCGACATCTCATCGGACTACGCGCACACCGGGACATATGGCGCGCAAGCGACGGCGACCCCGGACCAGGCGGCCTACCTCAAGTGGGGCTACCCGACCGTGACGCAGGGCCAGCGCTACGCCCGCATCGGCGGCTGGTTCCGGATCGACTCTGCGGAGCCGGACGAGAGCGTCGGGGTGTTCAGCGTGAAGAACGACGTCGGCGTCAACAACTTCGACTTCTTCCTCAACCCGGTGACCGGGCGCTTCCAGTGGGATCTGTACCGCTACGACAACGCGTCCTCGACCATGACCGCCGAACTGGGGAAGTGGTACTACGTCGAGGCGATCGTCGACTTCGGCGGGCCGTGGAACAGCCGGTACACCGCCCGGGTGCGGATCAACGGCGTCGACCAGCCCGCCATCACCTCCGACCTCCAGGTCGGAAGCACCGTCCGCTCCGCGTTCTTCGGTGGACCTGCCATCGGCAAGACCAACACCCGCGAGTACGACTCACTTTCCCTGTGGGTGTCCGACGACCCTCACGACATGACGTGGTGATCCCACCAGGCGGTGTGGCTGGCGAGTTGGCACATCCCGGGGTCGCCTCGCCCGCGAGCACGCCTGCCGACCGTTGGGAGCCGTAGCCCTCCGCCCGACCCCGCTCCGCCGCGAAGCCCGAGATCCCGGTCGCCGGTCGGTGTCTCGCCATGGAAGCCACCAGGATGGCGCGCGGGTGGTGCCACGCGTCACCAACGCAACTTCAACCCGGGGCCCCCATCCTGGGGACGTCCCGCCGGATCCCCCCATCCATGGGACGCTCGCCAGCTCTACCCCCGCTGGCGGATCGCGCTGGGGACGCGCCCGCAGGACCCCGCGTCCGAGATGCGGATGTGTCCCCAGCGCGAAACACCTCAGCTGACCCACCGTTCGGCACCATCGCCGTCATGATCGTGAAGCCCCAGGCCGCCAGCAGCTGTCGCCGAGGTCTGGCCACAGCTCTGGACGGGCGCGATCCGACCGCCGGTCGACGGTAGGGGAACCACGTTCCTCGCGACGAGATCGTGTCGGACCGGACGCCACGTCCGTCATCGGTTCCGTGCCTGGGAAGTCGGCTCAACGCCCGCTCAACCGACGGGCCGAACGATGTGGAGCCATGGGCCGGTTCGTGAGACTCTCTCGCCGGAGATCCGGGATACCGGTAGCCGGCGTGAGTGCTCCCGGCCGGTACCCGGGGTCGGGACATCTCGATCCTGCCTTCGGCGGCGTCGGCCATGGTCGGGTCGTGGTGTCCGACGCTGACCAGCTGGTCGACCTGGCCTGTCAGCCCAACGGCGGAATCATCGCGGTCGGCCGGGCCGACAGCAGAGCCGTGGTGCTCCGGTTGCGACCCGATGGCACACGGGAGGCCGGCTTCGGGACCCGCACCCTGACCGGACCCGGCGCGATCCGCGTCTTCGGCTACGCACTGACGCTCCAAGGTGACGGCAGGATCCTGATCGCGGGCGCGACGG
Source organism: Actinomycetota bacterium (assembly GCA_046735295.1). Classification (GTDB taxonomy): domain Bacteria; phylum Actinomycetota; class Actinomycetes; order Propionibacteriales; family Nocardioidaceae; genus Nocardioides. The sequence goes on along the minus strand of JBKPTA010000036.1, from coordinate 48,975 downwards.
CTCACGCGGCAGGGAGCGACATCGGACTGTGGCGATTGCTGCCCTCCGGGCAGCTCGACCGGTCGTTCGGCGACGAGGGCTTTGCGACCTTCGGCGTTCCCGGGTTCGCCGAGTACGCCTTCGACGTCGCCGTGGACCTTGAAGGCCGGGTCCTGGTGGCGGGTCATACCAGTAACGGCGATGACATGGTCGTCGTCCGGTTCACCCGTTCAGGCGTACCGGACCGCACCTTCAACGAGCTCGACGGGACGGGCGTGCCGTACTTCCAGATCGTGACCACCGGCTACGCCGCGGCCCACGAGATCGCGGTGCAGCAGGACGGGAAGATCCTGATCACGGGCGTCGACCATCACGCCCCAGGACTTCCGGTCTATCGGATCGTTCCCGGGGAGGTGGGCGTGGGAGCTGCCCGCCTCGACGGCACGTTCGGCGGCGGTGACGGCTTGGCTGTGGTCGAGGGGCTCCATCCCATCGGGACGGGACTGAGCCTGCAGGGCGACGGCGGCATCGTCGCGGTCGGGATGAACACCGAAGGTGGCTCGGGACTCGGTACGGCCGTGCGGCTCACTCCCGCGGGTGTCGTCGACCCCACCTTCGGATCGCGCACCGGAGTGCCCATCCGCATCCCGGAGGACACCGGCGGGTTCCTCACTGCTGTGGAGGCGCTGCCGGGGGGCGACGTCATGGTCGCCGGCCTGACCGAGAGCTGCGGGGAGTACCGGCCTTTCGTGGCGAGGGTGAACCGCCGCGGCGATGTCGACACGAGCATGGGGCCGGGCGGTGCCCGGCTACTCAACCGGCGCGACACCGACGTCGCGGGAATGGCACTGCAGGCTGATGGTCGCATGCTCGTCGCGGGCATCACCCGGAGCGGCCCCTCCTCGCACGCCGGGGTGATCTACCGCTTCTTGGGGCCCGGGCCCACGACAACGAGAGCGTCATGATGCCCTGGCACTCGACTGCACGGTGGGCCGACGCAGCGCCGGGACTCGCTCCCCGTGCTCACCTCGAGCTGGATGACCCGCCCGCCCGACTGCCCTTGTGCACGCGCAGCAGCGCCCTCGCTCGCTCGGCGGCGCGCATCGCTCCCTGGTCCTCGAAGCAGGCGACCGCACACTCCAGCCCTTCACGCGTCCCACTGCGCGCCCAGGCCAGCCCCTCCGCGAACCGGCTTCCGAGCTCGGACCAGAGCATGGCGGCGTCCTCCCAGCGCCCCTCGGCCTCGGCCCGGCAGGGACCTACGAGCCCTTCCACCTCCCCGGGCTCGAGCACCGGCAACCAGGAGGTCACGATGCCACGCATCCACGCACTGGACGACCGTCCGACGACCGGCCAGGCGCGCGTGGCGGCGTCCTCCCAGGCGTCCTTGTCGCCGTCCAGCCAGGCGATCTCGCACGCGGCTGCGACGGTGAGGCTCACCCGCTGCGCCTCGCCCGTCTGCTCCGCCAGCGCGGTCGCCTCCGCCAGGGACTCACACCAGTCGCCGACTCCGACCCGGGCGCGCGCGCGGGCGACGACCGCCAGCGGTGTCATCCGGCTGATCGGCGCGGCGTTCGGGTCGCCCAACACCGCCTCCGCACACGCGAGCGCTGCCTCGAGGTCGCCTCGGGCCAGCAGGCTCTCGGCCTGCCAGCCGCGCATGTACAGGCTCAGGTGGTCGAGGTCGCGTTCGGCGCAGTAGTCGAGCGCCACGGCCAGCACCGCATCCGTGCGCTGGTGGTCGTGCAGCTGGACGGCGCTGGCCACGATGTTGGTGTAGGCACGGGCCGCGTGGTCGTGGAAGCCGGCTTCACGCGAGCGTCGCACGCTGTCGTCCAGCAGCTGCCATCCACGCTCCGGATCGTCGCCGTGGACCTCCATTGATCCGAGGTTGGTCATGGCATGGACCCGCACCGCCTCGGTCTCGGGGTTCACGGGCAGGGTGTCGGTGATCGCGAGAGCGCGCCCGACCCATGCACGGGTGCCCTCCAGGTCGAAGGCGAGCATGCGCAGCTGGGCGCGGTTGCTGAGCGCCATCGCCTCGAGGAGGTCACCGCGGCCCGTCAGGGTGGCACAGGCCCGCTCGGCGTACTGCTCGGCCTCGGGGCTGCGACCGACGAACCAGCTCATGCGGGAGAGCCAGCGCTGGGCATCACCGACCTGGGCGTCGTCGTCGAGCGCCTCCCACATCGCCAGCGCGCGGAGCCGCACGGCGAGCGCCTCCTCTGACCGGCCGAGCACGTAGAGCTCGTAGGACAGCCGGCCGAGCAGATCAGGGGTGACCGGCTCTCCGGTGCCGGCATCGCGGACGCCGAACCCACGCGAGACGACCTCGCCCTCGCGCACCACCGCAACGGCCAGCCCTGCCGCCTCGTGCGAGTCGAGAAACACACACCCAGCTCGACCCTGCACTCCAACCTGGTCGACATGTGTCGGTGGATCGAGGCCCATGTCGAGCCGGCCGAGGTTGGCTGGGGGACATTCGGCGGCGCCATGGGCGCGGCTGGACACCGGGCTGGTCGACCTGATGTCGCACCCGGTCCCACCGGTAGGCGATCCCCCATGGGAGGAAGAACAGGCGCTCGGCTGGGCCGTGGGCCGCTACTGCGGGCACCGAACGCTGAGCCACAGCGGTGCGGATCCCGGGTTCGGCTCGAGACTTGTGCTGGTTCCCGAGCGCCGAACGGGGGTGGTCGTCCTGGCCAACTCCAACACCGTTCCCACTGGATCCGTCGCCGCGGCAGCGCTCGACCTCGCCCTGGCCGATCCCACCCCCCCGGCACACTCCGCTGTGACGCCTGAGGGGTTGGGTGGGGGCGTGGCGGCCATGCGCGCGTTGCTGCCCCCGGTCGTCTGCCCGGTCGCCGAGACGCTCACCACGTCGGGGCCGGACACCGCAGCCGAGACGTTCCATCGACTCGCCGCGGCCGAGCCGGTCGAGTTCGACCTCGACGACGAGGGGTTCATCGATGCCGTCTGGGGAGCGATCGAGTTGCACCGCACGAGCATGGTCTGGCCGCTCCTCCGCCTGTGGACCGAGTTGCGCCCGGACTCATCCGATGCATGGGCCATGAGCGGCTGGGCCCACCAGGTCGACGGGGATCTCGACCTGGCGAGGAGCCTCCTGCGACACGCTCTCGACCTCGACCCCGAGAACGACGACGCCGCACTGATCATGAGCAACCTCCCCCCAGGATGAACACCCCCGGGGCTGCAGCAGAGTCGGGAGTCATGGGAAGGGGAGCTGAGGCGTCGGGAGCCAGGACCATGGGAACCGCTGTCTGTGCGCGGTCATGTCGTTGAGCGGGCACGAGGGACCCTGCGCCGGCTGGACGGCGGGACCGCGTCCCGACAGAACCCTCCGCCAAGGCGGGTGCCGAACCTTGCTTGGCGGGCATGCGCGCGGCCACCGTGCAGCGGCAGGCTTGGAACAATCGTGTCCGAAGTGTCGGATCGACGCGAGTGCGTTCGTGGAGAGGGTGAGCGGCAGCCGTCCGGGGCGCCCGTGAGACCAAAGGAGCAGAGATGGCCCTGTACCTGATCGCCTTCAACGATGAGTGGGTGCCCGACCTCACCTTGGAGGACCTGCGCGAGAGGGCCAAGTCCGCAAGGACCCTGATCGAGGAGATGAAGGCCGCGGGTGTATTCGTCTTCACCGACGGCGGCCTGGACGCGACGACCGTCGTGTGCAGCGTCGACCCGAGCAGCGGCTCGCCGGTCTTCACCGACGGGCCCTTCGTCGAGACCAAGGAACACCTCGGCGGCTTCGCGGTTGTGGACGTGCCCGACGATGCCGAGGCACGGTACTGGGCCGGCAGGATCGCGGTCGCGGTCGGCTGGCCGCAGGAGGTACACCGCTTCCCGCACCGCATGGCCGTAGACCCGGACGCGCAGTCCGGGGCCCTGTCCTGACACCACGGGTCAGTCGAGACCCGGGCGAAGAGACGGACGCTCATCGGCAGATGAGTGCGCTCGCCAGTAGCCAGCGCGCGACGGCATCCTGTCGTGCCGATGACGTGGAAGGCGGGATCGGGTGGATCGGACCGAACCTTCCGCTGGCGTCACTCCCCCGTGGGCTGTGGTTCTCGCATCACATCAGTCATCTGCGCCGCGATCTCGGCGACGGTGTGGTCGGAGGTCCGGAGAGCACCTGGTCAGCGAACCACGGGCACCCCTGGCCGACCTCGTCCTTGGAGATGTCATGCCACAGGGGGCAGGAGCACCGGCTTGCCGGACACGGACATGGTCACGATTCCCGTCGAGCCCATAGGCAGGCCAGCCCTTGGCGAAGAACGGCTTGGACAGCACAACGATGCCGAATTTGGAGCGAGAGATGCCGGCGTCGATCGTGCGGCGGAAGCTGTCACCGATGCGCGACTTGAGCTCGTCGTACCAGACCGAGAGCCCTCCGTCGCGGAGCACGTGCCCCAGACGTCGCCGCGGGAGGGGTCCTGCGCATGGTCAGGCTCGCATGCGGGCTCGGGGTCGAGGACGTCGCGCGTCACGCTGGCGTCTCGGCGGACCACCTCGGAGCGGTCCTGGATCGACGGCCGGGCGCCTTCCTGTTCGACCCCTGGAGATCGGCGCTCCGCCTGGTCAGGAGCCTGGCCAGCTCAGGGCTACCGCCGGGTCCGGGCACAGCAACTTGACGGCGCCGTTGGCCAAGGTGGTCGCCGAGGTGTTCCTGTTGGTTCCTCGGGCGTAGACAACCACCCCGACCTGGCTCAGGCTCTGGTCGTACTGGGCCGTCGCGATCCAGTACAGCTGGGTGACGAACGAGACGTGCCTCGCCTGCAACTGGGCCGGTGTGCAGGCAGTGGCGCTGCTCAGCTTGATGCCGATACGGGCTCCGGCCTTCTGGAGGCCGTCGAGCTGCGACGTCCCGCACGAGGTATCCGGCTCCCGGTAGTAGGAGACGGTGGCCCCCTTGCTCTTCGCGTAGGTCACGAGTCCCCCTGGGTCGGGGATGGAGTTCTTCACCTCGACGAGCAATGGGACGTGGTACTGCGCCGATGCGTCGATCATCGTCTGCAGCTTCGGGATGGGCTGTCCGCCCTTGGTGCGGATCTGGCTGACCTGCGCCCAGGTCGCTTTGGTGATCTTGTCGGTCGGGGCCACACCCGAGGGAAGCGTCGAGGAGTCGGCAACTCGCCCCCAGGTCAGGTCGTGGAAGACGATCAGCGTGCCGTCGGAGATCCGCCAGGCGTCGATCTCGCACCAAGCGCCCGGTGCTTCCTTGGCGACGTCCTCGAGCGCCGCGACGGTGTCCTCGTTCGTCACCGCTGGGTCGTAGAGGTGGCAGCGGTGGCCGAGCAGCTTGCTGGCAGGTACGGCGTCGGCGGGCGCAGCGGCAACGAAGCTGGACAGCACCAGAAGCAACAGCCCAAAGACCGTCACCACGCTGCGAGAGCGGCTGGCGAAACACAGTGGACGCAACATCAGAACCCCCCGGCAAAGGCGCCCCGCCGATGATGACGGCACGACCTATGTTTCCTCGCGCCGGAGCGGCTCGCAAGGCACTTGGTCCACAGATCTCGTGGAAACGGGCGTTTCGACGAAAGTTCTCGACCGACGACCACGAGCTCACCCGCTGCCGACCGACACGCGGGGGCCGGTGAGGATCCGCGAGCCCCGCCAGCGGCCCGACTCACGTCGATGAGCCGCACCGACCCCGGCTTGTCCAGGCAGGTGAATTTGCTGCCGATGGTCACCACGTCGCCCTTGTGGACCCGTGGCTGCCCCCTCTGTGACCCCGCTCGGGCTGCAGGTCAGCCCCAGGACCGAGGTGCCCGCCCAGCGGCTGAAGAACGGTTCGCTCAACGGCAGAGGCCCAGACGACGGCCTGAGTCCTACATGCGATCGCAGCGGGGTTCACATCATCTTCCGGGGTTCCCGACACAAGCGCCCGCGTGCATGCTGTGCTCGTGGACCGACACCGCACGTTCAACGCCCAGCTCGCTCAAGCGGCCCGAGAGATGGCCGGTGAGCACGACACGGAAAATACCCTCGACCGTGCGGTGCTGCTGGCCGTCGAGACGGTTCCTCCGTGCGACGCGGCCGGGGTCTCACTGAAGCTTCACGGAAGCCTCGAGACCCCTGCCGCCAGCAGCGAGGAGTTCCGCAAGCTCGACCAGATGCAGTACGAGATGCGCCAGGGACCCTGCTGGGACGCCCTGCACCAGCAAGACTCGGTAACAAGTGGCGACCTCGCGTCCGACGCCAGGTGGCCGGAGTGGGGGCCACGGGTTGCTGGCGAGCTCGGCTTGCGGTCCGCCATGGGCTTCCGCCTTTTCACCACCCGCAAGGCTCTCGGGGCACTGAACATGTTCAGCCGGAAGATCGACGCCTTCGGCCCCGAGGATCACGTTGAGGGCCTGGCCCTGTCCGCCCACATCGCGGTGGCGTTGGCGGCCACCCAGCAAGAGGAACAGTTCGTCCAAGCACTCGACACGCGCACGCTGATCGGACAGGCCACGGGCATACTCATGGAACGCTTCCAGCTCGACCACGACACCGCCTTCCGGGTCTTGACCCGGGTCTCCCAACGCACCAACACCAAGATCCGCTCCCTGGCGTTGGAGCTGGTCGAGTCCGGCAATCTCGAAGGCCTCCACCGCTGACATTCATCCGCCCGTAGGCGTGTGGCTCGCGCGCAGCGGCGGCTTCCAGCGTGATGGTTCCCGAGGCGGATGCCTGCTCGAGGAACTGGTGAGCCGTCCTGCCCTCTCCGCCGTCGACGGGATGCCCCGGCGCCACACGCGGGGGCATCGTCATGCCCTGAGGCCGCACCGGTGAGCGGCCTGCACCCGACCCCCACCTGCGACGCCTCGACACGGGGGCGCATCCGCGCGCGCCGGGTTCGAAAGCCCCGAACGTCAGCTCGTCGGTCGAAGAGGACCGTCGGGATGCGGTGTCGTCAGCGGGTCGGCGTGCCGGCTGACTACTTTCCACCCATCGCTCTCACGACGAAACGTGGTCGTCACGCGTAGGTGAAAGGGCAACAACTCGGCGCGGCCGGCCACTTTGACCTGCCAGTGCTCGTGTTCGAACAGCGTGACGAGATCGGCGCCGCTGTAGCGCGTGACTTCGACGGTCTGGACGGGTGTGCCATCGCGGAAGTTCGATGACGCGAAGTCCATCGCCTGCGAAACCTCGTCCCAGCCGCGCGAGGAGCCGCCGAACGGATTCGCCAGGAGGACATCGTCGCTTCGTGCGTACAGGGCTTTGACTGGCGCCGAGTCGCCCATGGCGAACGCGTCCATCGACGCGTGGTACTGCTCAATGACTGACTCGATGTCCATCGCGGTCCTGCCCAATCTCCATGCCGCGCCCTGCTGCTTGGTCTACACCGCCGCCGCTCGTCGCACAACGGTCCGCCGTGCCGGTTCCCGGCCGCAGTCCGCCCCGTTCGAGTCCTCCGGCGGGGCGGACTACAGCTCATCCAGTAGCTGCTGCTTCTTGGCGCTGTACTCCTCTGCGTTCTGCAAACCTGGACTTCCATGCCACTCACCGCGCGGGGTGCCCAAGACCCGGCGGATGTGTGTGTTGAACCCGCCCCGTGACTCCGCCTCGTGGAAGGGGGTCGGGAGGAAGCGGCGCGCAGCGCGGAAAGTGTCCACTCCTCGCCCGGCGCACGCTCGTGTGGGCGCCGCCCCGCACTCTGGCGGTCCGGAGGACTCACAAGCGGCAGAATATGCCTCTGACCTGCGGTGATACGTGGTCGGGCTGACAGGATTTGAACCTGCGACCCCTTGACCCCCAGGAATGCGCCCACCATTACAGCCGGTGTCATCGGGTGTCGCCTGGTGTCCGTCAAGCGCGGGCGCGGCCCTCTCCCCCGACCTCCACGCCGTCTAGTGACGTTCCGTGATCAGCGGTGTGCACACACAACTGCACACACACGAGCGGTCCTACCTCAGGACCGAGCCCAGCGCGCTCTAGGGGGGTTGAGAGTGGTCCCGCGTTCTCACACTGACCTACCCTCAGGGGCCACAGGAATGGGAGTCCCATGAGCGATCAAGACCTCGACCATCCACTGATTCAGAGCGCAAAGAAGTGGTTGACCGAGGCTATTCACGGCTGGCTGTCGTCGGATCAGGGCAAGGTCGTCACGCTGGCCCCCATCGCTGCGGAGCATCTGGCCAAGGCCGCGCTCTGGATGCGGAACCCGGTCCTGCTAGCAGAACTGAAGCCGACGCACGAACGCCCTTTCCTTCTGCTCGCCACCGGTAGCGAATTGAACGACCCGGGGGCTGCGAACGATTGGGCTCGCCACGGCGCTGGAGCGGGTCGCGACTGTTTACGGGAGCGCCCTTCCGATGGACCCCAATCGCAAGAAGCGTCTGATCGAGTGCCGCGGTGGTGCCATCCACGTTGGGCAGTACACCAACGAGACAGTCCGCTTCGTTTATCGGCGCCGCCACCCTGACGGTGTACGACGTCGCCGACTTTGATGAAGACGGGGCTGGCTGCGCCCGCGGTACACATCGCTCGCGTTGCCCCGTATCCGCGTGCGACCGATGCGGCAACGACCCGCGATCAAGTATTTCGCCTGATGCGGGTCGACTGTGTGTGGTTGTCGGCGACGGCATCGTGCCAGGCGCGGGCTAGACGGCCGATCCCTTCACGTACGGCGCCCGGGGGACGGTCGACATCGACGCGAACGAATGGTCCCGGCGCCTTGTCAGCAGCGTGGATGCTCCCCGGGGCGACGCGCACCCCGTGCCGGCGGGCGACCGTCACGAGCGTCGCCGTGTCCTGCACCGGGAAGCGCAGCCACAGCACCGAGCCGCCCTCGGGGCGAATTACTGTGGCGTCTGGAATGGCGTCGCCGAGTTGGTCGGCGGCTGCGTCGACGGCGATCCGGAGCCGCCGGCGGCGCTCGTCCGCGATGCGGTCGATGTGCGTAAAGAGCTCGAGCGCGAGTAGCTGCGAGGGCACCGAGACGCCGAGGTCCCAACCAAGGTGACGGTAGATCGACTCATCAATTGTCTCCACAGGACCTCGCATCCAGCCGAGCCGGAGCCCGCTCCAACACACCTTGCTCAAAGAGCCGCTAGACACGACGGTTGTGACACGGCAGAAGTCGGCGAGCATTCGTGGCGCGCGGTCGAAAGTGACGGGCGCAACGGTGCCATCCTCGATCACGGGCACGTGATGGCGGTCGACTATCGAGGCCAGCGCGCGCAGGCGCGACACCGGCGGCACGCGGCCCGTCGGGATGTCGGCGCCGGCTTGGAAATAGAGCGCCGCCGGTCGATCGTGGGCGAGCACCTCGTCAAGCGACTCTGGAACGATGCCCGCCCGATCAAGACGAACAGGTGCGGCACGCAGCTGGCAGCTGTCGAAGACATCGAAGATGCCGGGATAGCTGAACTCGCCGACGGCGATCGACTGACCGGGGGCGGCCAACGCCGAAAGGAACAAGCGGTTCGCCTGGTGGCTTCCCGCGGTGATGTGGATCTGTTCGGGCTCGGTTGGTCGCGGCCGCCCCGTGATGCCACCGCGGCAGTAGAGGTCGGCAACGGCCTGGCGCATCGCTGGGAGCCCCGCGACGCCAACGGCCGCCCCGCCACAGATGGCGTTCAGCTGCCACATCTCGATCGCCACAGCCGGCAGATGTGACAGGTCCGGTGCATCGCCCTTCGCCAGGTCGATCTCCGGACCCGACAACAGGTGCTCGGCGATCCGGGTACCGAACGGCACCCGCGCCGCGGTCGTGACGTAGGTGCCGCTCCCCTGAACGGACTCCAGGCGCCCTTCGCGCCGGAGCTCGTCAAGCGCCTGTGTCACAGTCGTGCGGCTCACCGACAGTTGCCTCGCGAGTACACGCTCCGGGGGCAGCCGCCACCGATGGGCGAGTACGCCGGCCTCGGCGAGCTGGCGGATGGCATGCGCCAACCGCCGCGGCAACGGGCCGTGCCCGGTCGTAGCCCAACCGTCGAGCAACGCGACGAGGTCGGGACCGGCGTACGCCATCGTTGGGGTGGTTCGGCGGTCCTTGGGTCGAACCACAGGCCAATCCTACGGAATTGGCCCTCGCATCGACAGACCAATGAGGCCGACAATCGTGCGACTCCAAACCAGTCCCCGAAAGGATCACCGACATGACCGACGAACTCAGACGCGTGCACGCGCTCGTCGAGTGGGCAGACGCCTGGTCGGCGCACGACGCGAAAGGGGTGGCCGCGCTCTTCACGGATGACTGCGTCTACGAGGACATCCCATTGAAGGCCGTCAACCACGGGACTGACGAACTGATCGCGTTCGCCGAGGGTGCGTTCGGTGCATTCCCAGATTTCGGCATCAAGCTGACGTCGCAATTCGCTACCGCCGACTGGGCGGGCGCGGAGTGGACGATGACCGGCACGCACAAAGGCGATTTGCCGGGCCTCCCAGCAACAGCGAAGCAATTCGAACTACGAGGTGGGAGCATCCTCGAACTTCGCGAGGGCAAGATCACGCGGTGCACGGACTACTGGGACATGGCAGACTTGCTCCGGCAGGTCGGCGTCATGCAGTGACCTCCTCGAGTCCCCACCCGCTGTCTCAGTGATCATCGAGTAATGAGGCTGCGGGCGTTGCCCGAGCGCCCACGAAAGCTCAAGTCGCCGCAAGCAGCAGTACGTGACCCGACTGTTCGACAAGCTGCGCCGTCAGGCCGGGCTGCCGAAGATGACGCTGCATGGCACCCGCCACCAGCAGGCCTCGCTGCAGCTGGCGGCCGGCACTCCCCTGGCGGTCGTCTCGAAGCGGCTCGGTCACTCGAGCGTCGCCGTCACTGCCGACATCTACTCTCATCTGCTGCGGTCCACCGAGCGCCGACGCTGCGAACGCCGCAGGTGCCTTAGTGCCCATGCGCAAGGCTCTGCACACACACTGCACACACAAGGGGGTGAGAGCGACGTCGAGGCCGTCTCCGCGGAGAGCGGAAACGGCCTCTGACCTGTACCGATTCGAGTCGGGCTGACAGGATTTGAACCTGCGACCCCTTGACCCCCAGTCAAGTGCGCTACCAAACTGCGCCACAGCCCGATGCCCCCGGCCTTGGGCCGCAGAGCGGTGTGAAGGCTACCGCAGCCGGGCCGCGCGGCCGGAATCCGGATGGCCGGCCCGTTCAGCAACTTCTTCTCATCCGATCAGGGGGCACCCAGCGGACTCACAGGGTCCTCCGAGGATCCCGCGGCTTGATGGATCCAGCCGACGAGGAGATCCCATGGACGAGCAGGAAGCGCGCCCCACCCAGACAACCGAGGACACGCACGCCGACAACCTGGCCCGTCACGGAGCTCCCGTCCCGCCGGCGAGTCCGCTCGGGCTCCCCTCACGCACGAGCGCCACGAGTTCACCGCGGCACCGCGGGGCGCGCCTCCTCGCCGCGGGCATCGCCGTCGCCGTCCTGGCGGTCGCCACGGGCGCCGGGTTCGCCCTGGGCCGCCTCGACCATCCGGGGCCGCCGAGTGCCGGCGCCCCGTCCTCGGGTCATCAAGGGCACGCTCCGAACGGCCAGGGCTCCGGCGACGCGCCGTTCGGGAACACCGACCCCTTCGGCGGTACGCCCTTCAGCGAGCCGGGTGACTCCGGCGGAGAGCCGTTCGACTCCGCGTCCGGTGGGACGCCAGCCGACGACAGCCAGCTGACCGGGCTGGTCCGGATCGGGTCGAGCCTGACCTACCAGGGCGGTCAGGCCGCCGGCACCGGCATGATCCTGACCAGCACCGGTGAGGTCGTCACCAACCACCATGTCGTGGAAGGCGCCACACGTGTGCAGGTGACAGTGATGAGCACGGGTGCGTCGTACCGCGCCACGGTGGTCGGTACCGACGCCAAGGACGACGTGGCCGTCCTCCAGCTGCAGAACGCCAGCGGCCTGCAGACGGTCGTCCCCGACACCGCCGGGATCTCCGTCGGTGACGCTGTCACAGCGGTCGGGGATGCCCGCGGCGACACGGCGCGGTTCCTCGCCGCGAAGGGCACCGTGCTGGCGACCAACCAGAACATCACCACGAGCAGCGAGCCCGGACACCCGGGCGAGAAGCTCCGCGGTCTGATCAAGATCAGCAGCGACGTGGTGCCCGGCGACTCCGGTGGCGCGACGTACGACGGCCAGGGCGAGGTCGTGGGCATGACCACGGCGGCGTCCTCCGGGCCGAGCGACGTGGTCGGCTTCGCGATCCCCATCGACAAGGTCCTCCGCGTCGCCGGCGACCTGGAGAGCGGCACCCAGAACACTCGCTACGAGTACGGCTCGCCCGCGTTCCTCGGCCTCGGGCTGGACGGCCGGGACACCCGGGTCGGCGCGGTGTACCCGTCGACGCCGGCAGCGCGGGCCGGCGTCACCGCGGGCGACACGATCACCCGGGTCGGGTCGACGCGGGTGCGGACGTCGGGTCAGCTACGCAACGCCGTCCGGGCCTTCTCCCCCGGCGATCGCGTGCGGATCGCCTGGACGGACCCCGCGGGGACGCCGCACATCGCCTCTGTGACACTGACGGCCGGGCCGATCGCATGATCCCCCATCTTGGTGTTTGAAGAATCGGGGCCAAGGGAACAGGATCGGGGGTAACCGCCCCGCCGGCGAGGCTCAGTCGTAGGAGGGCGTTTCCCACAAGGACACCGCATGTCGAACCTCACCATCGCGAACATCTTCCTGTTCTTCGCCATCCTCTGCATGACACTCAGCTTCTCCGCTGGACTGCTGCTCTACTTCATCTACTCGATCGGCGCCACGGCGATGGCGGGAGCTGTCCGCTACCAGCAGCTGCCGCACAAGCCGCCGAAGGTCCGGCGCAACTGACCGGTCCGCCTTCGTGGGCGGACCTGCGGACAGCGGGCTGGAATGACCTGTCCTGCTGAGGGGTTGCTCGGGAGAACCATCCCTCGTCCCCCACAGGAGGAAGCATGCCCACCCGTACTGCCCGCACCGCGTGGACCGGAACCCTGCAGGAGGGGTCTGGGCAGGTCGAGCTGACCAGCTCCCGGCTCGCGACGTACGAGGTGTCGTTCCCGAGGCGGACGGCCGACCAGGCGGAGGGGACGACGAGTCCCGAGGAGCTGGTGGCGGCGGCGCACTCCTCCTGCTTCGCCATGCAGCTGTCCGGCAACATCGGCCGCGCCGGCGGCACTCCGGTCGCCCTCGACGTGCAGTCGGACGTCTCCATCGGCCCAGACCCTGCCGGCGGCCTCCACCTCACGGGCATCGCCCTGACCGTCCGCGGTCAGGTCGACGGCCTCGACGAGGCCGGGTTCAAGAAGGCCGCCGAGGACGCCAAGGTCGGCTGTCCGATCAGCAAGGCCCTGACCGGTGTCGAGATCACGCTCGACGCGGCACTGACCTGACCCGCGGCCCGGCAGCCGACGCCCGCCGGGTCACCCGGTGGCACCACTGTCGCCGGACACCTTCAGCGAGGAAGTGTCCACGGCGACGAACCTGCTGGCCGGGATGCGCTTGAGCTGCTCGATCAAGGAGCTCGGCCACTTGCCGTTCTGCTCGCCCTGGAAGAACCACGGTGACCCGTTGTCGGCGAGGACCAGTCCGTACCTCTTCATCGCTCGGACGACCGCCATCGCCTTGGGCCCGAACCCGCTCGGGTGGTACGACGCACGCAAGCGGAAGCGCGCGCCCATCGGCGGGTAGTGCCAGCTGCGCGTCGAGCCGGCGTCGTGCCGCGCAGGCCACAGATGGTGTGTCGACGTGATGTCGGTGGTGAAGCGGATCGCGTGGTCGATGTCTCGGTGGCGTACCTCGTTCCACCGCAGCAGGCCCGGCAGGATCGGGAGCCCGGCAGCGTCGGCGGAGGTCCATCCGTTCGGCCGCAGCCGGTCGGACGTGAGCGACCAGACGGCTCCCGAGCCGGCGTGCCACCTTCCGTCGCGCTTGCGGGTCGCGTAGGTCTCGAAGAGCTTGCACACGCCCTTGTCGACGACGATGGCATGCCGGTCACCGGACGAGCGGCGTCCGCCTTCGATCCGGGTGTCCCGCCCCAGCGGGTAGCGCACCCGGTCGCTCTCGGAGGCATACCGGAAGCGCACCCGCACGCGTGGGTGCGAGTGGGCGACCACCGTGATGGGGATGCCGTAGTTGGGGCCGTCGCCGAACGACGGTCCGAAGTCGGGATGCAGGTCGACCCCCGTCGACATGTGCGACAGCCACTTCTTGCTGCGCGGGTCGACCGGGAGGTTGCGGATGTCGGCATGCCACCAGTTGTCGGCCGGGAACGTCGGGCAGGACGTGCCCGCGACCGGTCGGCGGTCGTCGCCGGTCGAGGCGGACGTCCCGCGCCCGTCGTGCGACCAGGCTCCCCCGGCGTACGTCGCGCCGGTCAACGCCAGCGCGGCGACGGCACCGGTCGCCCTCAGCCGGGTCGTCCTGGCGGTCATGCAGGATCCGGCCGGCCGCCCACGGCGACGGCCACTCCGAGCCCGATCATCGACATGCCGCCCACCGTACCGAGCGTGCGCCCTCGCCCCGGGGAGGCGTCGAACCATCGGCGCAGCTGACTGGCCAGCAGCGCCCAGACGCTGTCACAGCACAGTCCGATCGCGAACGCGATCAGCCCGAGCAGGAGCATCTGGAGCCCGACGTGCCCACGATCCCGGTCGATGAACTGCGGCAACAGGGCCACGAACATCACATAGCCCTTGGGGTTGGTGAACCCCACCATGAACCCCTGCCGCAGAGCCGTCCACGGGCGCAACGGCGAGCGCTCGGCGACGGCATCGCGCTCGACGCTGATGGCATGACGGTGTCGAAGGGCCTGTACCCCGAGGTAGACCAGGTAGAGCGCTCCGCCGACCTTCACGACCTCGTAGACCACATCCGACGTCGCCACGACCTCACCGAGCCCGAACACCACGAGGACCAGGGCGGCCAGCAGTCCGAACGAGTTGCCGACGACGTTGGTGAGGGCTACGGCGCGGCCGTAGGTGAGTGCGCGGGCCACGGTGAACACCACGCTGGGCCCGGGGACCGCGATCACCACGAGGGCGACCACCCCGAAGGCGAGAACCTGATGCATCGTGACCATGGCGTCGATCGTCTCACGCGGCTTGACGCGTCGGCCCGTCCGTTTTCAGTGGCCGTCCCACCGCCCTCACGCAGCCGTCGATTGGTCAAAAGCGGCACGCATTCTGTGCAAACTCTTGCCGTTTGGTGCCAAACGGCGGGCAACGGACCACGTAGGGGCTGGCCACTCCCTCGGGACGCGCGGCTGCTCCGGGCTCCGTGCGGGGTCAGCGCCTCCGCTTCTCGCGAACCCGCTGGCTGATCACGATCGGCGTCCCGACGAAGCCGAACTCCTCCCGGAGGCGGCGCTCGATGAACCGCTCGTACGCCGCGTCGAGCTTGCCCGAGGTGAACAGCGCGAAGGTCGGCGGGGCGACCGACGGCTGCGTGCCGAACATGATCTTCGGCTGCTTGCCGCTGCGCACAGGATGGGGATGCTCGGCGACCAGCCGCCCCAGGAACGCGTTCAACGCCCCGGTCGACACCCGCGTCTCCCACCCGGCCAGGGCCTTGTCGAGAGCCGGCACCAGTCGGTCGACGTGCCACCCGGTGCGTGCGGTGATGTTGATCCGCGGTGCCCATCCCACCTGTACCAGCTCCTGGTCGACCTCGCGCTCGAGGTAGTGCCGTCGTTCCTCGTCGACCAGGTCCCACTTGTTGAAGGCGATGACGAGGGCCCTGCCGGCGTCCTTGACCGTCTGCAGGATGCGCACGTCCTGCTCAGAGATGCTCTGTCCGGCGTCGAGGACCAGCACGGCGACCTCGGCTCGGTCGATCGCTGTCGACGTGCGCAGGGACGCGTAGAACTCGTGACCGGATGCCTCCTTGACCCGTTTCCGGATGCCGGCGGTGTCGATGAAACGCCACTCGCGACCGCCCAGCTCGATCAGCTCGTCGACCGGGTCGACCGTGGTGCCGGCGACCGCGTCGACGACGACTCGCTCCGCGCCGGCCAGCCCGTTGAGCAACGACGACTTCCCGACGTTGGGTTTGCCGACGATGGCGACCCGCCGCGGGCCACCGACCTCCTCCTCGAAAGACTCCGCCGGTGGCTCGGGCAGGACGTCCAGGACGGCGTCCAGCAGGTCGCCGGAGCCTCGTCCGTGCAGCGCGGACACCGGATGCGGCTCGCCCAGGCCGAGGTTCCACAACGCGTAGGACTCGGCCTCGGCGCGCTCGTCGTCCACCTTGTTCGCCACCAGGACGACCGGCTTGTCCGCCCGGCGCAGGACACGGACGACGGCCTCGTCCGTGTCGGTGATGCCGACCCTGGCGTCGACGACGAACAGGACCGCGTCGGCCAGCGTCACCGCGATCTCAGCCTGCGCCTTGATCCGTTCCGCCATCCCGCGGGCGTCCGGGTCCCAGCCGCCCGTGTCGACCACTGTGAAGGCGCGGCCGGCCCACGCGGCGTCGTACGACACCCGGTCGCGGGTGACGCCGGGGACGTCCTCGACGACCGCTTCCCGGCGGCCGAGGATGCGGTTGACCAGGGTGGACTTGCCCACGTTGGGCCGGCCGACCACGGCCAGCACCGGGAGCGGCCCGATGGGAGCATCGGTCAGGTCGTCGGTGGTCATGAGATCTCTCTCGCCTCGTCCGCCGGGGTCGGGCCCGGCATCGTCCGACCGGTCAACGCCAGCCCGGACGCCAGCCCGGCCGCCAGCTCTCCCAGCGTCCGCGCGTGCAGTGCCTCACTCGTCGCAGAGACCAGGGTGACGGCGTTCGGCCAGGGCGTCTTGCCCACGCGGAACGGCGCGCCGTACACCCGGCGCCGGATCAGCCACCGGCTCATCGGACGGCCGTGGTGCAGCAGCCAGGTCGGTGGACGATGGCGCCGGTGGCGGTGCGTCAAAGACATCATCGGGCGCCCTCGACCATCCTCACGATGAGGTCGACGACCTGCTCCAGCGAGTACGGCGTGCTGTCGACGTGTACGGCCCCTTCGGCCATGGTCAGGGGCGAGGCGGTCCGCGTGGAGTCGATGTGGTCACGGGCGAGCAGGGACGACTTCGTGGCGACGACGTCCGTGCCGCCCTCCTCGGCCGCGCGGCGGGCCGCACGGGCGGCAGCGTCGGCGGTGAGGAAGACCTTCACATCGGCATCGGGGGCCACGACCGCTCCGATGTCCCGACCCTCGACCACGATCCCGGGGCCGTCGACGGCGTCCTCGATCACTGCTCGCTGCACCTCGAGCAGACGGGCCCGCACCTGTGGCACGGCGCTGACCGATGACACCGCTCCGGTCACCTCGGGGGTGCGGATCGCCGCGGCGACGTCGATGCCGTCCACGGTGACGGTCGGGTGCCCCGGGTCGGTGCCGGCCTCGATCTCCGGTTCCGCACAGCGCGCGGCGACCGACGTCGGATCGTCCACCGGGACGTGGTGGCGCAGCATCCACCAGGTCATCGCACGGTAGAGCGCCCCGGTGTCCAGGTAGCGCAGACCGAGTCGTGCCGCCACGCCTCGCGACGTGGTCGACTTGCCCGAACCGGAAGGGCCGTCGATCGCGACCACCACGCCGGTGCGTGCGGGAGCGCTCACGGTGTGTCCTCGGGTCTCGGCTCCGCTCGACCGCCGAGCAGAGGGCATCGGGCCAAGCGCTCAGGGTAGTGGGCCGGATCCCGAGGCCGTGATTCGGCGCCGCCCCGGGCAAGGGACCCATCAGGTCCGGACGGTGTCCACGACACCGGGCCCGACCGACGTCTAGCGATGGGTCTGCCAGCCCCGGCTCTCCAGGGAGACCAGCAGGTGCTCGGCGCGACTCTGGTCGACCACCAGCTCGACCAGTCCCGTCTCACGGCCGGGGTCGTGGTCGATGTGGACGTCCTCGATGTTGACTCCGCTCGCCCCGGCATCGGCGAACAGCCGTGCCAGCTCGCCGGGGTGGTCGGGGACGGAGACGAACACCGAGGCCGTTGGCCGCGACGGCCCGCCGTGCTTGCCCGGGATGGCGCGCGTTCCTGCGACACCCAGCTCGAGGATCTCGCCGAGCGCACCGCGATCCCCCGTCGCAACGGCGTCGATCAGGACGTCGAGCTGGTCGCGCACCTGGGTGAGGAGGCCGGCCACCGCCGCGGCGTTGCCGGTCACGATCTGCTGCCACAACACCGGGTCCCCGCCGGCCACCCGCGTCACGTCGCGCACGCCCTGTCCGCTCAGGGCGAGGTGTTCGGTGGGTGCCTCCGCCAGGCGCCCGGCGACCAGGACCGACAGCAGGTGCGGGAGGTGCGACGTACGTGCGACGGCCTCGTCGTGCTCCTCGGGAGTGAGCCTGACCACCGTCGCGCCGGCGAGCCGGGCCAGAGCCTCGACCGCGGCCGTGGCTCGGGCGGACGACAGGTCGTGGGGGGTGACCGCCCAGGGACGGCCGTCGAACAGGGTCGCGGTCGCGGCCAGCGGGCCTGACTGCTCGCTCCCCGCCATCGGATGCCCCCCGGCGTACCGGTCGATCCCGTCGGCACCGTCGAGCGCCAGCAGAGGTGCTGTCTTCACGCTACCGACATCGGTGACGACGGCCTCGGTCGTCCGGAGAGATCGGAGGATCTCGTCGCCCACGTGGTCGGGGGGCACCGCGACGACGACCAGCCCCACGTCTTCGCCGCGATATCGGTGCCCGGCTCCGAGGCCGGACGCGGTGCGCATGTGCTCCGGGTTGTGGTCGGTCAACAGGACGTCGACGTCCCGCCGGCGCAGTGCCAGCCCCAGCGAGGTGCCGACCAGCCCTGCTCCGACGACCAGGACCGGCTGCGGGAGGGCCTCACCCATCGGCCGGGACGGCATCCGGGACCGTCCGCACCCGGGCAAGGTCGCGACGCAGGGCAGCTGCACCGTGCAGGTAGACGTGGGTGATGTCGGCCCGCGGCAGCTCGGTCTCGACGTGGGCCATCATCCGCACCACCCGCGGCATCGATCCCTCGACCTCCAGCTCACGGGTGCAGATCAACGGAACGTCAGTGAACCCCAGCTGCCGCGCGGCATACGCCGGGAACTCCGAGACGAGGTCGGTGGTCGCGGTGAAGATGACGGAGATGAAGTCGTCGACGTCCCATCCGTTGGCGTCCATCACCTCGGTCACCATCTCGGTGACCCGGCCCAGCATGTGGTCGCGCTCGTCGACGTCGAGCTGCGTCGCTCCGCGTACCGCTCTGACTGCCACGCCCCGACCCTAGTCGTGAGACGAGTCGTCACCCGGGGTCCGTCCGGCGCACGAGCAGCACCGAGCCGGCCACATCACCGTCCCCTCAGGCGGGCGGCGGGCGCGGGGTCCGGTGGTCACAGACCTGCCGCGTCCAGAAGGGACCCGAGCTCGTCGCCGGTCAGCTCCCGGACCCGACCCGGCCCGAGCCTCCCGAGCACCACTGGCCCGATCGCGGTGCGCGTCAGCTGCTGCACCGGATGGCCGACTCGCTCGAGAAGGCGGCGGACGATCCGGTTGCGTCCCTCGTGGATCACCAGCTCCACGATCGACCCGGCGCGGGTGGTGCCGCGTCCCCCCACCAGCTTCACCGAGGAGACCGTCACCGGCCCGTCGTCGAGCGTGACCCCGGCCAGGAGCTGCTTGACGGTGCTGGGTTGCACCACACCGTCGACGGCTGCGACGTAGGTCTTGTCGACCTCGTACGACGGGTGGGCCATCCGGTGGGCGAACTCCCCGTCGTTGGTGAGCAGCAGCAGCCCGGCAGTGTCGGTGTCGAGGCGACCGACGTGGAACAACCGCTCCGGTCGGTCCGTGAGCAGGTCTGCGAGGGTGTGCTCGGCGTGCGGGTCCGACATCGTCGAGGTGACCCCCACGGGCTTGTTCAGCGCCAGGTAGACGTTCGGGGACATCGGCGGCAGCCGGTGTCCGGACACCCGGATCACCGCCGTCGTCGGGTCGACCTTCGTCCCGAGCCGGGTCACCACGTCGCCGTCGACGGTCACCTCGCCGGCGAGCATCAGCTCCTCGCACGTGCGGCGCGATGCGACGCCGGAGCGGGCGAGCAGCTTGTGCAGCCGGACGAGGCCTTCCTCGTCGCGCTCGAGGTCGGGTCCGCTCACGCGCTCTCGTCGTCGCCGTCGGTCCAGCGGGGTGGCTCATCGGTCGAGCGCACCGCCTCGCCGGTCGAGCGCACCCCGTCGTCGGTCGAGCTCGTCGAGACCACGGCTCCCGATCCGACGAGCTCTTCCTCGAAGTCCTCCAGGTCCGCCAGGTCGGGCAGATACGGCGCGAGCTCGGGCAGCTCGTCGAGCGAGGTGACCCCGATGCGCTCGAGGAAGTACGACGTGGTGCGGTACAGGTGGGCGCCGGTGGAGTGGTCCTCCCCCGCCTCCTCGACCAGCCCACGGGTGAGCAGGGTGCGCATCACGCCGTCGACGTTCACGCCTCGGATCGCCGAGACACGCGCCCGTGAGACCGGCTGCCGGTAGGCGACCACGGCCAGCGTCTCCAGGGCCGCCTGGGTCAGCCGTGCCTGCTGCCCGTCCAGCACGAACGCCTCTACCACCGGCGCGAACTCCTCGCGCGTGTAGTAGCGCCAGCCACCCGCGACGTTGCGCAGCTCGAAGCCGCGGCCCTGGTCGACGTACTCCTCGGCGAGCTCGGTGAGTGCCCGCTTCACCTCGGCGACCGGCGCGCCGACCGCTACGGCGAGGGTCGTCTCGTCGAGCGGCTGGTCGGCGATCATGAGCAGCGCCTCCAGCGACGGGTGCAGCTCGGCAACTGCGACGTCCAGCACGTCCTCGGTCATGCGTCCTCCTGGTCAGGGGTCGTGGTCTCGACGGGCTCGACCGGCGACCCCGGCATGGTCTCGACGGGCACTCCCTCGAACTCGTCGATCTCGAGTGCGGCCACGCCGTTCTCGTCCTCGCCGCCGGTCCACCGGACCGTCAGCTCGCCCAGGGGCGAGACCTGGTCGAAGGCGACGGCGTTCTCCCGGAACAGCTCGAGCAGCGCCAGGAACCGCGCCACCGTGGTCATCAGATCGGGCGAGTCACCGCACAGCGCGCGGAACGTCATCGTCCCGGCACGCCGAAGCCGGTCGACGACCAGCTCCGCCTGCTCGCGCACCGACACCGCTGGCGCGTGGATGTGCTCGAGCGACACCTCCGGCGCGGGCTTCGGCTCGAGCGCCTTGGCCGCCAACGCCGCGAAGGAGTCCAGCCCGATCCCGATGAGCACCTCCGGAAGCAGCCCGGCATACCGGTCCTCGAGCCCGACCACCCTCGGGTGGCGTCGCGACTCCTCGGCAAGGCGCTCCTCGAGCAGGGCGGCCACCTGTTTGAACGCGCGGTACTGCAGCAGCCGCGCGAACAGCAGGTCCCGAGCCTCGAGCAGGGCGAGGTCCTCCTCGTCCTCGATCTCACCCTGCGGCAGCAGCCGAGCAGACTTGAGGTCGAGCAGCGTCGAGGCGACGAGCAGGAACGACGAGGTCTGCTCGAGGTCCCAGGTGCCATCCGTGGAGCCCGCCCGCACGTGGGCGATGAACTCGTCGGTGACCTGGTGCAGCGACACCTCGGTGATGTCGAGCTTGTGCTTCGAGATCAGCCTCAGGAGCAGGTCGAAGGGACCCTCGAAGTTGTCCAGTCGCACCTCGAAGGTGTGGGTGTGAGAGGTCGGGTCGTCCCCGTCGGCGGAGAGGGAGACGACCGACCCGGCGGGTTCGGACGTGGTGGTCACGGGCATGTGTGGCGCTTCAGTCCTCGGTCAGACGTTGCACCAGCATGCTGTCACGGCCGCGCTCCGCGAGATCGGCCAGCACCAGGGCGACCGCCTCACGGACCAGCCGGCCACGATCCACGGCCAGGCCTTGGTGGCGACGCAGCTCCAGCCGGGCGTGCTCGAGGTCCAGCAGCTCGTCGGCGGTCACGTAGATCGTGATCTTCTCGTCGTGCCGCACCCGGCCGCTCGGACGGCGACGTGAGTCCTCATCCGGCTGGCCCGCCGGACGAGCTGTCCGTACGGCACGAACCGGACGTTCGCGGGCTGCGGGCGCAGGCTCGGCCACCGAGTCGGTGGGGCGGAAGAGGTCGTCGGCGGCGGGCAGGTTCACGCGTCGAGCCACCGCTGTGCCACCTCCTTGGCCAGCTGTCGGTAGGCCTCGGCGCCCCCGGAGGCGGACGCGTACGACGTGATCGGCTCACCGGCGACCGTGGAGTCGGAGAACTTCACGGTCCGGCGGATCACGGTGTGGAACACCTTGTCGCCCCAGGCCTGCACGAGGCGTTCCATCACTTCGCGACTGTGCAGCGTCCGGCCGTCGTACATGGTCCCGAGCACTCCGTCGATCTCCAGGGCGGGGTTCAGCCGCTCTCTGACCTTGTCGATGGTGGTCTTGAGCAGGGCGACGCCGCGCAGCGCGAAGTACTCGCACTCGAGCGGGACGATCACGCCGTCCGAAGCGGTCAGCGCGTTCACCGTCAGCAGACCGAGCGACGGTTGGCAGTCGATGAGGATGACGTCGTACTGCTCGATCGCCGCGCCGAGCACCCGCTGGAGCGTCTGCTCACGTGCCACCTCGTGCACGAGCTGGACCTCGGCGGCCGCCAGGTCGATGTTGGAGGGCAGCAGGTCCATCCCGGGCACGCCGGAGGGCACGACGACGTCGTCGAGGGCCGTCTCGCGGTCCATCAGCAGGTTGTAGACCGTGAGCTCCATGTCGTGGGGGTTGAGCCCGAGCCCCACGGAGAGCGAGCCCTGAGGGTCGAAGTCGACCAGCAGCACCCTGCGGCCGAACTCCGCGAGCGACGCGCCGAGGTTGATGGTGGTCGTGGTCTTGCCCACCCCGCCCTTCTGGTTGCACATCGAGATGACGCGTGCGTGGCCGTGGGTGGTCAGCGGCTCCGGGTCCGGGAACTGCGGCAACGGTCGCCCCGTCGGACCGATCTCACTCTCGGTGGTCGTGACCTCGACGGGCGGCGCCTCGGCCGTCGTCACCGTGGTGACCAGATGGTCGCCGTCCCGCACGTCGAGCGTCTGCCCGGGTGGCCCGAAGGGCAACCGCGCAGCCATCGCTGGGGGCCCCTCGGTCGGCACCGCGGTCGGAGAAGCAACCTTCGGTGGCATCGCGGGTGCGTCGGATCCCGTGTGGCCTCGTCCGAAGATTCCGCTCATCTGGTGCTCCTGGTCTCGTGTGCTCAGGCAGTCGGCGATTTGTCGACTTTCCGACATGTTCCCCCCAGGTACGGCGCGAGCGTAGGAGGGCGCGCCGAGGAGCCTCAACCAGTTCTGGGATTCCCCCAGTCGCCGCCGAGAATCTGTGTACAGCGTGTGCATGCGCGCCCCGGGAACTCCACAGCAGGCCACCCGCCTGTGCACAAGTCTGTGCAGGGCCGGTCAGCACCGGCACACCCCTGTTCGCGTCTAGCCGGGCTCGGAGGCCCCCGGCCGCTCGAAGAGCCGGAGGCGCGTCCGGCCGATGCCCCGCGACCGCCGCAGGCTTCCGCGACGAGACCGGCGAGCCGCCGAGCGCGCCATCTCGGCGGCTCCGATGCACCCGGCGTCCGGACCGAGCTCCGCCTGGGCGATCACCGGCTCCTCACGATGACCGCGCCCGGTCAAGGAGCGGGAGAACGCCTGGCGGGTTGGCCCGAGGAGGAGATCCCCGGCGTCCGACAGACCCCCGCCCACGATGATGCAGCCCGGGTCGAAGGCGGCAGCCATGCCGGCCAGGCCGACCCCGAGCCAGCGACCTACGTCGGCGAGCAGCTCCTCGGAGAGCGGATCCCCGTCGCGTGCCGCCTGGGTGATCTGCGGACCGTCCAAGGCCTCGGCGTCGCCGTCCACGAGGGCTCGCAACCGGTGCGCCATCGGCGACCCCGAGCGCACCAGCTCGCGCGCGTCGCGCAGCAACGCGTTGCCCGAGGCGTACTGCTCCCAGCAACCTCGGTTGCCGCACTCGCACCGGTGCCCCTCCGGCACCACCTGCATGTGCCCGAACTCGCCCGCCATCCCGTTGGCCCCGCGATAGACGCGGTTGTCGAGCACCAGAGCGCCGCCGATGCCG
Organism: Actinomycetota bacterium; assembly: GCA_046735295.1. Lineage (GTDB taxonomy): Bacteria > Actinomycetota > Actinomycetes > Propionibacteriales > Nocardioidaceae > Nocardioides. The sequence goes on along the minus strand of JBKPTA010000036.1, from coordinate 25,008 downwards.
GTGCCGAGGGTGACGCACAGCACGAAACGATGCCCGCGTCCCGCTCCGAACCGGCACTCCGCCAGGGCCATGGTGTTCGCGTCGTTGTCCACGACGACCGGCAACCGGACCCGCTCGGCCACCCGCGCCCGTAGGGGCTCTCGCCGCCAGTCGAGGTGCGGGGAGAACATCACGACGGTTCTGGTCACATCCACGAACCCCGCCGCGCCGATGCCGATGGCCGCCACGTCGTACTCGTGCGCGAAGCCGGTGACCAGCTCGACGATCGTGTCCTCGATCTTGCGGACGTCATGTCCTTCGGTGGGCCGCCGGTCCGAGGCGACGACCGCCCCCTGCGAGTCGACCACGGCGCCGAGCACCTTGGTGCCCCCGATGTCGATGCCGATCGTGAGCGGCTCCCATCGCGACGCGCGCGTACGGCGCGGGAGGACCTCCGGCATGCGATCAGGCTAGCGAGCCTGGACCTGGCAGGCGGTGACATCGTGCGGCGGCTCGTCGACACCGAGCGGAGCCCGCACCCGGACCGAGCCACCGGCTCCGGGCCCGTGCACCTGGACGGTCAGCGGAGCAAGATGGACCTGTCGCTGTGCCGGTGCGGCCCGGACTTCGAGGAGGCCCTTTCGTGAAGAGCACGATGCAGGACGCCCCGCTGACCATCTCCTCGGTACTGAGGCATGGCACCACCGTGCACCGCGATTCGGAGGTCGTGACGGCGACCGCGGACGGGATACGGCGTCGTACGTATGCCGAGGTGGGCCGGCGAGCCGCGCAGCTGGCACACGCGCTGCGCGGGCTCGGGATCGACGGCGACCAGCGGGTAGCGACGTTCATGTGGAACAACGCCGAGCATTTCGAGGCCTACCTGGCGCTGCCCTCGATGGGGGCCGTGCTCCATACCCTGAACATCCGGCTCTTCCCCGACCAGCTCGTCTACATCGCCAACCACGCCGAGGACCGCGTCGTGATCGTCGACGACTCCCTGGTCCCGGTGCTCGCCAAGGAGCTGCCTCAGCTCGAGACCGTGACGCACGTGCTGGTCTCGGGCCCGGACGCGGCGAGCGCCGACCTCGACGCGCTCCGCTCGGCGGGCAAGGAGGTCCTGCTCTACGAGGAGCTGCTGTCCGGTGAGCCGGAGACCTTCGCCTGGCCGGAGGTCGACGAGCGCGACGCCGCGGCCATGTGCTACACCAGCGGCACCACCGGGCACCCGAAGGGCGTGGTCTACAGCCACCGGTCGGCATGGCTGCACTCACTCGCCGTGAGCACCGGCAACGCCGCCGGCCTCGACTTCCACGACCGGGTGCTGCCGATCGTTCCGATGTTCCACGCCAACGCCTGGGGACTCGCGTACGCCGCGGCCATGACCGGCGCCTCGCTCTGCATGCCCGACCGCTGGCTCCAGGCCGAGCCGCTGGTGCGGTTCATCCAGGAGAGCCGGCCCACCGTCTCGGGCGCCGTCCCGACCGTGTGGAACGACGTCCTGGCCTACCTCGACGCCCATGACGACATCCGGCTCGACTCGCTGCGGATGATCCTGTGCGGCGGGTCCGCCGTCCCCGTGTCGCTCCAGCGCGGTCTGGAGGAGCGGCACGGTCTCCCCATCAGGCAGGCCTGGGGCATGACCGAGACCTCGCCGGTCGCCTCCGCAGGCCTGGTCCCGCTCGGGGTCCGAGGGGACGCCCAATGGCCCTACCGCGCCACCCAGGGCCGGCTCCTCTGCGGCGTCGAGGGCCGGATCGCCGCCGACGACGGCTCGATCCTGCCGTGGGACGGCACGTCCGTGGGCGAGCTCGAGGTGCGCGGCCCCTGGGTCACCGGCGGCTACTACCGCCCGGAGGATGCTCAGGAGGCCGAGAAGAAGTTCCACGACGGTTGGCTGCGCACGGGCGACGTCGGTCATCTCGACGAGCTCGGCTACATCACCCTGTCGGACCGGGCCAAGGACGTGATCAAGTCGGGTGGCGAGTGGATCTCGTCGGTCGACCTCGAGAACGCGTTGATGGGCCACCCCGACGTGCTCGAGGCCGCGGTGGTCGGGATCCCCGACGAGAAGTGGCAGGAGCGCCCCCTGGCGACAGTGGTCGTCCGTGCCGGCGCGACAGTGACGCCCGAGCAGCTCCGCGACCATCTTGCGCAGACCTTTGCGAAGTGGCAGCTACCGGACGCGTGGGCGTTCGTCGACCAGGTGCCGCGCACGTCGGTCGGCAAGTTCGACAAGAAGGTCGTCCGCCAAGGGTTCGCCGAGGGCCGCTACGACGTACGCCGGACCACGGGCTGACTCGGCACCCGGCCGACGCGGCGTACGGGCTGACCTGCGACCCGGCTGACCCGGGACCCGGCTGACCCGGCGTACCGGCTGACCCGGCGTACCGGCTGACCCGGCGTACCGGCTGACCCGGCGTACCGGCTGACCCGGCGTACCGGCTGACCTCGGGGACCCGGCTGACCCGGCGTACCCGCTGACCCGGCGTACCGCCCGCGCGCACCCACCCACCGATTGGTCAAGAACGACATGCTTTCTGTGCAAACTCCTGCCGTTTGGTGCCAAACGGCAGGGTAACCACCGGCCCCCAGGACTCCCGAGGCGGACGCAGCGGAACCACGCCACACCCACCGCCGATTGGTCAAAAGCGACACGCTTTCTGTGCAAACTCCTGCCGTTTGGTGCCAAACGGCAGGGAGGAATGCACCGGCCGTGCGGGCTGCCACCGGGCGTCGGTCAGGCGGAGCGCTGGGCGGAGGCGAGCCGGGTGAGGGCGAACTCGGTGATCCGGATCAACGCGCGCTTGGCGGAATCACGGTCGCGTGCGTCGAGGGTGATCAGGGGTACGTCGTCGGGCAGGGCGAGCGCCTCGGCGATCTCGTGCAGGGGGTACCTGGGGCCACCCTCGAACTCGTTGACCGCCACGAGGAAGGGCACGTCCTTGGACTCGAAGTAGTCCAGCGGTGCGAAGGCGGCATCCAGCCGGGCCGTGTCGACCATGACGATGGCACCGATGGCCCCGCGGACCAGGTCGTCCCACATGAACCAGAACCGCTTCTGGCCCGGCGTCCCGAACAGGTAGAGGACGAGGTCCTCGGCCAGGGTGATACGTCCGAAGTCCATGGCGACGGTGGTGGTCGCCTTGCCGGGAGTCTGGGCGAGGTCGTCCACGCCGACCGACTCGTTGGTGACCAGGGCCTCGGTCCGGAGCGGCACGATCTCGGAGACCGACCCCACGAGAGTGGTCTTGCCGACGCCGAACCCGCCGGCGATGACGATCTTCGTCGAGGCGGCGGCGCGGCTGCCGCTAGAGAGCACGGAGTCCACGGAGGGTCCTTTCGAGGAGGTCGAAGCGTTCGTCGTCGGTGGAGTTCTCGTTCAGGGTCGCCTGTACGTGGACGAAGCCCTGCTGCACGAGATCTGCGAGCAGCACGCGCACGACGCCGATGGGGCGTTGGACCAGGGCCGACACCTCGGCCACGGACCGGGAGTCCAGGACCGCGATCATCTGGCCGTGGAGGTCCTCGCCCCAGGCGCGGCGCGTCGCACTGTTGTCCAGTCGCAGCCGTGCCTCCAGCGGGAGGTCGACCACGGGACGGGTGCGCCCCGCGGTCAGTGCATACGGTCGGACGATGCGAGCAGCCGGCGGGCTGGCGTGCATCTGCTGGACTTCGGGCTCATCTGCCATGTCATCCCCCCTACACCCCATGCACCCGAGCCTGGGCCTGCACCATCTGACCGACGCGCTCGACGAGGAGGGCCATCTCGTAGCCCACCTGGCCGATGTCGGCCGTGGCCTGGGTCAGCACCGCCAGGTGCGACCCGTCGCCCACGCTCATCAGGAGCATGAAGCCGCTCTCCATCTCGACGATGGTCTGCAACACCGCGCCGCCCTCGAAGAGGCGAGCGGCACCCGTGGCAAGACTGGCCAGCCCGGACGAGACGGCCGCCACCTGCTCAGCACGCTCGGCGGGCAGCCGGCCGCTCGCGGCCATCAGCAACCCGTCTGCGGACACGAGCACGGCATGGGCCGCCCCCGGGACGCTCTCGACGAACCGGTTCACGACCCAGTCGAGCTCCCGGGTCTCGGTCTCGATGGCGCTCATCTCTGCCTGGAGGCTCTCGGTCATGCCGGTCCTGTCTCCTCGTGCGGGTAGTCGAAGGTGTTGGGTTGTGCGGCCGCGGCGGCTCGGCCGCGGGAGACGCCGGCCGCGTGCGCGGCGAGGCGGTTGCGGATGGCCTCGGGGTCGCGGACCACCTTGGACGGCTCCTGGTTCACGCCACCTGGCACCAGCCGGCCGCCCGGACGGCGTACCGGCAGGCCCGTACGAGTGGTGCTGTCGGCGTCGTCCCCACCCTCGGCGCGCTCGGCCGCGTTCCAGCCACGGTCCACCTCGTTGGGGACCCAGGGGTGCTCCGCTTCCTCGGCGCCGCTCAGCCAGTTCGACCGGAGCTGACTGAAGATCGTCGCGTCGTCGCGGTCCTCGTTGTCCGGCACGAAGTCGCCCTCCAGGGCGGACGCCGCCGGCGAAGAGGACAGCGGGCGTCGGATCTGGAGCCGGACCGTAGCGTCCGTGGCCGGGACCCCCTCGTCCACCTGGCGCTTCTCCTCGGCGCGGGCGCTCACCGGCTCCGGGACGTCGTACGACGTCTCCTGGGGCAGGGTGGCTGCCGCGGCGGGCTCCGCGACGGGAGCCTCCGGGTAGGCGCCCGCGGCCTCAGCGAGGCTCGCGGCCCATGGGCTCGGTGGTGCGGGCTCGTCGTGCTCGACCGGCGCGGCTTCGTCGACCCACCCGACCGCCTCGACAGGCTGGTGCGGCGCGATGGTCTCGTCGTAGCCGATGCTCTCGGTCGGCTCGCCGACCTCGTCCAGCGCCTCCGCCTCGGCCACCGGCGCCTCGGGCAGGTCGGACTGCTCGGGCTCCACGTGGTCATCACGGTCGTGGAGGACCTCGGCCACCGGCGCCTCGGGCAGGTCGGACTGCTCGGGCTCCACGTGATCATCACGGTCCTGGTGGACCTCGCCGACCTCGAGCGCCTCGGGCTGGTCGGACTCCGCCTTCAGCTCGTGCCTCTCGGCGCCGAACACCGGGGTGACGACCTCCGCCAGCGGCTCGTCGTCGGCGGGCGGGACGGACGACGTGAACGGCGTGACTACCGGCTCCGGCTCGCTCGCGGACTGCTCCCCGCTCGGCAGCTCCGCAGGCTCGAACCCCGGTGGGAGCTCCGGGGTCGGCGCGGCGAGCGGCGCGGCGTCGAACATGCCCACCGAGGTGGTCGCGGGCGCGGGCGTCGCGGGGCCCGGCACCTGACCCGGGCGGCGACGCGGCAGGCCGGTCACCGCAGCGATGGCCTCCTCGATGCGCTCGAGGTAGGGGTCGTACTCCTCGACCGGCTCCTCGAAGACGGGCACGACCGGCTCCTCGGCCGGCTCGGGGGCGTCGATGACCGAGACGTGCTCGACCGGCGCGTCGGAGACCAGCACCGCGGGCGGCAGCGTGATCGAGGCGATGATGCCGCCGCCGTTGGTGTTGCGGCGGAGCTTGACCTTGAGCCCGTGCTCCTCCGACAGGCGGCTCACCACGAACAGACCCATCCGGCGCGCGGTGTCGATGGTGACCTCACCACCGCTCTTGAGCGACTCGTTGGCCTGCGCAAGGGCGTCACCGGCCATGCCGAGTCCGTTGTCGATGATCTCGATCTCGACCTTGCCGTCCGTCTCGGCAGCCTGGATGGTCACCGGGCTGCCGGGAGGCGAGTACGACAGGGCGTTGTCGATGAGCTCGGCCATCAGGTGCACGACGTCGGACGCCGCGCGGCCCACGATCATCCGGTCCGGGGCGGCGTCGATCCGCACTCGCTGGTAGTCCTGAACCTCGGATACCGCGGCGTGGACCACGTCGGAGACACTGAGCTCCTCGAAGCCGGCCGCACGTCCGGACGTGCCGCCGAGGATCACGAGGGACTCGGCCGTCCGGCGCATCCGGGTGGCCAGGTGGTCGAGGCTGAACAGCTGCTCGAGGCGCTGTGGGTCCTCCTCGTCCTGTTCCAGGGACTCGATGAGCGCCAGCTGCTGGTTCACCAGTGTGGTGTTGCGGCGCGACAGGGTCACGAACATGGCGCCGACCTGCGACCGCAGCTGCGCCTCTCCGGTCGCCAGGTTGACCGCCTGCTTGTGCATGTCGTCCACGGCGCGGGCGAGCTGGCCGAGCTCCTCGCGGCTGTGCACAGGGATCGGTGTGATCTCCTCGGGCTCCTGGCCGTTCCGGATCCGGGCGACCGTCTCCGGCAGGCGCTCGTTGGCGACCTCGAGGGCACCTGCGCGCACCTTGCGCAGCGGCACGATCAGTGCCCGGGCGACGAACAGCCCCAGCAGCAACGAGGCGAGCAGGGCGGTCAGGATGATGCCAGCATCGCCCAGGGCGCGCGACTTCGACGAGGACGCTTTGGCCGCGAGATCGGAGTCGATGCCGGCGAGCAAGCGGTCGTTCAGCCCGTCGTACACCTGGAACATCCTCGGCGTGGCGGCGAGCGCGCCCACCTTGCTGCTGGTCGCCTGGCCGAGCCGGACGCCGTTGGCCGACACCAAGGTGTTGATCCGCCGACCGCCGACCGCCGCCTTGAGGCTGTCGAGCGCTGAGCCCTCGACTCCGATCTCCGCGGCGAGCCAGACCGAGTCGAGCAGCGACGACTTCTGCTGGGTGTGGCTCTGGATGAGCAGCTGCTGCTTGACCAGCGACAGCCGGCCGTTGAGCGACTGGATCAGTGCCTGGACCTGCGGGTCCGGCGTGCCCTCGGTGTTCAGCGTGGAGTTGACCAGCTGCGTGGTCAGCCGCGTCATGTCGCTGAGCTGCACCGATGTGTCCGCTGAGATGCCCGTGCCGCCACCGGTCGCCAGCGTGTCACCGATCTGGAGAATCGAGGTGATGTACCCGGCCTGGACCGAGGTCAGGTCGGCGCTGCCAGAGGCACGCTTCAAGGTGTTGGACGCCTCGGTGTACTGCGCCTTGGCGTCGCCGTCGAAGGCGTCGGAGAGGTGCGCCGGCAGGGCGAGGCGCGCGGTCGCAGTCAGGTAGGTGATCGTCGGGCCCAGCACGGTCGCGCGCTGCTGGTTCGTCGAGTAGGCACTCGCGTCCTGCAGCTCGGAGGACACGCGCAAACCTCCGAAGACGGCGGCCAGGACGACGGGGATCGCGAGCACGCCCACGACCTTGCGGCGGACCGACCACTCCGACACACGGAAAGCTGAGAAGGCGCCCGAGTTGGCGTCACGGCGATTCTTCCTCAACGCTGCTCCAAAGAGGTCTGGGTCGAACCCGCATCCCCGACGGAATCCGGAAATGGCCGGGCTGCGCCGCCCGGCGCTGCCACGATAGGAGTTCGACGTGATCGTCGACTGGCGATTGGCAAAGAGATAGACCCAACGGGGTGCCCCCATGGTCCGTTGTGACTAGTCCGCGTGTCAGCGCGCTCGTGGGTGAGCAACCGCGAACACCTCCCTCAAGTTGTCCACAGTGACCAGGGTGTAGATCTGCGTCGTGGTCACCGACGCATGACCCAGCAGCTCCTGGACCACTCGCACGTCTGCTCCCCCCTCGAGCAGATGCGTTGCGAATGAATGCCTCAGCGTATGCGGTGAGACGTCACGGGTCACCCCTGCCCGGTCGGCCGCCTTCGCCAGCACCGTCCACGCCGACTGTCGCGACAGCCGCCCGCCGCGCGCGTTCAGGAACAGCGCGCCCGCCCGCTCGGAGGTTCCGACGGAGGCGAGCCCTGGCCGGGCCCGGGTGAGATAGGCGTCCACGGCCGCGAGCGCGTAGCTGCCGACCGGCACCAGGCGCTCCTTGCCGCCCTTGCCGCGCAGCACGACCGTGCTGTCGACGCGGTCGATGTCGTCGACGTCGAGCCCCACCGCCTCGCTGATCCGCGCTCCGGTGCCGTACAGCACCTCGAGCAGTGCACGGTCACGCAGAGCGAGGGTGGTGCCCGCCGACCCCGCGGCGTCCAGGATCGCCTCGACGTCGGCCAGCGGGAGCGCCTTCGGCAGTCGTCGCGCTGGAGAGGGCGGTCGCACCCCCGCGGCAGGGTCCGCGGTCGCCAGTCCGTCGGCGACGCAGAACTTGTGGAACCCCCGCACCGCCACGACGGTGCGGCCTGCAGAGGTCGCCGACAACGGCGGATGCTCCGCGTCGCCCTCTCGGAGCCGCATCAGGAACGCCGAGACCGTCTGCTCGTCGATGCCCTCGAGGTCGGTCACCCCACGCTCCTGCAGGAACTCGACGTAGCGCCGCAGGTCCCGGCGGTACGACGTCAGGGTGTTCGCCGCCAGCCCCCGCTCGACCGCGAGGTGGTCGAGGTAGGTGCGTAGCGCGAGGGGAAGTTCGGCCACGATGCTCCGGACCGGGTCGCTCAGCCGGCCCCGGCGAGGACCTCGTCGGGGTCCACCGCGTCGATGCCGGTCGCCGCTCCGACGGGTGCGTTGGTGAGCCGGCCGTCATAGGTGTTGAGGCCGAGGGTGAGCGAGTGGTCGTCGCGACAGGCCTTGACCCAGCCCTTGTCGGCCAGCGCGACGGCGTACGGCATCGTGGCGTTGGTGAGGGCGTACGTCGAGGTGTTCGGCACCGCGCCCGGCATGTTCGCCACGCAGTAGAAGATCGAGTCGTGAACCTCGTACGTCGGGTCGGAATGCGTCGTCGGATGGGTGTCCTGGAAGCAGCCGCCCTGGTCGACGGCGATGTCGACCAGCACCGAGCCCGGTTTCATCTGGGACACCAGCTCGTTGCTGACCAGCTTCGGCGCGGCGGCGCCCGGGATCAGCACCGCACCGATCACCATGTCCGCCTCGACCACCTGCTGCCGGATCGCCAGCTGGGACGAGGCGAGGCCGTGGACGCGGTTGTTGTAGCGCCAGAAGGACATGCGCAGCTTGTCGAGGTCGGTGTCGAGCAGCGTCACGTCGGCACCCATGCCCAGAGCGATGTTGGCGGCGTTCTGTCCTGAGACCCCGGCCCCGATGATCACGACCTTGGCGTTGGCCACACCGCCGACTCCGCCCATCAGGACCCCGCGACCGCCCTGCGCCTTCATCAACGAGTGGGCACCCACCTGCGGCGCCAGGCAACCGGCGACCTCGGACATCGGGTAGAGCAGCGGCAACCCGCCCGAAGGCAGCTGCACCGTCTCGTAGGCGATGGCGGTGACCTTCCGCTGCAGCAGCTCCTGGGTGAGCGGCTTGTCGGCAGCCAGATGGAGGTAGGTGAAGAGGGTCAGCCCCTCGTGCATCCGGTGGTACTCCTCGGCGACGGGCTCCTTGACCTTGAGCACCATCTCGGCGTTGCCCCACACCTCGTCGGCGCTGTCGAGGATCTTCGCGCCGGCGGCTTCGTACTCGCCGTCCTCGATCAGCGACCCGGCCCCAGCACCCTTCTCGATGTAGACGTCGTGTCCATGGGTGGTGAGCTCGTGCACGCCGATGGGGGTGATGGCCACGCGGTACTCGTGGTCCTTGACTTCCTGGGGGACGCCGACCTTCACAGGGCACTCTCCTCGTGCGTGCAGCCCGCCTCGGGCCAGGGGCCGCCACCTCGACAATAGTCACCTGTGACCGGGGCCACGCCCTCGGGCACACACTCCGCGGGCCGACCCGGTCGAGACGGTGGGCCGGATCGGACCTCAGCGCTCGACGGCCTCCTCCATCGCGCGCATCGTCCGCAGCACGTTGCGGCAGGTGAGCTTCGCCAGGTCTGTCGACGACCACCCCCGGTCGTGCAGGGCCGCCAGCAGCCGTGGATAGCCGGTGACGTCCTCCATTCCCTCCGGAAGCCAGTCCGTCCCGTCGTAGTCGCCGCCGAGGCCGACATGGTCGATGCCGGCGACGTCGCGCACGTGCTCCACGTGCGCGACGACGTCGGACAGGTACGCCGGCGGGTGCGGCACCGTCTGGTGGTACGCGGTCTCCACGGACTGCAGGGCTGGGATGTCCCGGGCGTCGACCCCCTGCTCGGCCGCGCGTTGCTCGGCCGCGCGCGTCCAGTCGCGCACCGCCTGGCTCACGAACCTCGGGACGAACGTCACCATGCAGGTGCCGCCGTTGCCGGCGAGCCGGGCCAACACGGCGTCGGGCACGTTCCGAGGGTGGTCGCACAGGGCGTAGGCCGAGGAGTGGCTGAAGATCACCGGGGCCCGAGACGTGTCCAGGGCGTCGCGCATGACGTCATGGCTCACGTGCGAGAGGTCGACGAGCATCCCGATCGCGTTCATCTCCCGGACGATCGCGCGGCCGAGGTCGCTGAGGCCCCCGAGGACGCGCGCGTCGGTGGCCGAGTCCGCCCAGGACACGTTCTCGTTGTGGGTGAGCGTCAGGTAGCGCACCCCCAGCCGGTGGTACATCCGCAGGACCGCGGTCGACTCCGCGATCTGGTGGCCCCCCTCGGCACCGATCAGGCAGGCGATGCGGCCGTGGGACCACGCGTCCTCCACCTCGTCCGCGGTGGTGGCCAGCACCAGCTGGTCGGCGTACCGCTCGACCATGGTGTACGCCGCGTCGACCTGCTCGAGCGTGGAGGTCACCGATCGGCCTGCCTCGCGGCACGGCACGAAGACCGACCAGAACTGCGCACCCACGCCGCCCTCGCGCAGCCGAGGGAGGTCCGTGTGCGTCTCCTGCTGCCGCTCCCCCACGTCGTAGGCGGCGAAGTCGTAGCCGTTCTTCTCACGCATCGTCCACAGCAGGTCGTTGTGGCCGTCGATGACGGGATGCTCGGTGAGCAGGTCCTCGATCACGTGGCGGGGAGACGTCACAGCAGCCCTTTCGCCTCCGCCAGGAGGAGGGCCTGGACGAGTGGACCGTCTGCGAGCTGTCCGTCGAGCACCGCCCGGCGCAGGTCGGCGACGGGCACCCAGTCCCCGGACATGTCCGCCTCCTCGTGCGTCCGCTGGAACTCGTCGTCCGCGACCGCCCGGAGATCGCGGGCCAGGAAGAACTGCATCATTTCGTTGCTGATGCCCGGGCTCGAGAACGTCGACCCGAGGAGGGTCCACGACGCCGCCTCCAGGCCGGCCTCCTCCCGCAGCTCACGCCGTGCTGTCCCCTCCGGCGACTCCCCGTCGGCGTCCAGAAGGCCGGCCGGCAGCTCCACGAAGCGCCGGCGAGCCGGGTGGCGGTACTGCCACAGGCAGTACACCCGGCGCTCATCGTCGACGGCGAGCACGATCACCGCCCCCGGGTGCTCCAGGACGAGGCGCTCGAACCGGTGGTCGTCACCGGGAGCGTGCACCGTGTCGACGCGGAGCGCCATCACCCAGTCGCTCCGGTAGAGGTCCTCGGTGCCGACGACCGGCCACGACTCGGAGATGTCTGTCAGCTCACGTGACATGCCATGACGGTACCGAGAGATGCCGCGTCACAGGCGCCCGGACTTGCCCCACCCGGCTCAGGAGCTGCTGGGTGCGCTCCTCCCGCGGCTCCAGAGGATCTGTTTCCGCCGAGCCGCGCTCGAGGACACAGCCGTTGTCCAGGAGGCAGACGTGTGTGGCGACATCCCTGGCGAAGCCCATCGCGTGCGTGGCGAGCGGCATGGTGGGGCCCCCATGGGCGAGCTCGCGCACCATCTCGAGCACCTCGCCGACGAGCTCCGGGTGGAGGACGGCCGTGGTCTCGTCGGACAGCATCACCCGGGGCTGCACGGCCAGCGTCTGCACGATGGCCACGCGCTGCTGTTGACCGCCGCAGAGGTCGTCGGGGTACGACTCGGCGTGACCCTCCATGCCCACCGAGCCAAGCAGGTCCACCGCGCGCTCCTGGGCGTCCCGCCTCGAAAGGCCGATCATCCTCATCGGCACGAGCACGGCGTTTGCGAGGACCGATAGGACATTCGACCGCGAATGGGCATCGAACCGGCGGCCGCAGCTTGGCAAACCATCGGGATACGGTGGCGGTATGACCGGTATCGCGAGCCTGACTCGGGAAGAAGCAGCCGCGCGGGCGGCTCTCGTCGACGTCGAACGCTACGACGTGCATGTCGACCTGCGCGGACTGTACGAGGGCGACCTGTGGGCCGCGACGTCCACGATCTCGTTCCAGTGCCACGAGCCGGGTGCCAGCACCTTCGTCGACTGCGTGGGGGACGTCTCGTCGGTGACCCTCAACGGGGAGGCCCTCGATCCCGCCACTGCCGACCGCGGACGGATCCACCTGCCCGACCTCCGCGCCGACAACGTGCTGGTGGTCTCGCACACCCAGCCCGACACCGGCTCCGGAACGGCGATCCGCAAGACCGTCGACCCGATGGACAAGCTGGTCTACGTCTGGTCGAGCTTCGAGCCCGACCGGGCTCGATATGCCTACGCCTGTTTCGACCAGCCCGATCTCAAGGCCCCACACGGGTTCGTCGTCGACGCCCACGAGAGCTGGACGGTCACCAGCAACTCCGCACCCGACCTGGTGGAGGACCTGGACGTCGGTGGCCGGCGCTGGACGTTCGGCGACACACCCAAGCTCTCGACGTATGTCACCGTCGTCAACGGTGGCCCGTTCCACGAGATCCGGTCCTCCCGCGGCGGCTATGACCTCGGGCTGTTCGGGCGGCAGTCGCTGCGCGCCTTCCTCGAGCGCGACGCGGAGGAGCTGTTCGACCTCACCGACCGCGGGCTCTCGTTCTTCGGGGAGCGGTTCGGACAGCCGTTCGCGCAGGAGCGCTACGACCAGGTGTTCGTACCGAACATGGGCGGCGCGATGGAGAACTGGGGCTCGGTGACCTGGAGCGACGGCGTGCTGTACCGGAGCACCCCTACCTACGGCCAGCGGGCGGTGCGGGCGCAGATCCTCCTGCACGAGATGGCGCACATGTGGTTCGGCGACCTGGTGACCATGCGCTGGTGGGACGACCTCTGGCTCAACGAGGCCTTCGCGTCGTGGGCCTCCAACTGGGCAGGGGTCGGATGCACGGAGTTCACCGACGAGTGGGCGACGTTCCTGGCGGCCGGGAAGATGGTGGGCTACCGCCAGGACATGTCGCCGGCGACCCATCCGATCCGAGGCGACGTCCCCGACGTCGCGCAGGCGATGGCCAACTTCGACGCGATCACCTACATCAAGGGGGCCAGCGTGCTGAAACAGCTGATGGCCTACGTCGGCGAGGATCGCTTCGTTGAGGGACTGCGCTCCTACTTCGTCGCGCACGCGTGGGGCAACACCGTCCTGGACGACCTGATGTCGGCGATCGGCGAGGCGTCCGGCAGCGACCTCACCGGGTGGACGGTCGCCTGGCTGGACCGAGCGGGAACAGACGTCCTCCGGCTCGAGGACGGGGCGATCAGCATCGCCTCGCCTGACGACCACGCGCCGCGCCCACATCGGCTCGACGTCGGCTCGTACGCCGTCGCCGCGGACGGGCTCAGCCACGTCGACACCACCGAGGTCGAGACGTCGGGGACGTCGACCGTGGTGGACCTGCCCGAGGCGGACCTCCACCTTCTCAACGCCGGCGACCACACGTTCGCGGCCGTTCGACCCGATGCCGCGTCCGTGCGCCCGCTCCTCGAGCGCGCCGCCGACCTCCCTGCGGCGGTCGACCGGGCCCTGGCGGTGGTCACCGGCTTCCAGATGCTCCATGACGGCGAGCTGCCGTCGTCCGACCTCTTCGACTGCGTCCTGGCCGTCCTGCGGCGCGAGCAGAGCCCCGGCGTCGTCGAGCCGTTCCTCTCGACGGCACGGGAGATCGCCCAGGAGTGGACGCCGGGCGACCGCATCCCCGCGGCGCAGCTGCAGCTGGCCGAGGTGGCGCTCTACCTTTCGCGCCACCCCGACCACCGGCTCCCGGCACTGCGGGTGCTGGCTGCGTGTGCGTCGACCGATGAGCACTTCGCGGCGCTGGACGCCGGGGCCGACGACGTGGACATCGCCTGGCGCGTGGCGACGCGTCGGGCGGCGCTCGGTCGGTACGACGAGGAGGCCGTCGAGGCGCTGCTGCGCCGCGACCCCGACCCCGACGCAGGGGTACGCGCGCTCGCCGTACGCACGGCACGGCCCGACCCGATCGCCAAGGACGAAGCCTGGATGGAGCTGTTCGAGAAGCAGAACATCCCGGGCGGGCCGATGCTCGGCGCGATGGTGCGCGCCTTCTGGCAGCCGCTTCAGGACGACCTGCTGCTGCCGTATGCGGGCCGGTTCCTCGACGAGATCCCACAGCTGGCCGGTGGCGGGATGCTGGCGGTGTTCGGGCTGATGTTCGGGATGTTCCCCCAGGTCGGCGACGACGCCTTCCTGGCGCGCGCGCAGAAGATGGCGAGCGACCCCGGATGCGACCCCACCGTGCGCGCGGCCCTGCTCCTGGGCACCGACACCCTCAGCCGCCGGGAGCGGGCCAAGGCTGCCTGACCCTCAGGCGTACGCCGGTGCTGCCGGGTCCTCCTCGGGCTCGCGCCGCAGCTTGGACTCGTCGATGGGGAAGCGCTCCGCCTTCTGGCGCTCGATCGCCGCGCCGATCAGGCCCGCGAAGAGGGGGTGGGGGTTCGTCGGGCGCGACCTGAGCTCGGGATGGGCCTGCGTGGCGACGTAGTAGGGGTGTACGTCGCGTGGCAGCTCGACGAACTCGATCAGGTCGAGGTCGGGGTTGGTGCCGGAGAAGACCATTCCGGCCGCGGCCAGCTGCTCGCGGTAGTGGTTGTTCACCTCGTACCGGTGGCGGTGACGCTCCTCGATCCTGGCGTCGCCATAGGCCTGCCGCACGATCGAGCCCGAGAGCAGGTCGGCCGGATAGAGGCCGAGGCGCATGGTCCCACCGAGGTCTCCGGCGCCCTGCACGTAGGACTTCTGCTCCTCCATGGTGGCGATCACCGGCTCGGGACAGTCGGGGTCGAACTCCGTGGAGTCGGCCTTCTCCAGCCCCGCCACGTGGCGGGCGTACTCGATCACCATGCACTGCAGCCCCAGGCAGAGTCCGAGCGTCGGGATGCCGTTGGCGCGGGCGTAGGAGAGGGCACCGATCTTGCCGTCCAGGCCTCGCACGCCGAACCCACCGGGGACGCACACGGCGTCGACGTCGTGCAGGTTGCGGTGGGCGCCGGAGGCGTCGGCGCACTCGTCGGCCGGCACCCAGCGGATCCGCACCGCGGACTCGTGGGCGAAGCCACCGGCCTTGAGCGCCTCGGCCACCGAGAGGTAGGCGTCGTGCAGGTCGATGTACTTGCCGACCAGCGCGACCGTCACCTCCTCCTTCGGATGGTGCACCTTTCGCAGCAGGTCGTCCCATGTCGTCCAGTCGACGTCGCGGAACGGCAGGTCGAGCCGACGCACGACGTAGGCGTCGAGGCCCTCCCGGTGCAGCACCTTCGGGATGTCGTAGATGGACGGCGCGTCGGCGGCGGTGACGACGGCGTCCTGGTCGACGTCGCACATCGAGGAGATCTTCTTCTTGATGCCTTCGGGGATCTCGCGGTCGGCCCGGCACACGATCGCGTCGGGCTGGATGCCGATCGACCGGAGTGCCGCCACGGAGTGCTGGGTCGGCTTGGTCTTCAGCTCTCCGGACGGCCCGATGTAGGGGACCAGGGAGACGTGCAGGAAGAAGCAGTTGTCGCGACCGATGTCCTGGCGCACCTGACGGGCGGCCTCGAGGAACGGCAGGGACTCGATGTCGCCGACGGTGCCGCCGACCTCGGTGATCACGACGTCGGGTCGCCCGCCGCTCTCGTCGGGGTCGGCCATGGCCCGGATGCGCGCCTTGATCTCGTCGGTGATGTGCGGGATCACCTGGACCGTGTCGCCGAGGTAGTCGCCGCGGCGCTCCTTGGCGATCACGCTGGAGTAGACCTGACCGGTCGTGACGTTGGCGCGCTGGCTGAGGTCACGGTCGAGGAACCGCTCGTAGTGGCCGATGTCGAGGTCGGTCTCAGCCCCGTCGTCGGTGACGAAGACCTCGCCGTGCTGGAACGGGTTCATCGTCCCGGGGTCGACGTTGAGGTAGGGGTCGAGCTTCTGCATGGTGACGCGGAGGCCGCGTGAGGTGAGCAGCCGGCCCAGGCTGGAGGCCGTGAGCCCCTTGCCGAGCGAGGAGGCGACGCCCCCGGTGACGAACACGTGCTTGGTGACCGGCGCCTGCTTCACGGGGTTCCATCCTACCCGAGGGGCACCGGGCCGTCCGCGCCCGACGCTCCGAACGCGCCACCGCGCTTGGTCCAGGCACGGACGAGGGCGAGCACGGCGGCCACGCGGCCGGCGCGGGTCTCGCTGCCGTCGACGGTGGTGACGCGGCGGGCCACCGGGTCGGCACGCATGCCGGCCATCGTGGCGTCGCGGGAGGGCGCGAGGGCGACGACCCCGCGCGCCCCCGCGGCCAGGCCCGAGACGAAGCCGTCCGCGATCGTCTGGTCGACCGCCGAGCCCATCACGACCAGGACCAAGGGGGCGAGGGAGACGCTCCCCTTCGGCACCGTGAGCAGGTGCGCGGCCGCCAGGCTCTGCCGGACTGCGACTGCGTCGTCTCCCGGTGGGGAGCTCGTGCCACCGCGGGCCGACACGGCCAACGCCACGAGCTGCCCGATCCGGGGATAGGTGCTGGCGCCGGTGTCGACCCGCGCGCGCACCTGCTTGGCCAGCTGGGTCCCCAGGGTGTCGACCAGGCTCTTCTGCTCGGGGTCGACGAGCTGGCCGTCGACCACGTACGTCGCCGGCACCTCGCCCCCCGCCTCCTTGATCTGCGAGGTGAGCGCGGCGACCGTCGCCGGATCGGCTCCCGGCATCGTGACGACGGCGACCGGCCGGCGCGACAGACCGCCGGCGTACAGCCGCGGCGCGACCGCAGCCGCGAACGTGTCGGCGTAGCCGGGGTCGGGGGCGCGGGAAACCCCCCGGGGTGCCGGCGACGCGTCCGACCGCGTGTCGTCGAGCGGCCCGGCACCGAGCGCCACGCCGGTGGCAAGGGCGAGCAGCACGGCGGTGAGCGGTACGGCGTACGAACGCGAGCGGATCATCCCAGCCTTCCCCCGAGCATCTGGTCGATCTGGTCACGCAGGTCGAGGGCCCACTGGTGGCCCACGTCGGTCGTGGCGATGGCCAGCGCCACCGCGATCAGTCCGATCAGGAGCACCAGGTAGGCATGGCGGGGCCTCAGCTGGCCGGAGTAGAGCATCGGGACGGCGGTCGCGTCGACGAGCCGTGGACCGACCTTCAGACGGGTGACGTACCCGCTGCCGAGCCCCTCCCGGCCACCGTCCAGGAACTCCTCCACCGTGCCACGGAGCCCGACCGCGACGATCGGGGCGGCCCCGGCGGCGTCCGCGAGCAGCAGGGCGGCATCGGCCGGCGTGGCGGACGTCTCCAGGGCCACAGCGCGCACGCCCATCCGCTCGAACCGCTCGGCGCCTCCCGCACGCGACCCGCCAGGGGCCTCGGTGACGACCACGTCGCGGCAGGCGCGGAGGCTCTTGGCCGGCGGGAGGTCGTCGGTCCGCGTGTCGAGCACGACCACGTCGGGACGCAGGCCGGCGGAGCGGGCGACGTCCAGGCCGTCTCCGGTGGCGATCACGACGGGCTTCACCTCACGCAGATACCTGCGGATGCGCCGTAGCTCGACAGCGTCGTCCGGGCCCTTGGCGACCACGACGGTCGGCCGGCCACGCATCCGGGTGCGCACCCGCGGGACGCCCTCACCGTGAAGGACGAGGGCCTCCTCACGCCGCAAGAACTCCACGCTGGTGTGGCTGAGCATGTGCAGCTGGCTCGACAGGCCGGACTCGGCGGCGGCGAGCTGCTCGGCGACGTCGTCCGCGGTGAGCTCGCGGCCCTCGGCGACCACGTGTCCGCCGATCGTCACTGTGCCGCCGACCAGGTGGACCTTGCGACCGTCCGACAGGGCAGCCAGCAGGTCACGCCCGCCGGTGCCGTGCGCGTCGTCGACCATCCGGATCCCGGCGTCGAGCAGCAGCCGGGGCCCGCGGTTGGGGAAGCGCCCCGAGATCATCGGGGCCCTGTTGACCACCGCCACGACCCGGGCCTCGACGAGGGCCTCGGCGGTCGGGCCGTCGAGGTCGACCTGGTCGAGGACAGCGACGTCCCCGGCACGGAGCCTGGGAAGCAGAGCGTTCACCCGCCGGTCGGTGCGAGCTGTCCCGGTCACGCCGGCGTCGGTCTGGAGGCGCGTCCTGAGCTTCACCACCGCGTCATCCTGTCAGCCGCCCAGCACTCGTTCCGGCAGGCCGCGTGCCCCGGCGCGTCGTACCGGCGTCGGGATCTCAGGAGGCCGGCCGAGCGGCCGCCTGCAGGAGCTCGCGGGCGTGCGCGAGGGCCGTCTCGGACTTCTCCATGCCGGCGAGCATCCGGGAGAGCTCGCGCTCCCGACCGGCACCGTCGAGAACGGTCAGGCCCGAGGTGGTGACCGAGCCGTCCTCGGCCTTCTCGACCACGACATGCCGGTCGGCGTACGCCGCGACCTGGGGCAGATGTGTCACCACCAGCACCTGCGCAGTGGTCGCCAGGGCCGCGAGCCGGCGCCCGACCTCGACCGCGGCCTTGCCGCCGACACCGCTGTCGACCTCGTCGAAGACGAACGTCGGCACCGGGCTCGTGCCTGCCAGGGCGACCTCCAGGGCGAGCATCACCCGCGAGAGCTCACCGCCCGAGGCGCCCCGGGCCAGCGGGCGGGGCTCCGAGCCGGTGTTGGCCGAGAGGAGGAACTCCACGTCGTCGATGCCCGATGAGCCGAAGCGCACCCGCTCGCCGGCGACGTCGAGGCCGTCTTCGGCAGGTGTCCGACGCACTGCGACGTCGAGCACGGCGTGAGGCATGGCCAGCAGGTCGAGCTCTCCGGTGAGCGCCTGTGAGAGCTGGGCAGCGGTCCTCTGACGAGCCTCGCTGAGTGTCCCGGCCGCCAGAGCCAGCCGCGCGCGGAGGTCGTCGCGCCGCTCACGCAGCCGGTGGATTCGGTCGTCGGTGTCGTCCAGCTCCGCCAGCCGCGCGCCCGACGTCTCCGCCCAGGCGAGCACCTCCTCGGCCGTGTCGCCGTACTTCCGGGTGAGCGCGGTGAGCGCCGCCCGGCGCTCGGAGACCGCCGCCAGGCGCGCAGGATCGGTCTCGAGGCCGTCGGCGTAGGACGCGATGTCAGCGGCGACGTCCGACAGCAGGTAGCTGATCTCCGCGACCCGACCGGCCAGGTCGGCGACCGCCCCATCGTGCTCCCGGACGGACTCCAGGAGCGCACGGGCCGCTGCGACAGCGGCCAATGCGTCCGGGTCGCCGTCGTCGGAGGAGAGGGCTTCACGCGCCGTCGCCGCGGCGGTCCGCAGGGTGTCGGAGTGGGCGAGGCGCTGCTCCTCCTCGGCCAGCGCCACGTCTTCGCCCGGTCGCGGAGCGACCGCCTCGATCTCGCCCAGCCCGAAACGGAGCAGGTCCGCCTCACGGGCCCGCTCGCGGGCGCTGGCCACGACCTCCTCCAGCTCCGCCTCGGTGTCGCGCAGCTCGGCGTACAGCCTGCGGTACTCCGCCAGCGGGCCGGTCGTCGCCTCGCCACCGTAGGCGTCGAGTGCCTCACGCTGTGCTCTCGGCTGGAGGAGCCGATGCTGGTCGGACTGCCCGTGCACGGCGACCAGGGGCTCGGCCAGCTCGGCCAGCCGCGAGACCGGGACCGACGCGCCACCGACGAACGCCCGCGACCGACCTTCGGCGGAGACGTTGCGGGCCAGCAGCACGCTGTCGCCCTCCACCTCTCCCCCGGCGGCGTCCACGGCCGCGACCACCTGTGGCAGGTCGGTCACCCGCAGGGAGCCCTCCACGCGCGCCGCTCGGCTGCCCGACCGCACCGCGCCGCTGTCGGCGCGGCCACCGAGCAGCAGGCCCAGCGCCGTCACCACCATGGTCTTGCCGGCACCGGTCTCGCCGGTGATCACCGTGAGCCCGGCTCCGAGCTCCAGGGTCGCCGACTCGATCACCCCGAGGCCGGTGATCCGCAGCTCCTCAAGCATCGCTCCCACCTCGCCGCCGGCGCTCGCTCGCGCCCCGCCACCCCTCCACCGACAGACCGAACTTGGCCACCAGCCGGTCGGTGAACGGCGCCTCGTGCAACCGGACGAGACGGACGGGCCGCTTCCCTCGACGTACCTCGATGCGTGCACCGGGCGGCAGGTCCACCGTGCGGCGGCCGTCGCACCACAGCACGCCCGAGGCCTCCGCCGGCGCGATCACCTCGACCGCCAGCACGGAGGTCGGGGCCACCACGAGCGGTCGTGCGAAGAGCGCGTGCGCACTGATCGGCACCATCAGCAGCGCCTCGACCCCCGGCCACACCACCGGCCCTCCGGCACTGAAGTTGTACGCCGTGGAGCCGGTGGGCGTCGCGCACACGACGCCGTCGCACCCCCAGCGCGACAGCGGCCGGCCGTCGACCTCCACGACGACCTCGAGCATGCGCTCGCGCTCGGCCTTCTCGACGCTCGCCTCGTTCAGGGCGAAGGTGCGGCTCACCAGCTCCCCGTCCCGGAGGACCGAGACGTCGATCGTCAGCCGGTCCTCGGCGGTGTAGCGACGGGCCACGATGGCATCGATGGTCGCCGACACGTCCTCGTACTCCGCTTCGGCGAGGAACCCCACGTGCCCGAGGTTCACGCCGAGGATCGGGGTGCCGCTCTCATGGACGACCTCCGCAGCACGCAGGATCGTCCCGTCACCCCCGATCACGACCACCAGCTCACAGTCCGCACTCGGATCGCCCGGCGCCGCCAGCGTGACGTGCGGACTGTCGGAAAGGCCGAGCGAGGCGGCTTCGTCGGCCAGCATCCGGACCTCGATGTCGTGGGTGCTGAGCGCGTCGACGAGCTGGCAGGCGACGTCGCGGGCCGGAGCACGACCGGGGTGCGTGAGCAGAAGCACACGGCGCTGGTCGGTCACGGTGTCACCTTCTCATCCGGCTCCTCCGCCGAGCCTGCCGACACCGCCGCGTCGATGTCCTGGCGGGTCACCCGACCGGCGCCGTGTCTGAGCCACACGAAGAGCTCTACGTTCCCCGACGGACCCGGCAACGGGCTCACCGCGACCCGGCGCGCACCCCAGCCACGCTCGGCCGCAGCGTCCACAACACCCGCGACCGCCTCGGCGCGGAGAGCAGGCTCCCGAACGACGCCGCCCTTGCCGACGCGGTCGCGACCGACCTCGAACTGCGGTTTCACCATCAGGACCATGTCACCGTCGGGCACCGTGACGCCGATCAGTGCGTCGAGCACGAGCGTGAGCGAGATGAAGGACAGGTCGCCCACCACGAGGTCCACCGGCTCGCCCACCGTCTGCACACTGAGCTCTCGGATGTTCGTGCGGTCGTGGACGACCACGCGATCGTCCTGCCGTAGGCGCCAGGCCAGCTGGCCGTACCCGACGTCCACGGCGTGCACCTGCGCAGCACCGTGTCGCAGCAGCACGTCGGTGAAGCCACCGGTCGACGCGCCCGCATCCAGACAGCGTCGCCCGGCCACGACCAGCCCCTGTGGCTCGAACGCCGCCAGGGCGCCGGCCAGCTTGTGGCCACCACGTGAGACATACTCCTGACCGCCGGGAACGGCCGGATCCCGGGCCACCACCAGGGCGAGGTCCGTGGTCACGGCGGTCGCAGCCTTCGTGGCTCGGGTGCCGCTCACGGTCACGCGCCCGGCGGCGATCAGATCCGCTGCGTGCTCCCGCGACCTCGCCAGTCCCCGGCGAACCAGCTCGGCATCGAGCCGGAGGCGTCTCGGCGCCACCCGTCAGGCCGGATTGCCCGGCTCGGTGGTGGGTGCGCCGGTGGTCGGTGCGTCGAGAGCGAGACGCAGGGCCTCGTGGCCGCGTTCGAACGCCGCCAGCTGTTCCTCGAGCGGGAGGTCGTGGATCGTCTCGACCTCCCGCAGCACCTGGTCGACGGCAGCCACACCGGTGGTCGTGCGACCGTCGATGTCTGCTTCGTCCCCCGGCGTCGGCACCGTCTCCTGATCGTCGAACCCGGTGGGCGACACCTGCTCGGTCATGCGCGCAGGCTACCCCGATGCCCCCGGCCGTCCCGGCTCGGACACCCCGGTGGCGTCGACCGGGGTACCGGTTCGATCGAGGTGCTCCCAGCCGGCCGCGGCCACGGCGGTCCACCAGGCGTCGCGGTCCTCGGGGCCTTGTGTCCCCCCGCCGTTCACGACCAGTCGCCCCGCGTCGACCCGCGCCCGCCACGAACCGGCACTCCATGCCCCGTCGTCCTCCAGGGCCGAGAGACCCGCCCGGCCGAGCGCGGTCAGGTCGTGCCCGATCCAGGTGGGGCGCTCTTCGGCCTTCGCCGACATCAGGTCGTCCAACGAGGTGACGCCGGTCATCACGAGCAGGGAGTCCGTGCCGGCCTCGGTGGCCCCCGCGATGTCGGTGTCCAGCCGGTCGCCCACCATCAGCGGTCGGCGTCCGCCCACCCGTCGGCGGGTCTCGTCGAGCAGCGGGCGCCTCGGCTTGCCCGCGACCTGAGGCGTCACCTCGGCGAACTCGCTGATCAGGCGGACGAGCAGCCCGTGGCCGGGTGCGAGACCGTTGTCGGTGGGGAGTGTCAGGTCGGTGTTGGTCGCGACCCAGGGCAGCCCGTTGCGGATCAGGGTGGCTGCCTGCATGATGACCCGCCATCGGACGTCCGGGGCGTACCCCGAGACCACCGCGACCGCGCGAGGGTCGCCCACCTGCACCGGATCGAGCCCGGCGTCCGCCAGGGCCTCCACCAGGCCTGGGGCCCCGAGGACCGCGATCGGCGCACCCGAGCCGTGAACGTCGACCAGGAGGCGCGCTGCGGCCTGGGAGGAGGTCACGACGTCGACGGCGTCGGCGGAGATCCCGAGGTCTCGGAGCTGGGCCGCGACCTCCTGAGGGGTTCGAGACGCGTTGTTGGTGATGAAGGCGACGTGGGCGCCCTCGGACCGGGCGGCGGCGATGCTGTCGGCCGCGTGCTCGACGGCGTGACCGTCGACGTAGACCACCCCGTCGAGGTCGAGCATCAGCAGGTCGTAGGCGCTGGCCAGGGTCGCCTCCCGAGGTCCCGCCACCGTCCAGCTCCTTGCTCGTTGCCCCTACGATGCACCGATGGAGTCCGGTCTCCCCACGGTCCCGCCGTACGTCGCCGGCCCGCTCCAGCTGACGCCCTTCCGGGCCTACTCGCTGGCTCCGCGGCGCGTCGGTGACCCGGCGTCCGCGCGTGCCTTCGCCCGACCCTATCGCGGCGTTCCGCAGCGGCTGGAGACCTGGCGGCGGCAGGGACAGGCGAGCCGCGACGACGATCCCTCGCTCTACCTCCACGAGTACTCCGACTCGGGGCTCACCGTGCGTGGCCTGGTGGGGTGCCTGGACGTCTCCCACCCGGCGTCGTCCGCGCAGGAGTGCCGGGTGTTCCCCCACGAGGGCGTCCATCCCGAGCAGGTGACCGAGCTCGCGACTCGGATGGGGACCATGGGGATCAACCCGGCGCCGATCCTTCTGGTCCACCGGGGTCCTGCCTCGATCAGAGAGGTCAGCCGCAAGGTGCGCACCGGTACGCCGGAGCGGGAGTACGTCGACCACGCAGGACAGCAGCACCGGATCTGGGCCGTCACCGAGCGCGACCAGCTCGCGGAGATCCGGGCCGGACTGGCCCAGAGTCACGTGCTGGTGGCGGACGGACATCATCGCTACGCGGCCTACGTCGCGTTGTACGCGCGTGCGCCGACCGAGGCTCATCGCACCGGCCTCGCGATGCTCATCGACCAGGACGAGACGCCGCTCTTCCTCGGCGCGATCCACCGGCTGCTCCACGGGGCGAAGGTCACCGACCTCCTGGCAACGGCCTCCGAGGCCGGAGCGGCGGTCGCCTCGATCGACGACGACCAGGCGGTCGCCGCGCTGGCCCCCGACACGCTGGTGCTCACCGACGGCCGGCTCTGGGCCACGGTGCGCTTCGAGGTACCCGCCGGCTCGACGATGGTGCAGCTCGTCGACGAGCTCCTGCTGGCCCGCCCTGCGGCGAGACCGGCCAGGCTCGGCTTCGCCCACTCCGTCGCCCAGGCCCTCGAGCAGGTGAAGCCGGGCCGGGTCACCGCCGTGCTGCTTCCCGCCGTCGACCTCGACCTGGTGATGACCGTGGCGCGCGGTGGCGGCCTGCTACCGGAGAAGGCGACGTCGTTCCAGCCGAAGCCCAGCCTCGGGTCCTTCATCCGTCTCCTCGACGAATGAGCTTGGCCGACGAGACCTCCACCTCGCACCGCGAGACCCGGCCACCTCCCGCCGGCGCGAAGAACCGACGGCGCAGGCTGCCCCTGACCTCCACCAGGTCACCCGTGCGCCACCCCGCTACTGCGCGGGCTGGCCGCCTGGTCCAGACGACGCAGTCGAGGGCGTCGACCGTCACCCGCGAGACGGGGGACGGCGGCCGGCCGACGATCACCCGGAACTTCCACAACCGAGAGCCGCTCGGCAGCACCTGCTCCTCGGCAGGCCGGGACATCCGGCCGACCAGGGTCACCTCGTTGAGCTCGTCAGGACCGATCTCGTTGCTCGACATCGCGGTCACCTCCTGGCCGCTCAGCCTCGGTCCCGCCACCGACGACCACAGGGGAACTCGGACCGGCCTGTGGAGGACGCGACTCGGAAGCACGCCGTGTGCCCGAACCGGGCCGAAGCGCGGGCCTCGAGGCAGAAATGCGAAAAGGGGTCACCGGTCGGTGACCCCTTTTCGGAGAGGTTGTTCGGCGGCGTCCTACTCTCCCACATCCTGTCGGGTGCAGTACCATTGGCGCTGGCTGGCTTAACTTCCGGGTTCGGGATGGGTCCGGGTGTTTCCTGGCCGCTATGGCCGCCGTAACGTGGTGAACCTTGTGTGCCCGTTGGTGGGTTTGTTGGTTCAGATTCTGGGTGGTGGACGCGGTGTGGTGTGGTGGGCTGGTTGTTCGGGTGTGGTGTGGTGTGGGTGACAAGCCCTCGGCCTATTAGTACCGGTCGGCTGGGCATTGCTGCTGTACACCTCCGGCCTATCGATCCCGTGGTCTGCGGGTGGCCTTACCCCATCGTGTGGGTGGGA
>JBKPTA010000035.1:0-30059 GCA_046735295.1 Actinomycetota bacterium | reverse complement strand
CAGATCAAGGCGGCACTGGACGGGAAGGGCGTGCCGTGCGAGCTCCGGGTCTACCACGACGAGGGTCACGGTCTCGCCAAGCGCGCGAACCGTCTCGACGCCTACCCCGCCGCCGTCGAGTTCCTGGAGCGCCACCTCCGGATGTGACCGCCGCGGCCGTTCGTCGGCTCGGACGGACGTGCCTCTCAGGGCCGCGGAGGCGGACCGGCCCCCACCTGGTGCAGGTGGCGACCGCGGTGGAGAACGCGGTCGCCCGGCTCGGGGTCGACGTCCCCACCGCGGTGGCGATGGCGACCACCATCCCGGCCGGGCTCCTCCGCGGTCTGGACGAGGCCCGGCTCCGTTCCGACGGCCCCGCCTTGCCACCTGGTCAGGCTCGGCGACGCCGCGCACCTGCGCGGCGTGTCGACCGGGGCGAGCCAGGTCGACCGCAGCCCCGAGGAGGACACGCCCGGAGGAGGTCGTGTGCTGAAGAGGTCGTGCGCCTCACACCGCGCCCTGGCGCGGTGTGAAGGCTCAGGACGCGTCAGACCCCGATGGCTGGTTCGGGTCGGTGGCGGTGACCTTGGAGAGCCCGCGAGGGGCGTCGGGGTCGAGTCCGAGGCGTCGGGCCAGCGACTCGACGACCAGCTGGGCCGGGACGATCAGGCCCAGGGGAGCGACCGGCTCGGGAAGGTCCGGCCCCGGCAGGTGGTACGACGCGGTGGCGGCCAGGTCGGCATCCCCGCCGACGGCGAGGACCCGGCCGCCGCGGTCCGTCAGGTCCCGCGCCAGCTCGACGATCGGCCGGAGCAGAGGCCCGTCCTGGGCCGCGACCACGACCGCGGTCAGCCCCGGACCCACGACGGCGATCGGCCCGTGCCGCAGGTCGGCGTAGGAGAGCCCGCGCACCGGCCGGAGGCAGGTCTCCTCGAGCTTCAACCCCACCTCGAGTGCCGTCCCGAACACCAGCCCGCGACCGGTCACCAGCGTCTGGTCGGACGACGCCAGCACGTCGACCGCACCGGCAACGCCTTCCTCCGCCTCCTCGAGCCGGGCGAGCTCGGCAGGCGCCCGCTCGAGCAGCGGCCACACGTCGTCCCCGCCCGGCAGCGAGGCCACCATCCCGGCCAGGGCGGCCAGCTGCGAGCTGTAGGACTTCGTGGCGGGCACCGCGCGCTCGGTGCCCGCCTGCGTCGTGAGTGGTACGTCCGCGTCCACGGCCAGCGGGCTCTCCGCGTCGTTGCTGATCGCGACCGTCGCCGCGCCCTGGGCGGCCGCCCAGCGCTGGACCTCGACGATCTCCTCGGTCCGGCCCGACTGCGAGACGCTGACCACGAGCGTGTCGGAGAGGTCGAGCCTGGCCCGGTAGTGGGTGGCCACGCTGGGCGCGGCCAGGGCCGCGGGTACGCCCAGGTGGGTCTCGACCAGGTACCGCCCGTACACCGCGGCGTTGTCGGAGGAGCCGCGGGCGACCAGGAGGATCCGCCTTCGGCCGACCGCTGCCGCGCGCAGCTGGTCGCCGCGTCGGCGCACCTCCTCCACCGTGGCGGCGACCGCCTGCGGCTGCTCGGCGATCTCGCGCCGCATCCAGGTCTCGGCCACGAGGGGACTATAGGGCCGCGCCACCGGGCCGGCGGACCCGACCGCGAGCGCGATTCCGTCCGCCTGTGCGGCGCGCCGTACGCTGGGCGACTGTCATGACCATGCCCACGACCGGACGTCCGCGCACCTATGAGGTCAAGACCTACGGGTGCCAGATGAACGTGCACGACTCGGAGCGGCTGAGGGGCCTCCTGGAGGACGCCGGCTACCAGCGGGCGGCCGACGGGGACCAGGCCGACGTCGTGGTCCTCAACACGTGTGCGGTCCGGGAGAACGCCGACAACAAGCTGTACGGCAACCTCGGCCACCTGGCGCCGGTCAAGGTGAAGCGTCCGGACATGCAGATCGCGGTCGGCGGCTGCCTCGCGCAGAAGGACCGCGCGACGATCACCGAGAAGGCGCCGTGGGTGGACGTCGTCTTCGGCACCCACAACCTCGGCTCGCTGCCGGTGCTCCTCGAGCGCGCACGGGTGCAGCAGGAGGCCCAGGTCGAGATCCTCGAGTCGCTCGAGGTCTTCCCGTCGACGCTGCCGACCCGGCGCGAGTCGGCGTACGCCGCGTGGGTGAGCGTCAGCGTCGGCTGCAACAACACCTGCACGTTCTGCATCGTCCCGAGCCTGCGCGGCAAGGAGAGGGACCGCCGCCCCGGCGACATCCTGGCCGAGGTGCGCGCCCTGGTCGCCGAGGGCGTCAGCGAGATCACCCTCCTCGGCCAGAACGTCAACGCCTACGGCGTGGAGTTCGGTGACCGGCACGCGTTCGGCCGGCTGCTCCGGGCCTGCGGTGAGGTCGAAGGGCTCGAGCGGGTCCGCTTCACCAGCCCGCACCCCGCGGAGTTCCGCGACGACGTGATCGCCGCGATGGCCGAGACCCCGAACGTCATGCACCAGCTGCACATGCCGCTGCAGTCGGGCTCGGACCGGGTGCTGCGCGCGATGAGGCGGTCCTACCGGCGCGACAAGTACCTCGGCATCATCGAGCGGGTCCGTACGGCGATGCCCGACGCGGCGCTGAGCACCGACATCATCGTCGGGTTCCCGGGCGAGACCGAGGACGACTTCGTGCAGACGCTCGAGGTCGTGCGCGAGGCGAGGTTCGCCGCGGCCTTCACGTTCCAGTACTCCGTCCGGCCCGGCACTCCGGCCGCGACCATGCCCGACCAGGTCCCCGCCGACGTCGTCCGCGAGCGCTACCAGCGCCTGGTCGCGCTGGTGGACCAGATCGCCTGGGCGGAGAACCAGAAGCTCGTCGGCCGGCGTGTCGAGCTCCTGGTCGCCGAGGGCGAGGGCCGCAAGGACGCCGCCACCCACCGGTTGACCGGCCGCGCCCGGGACAACCGCCTGGTGCACTTCGCCACCGACCCGCTGTCGCCCTCGTCGGCCGGGCCCCGGCCCTCCTCGTCGTTCGAGTCTTCGTCGGCCGAGCCTTCGTCGGTCGAGCCCGTCGAGACCACGACGCGCAGCGGCGTCCCGACGAGCCCGACGGCTCAGACCATCCGCCCCGGCGACCTCGTGGAGGTCGAGGTCACCTACGCGGCACCCCACCACCTGGTGGCCGACGGAACGATCCTGGCGCATCGGCGTACCCGCTCCGGCGACGCCTGGGAGTCCGGCCGCGTGGCCCCGACCGACGCCGTCGGCCTCGGCATGCCGACCGTGGGCCTGCCTCGACCGCTCGAGCCGGAGATCTGCGCTGAGCGCTAGGCGTCCTTGTACGGAGCGTCCTCGCTGCGCGGATCGAGCGAGGGATAGCCGGCCTTCGGGGCGATGCCCGTCGGGTTCTCCTCGGGGTCGGGCTCGTGTTCGGCATCCGAGCCGACCACGTCGCCGGACCGGTCGAGGTGCGCTGGCGCGGTCGTGTCCTTCTCGCCGTCGGTGCCCTCTCCTCCACCACCGGTCGGGCCCACCCGCTCGCTGCTGACGCCCATGCCGCCCTCGGCACGGTCCGGTCCACCGGCGTTGGGGTTGGAGTCGCGCAGGTCGGTGGGTTGCTCGTTCCCGGTGCCCTCGTCCGGTTGCTCGGTCATGCCGGGGGCTCCTCCTCGGGTTCGCTCGCGCCGTCGCTGGCGGCCCCGTCATCGGCCTCGTCCGGTTCGGTCACTGCCGTCGGGATGTCGTCCTTCGCCCGCTCGTTGCCCACCCGCGACAGGTCGGGCACCAACGGCGGGTCGGCGTACAGGCTCTCCTCGACCGCGTCGACACCGCCCGGCGGCGGCTCCGCGGGCTCGATCCGCGGTTGTGGCTTTTCGCCCAACTCCGTCACCATCTTCCGATCTCCCCCTCGTACCCGCCCCGGGGGGCGTCGTCGCGTCAGAACCCGAACGTCGTGTAGCTCTCCACTCCAGTACCCAGACGATCCAGAACGAAGCGCTCGTGCGGAACGACCGGATCGGGGAGGGCGTCGAGGGCGAACCAGTCCATGGCCGCGGCCTTCTCCGGCTCGACGATCCGCGGCTCGCCGGTCCAGGCGCGGCAGGTGAAGAAGAAGTCGATGCGCTCGTCGATCGGGTCGGCGTGGCGGGTCCGTTGCATCGACGTGACGAAGTCCAGCTGGTCGAGGTCGACCTCGATCTCCTCACGCGCCTCGCGTCGTGCGGCGTCGTACGCCGTCTCGCCGCGCTCGACGTGCCCGGCCGCGGCGGCGGCCCAGTGCCCGTCCATGTAGCCGGTGTTCTGGCGCAGCTGCAGCAGCACCTCGTCACCGGCCCGCCCGCTGCCTGCCGGACGCAGCAGGAAGACGTACGACGCGGGCACGACGCGGAACCGGTCGGCCGCGTCGCCGAAGGAGCCAGGCACGAGGTTCAGTGGACTCCGACGTCCTGCACCAGCCGGATCACGTAGAACACGACGGGCAGGCTGAACACCAGCAGCATCACCCACGCCACTGCCCGGTGGAACGGCCGGGCGGAGTCCAGCCGGCCCGCGAAGTCGAGGAGCGCGCCGTCCGGCACGTGGTGGGTCAGGCCGATCCGGCGGGCCTCGTCGGGCATCCGGGTGCCGGGGAACCAGTACGGCGGCGAGGCGTCGTCGGGACCGTGGTCCTCGTCGAACTCGTCCTCGCGGAGGCCGTGCATGGGGACACCCTATGCCCGACCCGGTGACTGCGAGACTGGGTCCGTGCCCGCGTCGTCCGCCGACCCGCCGATCGTGGCCGTCGTCGGTGCGACGGCGGCCGGCAAGTCCGGACTCTCGCTCGACCTCGCCGAGCGGCTCGACGGTGAGATCGTCAACACCGACGCGATGCAGGTCTACCGCGGCATGGACGTCGGTACGGCCAAGCTCCCCACGGCGGAACGTCGTGGCGTCCCGCACCACCTGCTCGACCTGCTCGACGTCACCGAGGCGGTCACCGTGGCGGAGTTCCAGGTTCGGGCCCGCGATGCGATCGCCGAGATCAGGCGACGGGGCCGCACGCCGGTGCTCGTCGGAGGCTCGGCGCTCTACACCCGGGCCGTGCTCGACCGGTTCGACTTCCCCGGTGCCGATCCCGAGGTACGCCGTCGGCTCGAGGCCGAGCTGGCCGAGCGCGGGCCTCGGGCGTTGCACCGGCGTCTGGCCGAGGTCGACCGGGAGGCGGCTGCTCGCATCCTCCCGGACAACGGACGCCGGGTCGTTCGCGCCCTCGAGGTGCTGGCCGTCACGGGCCGCCGGTTCGGGGCGACACTCCCGGGGCACGAGTATGCCGACCCGCGCAGCGTCCAGATCGGCGTCGACATCGACCGGCCCACGCTCGACTCCCGGATCGAGCTGCGGGTCCGGGAGATGTTCCGCGCCGGTTTCGTCGACGAGGTACGCCGTCTGCTCGCGGCCGGGCTCGCCCAGGGTCGCACAGCCCGCACGGCCATCGGCTACCGCGAGGTCACCGCCTACCTCGCGGGGGAGACGACCCTCGACCAGGCGATCGAGGCCACCGTGACCGCGACCCGACGCTTCTCGCGGCGGCAGGACAGCTGGTTCCGCAAGGACCCGCGCGTGGTGTGGGTGCCCTGGGACGGCCCCGACCGCGTCGAGCGGTCCCTGCAGGCCGTGAGTGCCCTCGCTTGACCCACCCGGTCGTCGGTCGAGCGCCGGTCGTGCGCCGGTGGTCGGTCGCCGGTCGTGGGTCGTCGGTCGAGCATGTCGAGACCACGACCTGACAGACTGGTTCGGTGAGCTACCCGTTCCTCAAGGGCCACGGCACGGAGAACGACTTCGTGCTGCTGCCCGACCACGACGGGTCGGTCCACGGCGACCTGCCCGCGGAACGGGTCCGCGC
This sequence comes from Actinomycetota bacterium, assembly GCA_046735295.1. Lineage (GTDB taxonomy): Bacteria > Actinomycetota > Actinomycetes > Propionibacteriales > Nocardioidaceae > Nocardioides. The sequence goes on along the minus strand of JBKPTA010000035.1, from coordinate 24,221 downwards.
GCTGTGCGACCGCCGCGCGGGCATCGGCGGCGACGGCGTCCTCCGCGTCATCCGAGCCGGCGCCCACCCGTCAGTCGAGCACCCTCCTTCGGTCGAGCACCGTCCGTCGGTCGAGCTCGTCGAGACCACGGACGCCGAGTGGTTCATGGACTACCGCAACGCCGACGGCTCGTTCGCCGAGATGTGCGGCAACGGCATCCGGGTCTTCGCCCAGCACCTGTACGACGAGGGGCTGGTGCCGGCCGGGGAGCCCCTGCGCGTCGCGACCCGGGCCGGCGTGACGGGGGTGACCCGTGACGGCGACGTCCTCCGTGCGGACCTCGGCGAGGTGTCGGTCCGCGGTGAGACGAAGGTGTCCGTGGGCGACCGGTCGTGGCCGGCGACCCACGTGGTCGTGGGCAACCCCCACGCGGTCGTGCTGGTCGACCAGCTCGTCGAGGCCGGGTCGCTGCACGAGGCGCCGGCGTACGACGAGACGCTGTTCCCCGACGGCGTCAACGTGGAGTTCGTCGTCCGCCATGGGCCGGACCACGTGGCGATGCGCGTGTACGAGCGCGGCTCGGGCGAGACCCGCTCGTGCGGCACCGGGGCCTGCGCCGCTGCGATCGCGGCCGCGCCCGACGGCCGCGGCCGTTGGCGCGTCGACGTCCCGGGCGGACGCCTCGAGGTGTCGCGGGGCGAGCACGGTCGGGTACACCTGGCCGGGCCGGCGGTCATCGTCGCCCGCGGCGAGACCTCCCTGTGAGGTCGCGTGCCTGACCCGCGCCGGGCCGCTGGCTGAGACACACGACCCGCCTCGCTAGGGTCGGGCGCATGGAGATCTCAGGTTCCGTCGCGCTGGTGACCGGAGCCGCGTCCGGCATCGGCGCTGCGGTGGCGCGACAGCTCGCGGCGGCGGGAGCGACGGTGGTCGTCGCGGACGTGCAGGACGACGAGGGGAAGGCACTGGCGGCCGAGGTCGGCGGCGCCTTCGCGCACGTCGACGTGACGAGCACCGACGAGATCACGCGTGCCGTCGACCAGGCCACCGAGCTCGGCGAGCTGCGGATCCTGGTGAACTCCGCGGGCGTCGGCCCGGCTGCACGCACGGTCGGCCGCGACGGCAGCTACGACTCCGCCCACGACCTCGACCTGTTCAAGAAGGTGATCGCGATCAACCTGACCGGCACCTTCGACATGATCCGGATCGCCGGCACTGCGATGTCTCGGCTCGAGCCGCTCGGATCCGGCGAGCGTGGCGTGATCGTGAACCTGGCCAGTGTGGCGGCGTTCGACGGCCAGATCGGTCAGGCGGCCTACTCCTCCTCCAAGGGCGGGGTCGTCGGCATGACCCTGCCGGTGGCCCGCGACCTGGCCGCGATCGCGGTGCGCGTCAACACCGTCGCACCCGGCCTGATCGACACCCCGATCTACGGCGAGGGCGAGAAGGCCGAGGAGTTCAAGGCGCGACTGGGGGAGTCGGTGCTGTTCCCCCGACGACTGGGCGTGCCGGACGAGCTCGCCTCGATGGTCCTGGAGTGCGTGCGCAACTCCTACATGAACGCCGCGGTCGTACGGGTCGACGGCGGCATCCGGATGCCGCCCAAGTGATGGCGGGCTGATCATGCGCGCGGTCGTCGTCCAGCAGCCCGGGGGTCCGGAGGCGCTGACGACCCTCGACGTCCCGGAGCCCGAGCCCGGGCCGGACGACGTGCTGGTCGCGGTCGAGGCCGTCGGGGTGAACCCGGTGGACGCGGGCAACCGCACGGACCCGTCGTGGGCCGGAATCAGCCCGCCGTACGTCGTCGGCTACGACCTGGCCGGTCACGACGTCGAGACGGGCGAACCGGTGTGGGCGCTGCTGCCCGTCCAGGGCACGACCCAGGGCGGGCTGGCCGAGCGGGTCGCCGTTCCCCGGCAGCTGGTCGCCCCGCGCCCGCCGGAGCTCGACCCGATCGTCGCGGCTGCCCTGCCGATGGCGGGATGCACAGCACTCCAGGTGCTGCAGCGGATGCCGCTCGAGGCGGGGTCGTGGGTGCTCGTGCACGGGGCAGCCGGAGGCGTGGGGCACCTGCTCGTGCAGATGGCGCGCGGGCTCGGCCTGCGCGTCGCCGCGGCAGCCCGGTTCGAGGAGCGGTCACGCCTCGAGGAGCTCGGCGTCGACGTCTGGCTGGACCGCGCCGAGCCGTCCCCCTCTGCCGCGGCGGTCGACGCGCTCGGTCACGAGCTGGATGCGGTCGTCGACCTGGTCGGCGGCCTGCTCGAGTCGTCGCTGCCCCATGTCCGGGTCGGCGGTCATGCCGCCACGATCGTCGACCTGGCCGGTGACCTGGACCTCGCCATCGACCGGAACATCGACCTGCACGGCGTCCTGGTGCGTGCGGGTCGTGACCGCCTGTACGAGCTCGCCGCCGAGGTCGCCGCAGGCGTGCGCCCGCACGTCAGCGACACCTACCCGCTCGAGCGCGCGGCCGACGCCCACCGCCGCCTCCAGGCCGGCCGCGTCGGCGGCAAGCTGGTGATCACCGTCTGACGGTCCGGATGACGCCCCGGCAGTCAGATGCGGACGCGTGCGCTCGTGGGGTCATACATCGGCCGTAGGGAGACCTCCGCGGCGTGCCGCTCACCTGCGATGTCGACCTCCCAGGTGCCGGCTCCGAGCCATTCCTTGGACACCGTGTCGTCGCCGGCTGCGGTGACGAAGGCGAGGCCGACCGATGCGCCGAGCGTCCAGCCGTACGACGCCGCGCGAACGTACCCGACGACCTCGCCGTCGCGCAGAACCGGTTCGGCGTGGTACATCAGCGGCTCGGGGTCGACCAGCCTGATCTGCACGAGCCGCTGGGCCGACGGGAACGTCGCCTTGCGCGCGAGCAGCGCCTGCTTGCCGCGGAAGTCGGTGTCCCACGCCACCGCGAACCCGAGGCCGACGTCCAACGGACAGTCCGTGTTGTCGATGTCGTGGCCGTAGTCGCGGTACCCCTTCTCCATACGCAGGGAGGCGAGCGCCTTGAGGCCGACCGGCTGCACGCCCTCGCCGGCAGCGAGTGCGTCGTACAGCTCGAGTGCACGGTCGGCGTCGACGTAGAGCTCGTAGCCGAGCTCGCCGAGGTAGGTGATGCGGGCACACGTGACCGCGACTCCGGCGACGTCGACCTCGCGGACGCCCCGGAACGGCCACACGTCGGAGGACAGGTCGGCGTCGGTGAGCTTGGCGAGCACGTCGCGCGAGAGCGGTCCCTGCAGGTTGAGCTGGGCGTGGTCGGCGGTGACGTCGTCGATCCGTACGTCGCGCCCGCGAGCGGCCCGGCCCAGCATTCCGGCCACGTGGCCGTGGGCGGTGTCAGACGCGACCACCCAGAAGCGGTCGCCGGTGAGCTTCGACACGGTCAGGTCGGCCTCGATCCGGCCGTCGTCGTTGAGCCACTGGGTGTAGGTGATCCAGCCGGCGTCGCCGTCGACGTCACCGACCGAGAGCTGGTCGAGGACTGCGCCCGCGTCCGACCCGGTGACCGAGAACTTCGCCATGAACGACATGTCCATCAGTCCGACGCCCTCGCGGACGGTGCGGTGCTCGGCCTCCCACTGCTCGAACCACGGCGCCCGTCCCCAGGTCGGCTCGGCGGTCGGGGTCCGTCCGCGTCCGGCGAACCAGTCGGCGCCCTCCCAGCCCGAGACCTCACGCAGGTACCCGCCGTTCTGCACGAGCCGGTCGTGCACCGGGGAGAGCAGCCGGTCGCGCATCGTGTGCAGCTGCTTTCCCGGTGTGTGGGCGGCGTAGACGGTGCCGAGGATCTCGGTGGTGCGCTCGCGGCGGTACGCCGGCTCGAGCTGGTCGGTGCGGAACCGGGCGACGTCCCAGGCCGTCACGTCGACGTCCGGGAGCCCGGCGACGATCCACTGTGCCATGACCCTGCCGAGACCGCCGGCGGAGAGGACGCCGACCGAGTTCATGCCGGCCGCGACGAAGTAGTTCCTGATCCCCGGGGCCTCGCCCACGGCCGGCATCAGGTCGGGTGTGAAGGACTCCGGGCCGCAGAAGAACGTGCGCACGCCGACCTCGAGGGTCACCGGCACACGCGCCATGGCGGTCTCCAGGAACGGGCTCATCCGGTCCCAGTCGGGCTTGAGGCTCGTGAACGTCGCGTCGGGCGGGATGCCGTCCACCGACCACGCGGCCGCGTGCGGCTCGAAGAGGCCGACCATCATGCCGCCGCCCTCCTCGCGGTAGTAGCCGTACGAGGCGGGGTCCTCGAAGATCGGCGCGTTCGGGTCGATTCCCGCGATCGTGTCGGTGATCAGGTAGTAGTGCTCGGCTGCCTGGTTGGGGATCACGACGCCGCTCCGCTGCCCCAGCTCGCGCGCCCACATGCCGGTGCAGTTCACGACGTACTCGCACTCGATGCTCCAGCGGCCATCCACGTCGCTCGAGCGGGCGTCGGCGGTCGAGCGAGCGTCGTCGGTCGGGCTCGTCGAGACCACGACCCCTCGGACCTCTCCGCCCTCGACGACCACGTCCTCGACCCGCACCCCCTCGATCACCCGCACCCCGAGGTTCTTGGCGCCCCGGGCGAGCGACTGCGTCAGGTCGACCGGGTTGACCCGGCCGTCGCCGGGCACGTGGAAGCCGGCCAGCAGGTCGTCGGTCTTCGCCCACGGGAAGAGGTCGGACATCTCCTGAGGCCCGATCTCCTCGACCTCGAGACCGAAGTGACGCTGGAACGCCGCGACCCGTCGGTACTCGTGCAACCGGTCCGCGTCGGCCGCCGCCTCGATCAACCCCACGGGTTTGAACCCGGTGGACACTCCCGTCTCCGCCTCGAGTCGGGCGTACAGGTCACGGCTGTAGAGACGGATGCCCGTGCTCGTCTCGGACGTCGAGCCGAAGCAGGTCATCAGCCCTGCCGCGTGCCACGTCGTACCGCTGGTCAACCGATCCCGCTCCAGCACCACCACGTCGGTCCACGCCTGGTGGGCGAGGTGGTAGGCGATCGAGCAGCCGATCACGCCGCCGCCGATCACGACGACCCGGGCGCGGTCAGGCAACGCTGTCGGAGCCACCGGCACAACCTAGCGGGCGGGATGGTGGGGACGGAGCGCCCCGGCTGGCAGAAGACGCGGCCCGATTCGGCGTGTCGGCCCCGCGGGTGGCCTGTCTTCTGCGTCTTCGTTCCGCAGCCGGCACCCACCGCACCGGGAGCACGCGGTGAGCAAACCGGTTCGCATGCGGGAGCGCGCCGACCTACCCTGGAGGCCGGATGACGAACGCACGCGAACACTTCAGCCTCGACACCGCGCTGGACGAGACCAGCGGCTGGGACGAGGACGAGATCGACCCCGACGACACCGGCACCGAGGGCTGGGAGTCGGGGTATGCCGACGACGGCGAGGACCCCGAGCTCGAGCTGGGTCAGCTGACAGCGGGCGACCAGGACCTCGCCGAGCGCTACGCGCTACGCCGGGTGGCCGGGCTCAGCACCGAGCTGGAGGACATCAGCGAGGTCGAGTACCGCCAGCTGCGTCTGGAGCGGGTCGTCCTGGTCGGCGTCTGGACCGACGGCAGCGTCGACGACGCCGAGAACTCCATGGCCGAGCTCGCCGCCCTTGCCGAGACAGCCGGCTCCGAGGTCCTCGACGCGATCTACCAGCGTCGCGACAAGCCGGACCCTGCGACGTACATCGGCCGCGGCAAGGTGGAGGGCATCGGTGAGATCGTGCGTGCCAGCGGCGCCGACACCGTGATCTGCGACGGCGAGCTCGCACCGAGCCAGCTGCGCAACCTGGAGGACCGGCTCAAGGTCAAGGTCGTCGACCGCACCGCGCTGATCCTCGACATCTTCGCCCAGCACGCGAAGAGCAAGGAAGGCCAGGCGCAGGTCGAGCTCGCCCAGCTCAGCTACATGAAGCAGCGCCTCCGCGGCTGGGGTGGCAACCTCTCGCGCCAGGCGGGCGGCCGGGTCGCGTCCGGAGCAGGCATCGGCGGCCGCGGGCCCGGTGAGACCAAGATCGAGACCGACCGCCGCCGCATCAACACCAAGATCGCCAAGCTCCGTCGAGAGCTCGCCCACATGAGGAGCACCCGCGACACCAAGCGCCAGGAGCGCCGCCGCCGTCACATCCCGAGCGTGGCGATCGCCGGTTACACCAACGCCGGGAAGTCCAGCCTGCTCAACCGGCTCACCGGCGCCGGCGTGCTCGTCGAGGACGCGCTGTTCGCCACCCTCGACCCGACCACCCGGCGTACGACGACCAGTGACGGCCGCGTGTACACGATGTCCGACACCGTCGGTTTCGTCCGGCACCTGCCGCACCAGCTGGTCGAGGCGTTCCGCTCGACGCTCGAGGAGGTGGCGGACTCCGACCTCGTCCTTCATGTCGTCGACGGCTCACATCCCGACCCCGAAGGCCAGATCTCGGCGGTGCGCGACGTGCTCGCCGAGATCGGCGCCGACAAGGTGCCCGAGATCATCGTCGTCAACAAGGCCGATGCCGCCGACCCACTCGTGCTGGCCAGGCTGAAGCAGCGTGAGCCGCACGCCGTCGTCGTCAGCGCCAGGACCGGCCAGGGCCTCGACGACGTGCTGGCACTGATCGAGGACGACCTGCCGCGCCCCGGCGTCGAGTTCGAGGCACTGGTGCCCTACGCGCGCGGCGACCTGATCGACCGGCTGCACCAGCACGGCGAGATCGAGTCGCTCGAGCACACCGGCGAGGGCACGGTCGTCCGCGGACGCGCCCACGCCGACCTCGCCGGCGAGCTCGCCGCGTACCCCGTCTGACGGTTCCGCCCGGGGCGGGCCGGGCCCTAGGCTCGACGCGTGTTCAGCACGGTGCCCCTCCGGGACGGCCGCACCCTCGAGTACGCCGACCTCGGCGAGGCCTCCGGCACGCCCGTGCTGTTCTTCCCCGGGACCCCCGGCACCGCCGGGCAGGGCGTGGTACTCGCGGACGCCGTCCGCGAGCACCGCATCCGGCTCGTCGCCGTGAGCCGGCCGGGGTACGGCGCCTCCACGACGAGTCCTCCCGGTCTCTCGTCCGTGGCGGCTGACGCCTGCGAGCTGGCCGACGAGCTGGGTGTGGAGAGGTTCGCCGTGCTGGGCGCCTCCGGTGGCGGCCCGTTCGCCTTGGCTGTGGCCGCGGCGGCGCCGCACCGGGTCACCTGCGTCGCGGTGCACGCCGCGCCAGGCTCCTACGCCGACGTTGCGCCCGAGACGCTGGGCGAGGATGACCGCCGCGCGCTCGCCCTGGCGGCAGCAGGGGACGTCGCGGGCGCGATGCGCCTGGAGGGCGTTGCGGCCGAGGCTGAGATGGGCGGGCTGCGCGAGCTCTCGGATGCTGACTTCTCCGCAGCGCTGGCGAGCATGGTCCCGCCCGGCGAGAGCTGGCTGGACCGACACCCCGCGGCCAAGGTCGCCTTCCAGGCGGACTTCCGGCGCGCCATCACGCCCATCGACGGAGCGGTCCGCGACAACCTCTCCTGGCTGGGGGAATGGGACATCGACCTGGCGCACGTCTACCTGCCGGTCCGTCTGGTGTACGGCGAGTCCGACGGCATGGCCCCGCTTCCCCATGCGGAGTGGCTCCGGGCCCGGCTTCCTCGGGCTGAGCTGCACGTCGTACCCGGTGGCCACGGCGACGCCGCCTTCGGCGCGACAGCAGACACGTTCGCCGCGTTCGCGTCCGCTTGACCTGTCCGGGCTCAGGTCCGCTGCTCGACCAGCCGTAGCGCCAGGCGTGGGCACATCCGGACCGCCTCGCGAGCCATGGTGAGGAGCCGGTCGGTCACCTGCCCCTCGACGACCGGGTAGCCCCACTCGTCGAGGGACACCACTTCGGGCAGCAGCTCGCTGCACAGCCCCCGGGCCTTGCAGGCGGGCCAGTCCACGCGCAGTGCTCGGGTCACGACGCCACGCTCCGAGGTCGACGTACCGCGCGCGATCGCGACCACGAGCAGTGATCCGCACCATGGCGGTCGACCTCGTCGGGGTACGACGCGAGCAGCGATCGCACCAGTCGCACGGTCCCGTCCGGGTGCGCACACGCTCCGCGACGCTCGACCAGCCCGGCGAGCTCGACCACCCGGTCGATGCCGCCGCCGTCGTCGAGCGCCGCCACGGCCCGGGACAGCGTCGGAAGCCCGTTCAGGCACGGCCCGCATCGGCCGGCACTCTGTCCGGCCAGGTAGGCGACGACCCGCTGGGTCCAGACCACCGGGCAGTCGTCGACGGCCAGCACCAACCCCGCGCCGAGGGCGCAGCCCGCCTCGCGGAACCCCGGCACCGAGATCCTCAGCCGACGCGCGTCCTGGGCGCTGGCCCACGTCCCGTGGAAGCCACCGAGCAGGACCGCCGGACGTCCCTCGTGGGGGAGCAGAGTGCCGAGCCGCGCGCCGTACGCCACCTCGCGGACCGCTGGCACGGCGCCCGGGAGCCGCAGCGTGAGCAGCGTCGTGCCGGGCTCCTCGCGGGTACCCAGGCCGCACGGGTAGCCGGTGTGGACCAGCCTGCCGACGTGCGCCCACGTCTCGGCGTTCGACAACAGGGTCGGCCGCGAGTGGTGCCCGGACACGGCTTCCGGGGCCCACGACGTGACCGGCAGGTTGGGCCGCCCCGCCATCAGCTCGAGGACGGCGCGCGCCTGGCCGGCGACGAACCGAGGCGAGGCGACGTGCCGCACGACCCGCACCCCCCGGTCGCGGCGCTCGCGGATCGCGGCCTCCATGGCCGCCACGGTGAGCGGCCGGTCGCCCGGCAGCACGACGTGCGCCTGGCGGGCGCGCAGCGCCCGGGCGGTGGCAACCGCACCGTCGAGGATCAGGTGCGGACGGGTGCGAGCGAGCGCGCTGTCCTTGCTGCTGGCCGGCTCGCCCTCGCTGAGGTTGACCACGACCACCGGCCGCCCGGGGGCCTCGACGGTTGCGCGGAGCTTGGTCCCGAAGGGGAAGGCCGCGCCGCCGCGGCCCCGAAGAGCGACTTCTTCGACGCCGGCCATCAGGTCGTCGAGCAGCACGTGCGGGACGTCGCCGTACCGCGCCCGGTGCGCGTCGTACGAGGCTCCCTCGGCGATGCCCGAGAGCAGGGCGGGGCCTTCGTGTACGTCCGGGTTCTCGCAGATCGCGACGGGGCTGGCGCTCACCGACCCACCTCCGGCAGCCCGCGCAGGGCCCTGCGGGCGGTGACGCCGAGCAACCGCACCAGCGCGATCCCGGCGACGAGGGCGACCGAGGCCCACACCGCGCTGCGCTCCCAGCCATGGTGGCGCAGGTCGGTCCCGATGCCGATGCCGTGGGCGACGGCGATCCCCCAGGTGCCGTAGGCGAGCAGGTGCACGAGTCGCCACGAGCGATATCGCATCCGCGCCCGCACCAGAGAGGTGGCGACGATCAGCACGATCACGTCCAGCGCGACCGTGCCCAGGCCGAGCCAGAGGGGCATGTAGGACGCGCCGACCCACGGCACGAACACCTGCCACCACCGGATGTCGACGTAGGAGTCGACCACAGCGGTGGTCACGTGCAGCACCAGCAGGGTGACCGACCAGAGCGCGAGGTTGCGGTGCAGAGCCTGGCCGACGAAGCGCGGCAGCACGCGACCACTGCCTGCGGTGCTGAGCACACCGAGCACCGCCGTCACGGTGAGCAGGGCGAGGACGACCAGGCCGGTCGAGCGGTTGAGGTACCACAGCAGGGGACCGTGGGTGACGCTGCTCATGCCGCGGCCCACTGTTCGTCGTGCGGCCACCCTCCGACGCGCCGGATGCTGCCGTCGGTGGCCATCAGCCGGGCGGCCACGTGGCGCTCCGCCAACCAGGCCGGCGCGTCGTCCCCGAGCACCATGGCGGCGGTACTGGCGGTGTTGGCGGCCACCGTGTTGGCCCCGACGCAGGTCACCAGAGACCAGGCCTCGCGGGCCGGCGTTCCGGTACGCGGGTCGAGCAGGTGGTGGTACGTCGTTCCGCCGCGGGACCAACGGCGTACGCCGGCGCTCGAGGTCGCCATGCCACCTTCCTCGAGCCAGACCAGGGCCGCGGCCTCGCCCGGCCGTTCCGACACCGCGACCTGCCAGGGGTGGCCGTCCGGACGCGCCACGGCGAGGTCGCCGCCGACACTGACGATGGCCGATGACCGCAGCTCGCCGGCCAGGATCTGCGCCACGAGGTCCGCGGCGAAGGCCTTGCCGGTGGCGCCCAGGTCCAGCGCCGTGCCCGCGGGTACGCGGATCGCGTCCTCGGTGATCCCGATCCGCTCCCAGGCGTCCGGGTCGGGTCCGCGGGCCGGGATGACGCGGCCGGTGTCAGCCAGGCTGCCGAAGTCGCGGTCGTACCCGCAGGAGACGAGATTGCGGCCCAGCAACGGATGCACGAGCCCTTGCGAAGCGCGAGCGGCCCCGACGGCGACCCTCACCGCAGCGACCAGGATCGGGTCGACCTCCACCCAGCGCCCGGCGGAGGCGTTGGCGCGGACCAGGTCGGAGTCGTCGCGGAACCGGCTGCACGAGCGGTCGACCTCGCTCAGAGCAGCCTCGGTCAGTCCACGGGCCGGGCCCAGCTCTGCCCGGTCGCGGGTCGCGAGGAACACGTAGGTGCCGAGGGCGCCGAACCGCTCAGCCATGCTGCGACCCGGACGTGGGTGCCGGCGGGGGAGGCGGCGGCGGAGGAGGCGGAGCGGGATGTGTGACCGGGCCGGGCCGGGGCGCGGCTGCGGCGGCCGGCGGCTGCGACGTGACGGTACCGCCGCCGACGGAGACCGGCGCTGACGCGGCGGTCACGTAGCGAGTATCGACGACGGTTCGGGTCGGTCGCGGACGCAGCACCACCCGACGCGGGAACGCCGCGGAGCGCCGTCGTGCCATGGCCGCGTCGTATCGCGCCTTGGCGTCGGCGGCCTTGGCGACCGCCGCCGCCTGTTCGGCGTCCGCGTGGGCCTGCTCGGTGTCGTGCTGCCGGGCAGCGGCTCCGGCGAACCAGCCTACGGCGGCCAGGCTGCTCGCTCCGATCAGTGCGGTGAGGGACGTGACGCCGAGACGGACCGCGTCACGGCGGCGGGGGGTGGGATTCATGCGGGCCAGGCTCCGGGAAGGCAGGGCAACGGCACGTCAAGCACGCGTCAATTCACGGACCCAGATCCCACGCCCAGGTTTGACGTTCGCTTGAGGCCGCGACAAACCGCCGACCTGCACGGTTGAGCCATGAAGCTCTTCGCGGTTCTGCTCGGCGCTCTGGCCTTCCTCACCGGCGTGGCCGGCGGCCTGCAGGCCTACACCGTGTCGGCGGCCACCGACCCCGCGACGTCGCCGGTCTCCGTCCCCCATCACCACCCGTCCCCCCAGGTGGTGCGCCCCGGCGTGGTCGTGAAATGGGCGCCCTGCCGGCCGCCGGCCGTCCGGCAGGGCCGGGCCTGCGTGACGCACGTGACCCGGACCGTCACGGTGCCGGCGCCCGTGGCGACCGTCCCTGCGTCCTCGACGGCGGTGCGTTCGCCTCAGGTCTCGCCGACCCGGACCGTCCAGGCGGTCGCGGGGGAGCACGAGAACGGTGACCACGAGAGCGGCCCGATCGGCGGCGCCGAGCACGACGGCGCTGAGCATCACGGCGGTGAGCACGACGACTGAGTGGACACGGTCACCTGCTGGGCGAAGGGAGTCGTCACGCCGCCAGCAGCGGCAGCCCCACCTCGACCCGCGCCCCGCCCGAAGCGCTGATTCCCGTGACCAGGTGCCCACCGCACTGGTGCGCGGTCCTTCTCGCGATGTTGATCCCCAGTCCGGTGTGGCCCGGGCGAGGCGACGGCGTCGCCGACCAACCCCCGCCTTCGTCCGAGACGACCAGCAGGCACGTGCCTTCGAGGGCGCGCAGGCTGACGCTGAAGCCCACGCCGTCTTCGGTATGGGCGAACACGTTGTCGATGAGTACGTCGAGGAGGTCGGCCAGGTCGGTGTCGCTGACCGGCACGAGCAGGGGTCCGGGCGCCACGTCGCTGGTCAGCCGGCGGCCGTCGTCCTCGGCCAGGGCCGACCAGAACGCGACCCGTGCCGCCACCGTTGCCGCGGCGTCGCACCGTGCGGCGAGCGTGCTCTGCACGGGGCGTCGCGCCTCCTTGACGATCTGGTCCACGGTGACCTGGAGTACCGTGAGGTGGTCCTGCAGCCGATGCGCGACCGTGGCGTCGGTCACGGCCTCGGCGTCGAGCCGCAGCGCGGTCATCGGCGTACGCAGCCGGTGGGAGAGGTCCCCAGCGGCGGCGCGCTCGGCCGCGATCAGGTCGGTGGTGCGCTCGGCCAGGCCGTTCAGTGCACGCGCGAGCTCCTCCGTCTCGGGGGTGCCCCGCACGTCGGCTCGGGCTGCCAGGTCGCCCTCGCGGATCTGGTGGGCGGTCTGTGCGACGTGGTGCAGCGGCTCGCTGATCCGGCGTCCGAGCTGGCGCGCCATCACCCATCCCAGGAGCAGGAGCACCACCCCGAGCCCGATGATCCCGGCCCACGCCGGGGTCACGCCGCGCCTCAGGTCGGCTTCGGTGACGCTCGCCCGTACCACCGCGGTCCCACCCTCTCCGTCTGCGACCGGGATGAGAACCGCGCCTCCGTCCTCGCCGGTCACCCGGATCGCCTCGCCGGTGAGGGCACGACGTACGTCGGGGTCCCGGGCCAGGTCGCCGGTGGTGCCGAGGCTGCGTCCCCGCGGGGTGAGAACCGCGACCTGGGGGACGATGCTCCCGTTCAGGTCCTCGAGGTATCCGTCCAGCTGCGTGCTGGAGTCCGTGGAGACGACCAGGGCGACGTTGCGAGCTGCCTGGTCCGCCGCGCTCATCGCCCGGTCGGCAGCCAGCGTGCGCACGAGCAGGCAGAGCGGGATCACGAAGGCCACGACGACGGCGGACGTCGTCGCCAGGACCAGCCATGAGATCCGGGCGCGCATCAGCCGCCGCCGGGATCCACCAGGCGTACCCCGACGCCGCGGACGCTGTGGAGGTAACGGGGCGTGGCGGCCGTCTCGCCGAGCTTGCGTCGCAGCCACGAGAGGTGGACGTCGACGGTCCGGTCGGACCCGCCGTAAGCCTGGCGCCAGACCTCCGCGAGCAGCTCGCGCTTGGTCATGACCTCGCCGGGTCGGTGGGCGAGCGCGAGCAGGAGGTCGAACTCCTTGCGCGTGAGCTCGAGCGGGACGTCGTCCAAGGTCGCGGTCCGTCCCCGCTCGTCGAGGGCCAGGCCGCCCACGCGGACGGGTTCCGGGTCGGCCTGGACGGCGGTACGCCGCAGCACGGCCCGCATCCGCGCGGAGACCTGGTCGGCACCGAACGGCTTGACGACGTAGTCGTCCGCGCCGGCGTCGAGGGCGCCGACGATCGAGGCCGCGTCGTCGCGGGCGGTGACGACGATGATCGGGACGGCGCTCGCCGCGCGGATCATCCCGATCAGCGTCAGACCCTCCACGTCGGGGAGGCCGAGATCGAGCAGGACGACGTCCGGCTTCTCCTGGAGCACCAGCTCCAGGCCCGCCATGGCGGTCGCGGCCACCGACACCACGTGGCCACGCTGGGTCATGCTGCGCTGGACCGCGGCCCGGATCGCGGGGTCATCCTCGATCACCAGGATCGCGCTCATGAGGAGAAGGTAGTGGCAGGTCGGAAGGCTCGACCGCGACCGGTGTTGCTGGACAACGGGATGATGCGGTCATGAGCAGCGCTCGGACCGTCGCCCTCGGTCTGGCGGCCTGGTGCGCCGTCGTCGCTCTGGTGGCGACCCTGGTCTGGGTCGTCGTCGGTCGCGCTGGTGCCGGCGTGCTGCCGAGTGCGGAGCCACGGGCCGACGTGACGGGTTCGCTGCCGGTCCCGCACACGCGCTCGGCCGCACCCCTCAGCCCGGGGGTCGTGGTCCCGCCCCGGTCGTCGTCGCCCTCGACGCCGCGATCCGCCGCTCCGGCGACAACCCCGTCGTCGAGCCCGCCGTCGTCGAGCCCGCCGTCGTCGAGTGCGGTCGCTCCGACCGCGCAACGCCGGTCCTGGAGCGGGACGGCGGGGCACGCGATCGTGCAGTGCCAGGGGACGGCGGTCCGGCTGGTGTCGGCGTACCCGAACACGGGCTGGCGGTACCAGATCCTGGCCCGTGGTCCGGTCGACGTCCGGGTGAGGTTCCTGCGCATCGGCGAGGACCACGGCATCACCGTGACCGCGCGATGCGTGGCCGGCGTCCCGCGCTTCTCGCGGTCCGGCCGCGCGCCGGGTGAGGAGTGACGGGCGACCTCCCCGGGGTCAGGAGGACTTGCGGGTGCGCTGCGCAGTCGGGTCGACCATGCGCACGCCCACTCCGCGGACGCTCTCCAGGTAGCGCGGCTCGGCGGCGGTCTCGCCGAGCTTGCGTCGCAGCCACGAGAGGTGCACGTCGACGGTGCGGTCGGAGCCGCCCTCGGCCTGCCGCCACACCTCGGCCAGCAGGGTGCGCTTGCTGACGACCTCGCCGACTCGCAGGGCGAGCGCGAGCAGCAGGTCGAACTCGCGACGCGCCAGCGCGAGCTGTTCACCGGCGAGGGTCGCTGTGCGCGTCGGCTCGTGGATGAGCAGCTCGCCGACGCGGATCGGCTCGCTCGAGGGACGCCTCGTGGTACGCCGCATCACCGCCCTGATGCGGGCCGAGACCTGCTCGAGCCGGAACGGTTTCACGACGTAGTCGTCGGCGCCCGCGTCGAGCGCGTGGACCATCGTCGGGTCGTCGTCGGCGGCCGTGATCACGATGATCGGGACCGCGCTCGCGGCCCGGATCATCCCGATCACGGTGATTCCGTCCACGTCTGGGAGACCGAGGTCGAGCAGGACGAGGTCGGGACGGTCTCCCAGGACCGCCTCGAGCCCGGAGATGCCCGTCGAAGCGGTCTGGACCATGTGGCCGCGCTCAGCCAGCCCCTGCTCGAGCGCGGCCCGGATCGAGGGATCGTCCTCGATGGCGAGGATGCTGGTCATGCGGTGACGCCTCTCGATGGGACAGTGGGTCAGGGCGCCCGAGTGCCAGACGGGTGGTCGCCCCCCACGCGCGACGTCGTGGGCCCTCACCCACGCGGTTTCGGCCGAAACCGTTGTCTCCCGTCGCGGATAGGGTGCACCAGTGCCCGACGCCCGTCCACCCGTCTCCTCGGTGTTGGGGACGGCGGTGTCGGCCCTTGAGGGTGAGGAGCGGTCCGGCCAGCTCGCCATGGCCGAGGCGGTCCTCGAGGCCTTCGTCCGGCACCGGCACCTCGTGGTGCAGGCGGGGACGGGCACCGGCAAGTCCCTCGCCTACCTCGTTCCTGCCCTGCTCCACGACGAGCGCGTGGTCGTGGCGACGGCCACGCTCGCGCTGCAGCACCAGCTCGTCGAGCGCGACCTCCCGCGCCTCGTGGCGGCCGTCGCCGGTCCGCACCCCGAGCTGGACACGTCGTACGCCGTGCTCAAGGGCCGCTCCAACTACGCCTGCCTGCACCGGGTCCGTGAGGGCGCTCCCGAGGAGGAGCAGAGCACGCTGGTGCAGCCCCCGACGAGCACCCTGGTCAGCGCTCAGGGCAAGAAGGTGCTCGAGCTCCGCGCCTGGGCCGAGCAGGAGGCGGAGACCGGCGGCACCGGTGAGCGCGACCGTGCCCCTCGCCATACCGACCGTGAGTGGCGCCAGCTCAGCGTCAGCCATCGCGAGTGCCTCGGGGCGGCGCGGTGCCCGTTCGGCGAGGAGTGCTTCGTCGAGCTCGCCCGCGAGGAGGCGCACCGCTCGCACCTGATCGTCACCAACCACTCGCTGCTCGCGATCGACGCGATCGAGGGCGTGCCGATGATTCCCGACTACGACGTGGTGGTGATCGACGAAGCCCACGAGGTCGTCGCCCGGGTCACTCAGGCGGCGACCGACGAGCTGCTGGCCTCCGACGTCGACCGAGCGGCACGCCGCTCCCGTCGGTACGTCGAGTCCGCCGAGGCCGACTCGTCCGCGGTCGACGACCTGGCGGATGCCGGTGATGCTCTCGGCGCGGCGATCGCAGCGTGCGCTCCGGGCCGCTTCGACGAGGTGCCCGAGGTCCTCGCCGACGCGCTCGCGCTGGTGCGCGAGGCCGCTCGCGCCTGCCTCTCGGCGTACCCCCGGGAGACCGACGCCGGCCCGGGCGGCGACGCGGACGCCGGCCGTATCCAGGCCCGCGGATCGGTCCAGGAGGTGTTCGTCACCGCCGAGCGGATGGCGGCGCGGTCCGAGGCCGACGTGCTCTGGCTGAGTGAGGGAGGGGAGCGCGTCCCGGCCCGGCTCTGCGTCGCCCCGCTCGAGGTGTGGGGTCCGATGCGCGACAAGCTGCTCACCGACAAGACGGTGGTGATGACCTCGGCGACCCTGATGCTGGGCGGCGACTTCAACGCGATCGCCACCTCGGTGGGACTCCGGCCGGACGAGCGCATCGACGTCGTCGGGCCGGACGAGGCAGCCGTCGACGCGACCGGTGGCGCCGGGGCACTGCCCTGGGTCGGCCTCGACGTCGGCTCACCCTTCGACTACGGCCACCAGGCGATCCTCTACGTCGCCCGCCATCTCCCGCCCCCGGGCCGCGACGGCCTCGGCGAGCAGCAGCTGGCCGAGATCGCGGCTCTGGTCGACGCGGCGGGAGGCCGCACGCTCGGGCTGTTCAGCTCACGGCGGGCGGCGCAGGCAGCCGCCGAGGCCCTCCGCGAGCGGCTGCCGCACCTGACCACGCTCGCCCAGGGCGACGCCCAGCTGCCCGAGCTCGCCCGGCAGTTCGTCGGCGACCCTCACACCTGCCTGTTCGGCACCCTCAGCCTGTGGCAGGGCCTGGACGTCCCGGGGGAGACCTGCCAGCTGGTGATCATCGACCGCATCCCCTTCCCGCGACCCGACGACCCGCTGATGAGCGCGCGCCAGCGCGCGGCCGACCGCGAGGGCCGCAACGGGTTCATGCAGGTCGCTGCCACCCACGCCGCCCTGCTGCTGGCGCAGGGCACCGGCCGCCTGGTCCGCACGACGTCCGACCGAGGGGTCGTCGCGGTCCTCGACCCGCGACTGGCCACGGCGAGGTACGGGTCCTTCCTCCGGGCGAGCCTGCCCCCGATGTGGACGACGTACGACGGCGACCTCGTGCGGAGGGCCCTGGCCCGACTGGCCGACGCCGGCGCGCCCGTGTCGGCGAGGTGAACGGCGGGCCTCCAACGAGCGCCACCGCACGGTGCGAGCCGTCGCCGGGGTCCCCCCCGGATCTCCGTCCGGCGGCCGGGCTCCGGCAGCTAGCAGGGCGGCGGGTCACACCAGAGTGGGCGGCCCAGCGGACCGGTGACGTCGTCGACAGCGATCTGCTCGTGCGCGATCGGCTCGAGAGGAGCGGCCGTTGCCGGGCGGGCGATCCGCTGGTGGAACTCGATGCGGCGGGCGCTGACGAGCTGGCGTGAGTCGGCGAACCACGGGTCGACCAGCCACATCGCCACGATCACCAGCGCCCACCCGACGGCGACGTCGAGGATCCAGTGGTTGCCGGTGCCGATCACCACGACGGCGGTGACCAGGGCGTGGAGCCAGGCCAGGCCGCGGGCCCAGTAGTTGCGGGTGGAGCGGCGTACCACAAGGGCGACCCAGAGCGCCCAGCCGGCGTGCAGGCTGGGGAAGGCGGCCAGCTCGTTGGTGAGGCCGCCCATGCCCTTGGGGGCCGAGGCGTCGGTGCTCCACCAGCCGTCGTTGGCGTGCAGGCTGAGGACGTCGGTGTAGCCGTTCAGCATCCGCGGCGGTGCGGTCGGCAGCAGGAGGTAGCAGGCGAGCGCGATCACGCACGACACCACCAGCGCCCACCGGGCGGGTGTGTAGTGGGCCGCGCCCTTGCGGTACAGCCAGACCAGCACGAGCAGGGTCACGAGATAGTGGGCCGCGGCGTACCAGTAGTCGGCCGGGATCGCGGCCCAGGTGTGGGCGACGAACCAGCCGTTGAGGGCGTGCTCCCAGTCGAGGTGGAGCACCCGCTCGAGCGTGGCCAGGTCACCAGCGCGGTCCTGCGCCGGGCCGAGGTCGCCGTCGGCGAAGGTGCGGGTGAAGCAGTAGAGGACGTACAGAGCGCCGATGAGGATGATCTCGCGCACACCGCGACGCCCGAGGAAGCTTCCCCGGGCAATCGTCGTCTGCACGCTCGACCGCACGCTCACCGACCCATCCTCTCAGGTGAGGTAAAGGATTTGCATCATCCTGATGACGCATCAGGCGTTGTCCTTGTGACGTACGCCTGATGTCTACAGGAGAGCACCGACGGTGACCAGATACTTCCCGGTTCCGTGGGCGATCTCGACCGGATGCCGTCTCAGATGCGGCGCAGGACGGCGGTGACCTTGCCCAGGATGGTGGCATGGGTGCCATCGATCGGCTCGTAGGCCGCGTTGTGCGGCAGCAGCCAGACGCGGCCGTCCTTGCGCTGGAACGTCTTGACGGTGGCCTCACCGTCGATCAGCGCGGCGACGATCTCGCCGTTCTCGGCGGTCTGCTCCTGGCGCACCACGACGTAGTCGCCGTCGCAGATGGCGGCCTCGACCATCGAGTCGCCGCGGACCTCGAGCAGGAACAGGGTGCCCTCTCCGACGAGCTGCCTGGGCAGCGGGAAGACGTCGTCGAGCGTCTCCTCGGCGAGGATCGGGCCGCCGGCGGCGATCCGGCCGACCATCGGGACGTAGGCGGCCTCGGGCCGCGCGTCGCCCACACCCGTCTCGTCGTACGACGTCTCCTCGGCACCGGAGATGGCGCGCCGGGCCGCCATCAGCTCGGGCAGGAACACCTCGAGCGCCCGGGGCCGGTTGGGGTCGCGCTTGAGGAAGCCCTTCTCCTCGAGCACTCGCAGCTGGTGGGCGACGCTGGAGCTGCTGGTGAGCCCGACCGCCTGGCCGATCTCGCGCATGCTCGGCGGGTAGCCGCGCTGCTCGATCGCCTCCTTGATGGTGGCGAGCACCCGCTGCTGGCGAGGCGTCAGTCCGGTGGCGTCGGGCGGGCCGTCCGGCAGCTCGCTGACCCGCGACCCGGCACCCTTGCCCGACTGGCTCTTCGTCATGGGACGAAACGGTACGGCGACCGGTGCTCCCGAATCAAACATCTGTTCGAACGGGCGTGTCGTCGGCCGACTCCGGGTCCGGAGGAGTCCACACGAACTGCTGGGTCGGGCAGACCTTCTCGAACCCGAGGCGCTCATAGACGGGGCGACCCTGCTGGCTCGCATGCAGGATCGCGTGCGTGGCTCCACGCGCGCGGCCGGCGTTCATCAACGCGGCGGTCACGGCGTACCCGATGCCACGGCCGCGGGCTCGCTCCACGGTCGCGATGTTGTAGAGGCCGGCGGTCCGCCCTGTCTGCCACAAGGTGCCGCACGCGACGTCCTCGCCGTCCACGCCGGCCACCACGTTGACCATCGCCCCAGGGTCGAGGCCGGCGAGGAACTTGTGGAAGTGCGGTTCCAGGCCGTCGGGGATGCCGAAGCCGGCCACCATCACCGGAACCAGCTCGCCAACGGAGACCTCGCGCAGGGTCACGCCGGCCGGGGCACGGTCGGGCACCGGTGCCCCGAGCTCGGTGAACATGCCGGGCACGTGCCCGCAGGCCATCCCGAGCCGGGCGAGGACCGGCATGAGCTCCTCGCCGTGCCCGCTCGGGGTGGCCCACCAGATGAACGGAAGGCCGCGCCGGACGAATGACGCGACCACGTCGCGGGCCCGCGACTCCACGCTGCCGGTCGCGAACCGAGCCCGGCCGATGCCGTTGAACAGCGGAAACGCGACCTCGGACCAGTAGGTCCACACGTCGGTGTCCGACCCGGCGCTGAACTCCCCGGACCGGACGATGCTCTCCAGGAACGCATCGAGATTGTCCTCGACCGGCGCGACGCGCGAGTCCCTCATGCGGCCAGGGTAGGGGGCGTACGGACCCGCTCCGCGTCTCGCGCTCCTACGTCGACCCCAGGACTTCGGCGTCCCCGTCGGTCGAGCCGTCGCCGGCGGTCGAGCCGTCGAGACCTCGGCGCGACACGTCGACGAAGCGGGATTCGTTCGCAGCCGCCGAGTCACCCCGTCTGAGAGAACCGGAGTGAGCCGACCACCCCGTCCAGCTCGCTGCGGACGCGCGTCGGAGTGTTGCGCGTCCAGGCCCTCTGCACGTAGATCGGGGTCCCGCCGACGTCGACCACCCAGACGTCCAGGATTGTTCCGGTGCCGGCGTACTGGATGAACCCGTCGGTCGTGCTGTGGAAGATCGCGGTGTCCCCAGGGCACGTCGCTGCGGCATCGGTCATTCGCAGACGCAACCGGGTCGCCGGGTGGCCGAAGCGCCGCACCGTCTCCGCAGGCCTGATCAGCGTCGTGGAGAACGCCCGGCTGAGCGCCGTGACGACGTCCTCTGGGGTGTCCTGCTCGTCGGTGGGGCTGCCGCACCCGTCGGTGTTGACCGAGTCGACCTCGAGGACGAGGACGCCGACGTACCACGTCAGGTGGCCGAGAGCCTCCCCGTTGGAACGTCCGGGCGCGTGCCCGTCGAAGCGGTTGGGTCCGATCCACGCGTTCCAGCCACCGGGAAGCGTGAGGTCCGCGACGAGGCCGCTCTCGGTCGACGAGGGGTGGAACCGATAGGTGCCGGCGTCGAGTGTGTCCATGGTCGCGCCAGGGTAGGTGCGCGCCGTCACCTGCGGCGGGGGGACCAGGGCGTGATCTGCGCTGTTCCGGTGCGACTGCGCGACCACAGCGCCGGCGACGGCCAGCACCGCGGCGAGCGCGACGGCGACCCCCGCCCGGCGACGGACCCGCAGCCGGTGGCCTCGCCGGTCGACCGCGGTGAAGTCGGGGGCTGCGACGAGTCCCGGCGGATCGGTCCGGCTCTCCGGCTCCGGCCGGGTCCGGGCGACGTGGGGGAGCTTGCGCCAGCGGCTGCGGTGCAGGTTGACCGCCGTTCGTCGCAGCCACGCCTCGGGATCCTCCACCCGCGAGAAGCGGGAACCTCCGGCCGCTGCCCGGACGAACGCCTCCTGCACCAGGGCCTCGGCCTTCGCGGCGTCACCGACCACGTCGTACAGCTGGACGACCAGGCGGCGGTACGACGCGTCGAAGACCTCGTGCAGCGTCGAGCGCGAGCCATCGGCCCGCTGCTCATGTCCCCGCGACAGCGTCTCCCTCTGACCCATGGCCGGCTCCCTCCGTCGCGGTCCACCCCCACGACCCGCGAGGACCCCCGCAGGTTCCCCGGCAGGTCCATGGCGGCTCGACGTGGCCCGAGCCGGGCGGAATCGAGGTTCCCGCACGTGTCGCCGGACATTCGAACATTCGTTCGTGTCGCTGCTTGCAACCGTTCGAACACCTGCTCTAACGTCGTACACATGTTCGATCGAACGTCTGATCGGACCACCACTGTCGGTGGCGGCCGTTAGACATCAGATCAACGAACTTCCCCAGGAGGACCCGATGAGCAGCATCACCGTCACCCGCACCCCCCGGCTGACGCCGCCCGCCCCACCGACGCGCAAGGCGACGCCACGCCGCCGCACCGTCGGCCAGGGTGCCTCGGTGGCGGGTCGCAGCGACCGGCCCGTGCTGCGCATCGTCGCCGAGGCCGACCAGGCATCCTTCGTCACCCGCATCTCGCCCGCCGACCCGTCGCTGAGCCCACGGTCCTCGGCGCCGTCGGGCGGAGCGCCGTCGGCGTCGGTCGAGCTCGTCGAGACCACCGCGCGGCACATCGACCTCCAGGACTTCTTCGCCGCTGAGTACGACGGGGACGACGTCTCCGTCGAGGTCGTCCGACCCCGGCCCGGCTCGCTCCGGCTCACCCGCCGCGGCCGTCTGGTCGTGTTCGTGGCGAGCCTGGTGGCGATGCTCGGCGTCGGTCTCGTCGCGGCCACCGGCTCCCTCGCCAGCGACCAGCCCCAGCAGACGCGGGTGGTCGACGTCCAGCCCGGCCAGACCCTGTGGGACATCGCCGCGCGCGCCACCGACGGTGGCGACGTGCGCAGCACGATGGCCCACATCGAGGCCATGAACCATCTCGACAGCGCCAGCCTGCAGGTGGGCCAGCGCCTGCGCGTTCCGAAGTGACAGACTTCCGCCCGGCCGACTTCGACCCCGGCCGCGGCGGAGAGCCGGGGGAAGACGAGAGGCAGCGCGACCCCATGCGCGCTGCCTCTCGCGGCCGGTGCTCGACCAGACGCGCCCGCCGCCCGCTCGGGACGTGCCTGCGGGCCCACTGGTTGACGGCGCGCCCCGCCTCGTCCGCCGGTCGACGACGGGCGCCCGCCCGCCGGTTGACGATGGCGCCCGCCCGTCCGCCGGTTGCGGGGGCGTCCGCCTGCCCGGTGGTGGAGAGTGCCCGCCCTCCTTGTTGGTCGAGGCCCGCCTGCGCCATCGAAACCACGGGCCAGGGAACCGCTCAGCGGTCCTTGCGGCGCCTCACGAACTTCTGCCCCGACCACATCTCGTCGATGGCCGCGACCTTCACGTCCACCCAGCCGAGCTCTAGGCCGGCACCGCGGACGACGTTGTCGTTCAGGTCGGAGTCGATCGCGAGCTTCCTGACTGCGGCCTGCTTGGGCCAGCAGGCCCAGACCATCCCGGCGGTGACGGTGTGCTCGAACAGCGCCGGCAGTCGGTCCTCCAAGGTCGCCAGGTGCGTGTGGAAGGTGACGGTGAGGTCCAGTCCCGCGCGGAGTCGGCGTACGACCGTGACGCTGGGCGGCAGACCGAGGTCGAGACCTGCGGGGAGCCGGTCGAGGAGGACGACGTCACCGTCCTTGACCCCGAGCTTCTTGGGCAGCGGCGTGCCGGAGTAGCCGGCGGTCGGCGTCGGCATCGGCTACCTCGCGGCTCGGCGTCCACCGGGCGGCCGCGGCGGAGCCGGAGAGGCGGTCGCCGCCCGGACGCCCGCCGCGAACCGTGCCCAGAGCGTCAGGGCGATGAACAAGCACGCGATGCCACCGAGGGTGGCCATCGCCAGGTAGAGCCAGCCTCGTGCGTCCCCGTCGCGGGCGGCGGTGCCGAAGTCGATGGCCAGGTAGACCAGGTAGCCCCACCCGACCACCGCGGAGGTGATCCCGAGCGCAAGGAGGAGCAGGCGACCGAGTCCCGGCCGATCGCCCTGGGGATGGTCCTCGAGACGAGCGGGACCGGCATGCCTGCCTGCTCCCCGCCTCCCCGACGTCACGTGGCCCATTGTGACCGATCGCATCCCGGGCGAGGAGGGGGCCTGACCGGGGAGCAGACACGCCGGGGCGGCCGGTCGCTCGCGGAGATCGCAGGCCGCTGACCTGTGCCTTTGCGCGCGACCCCGCCGTAGGCCGACGACATCTCGACCAATCCTCGACAAGTCCTTGCCATCCTCCCCGAGCCGACGTACGGTAACCACTACATCTAGTAGTTACACCGGTGTGGTTCTCCACATGTAGTCCACATCAACGGGGTGGAGTACCCACAGAAGATCGCTGGCCGTCCACAGGAGCGGGCCGCCAGTCCACAGGGAGGACCCCCGCCCGCGGGGGACTTCGGCGCGCCCGGACAGCGTTCTACCCGGGGCGTCTCGGAGGCGTTTCGAGCACATGGAGAGGAGGACCCGGATGCACTGCCCGTACTGCCGGCACGGCGACACCAAGGTCCTCGACTCGCGCGTCTCCGAGGACGGCACGGCGATCCGACGCCGGCGACGGTGCGAGAACTGTGAGAAGCGGTTCACGACCGTCGAGCTGATGCAGCTGACCGTGCTCAAGCGCTCCGGCGCGACCGAGCCCTTCAACCGGGAGAAGGCGATCGCCGGCGTGCGGAAGGCCTGCAAGGGGCGCCCGGTCTCCGAGGACGACCTGGCGTGCCTGGGCCAGACCGTCGAGGACACGCTGCGCAACGAGGGCGCCGCGGAGATCCCGGCGCACGAGGTCGGAATGGCGATCCTGGGGCCGTTGCGGGCGCTCGACCCGGTCGCCTACCTGCGGTTCGCCAGCGTCTACAAGGCCTTCAGCTCGCCCGACGACTTCGAGGAGGAGATCGCGCTGCTCCGCATGGAGCAGGCCGCTGCCGGCGAGTCGGTCGAGCCCGGTCAGTCGATCGAGCCCGGTCAGTCGGTCGAGCCCGGTCCGTCGGTCGAGCCCGGTCCGTCGGTCGAGCGTGTCGAGACCACGGACCGACGCACGCCGCTGGTCGAGGAGGGCGTTCTGGGGCCGCCTCGAGACCACACCGCTCCCCACGCCGTACCCACTGGATGACCCACAGACCACCCGGCGCGTAGTGGGGAAGCTGCGCGCCGGGT